>CAZGUZ010000001.1:0-137916 GCA_964529025.1 uncultured Candidatus Saccharibacteria bacterium
TGCATCCACCCCTTTGGTTTTGGAGTAGAAATGGTTTTATTTATAATTTAGACAACGAATAGTATTACTAGAGTTGCAACATCCCTCGTCAGCGTCAGTAGTGTACCAGACTAAACAAAATCTTTTGTATTCTCCTTGAGAACACTAATGTCTGTATAAAAGTAGGCACGAATACCCAACTTTCCTGCATTATCTACATTCTTTTGGCTGTCGCAGAAAAACATAATCTGATCGGGTGTGGCTTTTGAATCATTAAAAACAAAATCCCAATATCCATTTTCCCATTTGTCGTAGCCAATATCGCAAGTGCAATATATTCCATCAAATACATCTTTCAGACCAACAACATCCAATAAATATTGTTTTCGATATTTTTCCTGACGAGTGGCAATGTAGCACTTAATTCCCTTTGATCGGATATCACTCACAATCTTGAGTACTTCTTTATCGGTATTACTATCACCTTCGAACCAGTACTTTAGAAAATCATCGACAGATCCTTTATAGCCCCACTTTATAAGATGAGGTGCAATTTTTTCCTTAAGATCAGCTCTGCCGAAAGAACATTCTCTAAATTCTCCAGTAAAAAACTCTGAGACTTGTTCATACGAAAAACCCATCTCTTCTGAAACACGTTGACTGAATAGCTTTTCTTTCTTTTTTATAACAAGACCATCGAGGTCAAACAGGATTACTTTTGTCATTTTTAAATTATAGCAGAAAAGAGTTGAGAGTGGTAAGATTCTAATATGAATCATGCAGGAAAAAGACTATTCATAACAGGCATACCAACTTCTGGTAAGTCGTACTTAGCAAAAATAGTGGCTAAGAAAACTGGCGGTCGATCTATAATTCTTGACGATCTACGTCAAGAACTTTCAGCCGACATTCATTATAAACAATGGACAGATTTTTATCTGAATCAAGACGAAAAGACTTATTTATCAACCACAAGTAATGAAAAACAGTGGGATGACTTAGTGGCTCAATCAGAAGGACTCTGGCCAGCTTTTCTTAAGGAAATTGCGAAATTTAAAAATGAAACACAGCCTGTCATCTTTGAGTGTGTAAATATGCTCCCTCACCTTGTAAAAAGAGACCTTGGCTTTAATGGGGTTGTTTTAATTGGAACTTCCTTTGAAGAGACATTAGAGAGAAATAAAAAAGATCCACGCTGGGGCGATACTCCCGAGCTACAAGAGCTAGAAGCAAAAGTATTCTTCTATGTCGAAAGACCTCGCTACAAAGAGGAAGCCTTAAAATTTGGTTATCCAACCTTTGAAAAAGCAGACGACGCCATTGAATACTGCGTTAATTTACTTAAATAAAATGACTTCAACATATAAAGGCACGATTGTAGAAAACAACATTGAAAAAGTACCTTTAGAAATCTTTGCAATATACTTTTCGCCATATAGTGCACATTCCATTGAAATTGACGGTGTTGTATACCCCACCGTCGAGCATGCGTACCAGTGCGCACGATACACCGACACAAAGATTATTGAGGAAATCAGAACAGCTCATAGTCCAGTAAAAGCTTGGGCGACTTCGGCAAAATATAAACATGTTCAGATTCCAGAATTTAAAAAAGATGATCACAAACTAGCGGTCATGTTAAAAATCATGCGACTCAAAGCAGAACAACATGAGGATGTACGCAAAGCTCTTATAGATTCAGGTAATATGCAGATCGTTAAGCACATTACGACTGGTCCTCCAGGTGATGGTTTTTGGGATGATGGTGACGACGGAAAAGGATTGAATCATACAGGCCGAATGTGGATGCAGATTCGGGATGAGATTAAAAGTACGCTCAGCTAAAAATACCATTCTTATTTTACTGTCGAGGCACGCCTGCAGCCTCAAGTTCACTTAAATACACCTCGAGTTTTTCATGAAAAAGTTATGTTATGACCAAAAGAGAATACGCCTTCGTTTTATATCAAATTAGTTATAGTATGCTAGGATTAACTCATGAGCTTACTATGCCATATAGCCGGTCCCTCAGGTAGTGGAAAAACGACCGTGCTCCAAAAAATATATAAATTATTTCCGAATATTATCACAAAAGATTTGGATGAATTTGACGATGAAGCATCGGCTATTCTGGGCCTTGATTCAACACAAAAAAAATATTGGCAAGATAGAGACTTACTTAATCTTGCGGAACTTCGACAAAAGCTCATGAATGAATTTCTTGCACAACACTCAAATAATTCCGTTGTGCTCGCAGGATTTCACACCGAAGGTCCGCACACCCTAAAGATTCCAACTTCAAACAAATTTCTTCTTGATATATCCGCAGAAGAGAGCGCTCATAGAGCCTACAAACGAAGTCAAAATGAGGAAATAAAGTTCAAGAGAACTCTTGAGGACTTACCGTACGACATAGCAGAGGCTCAAAAAGATATCAATTTTCTGGTAGCACACAACTATCAAAAAATGTCAGAAGAAGATATTGTCGACTTTATTCGAAATCTTCATGTGGAATAGTTTTTAATATTAGCTCTTTCGCTTTTTGAATAGAGACTTGGGCTCTTTGTTCTAACTCTGCGTACTCTGCGCTTTTAGTTGTTGAATTCATATGTAGAGTATATTAGATTTCATCTCTTTCTGACCCGTTTACCCGTTTTTCCATTCACTCGCTAGCAAACTGTATACTTCTAAATCAACAAAGTGGTCATAGAGCCAAGAACCCTGCCTTGCTACACCCTCAAGAGCAAATCCTAACTTCTTTGGAAGGGCTGAACTTTTTACATTATCAGTAGCACAAGTAACTTCAATTCTATTAAGTTTCAACTCTGCGAAAGCGTATTCAAGAGCAACTTTGAGAGAATCAATCATGATTCCTTTCCCTTGCGATTCTTGAGTAAGCCAATAAGCAACAGAGGTTTTCTTATTTGCTGTGTCAATCGGGAAAAAACCAATTCCACCAACTAGCTTATCCTTGCAAAAAATTCCCAGATCAAGTCCTTCCCCTTTTTCTAATCTTTCATTACTCTCTTCGATATAATTTTCAGTGTCAGAGACTGTTTTATCATCATCCAACCAGCCGAGCCATTGCCTTAAGTGTATATTATTTTCTTGAGCCACATTAAAAAACGTTTGTGCATCAGCTAGAGTAAATGTGCGCAACTCAAGATCTTCTCTTACGTTAAGAATTAATTTCATGAGCAAAGTATATCATGCTCAATATCTGCACATTATTTAAATCCAATCATAGTAGAAATTTCTCTATACCTAATCACTTTCCCATCTACTAAATAATTTGAGTACATTTGCCGGAGCTCTTCGAGCATAACTTGCCGTTTGTCTTCTGCTACAAGATTCCAATAGCTCAACGATTGAATTAAAACAAGGGCGTCTTCAATTGAATAATACTCGTCAACCGGAAATTCTTCTTCAGTTAAATTTTTGAACCCGCATTCAGCTAGTATTTTCTCTGGATTGTAGTTGTTTGCACTATTATATTTATCTCCCACGTACTTTCTAAGTATAGTTTGATAGTCTTGTTGTTGCGCCTTTGCATGTTCATTGTCATATCGATTATCTTTAAGCGCCGCAAAAAATATACCCCCGTCTTTCAATACTCGTTTAATTTCATTTACCGCTTTTTTATGAGTAAACCAGTGGAAAGCAGTAAAGGCAGTAACAATATCAAATGTATCGCCCTCAAAAGGAAGCTGCTCCGCCTTTGCAACAGAATAAGGTATGTCTTTACCATATTTTTTAGCAGTTTCAATCATTATTTCATCCTTGTCTAAACCAATTACCTCAAACCCGTTCTTTTGGAGTTCTCGAGTCGCAAGTCCGGTACCACATCCAATATCGAGCGTTCGTGGATTTGAAACTTTCGTAAAGGATTTGAGATAATCATAAACCTCTTGTGGGTAACCTCGACGAGCAGAATCGTACGAAGAACCCAAGACACCAAAATTATTTCTTGTATTCATTATTTAGAATTTTTAATCTCTTGAATTACTAGCAATTATACTTGATTACCTTCAGGAACGAAACTTCATAGTACTACTGCAGCTAGACACAGCAAAGTAGTATTGGCAGTAGTAGTACTAAATGTTAAAGTACTATTTAATATTACTTCTAATGCAACTATACTCAACTAAAGCTTTTCTTAGAAAAACATGAAAGATACCATCGACGAAAATCAGAAAGCTTGGGATGCAGTTGCACATGAATTTTTTGATGCTTGTGCGCTTCCTGTTTGGGGACCTTTTGGTATAGGGGATGACCTTAATCTTATATCTCAGATTGAGAATAAGACATTCCTCGAGATTGCTTGTGGAAGTGGTAGATCAATAAAGTACCTTTTAGATCGTGGAGCTCTTAAGGTATATGGGCTCGATCTCTCTAGTACACAAATCAAAGAAGCCCAGAGATTTAATAAAGACTATGTATCTGAAGAAAAAGCAGTACTAATTCATGGAAAGATGGAGAGTAAGCTCAACATTGAACCCGTTGACACTGTGTTTTCTGTCTATGGTGTAGGTTGGACTCAGGACCCGAAAGAAACATTTAGAAACATATACTCATATCTTAAACCTGGAGGGCAATTTATTTGGAGCTGGGACCATTCACTATTTAGTGATGTTATACATGAGGATGGTAAGTTAATTGTCGAACATTCCTACCATGATGAAAATCCGATAGTACTCCCAAACTGGAAAAAAGCACAAGGAATTAGTGCACACCTAACCTACCGCAAGGTTTCTAGCTGGTTTCAATTATTAAAAGAAGCTGGATTTGAAATAATTGGATACTACGAGCCTAAACCTAAAGTGCACGATAGTGGGTCAGAAAAACCTACTAAATACTATTCAATACTGAAAGCAGAAAAAATTCCGTGCAGTTTTATCTTTGTTTGTAAAAAGTAATTTAAGATATTTTTTAAAATTAAACAGACAAACTGAGCGTGGCCGCAAGGGTCGAAAACTGGAAATGAGTATTTGAGTTTTGTATAAAAGAAGAACCCGCCATTGAACTGGAGGGTGCTCCTGCGTTCAGGCGGGTGACTTTACTGCAAATAGGGGTAATTGAATCTTGTGTCTGCGACCCCCACTCTTGTTCTTTATTTTTCTAAACTCAAGAACGAGTTCACCTTCGCTGTGTGATTCTCTTTTCTCCACAATGCCTTCACAGGTCAGTCTATGGAGAGTTACGTAGAGATCACTAATCGATATCGATTCGCCTAGCAAATGCTCCAATTCCAACATGATCGTTTCGCCATTTTTCCACTCGGTAAAGCTCAGGACTTCTAGATAGTGATCGTCCGTAGCTCGCCCTCTACACAAGAGTACGATTAGATTGAAGGATGCGATTATAAAAATAACAAGCGTGGTCCAGAATACAAAAGGATTCTGCATTGTTCACTTTTCGGTTAAGTTTTAAGAGCAAAGTATTTTTAACATATTAACATGATTTATTTAGTAGGTCAAACTATTGCGGCAATCTCCACGTACGTATAGCGATTTCTTATAAGCTCAAAAATTTCCACAACCAGGCTCGCGACCTCGCATGCTCGCTCGGTATCCGCTCCACCCTTCTCACTCTGCCGTACGGGTAAAAAAAGCGCCGGCTTTGCTGGCACTTTTTCTTTTACTGCTCGACATTGCACGAGAAATAGGAACCTTCTGGAAGACAAATAAGGCTCACATTTGGATCCCGAATATTAAGCAGGGTTTCTTTGGAATAGTAAGACCTACAGATGAAGAAATGGCAAAATACTGCTAGGTTCAAAGTTAATCTAAAAAATGTTAAAATTATTTTATGAAAAGGAATCGCTCGGCAGGAATCGTCATAAAAGATAATAAGGTCCTTGTAATGCATCGCGTCAACAAAGGCGATGAATATTGGGTGTTTCCTGGCGGCGGACAAGAGGAAGATGAAACGCCCGATCAAACAGCAGTGCGAGAAATTGACGAAGAAACAACTCTTAAAGTTAAAGTAGGAAAACTTGTATATCACATTATCTGGGACACAGGTGAAGAGAATTTCTTTTATCTCTGTGAGTATCTTTCTGGTGAGCCGCAACTAGGACCTGATTCTGAGGAGTTAGAGCAGATGAAAACAGGAGACCAGATATATGAACCAATGTGGGTCGAGATAGAAAAACTATACACCTTGAAGCTATACCAACTAGAGGTAAAGGATTTATTTCTAAATGATTACAAAAACGGATTTCAAGAAAATGTGCAGGAATTATTCATTAAGCTCGCTGAGCGAAGACATATATAAACATGAAATTATTTTTAGGAGGCGGTGGCGGAGGTGCTGATTCAATTGAACTCGACAAGAAATTTGTTGCATCCTTGGATTTATCTAAACCATTGCTCTACATCCCTATCGCCACAAATACCGCCAAGTATCCTTATTCTGGCTGTGTTACTTGGCTTTCAAGTGTGCTTGGACCTCTTGGCGTTAAGAATATCGTTATGTGGACTGAAGAGGATTTAAAAGCAAAGACGAAGGAAGAATTTGCGCTTTTCTCTGGAATATACATCGGGGGTGGTAATACATACAAATTACTCAAAGAACTTAAGGAATTTGGAACTTTTGATATTCTTTCAATACTTGCAAAAGAAGGTATGTCGATTTATGGAGGAAGTGCAGGGGCGATTATATTGGCAAAGACAATAATTCCTGCTAGGTTTCTTGATGAAAATAAAGTGGGTCTGACAGATTTCTCAGCCCTTGATCTTGTTCAAGGTTATAATATTTGGTGCCACTACACCGGCGCTGAGGATGATTCGATTATCGATTACATGAAAAAATATAATTTACAAAAGATTATTGCAATACCAGAAAACGCAGGTTTGATAGTGAGTGAAAAAGAGATTGAGGAAGTTGGTCCAGGTAAAGTTAAATTCTTTTAACTCTAATTTGGTATCGCTTGTTTAGGCTCGAACCCCACCCTAAAAGGTAAAAAGGTCTTTGTAAATTACCATTCTTTCATCATGACGCTCATAGAAAGTCGTCAGGTGGCTGAAAAAGAATTTGAGCGCGCTCGAACCTCTAAAATATCAAGCAATAAAAGACGAAACCCCACAAATTGTGAGGTTTCGTCACTAGGGCTCCGGCGGCAGGGATCGGTCACGAATAATTTCCTCGCCGTCGCTCGGAAATTTTCTCGACCCCGGCTCGCGACCTCGCGTTCTCGCTCGGTATCCGCTCCGCCCTTCTCACTCTGCCGTGCGGGTAAAAGAAAAAGCACCAGCTTTGCTGGCACTTTTTCATTTACTGCTCCGGCGGCAGGGATCGAACCTGCGACCAATCGCTTAACAGGCGACTGCTCTACCGCTGAGCTACACCGGAATGTTTGTAACACCTTGCTACGATACTCTTATAAGCACCGTACGTGCCTATAGTAGCAAAATGTACAAAAAAATCAAAGGTTTTGAACATTACTTATACTTGGCTTATATTACGAACAACACCTCGTGCGCAAAGCAAACTGGCAAACACTTAACACTCTGCCAAGTCTCGATTTATTTCGTCTTCAGCTTGTTTTGCTAGTTCTAAGAAAATACCAATCTCATTCAGGGTAAATGTTCGTGGAATAATATCTTTAATGCAAAATACTCCAACTGCTTGAATGGTTCCCTTTTCGTAGAGCGACTTCCCTGCATAAAAACGAATATATGGGTGACTCGTAACCATTGGATTATCAAAAAATCGCTGATCTTTGTGTGTATCCTCAACAATCATTATGTCTTCTTGCAAAATTGCATGTCCACAAAACGAAATCTCTCGAGGGACTTCTTTTACAGGCAAACCTTTAACCGATTTATACCATTCACGATCGCTATCTACGATAGAAATTGTTGATATTGGCACACTAAAAACTTCAAGGGCTTTGACCGTAATCTGATCAAAACGTTCTTCGGGAACAGTGTCGAGGATTTTAAGTTTGCACACCGATGCAATGCGAGCTTCTTCGTGAGCGGGTTTTTGTGGTTGGATCATAGAATAACTATAGTTATAATTACATTTTGACCACAGTGGGCTCTATGAAATATTTAAAACAGGCACAACTAGACACTATGCTAACTACACTAATCGGTAAGTACCGACTCCACCCCTACAAACATCGAAATCTCTCCGTGGATATCGAATACCGGCGATATTCGTAGTAGTGCCGAGTACAAGGTTCCATCTTTCTTTTTATTGCGAACTTTAACTACCACCGATTTCTTTTCAACCTTAATATCGTGCCAAAGTTCTTTATAGAACTCTTGAGGCATTTGTTTACCCCACAAAGCAGGAGTTTTTCCTAAAATCTCGGTAAGCTTATAACCCGTAATTTTTTCAACCAAAGAGTTTGCATATAAAATTACACCGTTTGGATCGGTAATAACCACTTGATCATTCATGGTCTTAAAAATTGAATTGATAATGCCACAGCGATGACATTTTATTTCGAGGTCAACATTTTCCAAATCACCTTTTGCAAGAAGTTTTCCGCAATGAAAACATCGAAATTCTTTTTTATCTGAATCAGCTGGAGTCGAACTATGTTCGTGTGTATGTGAAAAGCTCATTAAATTATTGAGCTTCGAGAGCCTCTATCTATTAGTACACAGCAAGTATACTACACCACAATAAAAATGGTGTAGGCGAATTTTGCTACATGTGGATAATGCCCAACCCCAAATGAGCTAGAATGTGTATATGAAACTCTTATCTTATTTTGCAAAGAACTTTGCTGTTGTTGTGGGGCTTGTACTTATCTGGCGAGGAATTTGGTATATACTCGACGGCGTTGATATTCATGTTTTTGGTGGCGACCATATGCTCAGCAGCGTTATTGGTGTAATTCTTGGTTTTGTCATTCTCTATCTTCCTGATCATGATCTTAAAGAAATTCAAAAGCTTTAATACTCATTTTGACTCTTAATGCTGGTGGTATACTGAGAGTATGAAACATGCAAATACATTAAATATACTCACGGGAATATACGCTGTTCTTTTTATCTTTCTTGCAATCAATCCTCTTGATCGCCAAACATGGTTTGTCGAAAATCTTACCGTATGGATCATACTCGCTGTTATTTGGTTCTTACGCTCTAAAGGAATTACTTTCTCGACCACTGCTTACATACTCATGTTTATATTATTGTATTTGCACACTATTGGAGGGCACTATACTTTCGAAAAAGTTCCTTTTGGCTGGGTAACTGACACTTTCGGTTTTGCTCGTAACCATTACGATAGAATTGCTCATTTTAGTGTTGGCCTTTATGCCTATGGAATTCTTGAGTGGATTCACCGAAAGAATATGGTCTCACGAAAATTTATTCTGTATACCTACCCTATTTTTGTTATTGCCACAATTGCTATGACCTATGAGCTTATTGAATGGGTATATGCTGCATACTCAGCGCCCGAAGCTGGCGCCGCATACCTCGGTAGTCAAGGTGATATTTGGGATGCTCAAAAAGATATGCTCGCCGATACACTCGGAGCAGTTGTCGCTGTCATTATGTATGTGATATTCCCCGCACATAAAAGTGGCGCGAGCGGCAGCACAAGCATTGACCAGCCAGCCAAAGTGCGGAGCGAAGAATAGAATACTGCTTGCAGAATATACAATAAAGGAAGCCGGCTTTCGCTTGCGAAAGCCGGCTTTTTGCCTACCACCAACAACTTACCTGCTCTCACTGGTCGTAGCCAGCGTGAGCAATGCTCGGGCAAACACGGTAATTCGTATGCCCGAAGATTCAAGGGTACTAACTGCTCGCTTATATGCCTTTGAGATCGCCTGAGGGGTAACGCGATATTTCTTCGCCAGAGACTTTCGCACAACCCTCCGACCAAGAAAACTATGCTTATCAGGGCACACACCGAGCCTTTGGCACAAGACCTGCCAAAGCGAGTACCTGCAACGCTCACCCTGAAGAATCCGCCGTGCTCGCTCAACAAGTAAGTGAGCGCTGCGAACATCTTCTTGGTGTGCAACCATATCAAATGGTGTTGTGTGGCTTGAGCCATACCACTCAAAAGCAACTGTGGAAGTTTCAAAAAAATAAGTTCGAACTTTACCGGTCCAATACTTATTATTTGCCACAACCACAGTTGCCATTGTGCGCATGACTTCCATAGCGGCGCGCCGTGCAATGCTTTGGATGAATCCAGCAAAATTTTGGAACTTACGTCCCACCTTGCCCCACACTTCCTTAAGTACCTTAAGACGCGCCTCTTGCATAGCATCGTCAAAATACATGCTTGCATGACCGAGCACTGCGCTAACCGCTCTGCGCAAAAGCCCTTCACACCCAACAAGAAACTCAACCGGGTCCAGTTCATTGCTTGCACTCATATTCATAATAAAAAGCCTCCTACTTTATAGTAGAGTCAGTTAAGCTTGGCGTCAATTTTTCTAGGAGCAAAGAGCTATCAACAGAACAACATACTCACGCAACAAACTCACTATATAATATAGATATGAAAACATCGCATATAGTACTTGTCGGTATTATTTTATTACTTATTGGTGTCATTATTCGTTTAGGTGTTAATAATTTCCACGGGAATAAAGGCATGGGTCCTGGGGATCGCAATGAATATTCTCAAGAATATGGAAGACAAAAAGATGTTCCAAAGAATATACGACCTGCGAGCGAAACTACAACAAAAGATCCTGCCACAGGCCAAACTACTACAGCAAATTCAGGAAACAATTCAGGAGTAAATTCTGGAGTTATTTCAAGTGTTACTTTGCCATTCTTCAGTAACTATACCGTAACAAAAAGTCAGGTTGCCCTCACCGATCTACCAGCAATTAATCCTAAGAGTCACTCTCTTGGTGCCGAGTACACAACTCGTTTTAGTGCAGCAAATGAGACTGCTCCAAACTTTGCAGGAAAATACAGTATAGTTTCTTGGGGTTGCGGATCAAGTTGTGAAAGCGGTGCAATTGTAAATCGCGAAACTGGTCAAATTCTTGGACAGCTACCTGTTGTTGCTGAACGAGGACTCCTCTATGAAGCAGATAGTAAGCTTCTTGTAATTAACCCTTACGTAAACGACAACTATTCTAACTTTGAAGTATTGCCTACTCACTACTATGAATGGACAGGTACATCATTCAAGCATATTGGCTCATACTTTATTCAGAAAAATTCTCTTACCGTAGCACCAAAACCTTAAGTGCGACGTGTAGGTAAGGCGTATACTTAAATGCAATTAATTGGCCGGCTCATCGAGTCGGTCAATTATTTTTGATGGTGAATGGTGGCCGGAGACGAGTCGTAGTCGCTGTGTTCCTAGTTCAATCTTCATAATTTCAAGCATGCGGCGATTAGCACAATTATTAAGTGCCGGTTCTTTGACCTGCACAGCATAATGAGTTGCATCAATCTTTTTAACAAGTTCTTTTCGGGCTTCTGCTTGAACTTTGACATGAATATACATAGAGCAATATTAGCACAGAGTTATGTGTGGATATACGACATAGCATATATGCTATACTTATTTCATGATTAAGAAACAACAGAAAAAACTGAAGCAACCTCAAAAAACAGAGGCTACCGAAACCCAGAGCGCCCTTATTAAGATCGGAAAAATGATTAGCCAAGTTCGCGAAGATCGAGGAATGACCCAAGCCGAGCTTGGAGCAAAGGTTGGTTCTACTCAAAGTTGTATTGCTCGAATCGAAAACGGCGAGCAAAACATTAGTACCGAAACACTCGCAAAAATTAGTAATGCTCTTGATCGCGAAATTGTTACCCTGGCTCCAAAAGGAACTCTTAATTTTCGTATTCATGGTGGTCGTACACTTAAGGGTTCGATAACCGTACGAAGTTCAAAAAACGGAGCTGTTGGTATTCTGTGTGCTTCCCTTCTTACAACTGGTACAACCACTATTAAGAGTGCTCCTAAGATCGAAGAGGTTCACCGTATAACCGAGGTTTTAAATAGTATTGGTGTTCGCACAGAGTGGAAAGGTGATGACCTTGTGGTGACTCCGCCTAAGAAACTTAATCTGGATAATATTGATTACGAAGCAGCCGCCCGCACACGAAGCTGCATTATGCTCATGGCGCCGCTCATCCACATGTATAAAAAGTTTGACTTGCCCCAAGCGGGCGGCTGCCGCCTTGGCTCACGCACAGTTAAACCTTTCTTTTACGCTTTCGAAAAGCTCGGTATTACTATTGATACTGATTCTAAGTACTATACAGTTCATCATTCGGGCATAAAGCCAAATGAAATCATACTTTATGAAGCTGGCGACGTCGTTACTGAAACTGTCATTATGGCAGCTGCTAAAATTCCTGGTACAACAGTTATTAAATTTGCTTCGGCAAATTACCAAGTGCAAGATGTCTGCCATTATCTAGAATTACTGGGCGTGAAAATCGAAGGGGTTGGCTCAACAACTGTTACAGTTCACGGGGTAGCCGAACTTAATCGTGATGTTACCTACCACATTGGTGAAGACCCTATTGAAGCTATGTCTCTTATAGCAATTGGCATTGTTACAAAGTCACCAATTACTATTCTTCGCTGCCCTATAGACTTCCTTGAGCTTGAGCTTCTTAAGCTCGAAAAAATGGGACAAAAGTTTAAACGCTCACAAACCTATCTTTCGTACAACAATAAAACTCGACTCGTCGACATCACGCTCATTCCTTCACAGCTCACAGCCCTCGAAGAAAAAATCCATGCGCTACCGTATCCGGGAATCAATATGGACAACTTACCGTTCTTTGCAATTATCGGCTCGCAAGCAGAAGGTCAAACATTTATTCATGACTGGTCGTACGAAGAGCGAGCAATTTACTATAAAGAACTCGACAAACTCCGCGCCGACACCTTATTGGCAGATCCACACCGATTCTATATTAAAGGACCCACAAAGTTTAAAGCCACAGAACTTGTTTGCCCACCTGCCCTCCGCCCATCTGTAATTATTATGATAGGCATGATGGCAGCCGAAGGAGTATCTGTGCTCCGCAACATCTACAACATTAACCGAGGATATGAAGATCTGGCAGAGAGGCTTAATAAAATCGGAGCAAAAATCGAAACCTTCCGCGATTTGTAAAATAATTTAAAAAAATAACAGGAGGTTATTAACACAATAAAAAAAATATGACTCAATCAAACACAATTACTCAGGCTCTTGCATGGCGATATGCAGTTAAGACATTTGATGCAACAAAAAAGATTTCTGAGGGTGACTTCAAAACGATTCTCGAGTCTGCTCGATTAGCTCCAAGCTCAGTTGGTATTGAGCCATGGAAATTTATCGTTGTTAATAACCCTGAAATCCGCGCAAAACTCCGCGAAGTAAGCTACAATCAAACCAAAGTTACTGATGCTTCTCACCTTATCGTTATTGCGCAGCGAACCGACGCTCAGAACCTAATTAATGAAGCTGTTACACGAACTGCTCATAACCAAGGCAAAACCGAAGCAGAACTCGCTGGTTACCGAGGAATGCTCGAAGGTACCGTAAAGCAATTTAGTAATGAAAATGACCTTCAGGCTTGGCTTCGTGCTCAAACATATATTCCTTTAGGTATGATGATTGAAACAGCAGCACTCCTCAATATTGATACTGGCCCTATGGAAGGTTTTGACCGCAATGCCGTTAATACCCTGCTAAATCTTGGCGAAAAAAACCTTGCTTCAGTAACCATGCTTGCTCTTGGATACCGTGGCAATGATCCTTTTGCCCAGCTACCTAAAACTCGCCAGACTACTCAAGAGGCTGTAATTACGCTACCATAAAGTATTATCACATCTTGCATTAATACTTATTTTTCTTAAGGTGGAACAACATCCGCTTATACACAAGAAATATTCCAAACTTAAATATTTGACTTTTGGGGCTGATATGATTAGATAAACTTAGCATGATTGCACATATTGTATTTAGTAATGGGAAAGAGACAACCCGCCATCCCAAGAAGAATCAGATTGAACTTCTCATCCAAGAAGTTGTGAGGTGGCGCGGAGTCGTACTGTCGGTTACACTTACAGACAATGGCAGCAAAACTATTGCCGTCTGGGAGAGGGTTGGTACAAGCCCACAATGTATGACCCTCACCCGAATGACACGGGAGTACGCAGAGCTCCAAGCAGCCTAGATCTTGGTGTCTCTGAGCGCCAGGGCATATATGCTCTGGCGCTTTTTTCTTGCACCACAACTCTCAAATATATTTTGAATATTTTTGACAAACAAAGCACTCAATGCTATAATAGTAATAACTTAAGAATATGTGTAGGGCTCTTGAGTGTTATTAATACCTGCACACTCAACCCATACATAATGATTTCAGAATCTCGAGGAGCACGCGGACATAGTTCCGGCCGCTCTCATAACCCGCGCGGAAACCGCGCACCAGGGCGTTTTTCAGCACCCCGAAAATTTCATTCTTCGGAAGGTGCTTCGCGAACCCCTGCACACAGTGCTCATGGTGCATCACATGGTGCTCATAGTGCGTCACGTGGTCACGTGTCAGCTTCACGCTCACACGCTTCTGCTTCGCACTCTCATGCCCCTGCTTCACGTACCCAAACAGTAATTCGTTCGAGCGTACTTAAACAAGCAGAATTTGGCGGAGGATACAGAGGTGGTAATTCGCGCTTTGGAGGTAATTCACGAGGAGGATCACGAGGATTCTCAGGCGGACGATCATTCGGCGGTTCACAAGGTGGACGCGGCCGAGGTGGTCGCTCAAGTAAATTCTTTGATGTATCAAAATACATTAATAAGAATCCTGTAGCACCAAAGATTGAAGTCTACATGCCAAAGCACGCTTTTAGCGACTTTGCTGTTGACCCTCGAATTCACGCTCTCATTGCACGTAAAGGTATCACAACACCGACACCAATTCAGGATCAGGTAATTCCTCACATCCTTGAAGGAAAAGATGTTGTCGGCCTTGCGGAAACAGGAACAGGTAAAACTGCAGCTTTCCTTGTACCACTTATTAATAAGATGGTTAAGGATCCAAAGCTCACAACACTTATTCTTACTCCGACACGAGAACTTGCAATACAAATCGAGAACGAGCTTCGAACACTTTCGTTCGGACTTGGAATCTTTGGCACATGTTGTGTGGGTGGAGTTTCAATTGGAGGCCAATTGCGCTCTCTTAAGTTTCACCAGCATTTCATTATCGGTACCCCAGGTCGAGTAAAGGACCTCATTGAGCGAAAAGCGATTTTCCCTTCACGAATAAGCACCGTTGTGCTCGACGAAGCGGATCGCATGCTTGATATGGGATTCATTAACGATATGAGAGCTATTCTTGGAGCAATGCCAGCTCATCGTCATACCCTTTTCTTCTCTGCCACAATGTCAGACGAAATTAAGAAATTGGTGCATGACTTCCTCAAGAATCCAGTAACAGTTGCTCTCTCAACTGGCCAAGCAGCCGCATCTATTGAACAGGATGTTGTCTTCTGTAAAGGAGCCGACAAAGTGGATGTACTTGCTGATCTTTTGGCAAAACCAGAGTTTACACGAGTAATCATCTTTGGTCACACAAAGCATGGTGTAGAAAAACTCATGAGCAAACTTGCAACAAAAAATATTACGACAGACTCGATTCATGGAAATAAAAACCATAATCAACGACAGCGAGCACTCAATGCCTTCAAAAGCGGCGAAGTGCGAGTTCTTGTAGCAACAGACGTTGCAGCTCGTGGTATCCACGTTGACAATGTAAGCCATGTTATTAACTTCGATCTTCCTGTAAGTTACGAAGACTATATTCACCGCATTGGCCGAACAGGCCGCGGAGCACAGCGAGGTAAAGCACTTACACTCATTGCATAATAAAAAGGGCCTTCGGGCCCTTTGTGCTTTATGGTAAACTTACGGCATGACTACAAAACCACACCTACTTGTAATTGAGGACGACGAACTCCTAATTACCGCTCTCGAAGAGCGTTTTACCAAAGAAGGATTCGCTGTTGAAATTGAACGCGACGGTACTCAAGGTCTCGAAAAAATCATAACAGCAAAACCAGCTGCTGTAATTCTTGATCTCATTATTCCTGGCAAGGATGGCCTTACAGTTCTTAAAGAACTTGAACAGCGTGCCCCAGGTATTAAAATTCCCATTATTGTTCTCACGAACTCAGAAGACCTTACCTATATGTCCGAGGTATTGAGTCATAATGTAACAACATATCTTGTTAAATCTGATCAAGACTTGAGTGCAATCGTTGATATTGTTCGCAAAAATATTCTTGCGTAAAAATACTAACCTTAAGAAACTGTTGGTTCGATAGGTAGAATAGGTAGCTCAACAAAGAATGTTGTACCCTTTCCGACAACGGTTTCAAAACTTATTGACCCACCATGGAGCTCAATGAGTTTTTTTGCTAAATAAAGACCAAGACCAGTGCCATCCTGATTTGATCGAACAGCATCACGCAAACGGCGATATCCATCAAAAATATGTGGTCGTTCATCAACAGGAATGCCATTACCCTCATCGCTTACCGTAAGAGTACATGTTGTACCATCAAGCTTTGTTCTATAGCCAATACGAACGCTTGTATGCGGTTTTGTATACTTAATTGCATTGGTGCAAAGATTCGTAATGATGTAGCGCATCTTATCGCGATCGCACATAACCTCAATAGTTTCTACGAGTGATGGATCGACAATTAAATCTACTTTGTGCTCTTGTGCCGACAAAGAAAGCATTTGCACAATGTCTTGAACAAATGGTCGCAAAAGGAGTGGTTCAAGATTCAATGTCTTCATATTTCCTGTATCCAAAGCGCTCACACTTAAAAGGTTGTTGATTCGATATACAAGATTAACGCAACTCGTATACATACGAGAAACCATGTCGCGTTCATGCGAACCAAGTTGAGTTCCTGGTGCTAATAGTGTCTCGCTTGCCCAACGAATTCCCGTAAGGGGCGAGCGAATTTCGTGTGCAGCAATCGACAAAAACTGAGCTTTTTCTTCAAGATAAATTGCTTCGCGCTGGCGCTGATACAAAACAATTGCAATAAAGAAAGCAATGATAAGGGTTACGAACATAGGAATAAGTGCAAAAGCAATTGCATTTGCAATATGCGATCGTGCATCAACATCAATACCAACAAGGCCAACTATGATACCCTCTGAGCTCACAATTGGAGCATATGCTGTAATCCATGTTCCCCAGCGGTCAGATAATGGACCCTCAAAGCCAACTTTTGCTGAATTAAAAACATCAAAAACAACGTCACTTGCTTCATCATATACTTGACCAAATGGGGAATAATCTTCTGAATCAACAGGCTCTGAATCGGCAATAAATACAGCTTTTGAATCAAGCGGCTCAACAGTAAGTATATACACAAAGCGTGCATCGCTGTTGACCAAGCGAATGTCAGCAAGCTTACTTTTGAGAGCAGCATAGTCAGCAGAAGCTAAAACCTCCTGAGTGTATGCTCGGTTTTGCAAATCGCGATCAGTAACAATTTTTGCAAGGCTATCAGCATCAATTCCTGCCGCAATTGTTTCAGCTCGATCAATGAGATGATTATTGTTAGTGCGCGACACTGCACTATAAACAACAATTGTAGAGACTATTCCAACAATTCCTATAGCAATATACAGCCCGACATAGCGAGCAATGCGAGCTTGAGGAGTATTTGGTAAGAGCATGCGTATAGTATACAGCACAACAAAATACCTATTGCGCTTTTTATTCACACGTCATTGATTGAGTGGTGGCTATGTGCTGACCTGTGTATTGGTCTGCGCATTAATACACATCACCCAGAAATATCAGTGGGAATTGCTGAGCCTTTTCAGCATCATGTTGTGAAGTCTTTGACTTTAAACTCGAAGCTAAATGAACTAAACGTTTGCCATATTTTGCTTGTAAAGTATCTGCGACATCATATACAGTCTGCCCTGTTTGTTTGTGTGTTTGCGTTTGTTCGTCTTCATTATTTTGCATAAACAAATCACCAGTTTGCATATCCTGTGGGACCATACCTGCCAAAGTAACACCCGACGATCTATACATAAGTCCTGGAATAAATACCGAAGAAAATCTTTTACGCAAAATGCTCATACACTCAGATGGTGTGGCCGTTGCTCGAGGCAGAGTAAATTCATCGCGTATATATTGCATATTCGATGTCTTTAAAAACCAATATATTTTATTACCCTCACTTGCATGATAGCGAGCTCTTTCGCAGACAATCTCTGTATGATATGCCAGTTCTGCCAAAATAGGATCGGGTGATTTTTGCGGTCGGTCGAACATTCTTGTATGCTGAAAAGATTTTTGCATTTCATGCTCTGTAGTAACACCAAGTACAGACCTACCATGAAGCTCATGCCACAATTCTTGATGTGGCTTCGAGAATTGTTCTTGTACAAGTCCCTCTCGCAAATTCATAAAGTCAGCTACAGTCGATATACCCCTAAGTGCAAAATCTGAGACTGCACTCTTTCCAATACCCCAAACACTACCCACGGACATTGTCTGGGCAATGTGCATAAAAGCTTTTTCATCGAGAAAAGTAATTCCTTTGGGTTTTTTCTGCTTTGAAGCAATCTTTGCTCGCACTTTAGTTGCACCAATTCCAATTGAATACGTAATGCCGAGTTCTGCTTCGAGTGTATTTTGTATGGTTGCGGCAAAAGAAATATATTGTTCTGGTTTAAGGTGTGCAACATCATCGGTAATATCGGCAAAGCACTCATCAACGCTATACTCTTCAAGCTGCGAAACAAAGCGGCGCATAATGGTTTTCATACGCAATGACATTTCTGTATACAAATCAAAGTCTGCTGGCAAACACACAACTTGCGGCCAGTATTTTCTAATCTGAAAAACAGGCATTGTACGAGTGACACCCAAGGCTTTTGCTTCATACGATAGAGCAGTTGCAATACCCTTCTCTGCACCAACAATTACTGGCTTTCCACGCAAGTCAGGCCTGCGAGAAACTTCGCAAGCAGCAAAAAAAGCATCGCCATCAATATGCATAATTACCTTTGTGGGTTTATGAATACTCATGTGTATTTTCGCAATTACTCATACTTTCTAACATTTGCCCGCACCACAGCCTCGATCACTAAATCTTGAGAAGGATAGAGCGGAGGATATGCCCCATTTGCTGCTTCTAAATACACATTACCCGAAGCATCTTTTCTGTAATATTTCATGGTGAATGCACCGTCGATCCGAGCAATGACAATGTCGCCAATTTTTGGTTGTGCACCCCTTTCTACAATAACGTAGTCCCCTTCAATGATTCCGGCATCTATCATGCTGTCGCCCTTAACTCTGAGCATATAGCTTGCTTCTCTTTTTTGTATAAGAAAATCATCCAAAGACATTTCATGAATATCTTCTTCTGCTGTACCCGGAAAACCAGCCTCAACAACACCTAATACCTTAATATAAGGTTCCATTGCTGCTACTCAAAAGTTATATAGACAATTTCGCGCTGCGTACCGATTCTTTGTGGCGGACCCCAGGTTCCCGCTCCACTCGTTGTGATTACACGGAGTTTTCCAAGGGTATTATTACCATACTCAAACCCTTTATAAATAAACCGTGCCAACAGTGAAAATGGCCACACTTGCCCTTTATGAGTATGCCCCGACAAAACTAAATTAACACCTGAATCGCGAACAACATCAAGATTATCTGGAACATGCTTAAGCAAAATATACGGAGCATCTCCAAATTCAGCAGTGATATTACTGCGCATTTTTTGAAGCGTCATTGCCAAATCTTCTGCTCGAGTATTGTTGCTATATTCAACACCTCCAACTGTAAGACCTCTCAGGTTCACAAAATCATTTTGCAGTACAATGATTCCATTCTTTTCTATATGCTGCACATATGGCTCATTTCTGTATGTCTCATGATTTCCTGTAACAAAGAAAGTTCCATAGGTTGTTTTAAACTCACCGAAAGGTCGAGCAACACTATCGAAATCCATACGTGGACCATCGTAAAAGTCGCCACCTATGAATACGGCTTCTAAGTTTTTGCGTGACAGCTTGTTAATAACATCATATGCATGACTTTCTCTGTGGATCTTACCAAAGTGAGTATCAGCGATGAAAGCAACAGTTTTTCCTTTCCATTCTTGCGGTAAATTAGGCAGCTCAACCGTATATGAAACTTCACGAAGTATATTGCCTTGCATCATACCGTAACCACTCATAGCAAGAGCAGCTACAACACAGACAAATGTAAGGCTTCGAATAAGATTGAGCGACTGACCAATGAAAGCGTCACCACCAATTGCATAAACAGTGGCATATACAATTCCAATAGCAACACTTGCAAGGAAAAGCCACCACAAGGTGCCGAGCCACACCGCAGCAGAGTAATAGAGAGAATTTCCTAAAGCAGAGTCTGAAGTAAAACCAACGTTTGACACAAAGAACGAAACCGAGAGAATGCCGAAGATGATCTTGAGCGCTAAAAGCATATGTGGATCTGTTACCACAAAGCCTTTAACCAGAGCTTTATACACCACAAAGTGGACGAGGAATAAAAGCCCTTGAACGATACCGAAGAAAATAAAGAATTGCATACGCCTAGTATACCTTATTCATGCCGGCACGCATCACTATGTACATGTGAACTGCCTACCCCACCATGACTATGCCCATGGCTATGACCATGACCTTCGAAGCTTTTAAGTAATTCATTTTGTTGTCGCGTAAGCTCAGGAGTATCCGTATGCTTTTTAATAAGCATAGTTACAGCAATAAGTGTAGTTATAGGAACAGCGAGTACGAGACCAATACTACCAACCATTGTTCGAACAATTTCGGCAGCAAACATTTCGCGGTTAAGGAGCGGCACAACATCGACAGCAGATATGTAGAGCAATAGCAATAGTGGTAAAGATGCTCCAACATAAGCAATTGCCAAGGTATTAACAAGAGCACCAATGTGTTCACGACCAATGCGCACAGCGCGCAAATATACTGCCCTTCGACTTGCATGTGGAGCAAAACGCGAAAGCTCTTCAACGGTAACAGCTTGTCCAATTGCAACGTCATAAAGCACACCAAGAAGTCCAATAAGAATACCGCCGAGCAATAATCCTCTAAAATCAATTGCTCCTGCAGTTTTAATATTGAGGAATACCGCTTCTTCAGTTTCAAAACCTGTCATATTAAGACCGTATACTGAGTAGTATGACAATATGCCGGTAACAATAACCGTCAAAATCATTCCGATAACAGCCGAACTCGTAGTCTTGGTAAAGCCATGTGTTACATATGACCCAAGAATAATGATGAGTGAAGAAACACCTAAAGTAATAAGGAGCGGCGATAACCCAGCGCTAATACCAGGAAGCAAAACGTAGACAATAAGCGCGAGGCTTCCGAATAAACTCACAAGACCGCGCACACCCTGCATTCCACCAAATACGATAGTAAGTACAATAAAAGCAAGTGTAATCCAAAACAAAAATGGAAGTCGGTACGGTTCGCCAGCATAATAGGTTTCAAAACCATCTTCCCAGCGAACAACGTGGCGAATGTAGAGCTTGTCACCTTTTTCCAAAGGAGCATAGTCATTGCGAACTTCAACAATAGAACCTTTCTTTGAACCATCGATAAGCTCAACTTTAAGTGTCTGGACTTCGGCTTCAAGACCGCTAATGACCGTACGCTTTTCGGTCTTAAGCACTTCAGTGATTTTACCTAAATAGGTATGCTCAGCATCTTCTATAAGCTCGCCAGAGCTTGCCCTAGCCCCAAAGGGTAATATGAGTGCAATAAGAGCCAAACAGGCCATTATTGCGCATATACGGGCTTTATAGAGTCGTATTTGTGTCATACGACGAATATACCATACTTAACGCCCAACCGTAATACGCGCGTCTATTTCGCCTTGAGCCTCAAGAATAAGACTGCCTGTTGTGCTACTCATACCAAGCCAATAGCCCGTACTGTATCCCGAGGTCGTATTATATGCCCTACCCGTTTTTGGATCTTGTGGAAGTTCTCCCAAATATGCCGGCACAAGACAGCTACGAATATCGAGCCCATCCTGATCAGACGTAACAAGTTTAAGTGTTGTAGTAGGTAAATCTTGAGCAACACCATTACATGTAAAAATACCTGAATGCTCGCTCATATTTGCATTGACGGCATTCATGATAGCAAGGATATGCGTTTGCCTTTCTGTATCGCGGGCCACTTTAAATTGACGTACAGGATTAATTGCCACAATAACCATTCCAGCAAGAATGCCAATAAGGCCGATGACGAGCATAACTTCTACCAGAGTAAAACCTTTTGTCTGTACTTGTATATGATTGCGATAACGGGTATAGTTCATAATTTTATAATTATTAATACCTCACTATCGTAGCTTGGCGTGATTAAATACTTATTAAATAATTATCAAATCTTCCTAAAGAACTTTATTTCGTTCTCCAGATTTAAACCCCAAACGTCTTTATTAAATGATAATAAACGTACATACTCTATTCCATATGTAGATGGCTCGGTACGACATACGATTTCAACGGTATATAAATCGTGCACTGTATCTTCTGAAAATAAATATTTGCACACGACTAACCTCTGAACAGAAATAAATTCTCGAGAAAAAGAATCAGTTATTTGTAGCACTTCATTATTCTGCAGCTTGTAAATAATGTAACCATACTTAAGCGAGCTCTGTATCCAATCTGAATAATGTTGCGAAGTTTCCATAAGCACCTTACGTACCTCGCTACGAAATATACTGTCATGAATAATAAACTGGGATACGTTTCGCTTTACAACAATAACCATCACAAAACTCATAACGATAAAAACTGCGGGTGTAGCAATAAAACCCTTAGTGTGTAACATAGTGCTCTAAATTAATGTTGTCAGCCTTCCATGCAGAAATTTCGGCAAAGCCAAAACTAATAAACGTATTGAGACAAAGCCCAATTATAGACATTAAAATGATGTGTAGACAGTATTCGATAAGCATTTATATGTAGTTACCTATATGATAGCGGCCATTGCATATGCTCAGGCTAATTGCCGGAGCCCTCATAGTAGAACTTATATTATGCTCGCCTAATAAATCCCTTATTCCAAAACTTGGTTTATTTGTTGCCAGCGTATATGGCTCATCAATGATGGCTGCACTTGTACTATAGCCACGAATACCATAAACACTTGCACCTATGTCATAAGTTTTTCTGACCCATAATTCACCTTCTGTAATATCAATGATCGCCAACTCTGGTTCGTGGATCACATTGAAACCACCAACTGATCTACCCACTGCAAATGTTGAAGTTCCAAGCCACGACAAAGACATAACATCATGCGTTGCATAGCCAGGAAAACTTACTGAGTCTTTAATATAAAATACCCCTTCATTTATACCGCCCAGTAAAAATACCTCTTGCCCTGCTCCTGTACCGACGACAACAGAATCATTGTTGGCAATAATATCTGTTACGACTGATCCTATTTCAAAAGTATTTACTACCGATATATTTTTAAGTGAATCAACACGAATAACTGAGAGTTCAGGACCGTCCCATTTTTCTGTTCCAACTGCCACATACCCCGAGCCAATATGTACAACACTACGAACAACTGGTGTCGATGTTGCTCTCGCCCTAGGTAAATTGAGCGTATTTACTAAAACCAACTGACCACTCGCATCAAATTCAAAATATCCAAGATGATTGTTGATCGAGGTATTCCCCGCAAGAATACCCTGACCCACCACATCAAAAGCTTGCGTACCTGGGCCAAAGTTGTATGAAGCAATTAATTTCCAAGCAGAAGTTTTTTTATAAACCCGAATATCATCATCGCTACTCTGTGTACTATCGTACGAGGCTATGAGCAGCGGACCCTGTTGCCACATATGCGTCATATTTGCAGTCGAGGGAATATCAATTATTTTAAAATTAAAGTTACCGAAACAGCGATATGGATTCTGGGTATCTATTGAAGCTTGGGAGCCCTGAATACTTTTAATAGAGTTCACCATAGATGAAATCTGTATTTTTGAACGCGGTATATTTGCAAGCATAATAGCTAAAACACTGAGGAGTGCCAAAGCGAGTAATGTATCGGTAGAAATAAAACCGCGTATCAACATATTAGTGACGCAAAACTTGAGTTAGAGAATAAAGGGGTGTCAAAATCGACATAGCAAGGCCACCAACAATGAGAGCAATAATGAGCAAAGCGCAAGGCTCAATAATTCGAATAAGAGTATCGAGCTTTTTAAGAATGAGCGCCAAAAGTTCATTCCTAATATTACTTAAAGCAATAAGCAGAGTTCCATTTCTTTCTCCAACACGAATTTTACTGACATAACGAGGGTTCGAGAGTGGTAAATTAACTAAAAGCAAAGATTCGGAAATCAGTTGACCATTATTAATTCCCTCAACAATACTTTGGTGAATGGGAATAATTTCTTTCCTCATAGTATTGAACTTGTCGCTTTGCGCATATAAACGCGGATTTTTTATCGTAAGCATAAGCAATGGCAAGTATTCAATACTCACATTGAGCCAGTGAATCTCTTTAATATGAGGAATCTTTTGCAAAACGTAGAGTATTTTATCTTTGAGTATTCTCCTTGAAAGAAAAATAATTATACCCAAAAGCACAGTGCAGCCACCCATTTCGAATGGATACATTCTTAAGAACTTACTTGCATACAAAGTAATTTGTGTATACCAAGGAATATCTAATGGGAAAGCCAAAAGTACTTCTTGTATATGCGGCACAACCCCTAAAAGAATTCCAAGAGTCATACATATAACCACAATACTGCAGAGTACTGGATACAATAGAGCTTGAACAATTTTGGTGTGCAGTTGTGCATATATTGCTGCAAAATCGGCACAGCGAAGCGAGATGTCGCTCAAGCTATCATCGTATTCACTTTGCGCAAGAAGTGTCGTAATAGATGGACTCAATACTATACGAGCATTAATTGTTGCTGCATACAATGACTGCCCCGAATTTATTAAATCCTTAATGTGGAGTAATTTAGTTTGGTGTCGCGGAACAGACTGAGCGGCAATGGTAAGTGATTCAGAAATATCAAGGCCAGCAGAGAGTAAATCACCGAGCGTACGAAAATAAATATCAGCATCTTCGTATCCAATATAAGTATTTATATCTTTATGCCAGAACTCTTTCAATTTCTGCTTGATTCGTAATTCCTTGTAGAACCTTTTTATTACCATGATCTTTCATTGTTGAATAAGGCTTTTTAATATTGCAACTTGTTTCAAATATTCCAGTTCTACCTATATAGCCACTGCGACATATGCAATTATGTGTACCACTACCCCCTTTGCATTGCATGCACAATGTGCGAATTAAACGCATTGCTACCGTACCGCGTAGAACTTCATTAATACTCGGTAGACTTGCTCCTAAATCAACTAAGCGTGAAATAACTGTACCGATACCATATGTATGGAGCGAAGCGTATACTGTGTGCCCAGTTAAAGCCGCTTGAATTGCAATTGCAACGGTTTCTGCATCGCGCAACTCGCCAATAAGAATGCAGTCTGGACTTTGGCGTAATACAGATTTGAGACACTTTGCATATGTTCGACCTACATACTCATCAATTTCAATATGACGTACTCCTTTAAGTTCAACTTCGACTGGATCCTCAATTGCAATTACCACGTCACGCTCTGCTCGATATGCAATCATACTGTGAAGTAGTGTTGTCTTACCCGAACCCGTTGGCCCAACAACAATAACCAAACCAGCAGAAGCTCGCATCATATTTTCAATATCATGGATATGCTCTTGATCGCAGCCCAAGTCTATAAGTGAGCGGTTCTGCATATGAGCAACACTTAAGCGCAATGTGCAAGAATACCCCCGTACCGAAGGAATAAGGGCACAGCGGACATCGCCACTATTACTCATCCCCAGATTTTGCAAAGTACATGAACCGTCATGCGGTACATATTCAGCATCAATCCTCATACCCATCACAATGCGCAAATATCTAAAAAATTCATCGTGCGGTGTGGTATCAAGAGTTTTCGATAACTCACGCACACCATGGATGCGATATGCTACGAGCATACTTTTTACCTGCCCCTGCACTACTGAATCAATATAAATATCCGAAGCACCGAACTGTAGTGCTTGATCAATGATTTCTTTGAGGGCTTTCTGTGGGTTATTTTTATCCACACTTTAAGTCTATGTTATGGAAATAAAATAAACATAAAGAATCGATCAATGCCTGTTAAATAATTTTATTCATTTTAATAAAACCGCACTTGGGTTGCCGGCTGCAGATAATTGCCAAATCTGTTTTTTGTGGTAATGTATTTCCTAGCTAGCACAAACTATGAATGTACATTTCATTGGAAAGCCCTGCAGTGGCAAAGGGCGACTTGGTGAGCACCTCATTGAGGTGCTCCGGCAGAATGGCTTCCCCGCATTCTATGCGGGAACTGGAGCTGCGGTTCGATTCAAGATCGAAACCGACCCCGCCTTTGCAAGGCAATTTAGGGCGAAAATCGAGAGGCGGTCTCTACTCGATGATGGTCAACTCTGGACAATTGTCCAAGAGCTCATCGTAAGGAATAATATTCCTTTGAACGATCCCGACGTGGTAATCCTTTGGGACTGCGTACTGCGGAATGCAGCACAGACCCGGCGGATGAGCCAGGAGGGAATCCTCCAGCCCGGCGACCTGGTGATTTACGTCGAAGTCACCGACGCAACTGCTAAGATGAAGTTACAGCTGCGGAGAGAAGAACAACATCGAACTGATGACAACACCGATGCACACGACGAAGGTGTTCGTCGGTTCAATGCCAGTCTTCATGAGGTGCTCGGCGCCATTCGCGAGTCGGGGGCAACCTTGGTTACGGTGAACGCAAACTTGCCGCTCGAGAAGTGGCTTGCAAATGCCAGGAAGCAGATGTTCGATCACTTCCAGGCTCAGGGCTTCACAGCCCAAGGCACCCCTGTTGCGGCTTGAAAGCTGTTACAGCGCAAAACGAAAAGCACCCCCACGGGGGTGCTCTTTTTTTGGTAATTTTAATGCTTCCTTTTTTACAAAACCCCTTTTGCAAGAGCACAGAATTCGCAATCGCTATCTTTGCATGCTTTTTCGGCAAATCTACCTTCTGCAATTATTGTTGCAGCTTCGAGCATTGTCGTACGCAGTGTTTCAATATCATTATCAGGAATAACAAAGCGCTCTTTTCTTAACTTTCCGTTTTTTTCTTGGAGTAAAAAGTCGAGCTCGGCTGAAGCAAAATTAAACTTATGCTGTGGATCATTGTCTACAAGATAGCGATAAAAGCACAGCTGCCGATATTCGTTTCCGCTACTTGTTGCAGTAAGACCCATGATTTCATTACGCGTTTTAGGATTGCCCGTTTTATAATCAACGACGTTTACATGAGTATCATCAAGAAGTTCAATCTTATCCAAATTACCCGTAAGCGGAAGATCGCGCTCAGTCTTTGCACCACTCTCATCTTGGAAAGTTGTCGGCAATGTTACACCCTTAAGCGTATACTCGGTATATAAGTTTCGCACCCAGCCACCATTTTTTGTATAGTATTCAATGTATGAACGCAACATATCAGTTCCCCGTTTAAGTTCTTCGGCAAAAATAGCATCAGAGAGCGGTTGTCGACTGAGTTCAGACTCAAACAAAGAACAAACAAGATCAGCAGACATATCTTCTTCGACTCGATACTTATCAAAGAATGTTCGAAGAACTCCATGAATCGTAGTACCAAACATTTGATGCTTTGATTTGGCTTGTGGAATTCGTACCAAGTTTACAAAAAAGTATTTCCAAGAACATTCCAAAAAGTTATTGAGTGCCGTTACAGAAAGACCTCGCTCAAAGAATAATTCCCGCAAATGTGTTTGTACTGATGTATTAAGAGTAATATCCGCTTCAGACCCTGCCCCACTTGCTCGGTGCACTGGCAAAGGATTTTGTGAAGCATACTGTTCGTGCTGGAGTAGGTCGGGATTAAGTTCGCCAATAAATTGTGAAGGTAGGACTTCTTTTCCATCGGCTTTTGTCTGAGAGTGAGTAATAACAATATGTTTTTTTGCTCGTGTTAATGCAACATAAAATAGACGGCGATCATCATCAATAGTTCCAAGGCCTATATGCGCTGTACTTGGATTCTTAAAAGAATTTCGCTGTGTGGCATTGCCCCAAGCACCATCATTAACACCAACGACATAAACATATTCAAACTCAAGCCCTTTTGAACTGTGCGCTGTCATGAGCGAAACACCACCTTCGGCATGTGAAAGACCTTTTTTAGATTTAATACCATGCTCTTTAACCGAATGAACATAATCAACAATGTGGCCGATATGCGTAACTCTTTGAGAGCTCAAAGCATCGCGTGCATCGCTCACAAAAGAATCAACAACATGGAGTCGCTCAAGCCCTGTTGGTCCGGTCAAGATCCAGGAAATAAAGCCAGAGGTTTTCATGATATTTTCTATCATTTCCATACTCTGTGTTGCCCGCGCTTGCGGGGCCAGTGTATGCACCAGTGTCGATATTTTTGTATATGCATCAAGAAATGCTGGCGAAGCAGATCCAGAATGAGCATAGTTTTCTATCTTTCGGAAAAATGACACCGTTCCGCTTTCGCGCTTCTGCGGCGTGGTCGGTGCATGTAAAATATCTATGATTTCAGTCAAAGGAAAACCCATAAATGGTGCCAGAGCAAGAGTTGCACAAGCTTCATCATTGGCAGGATTCCAGACAAACTCTACGAGTGAAACTAAGAATCGCACATCGCTATCCTCAAGAAGATTTTGCTCAGAAAAAACGTGATGCTGTACTCCTAAATTCCTTAATGCTTGAGCATAGGGCTCTGCATTACTATTTGCTCGATATAAAATGGCAATATGCGAAGGCTTGATTCCCTCGGCAATATTTTTCTGAATTGACTGTGTAACATATTCAATTTCACTTGCTGTATCTGCACATGCAATAACATCTATTGGCCGAGAATTATACGGAGCATATGCTGTAAGGTGCGTATGCGAATGACCCTCGGGCATTATATTGTGCTCAATAAGGGAATGTGCAACATCAAGAACATGTTGAGTCGAACGATAATTTGCATGGAGCTTAATAATTTGTGCTTGCGGATACTTTTGTGAAAAATACAAAAAGTTATCGAGCGATGCTCCTTGAAAACGGTAGATAGCTTGTTTTTCATCTCCCACAATAAAAAGGTTAGGGTTATCGTGGAAACATGTCACCAGCTCAAGCAATTTGTTTTGCACATTATTAGCATCTTGATGCTCATCAGCCAAAACATATTGATATGATTCTTGAACGATGAGTCTAAAATCTTCATCATTTTCAAGAACGCGAACCACTTCCATAATCATATCGTCATAATCGTACTTGTGACTGCTCGCGAGAGCATGCTCATATGCTTCATATACCAAAAGAAGCTCTTTATTTTTCTCTATTCTCTCTTTCGCTTTAACATGCTCGGCTTTCATTTTTCCCTTATGAGCACCCTTTTCATGATAAAGGTCAGGAATAGCATTCCATGCTTTTTCGGCAATTTCTATACTTTTTTTAAAATCTTGAGGCGAAATATTTTCGCGCTTCATGGTGCTAATTTCTCGAATACATGGATCAACATAATACAAAGGATCTCCGTGGGGTCGAAGCAGGGTCAATGACTGCTCTGTTATGCAGGTTGCAATCATACTTTTTTTATCCAAGTCAGAAATATTTACCGCCCCAATGATACGAGGAAATCTTTCGGGATACTGCTGAATTAGACTATGCGCAAAACCGTGGAAAGTTGCTATATGAATTCGATATGCAGTGGTGCCAATAATACCAGCAAGCTTTGAGCGCATAGCAAAAGCGCCAGCCTCGGTAAATGTAAGAGCAAGAATTGTTTCGGGTTCGGCTTGTGTTGTCCTCAGAATATTTGCAATACGCAAGGTAAGAATTGTTGTCTTACCTGTTCCGGGGCCAGCAATAACAACGACAGGACCTTCAACAGTGTCGACAGCTCTTTTTTGCTCTGGATTAAGGCCCTGATAGAGCTTTAAAAAATGCTCTTCGTATTTTTGAGCCTCTATTTTGACCGATGTATGCTTTTTTTGAGCCATATATAAGGTAAGTATAGCATTGTGGCTTTGTGTTATTTGGATTGACATTTGATTAATTTGGTGTTAGGGTATCGGCAGTATGAATATTCAGGCAATTCTTCTTGCGCTTTATCTGGGCGCAGGACATAGGATCGTCACAACTCAAACTCGTTCAGGACAGCTTTACAAAGACTGCCAGTTCGAGTACGCCAACCCATTTAGCGGAGTAATCTGCTTCTGGGTCGGCAACAGGCTCGTCAAGGTGGCAGCGGCAGATGTCGCTGTCATCCATGTCTCGGACCTTGCAGAAGGTCCGCTGCTGTGGTTCGACAAGAATCTGCTTGAACGGGTCGCATGATCGGTCGACGACGTGAAGTAGCCACAAGCCCGGCGCGCATGCGCGCCGGGCTTTACTCTCCCCTTTTAATTTACATACTCGAGTAAAATATTTACTCCAAACAAAAAAACGAGCATTGCTCGTTTTTTTTTGTTTGCCTCTTAATAGTTCTTGAGTCGATTTATCTTTTCGTGCTGGCGAATCTTGTCGTGAGCCTTAGCTTCGATCTGGCGAATACGCTCTCGCGTAACACCGAACTCTTTACCTACTTCTTCTAGAGTATGAGTAATGCCATCGAGCAAACCGTGACGCATTTCAAGAATCTTACGCTCTTTTGGTGAAAGATCATCCAAAATTTCTTTAACTTGATCTGTAAGAATTCGTCGTGAAGCTTCTTGATCTGGTGAAAGAATCTTATCATCGGCAATAAAGTCTCCGAGGGTTGATTTACCGTCTTCACCATCATCACCAACGGGGTTTTCGAGTGACACAGTGTCCTGATCGATTTTCTCAATGTTATAAACTTTCTCTACATCAAGACCCATTTCGGTTGCAATTTCATCGGCCAAAGGATCACGGCCAAGGTCTTGTGTAAGGCGGCGAACCACTTGCTTATACTTTGCAATAGTTTCTACCATGTGCACAGGAACACGAATAGTACGTGACTGATCAGCAAGAGCACGGGTAATTGCTTGGCGAATCCACCATGTGGCATATGTTGAAAATTTAAAGCCTTTTGTCCAATCAAATTTATCTACCGCTTTAAACAAACCGAGGTTTCCTTCTTGAATAAGGTCAAGGAGTGTAAGATCAGGGCTTCGGCCTACATACTTCTTTGCAATAGAAACCACGAGTCGCAAGTTAGCTTTTGCCAAAAGACCCATAGCCTCTTTGTCGCCAGCTTGAATTCGCTTTGCAAGCTCTTTCTCTTGAGCAGCATTAACGAGTGGATATTGGCCGATTTCTTTAAGATACATCTGAATCGAGTCAAAACCAGCATCACCACCACGAGATCCATATGAGTACTTCTTTGTATGAACAACTGGCTCTGGTTCTACTTCAAGTAAGCCTCCACCTTCAAGAACATCTACCCCTGCTGTTGCGAGCTTTTCATAGAGTTCATCAAGGAAAACAATATCTGATTCAATGGTTGGGAAATCCTTAAGAATTTCGTCGTACGTAACAAAGCCTCGCTCTTTTCCTTTTGCAACGAGTTTATCTGCTTTAGCCGAAAGATCTTTAGCTTTAACTTTTGTAGTATCTTTTTTTGGATGCTTTGCTCCAGAGTGAGTTGTCTTTTTACTCTTAACTTTAACCTTTGTCTTAATAACTTTCTTTTTTGTTTTCTTTGTGGCCATTGTTTTAATTGTTACGTGATCGTTTTTCTTCTATGCCCCGCAAACGAATTCCAATCTCTTGGCATCGCGCTAACCATTTTTGAACCTCGCTTTCACTATCTTTTGTTCGCTCTGCAACAGTTATTTTTTCCATGAGGACTGCAAACTCTTCTCTGAGCAGACTTTCTTCGAGCGATTGAATGAGTTCTCCGAAAGTTTTTTCGAGAGCTTGAGGATCATTTCCGTAGAGAACCTCTATTTCGAAAGCTCCATCTTGATACTGAGTTAAATATTCGGTGTGTATTACATTATATTTTTCTTCACCAACTATCGCTCGTAATTGTGCATCGAGTTTTTCGACGGCACCGGCTACACCCGTAAGTACTGTTCTGATTCCTGATATTTTCTTAAGTATAGCATGTTCTTTTGCAAGTACTGGGTCAGGAGCTTTTGGCGGCGGTGACTCTGGAGCACTGCGAGCACGCTGCGGATCCGACTTTGCTCGGATTTGAGCTTTTTCAAATGCTTTAACATCGTCCCATACTGCATTTTCGGGAATATGTAACCTTTCGGCTATGAGGCGCACAAAGTGTGAGCGCTCCATCGTACTCTTAATTTTTGCTATGAAGGGCAAAGCGAACTCTCGAACTAATTTAGTAGCCTTTCGTATGTCAGAGTGTTCTTTAAGGATGCCGTCAACCACGTACTCAACAATATGTACTGAGTTCTTGAGGGCAAGCTTCCACTGCTCTGGATTATCACGAATCAAGTCGGCAGGATCTTTTGCATCAGGAATTCTTGCAACCTTAACATCCATACCAAGTGAGAGCAGAATATCTGCTGATCGCAAGGTTGCTTTTCTACCTGCTTTATCAGAATCAAAAGCAAGAATCACATTTGGTGAAAGCCGTTGAACGATTCCAAGATTATTAACTGCATCGGTTCCAACAGAATCATTAAGAGCAGTACCCGAAACTGCAATGGTATTACGCGTACCAATTTGATGCGCCATGATTAAATCCATTTGACCTTCAACAAAGATAGAGTAACCCGCTTTGCGAATTGCACCCTTTGCTTTATCAATTCCAAACAAAACATTAGCTTTGGTAAAGAGCGGAGTTTCTGGACTATTTAAGTATTTTGCCGATTCGCCGTCATCAACAAGAATGCGCCCGGTAAAAGCAATAACACGACCGCTCGAATCACAAATAGGAAACATAACTCGACCGCGGAACCTGTCGTACATTCCCTTTTCTGTCTTTTTACCCAAACCATAGGTCTCGATTTCTGCTTCAGAATACCCACGAGCTAATAAGTGCGTAGTAAGCAATCGCCACTCAGCAGGAATAAAGCCGATACGGAAACTTGCAATTGTCTCGGCAGTTAAACCTCGTGACTCAACATATGTGCGTGGAGCATCATGTAATGCAAACTGCTTTTCAAAAAACTTTGCAGCATCTTCCATGATTGCATAGCTGCGTTCTTTTTCTGCTTTTGATTCACGAGTATAGGTAAGATCGAGTTGAACACCTGCGCGTTCGGCAAGCAATTTGAGGGCGCCCATAAAATCAAGGCCTTCAAATTGCTCAACAAACGAAAAGATGTCTCCTTTTGCCCCGCAACCAAAACAATAGTATGTTCCTCGGTCAGGCGAAACAAAGAAGGAAGGTGTCCTTTCATTGTGAAATGGACACTTTCCCTTCAATGTTTTGCCCGCAGGCTTAAGCTCAATATACTGGCCGACAACGTCGACAATATTAAGCTTATCTTTAATTGTTTCGACAGTAGATCGTTGCATAGTTGGAACGCACGATACACATCGGGCACTTACAGAACACCACTACAAACTCACAGTCTAGAGATATGCTTCGTCAGATACTTGCTTTGGCTTTACAGCTTCAACAATTTTCTGCTTTGGACTTCCAGCAAAACCAGAACCAGCTGGAATAAGGCGGCCGATAATAACGTTTTCCATAAGACCACGTAGATCATCGCTTGAACCCTTAATTGCAGAACTAATGAGCACTCGAGTTGTATGCTGGAATGAAGCTGCTGACAAGAAGCTCTTTCGAGACAATGAAACTTCGGTAATTCCCATCACAACGTTGTTTGTCTTTGCTGCTTCTCCGCCCTTTTCTCGAGCAAGAGCATTTGCTTCGCTCAATTGTGAATCACTCACAATTTCACCTTCAGCAAATTCTGTACTGCCTGGGTTAACAACCTTTCGGCGTGAGAACATTTGTTTTACGATAATTTCAATATGCTTTCGAGCCACAGTTTCACCCTGAAGTTCGTAAATCTTACTTACTTCACTAATAACATAGTCCTTTGCTCGAACTTCTCCTGCATATTCAAACACTTCATCAATGTCTGCAGAACCATCGGTAATAATGTCGCCCTTTGTAACCTTATCGCCAACCTTAACAAGAGGAACTCGCTTATAGTGGAACGAGAATTCAACTTCGTGAGTTTTCTTTGAACCCTTCGCACGATCTTCAAGCTCAGGCACGATAGTAATAATCTTTTCTTTGCCCATGTCTTTAACTTCAGACACGATACCTGAAACCGACGCAACAACTGCTGGATTCTTTGGTCGGCGCTTTTCAAAGATTTCTTCTACTCGTGGAAGACCCATAGTAATGTCTCCGCCTTCTGAAGCCACACCTCCGGCGTGGAATGTACGCATAGTAAGCTGTGTACCCGGTTCACCAATTGCTTGTGCAGCAACTGTTCCCACGGCTTCTCCTAGGTCAACCTGCTTGTTGCGACCCATGTCTGTTCCGTAACACTTAACACAGACACCTGAAGCACTTTTACATGCAAGTGGAGAGAATACTCCAACCTCAGAAACACCAGCTTCTTCTACCTTAAGAGCATCTGCTTTAGAAAGAATATGTCCTTTCTTAAAGAGAACTGTTCCTGAAGCATCAGCAATATCCTGAGCAATAACTCGACCTCGAATAGTTTTTGAAAGTGGAATTGCAATTCCTGAAGCTGTTTGCTTGCGAATTGTAACGAATTCTTTTGTTCCACAATCTTCTTCGGTAACCATAACGTCTTGAGCAACAACGAAGAGCTTACGTGTAAGGTAACCTGCTTTAGCTGTGTTCAAAGCTGTGTCGGTAAGACCCTTTCGAGAACCGTGAGTTGTAATGAAGTACTCAATTGGTGTAAGACCTTCTTTTGTACATGAGATAATTGGGTGTTCAATTGTAGCACCTGAAGTACTTGCAATAAGACCCTTCATACCAATCATCTGAGTAATCTGAGCAAGAGAACCTCGAGCTCCAGATGTAACCATGTCGTACACTGAACCCAACTTATCAAGTGAGTTTGGAATAAGCTTTTCTACATCAGACTTTGCCTTCTGCCAGATTTCAATATTTTTGCGAAGTCGCTCTTCTTCGGTAAGAAGACCTTCATTGAACTGACCTTGCACAACATCTGCTTTATCTTTAGCCTCTGTAATTACTGCAGCCTTTCCTTCAGGCACAGTAATATCATCAATTGCCCATGTTGTTCCAGACTTTGTAGTGAACTTAAATCCGAATGACTTAATCTTGTCGAGAACCATTGTTGCATATGTCGTATCGTATCGGATCAAAAGATCGTCAATGATAGCTGTCATGCGCTTTCGATCAATTTCTTTATTGATGAAAGGATAGTCATCAGGAAGAACCTGGTTAAAGAGGATGCGTCCTACTGTTGTCTCAAAAATCTTTCCACCAAATTCAGCAAATTTTGGAGAATCAGTTGGGAGCACCTTTATCTTTGCGCGGAATCCAATACCACCGAAGTCGCGAGCAATTACTGCAGCATCTGGTGATTCAAATACTTGTCCTTCACCCTTATCACCATCAACAACCTTAGTAATCCAGAAACAACCAAGAACAATATCAAGAAGCTTTGCAGCAACTGTAGGATCTCCGTTACCTGGTTTCAAAACGTTTCGGTTTGAAGCCATGATTTCTCGAGCCTCAGCTTGAGCCTCAGGAGAAAGTGGAACGTGAACTGCCATTTGGTCTCCGTCGAAGTCAGCGTTGAAAGCTGTACATACGAGTGGGTGAACCTGAATAGCGTTTCCTTCGATAAGAACTGGGCGGAAAGCCTGAATACCGAGTCGGTGAAGTGTAGGAGCACGGTTCAAAAGAACGTACTTATCCTTAATCACATCTTCGAGAATTGCCCACACATCAGCAATACCTTCGTCGATAAGACGGTTAGCAGCACGAATGTTGAATGCCAATTCTTTTTTGAGCAAACCAGAAATTACGAATGGGCGGAAAAGCTCGAGTGCCATATGCTTTGGCAAACCACACTGATCGAGTGCGAGTTCTGGACCCACAACAATTACTGAACGTCCTGAGTAGTCAACACGCTTTCCAAGAAGGTTTTGTCGGAACAAGCCTCGCTTACTCTTAAGGTTATCTGAGAGTGACTTAAGAGCTCGCTTAGAAGCAGGGCTTCCAGCTTGGTATGAATTTGTTGAGTGTCGAATTGAGTTATCAAGCAATGCATCAACAGCTTCCTGAAGAATACGCTTTTCGTTTCGCAAAATAACGTCTGGAGCGTGGATCTCTTTAAGCTTAAGAAGACGATTGTTTCGGTTAATAACACGTCGATACAAATCGTTAACGTCAGCAGTAGCGTAGCGACCACCATCAAGAGGCACCATTGGTCGAATAGCTGGAGGAATTATTGGAATTCGTGTAAGGAACATCCATTCTGGACGAGACTTTGCTTTGATGAATGAACGAACAACTGAAAGTCGTCGTGTAAGCTTTTCAGCATCAAGAGCACTTGCCTGTTCAAGCTCAGCAACAATTTCTGTTTCAAGCTTTGAAAGATCAGTATTCTTAAGAATGTTGTAGATAGCTTCTGCACCAATACCCACTTCGAAAAGTGTACCGTATTTCATTGAGAACTTATGGTACTGAACTTCATCAAGAACAAGTCCTGGTCGTAGGCTTTCAATGTCTCGACGAGCACCCATAAGAAGCTCCTTGAGCATTTCTTGTGTCTTTTCGTCTTGAGCTGCTTTTACCTTACTCTTGAATTCTGAATCCAAGTCTTTAAGGAACTGAGCGCGCTCTTCATCATTAACCTTAGTTACAATGTAACCTGCAAAGTAAACAACCTTTTCAACTTCAGATGCTGGCAATCCCATCACCAAACTAATTCGTGATGGCATTGATCGAAGAAACCAAATGTGAGCAACTGGTGAAGCAAGGTTAATGTGTCCCATTCGATCACGTCGAACAATTGATCGAGTAAGTTCTACTCCACACTTTTCACAGACAATTCCCTTATAGCGAATTCCCTTGTACTTTCCACAGTAACATTCCCAATCGCGGTCTGGACCGAAAATCTTTTCATCAAAAAGACCTCCCTTTTCTGAACGCTGTGTTCGGTAGTTAACTGTTTCTGGTCGTTCAACTTCTCCGAAAGACCATTCAAGAATTTTCTCTGGTGAAGCAACGGTGAGCACTACTTCATCAAAATCCTGTGGCTCTACTCCTTTTTTATTAGTGTTATATGACATATATGTTGAGTTATTACTCTTCATGTGAACTTACACCAGGGTTCTTCTTGCGGAGTTCTACATCGAGTGCAAGACCGCGGAGTGTCTTAAGAAGCACATTGAATGACGCTGGAATATTTGGCTGCTTAAGTGGTTCACCCTTAACGATAGAGTCAAATGCTTGTGTTCGTCCGACAATGTCGTCTGACTTAATGGTAAGCATTTCGCGGAGCGTATGTGCTGCTCCATGACCCAAGAGTGCCCACACTTCCATTTCTCCAAATCGCTGACCTCCTCCTTGCGCCTTTCCTCCGAGTGGCTGCTGAGTAATGAGAGAGTAAGGACCGATAGAACGCATGTGAATCTTGTCTTCAACCATGTGGTGCAATTTGAGCATGTACATGTATCCAACGGCAATTGGTTGTTCAAAGTGTTCACCTGTTCGGCCGTCGCGAAGCTTCATTTTTCCTGAAGTATCGAATCCTGCCTTTTTAAGTTCTTCTTTAATTTCAACATCTGTTGCTCCTACGAATGGAGGAACAATAGCTTGGTAGTTAAGAGTGTTTGCAGCAAGACCAAGGTGCAATTCAAGAATCTGACCAAGGTTCATACGTGAAGGCACGCCAAGTGGTGTCAAAATCATATCAACTGGAGTACCATCTTCTGTGTATGGCATATCCTCTTCTGGAAGAATCTTTGAAATAACTCCCTTGTTACCGTGTCGTCCGGCAAGCTTGTCTCCTACTGAAACATTTCGGAGCTGTGCTACTTCAATGTAAATCTTCTTGATAATTCCTGATTCAAGTTTGTCTCCTTTCTCTCGAGAGAAAATCTTAACCGAGATCACGCGGCCACGCTGTCCGGCTTCGAGTCGCTTAGATGTATCCTTAACATCGCGAGCCTTTTCACCGAAGATTGATCTAAGAAGTCGCTCTTCTGGAGTAAGTTGAGTTTCGCCTCGTGGAGAAATCTTTCCTACAAGAATATCTCCTGGTCGAACCTCAGCACCAACTCGAATAATACCGTCTTCGGCCAAGTTCTTAAGCTTAGCCTCGCTTACGTTTGGAATATCGCATGTAGTAACTTCGGGACCGAGCTTAGTGTCGCGAACGTTAATTACGTATTCTTCAAGGTGAATAGATGTAAACTTACTGTCCTTAACAAGGCGCTCAGAAATAATGATAGCGTCTTCGTAGTTAGAACCCGACCATGACATGAAGGCAATGCGAATATTGTGTCCGAGTGCCATTTCACCATTATCAGATGTTGATGTATCAACAAGAACTTCGCCCTTCTTTACTTTTTGTCCAAGAGAAACAATTGGTCGCTGATGGAAAGCAGTAAAGCCGTTTGTTCGTGTAAAGTGCACGAGCTTCCACTCATGCTTTTTACCCTTCTTATCAGTAAGTTCTACATGACTAGCATCGATCGATGTGATTTCTCCATCTTCTGGAGCAACAACAATTCGGCCTGAGTCAAGGACTGCTTTGTGTTCCATACCTGTAGCAACAAGAGGAGCTTCAGGAACGAGACAAGGAGTAGCCTGCTTCTGCATGTTTGATCCCATGAGTGCTCGGTTGGCGTCGTCATGGTTCAAGAATGGAATAAGTGATGTAGCAATAGAGAAAGCCTGATTAGTATCAACGTCGATATAATCTACTTCTCCACTCTTACAAATACTTGGATTACCATTGATACGAACTTCTACTTCGTCAGCAGTAATTTTTCCGTTCTTATCATACTCTGTAGCCGCATGAGCAATTCGGTAGTTTTCTTCTTCGAGAGCATTCATGTATACAATTTCATCGGTAATTTTTCCGTTCTTTACCTTTGCGTATGGAGTTTCAATCATGCCGAAATCATTGATTCGTGCATATGTTGAAAGACGAAGAATAAGACCGATGTTTGGACCTTCTGGAGTGTGGATCGGACAAAGTCGACCATAGTGAGATGTATGCACGTCGCGAACTTCGAAACCTGCTCGCTCACGTGTAAGACCTCCGGGACCAAGAGCAGAAAGTGTTCGAAGATGCTCAATTTCTGAGAGCACGTTCTCTTGCTGCATAAACTGTGACAACTGGTTTGTCGTAAAGAATTCCTTAATACGAGCCTGAAGTGGTCGTGGGAAGACGAAGTTTACAGGCAATGTTACGTCTGTATCAACAGTCGACATTTTGTCCTGAATATTTCGCTTCATCTGTGTCATACCAACACGAATCTTTTGCTGAAGAAGTTCTCCGGCATAACGAACTCGTCGGCGACCAAGGTGGTCAATGTCGTCTTCCATTGCATCGGGAGTATTGTTAAGAGTAACAATGTGTCCAATTGCAATGCCAACATCTTCGACAGTAAGAACTTTTTGCTCAAGAGCCTTCTCATCCATCGGCTTACCGAAACGCTTATTAAAGTGGAAACGACCTACACGAGAAAGGTCATATCGCTCAGCACTAAAGATACCTCCAAGATAGTCTCGGGCATTGTCTGCTGTAGCTAGATCACCATCACGAAGACGCTTATGAATTTCAACATAAGCTTCATCAGTTGTCTTTGCATGATCCTTAGCTAGAGTAAGTTCAATTACTTTGCGAGCATTCTCATTACCGGCAAAAAGTTTGAGAATTGCTTCATTAGTTTCAGCTCCAAGGATGCGGAGGAGCGATGTTACAGGGAATTTTCGCTTTCGATCAATTCGAACATAAATGGTGCCATCAGCATCACTTTCAATTTCAACCCAAACACCTCGAGCAGGAATTACCTTTGCACCAAAGTATGTCTTTGCTTTGATTTCACTTGCTGTGAAGAAAATACCGAACGAACGCGCAAGCTGAGGAACGATAACTCGCTCAATACCGTTAATAATAAAAGTTCCGTGAGATGTCATGAGTGGGAAATCGGCAAGGAAAATTTCTTGCTCTTTCTCGACACCCATAATCTTATTCTTAAGCTTTACTCGAGCCTTAAGCTGTCCTTCATATGACAACTTTTGTGACTTAGCAAAATGCTCATCATATTTTGGCTTTGACAATTCAAAACCTGTAAACGAAAGTTCAAACTTCTTTCCTGCATAGTCTTTAATAGGAGAGAACTCTTTAAGAGACTCTTCAAGACCCTGCTTAACGAGCCACTCAAACGACTGCACCTGTGCGTCCACGAAGTGCGGCATAGTCGTAAGAGGAGCTTTATATCGCCCGAAATACTTTTTTGTGGTTTTCATTACTGAAATAGTGCTCTACACGTTGTATTTCGTCCTCACACACACTCGGTCACCCAAAACACCATAATAGAAAAATCCCCAGTAAGAGGGTTATGGTGTTAATCTTTATTATATTAAGGGGGTAGACACGAGTAAGGACTAAATTTGCCTTTATAATCCTTCACTTTTTCTCGTAACTCAATCGAATGAAGTTATACCGAGCCTAGCAAACTTTTTAAGACTCGTCAAGTAGTTTTTCCACAAAAGCAGGTACTGCTGAGCCCGAAATGATGCGGGGCTCTGATTTGACGATAGAAAAGACGTATTCTTGTATGCCTCCAGCTTGTTGCGGTGGTATAAAGCAATGCTTTTCACCCTTAATGCCTAGATTTGCTGGAGCTTGCTCCTTTTGATATTGAGTATCCCCTTCTATATATGTATGTTTACATACAATAGATATTCCCAAGCCTAGGCCGGTTTGTGTTTGTACAGAAAAATCTTGATCAAATACAAAGTTGCCGAGCGAATAATAAACGGGCTTACCAACAATCTCTTCTTTAATCTGAATTACATGCGGGTGATGGCCAATAACCATATCTGCCCCAAGATTAATCCACTTCTCTGCCATGGTGCGCTGAAAATTTGTTGGCTCTGTTTGATATTCTTCGCCCCAGTGCGGAGTTACGATAATAATTGCTTTCCCTTTGGTTTCTGCGTGAATTCGGGCAATTTCTTCTGCGACTTTTGCATAGCTACCTGCAAATTGATGAAAACCAATTACCGAAAGCTGCGCTCCGTTCGCTAACTGTGTACTATAGCTAATATTTCTATCATTACGAGGGTCACCATAGACAATAAGGCCTGAGCTTGAAGCAAATTGTAGTGTTTGGCGAATTCCCTCGCTACCAAAATCTAAACCGTGATTGTTTGCAATACCCACAATATCAAAACCAGCTTGCACTAAATGTTCTGCGGACTCAGGAGGAAAAGTAAATTGTAATGCTTTATTACTATAATCAACCGTCTTTGATGGATATGTTGTTATTGGCCCTTCTAGGTTAGCAATTGCAAGGTCAAATGAAGCTATAAAATCTGCTGTATAAGTAAAGGGGAATTTTCCACCAAAAGCGCTGTGACGATTTCGTACAGCACGATCGAGCATGACATCGCCCACAAAAAGAACCGTGGAAGTTGAATACGATATTGTTTGCTGAGGAATTTCATAGATGCGTAAACGGTCAGTTTGACCGCCAATAACTATCTTTGAAAGACTCGAGCCCAAACCGGCAGCTATCATAGCAAAAAATAGCCCACCAATGGCATAGTGAAATATTTTTTGTAGAGAAATTTTATTCATACACAACTATGTTGTACGAAGCTTCTTTACTCTTTCTGCGGCGCGCCACTCATCAATGAGTTTATGATTTCCTGATAAGAGTACCTTAGGAACTCGAAGCTTTTTACCCTTCCATACTATCACCTCGGGGCGTGTGTATGCACGTGGCGATGATATTCGAGCTTCTTCTCGAGAATCAAAAGAACCAAGCACACCTTTAATTTGGCGTGCAATAGTGTCGATCGTGAGCATAGCTGGCAATTCTCCGCCAGTTACTACAAAAGGACCAACAGAAACATCTTCCATTTTAAACATGGAATGGAGTCGGGCATCAATGCCTTCATAGCGACCACACACTAATATAATATCAGTATACTTTTCTGCACTCTGAGCTGCGTATTCGGTAGTTAATTGTGTACCTTGTGGAGCAAAAAATATAATTTTAAGTCGAGACTTCTTTTTGCGTTTTATAGCTGTTACAGCTTTTGTAAGTGCTCGAGCTACAGGTTCTGCTTGCAACAGCATTCCTGGGCCACCACCATATGGCTTATCATCTAGTCGATAGTCTGAATACTTTGGCTTTTTCTTACCTTTTGCAGCTTGAGTGAAATCTCGAGGATTATAAAATTTAACAGCAATCTTTTTTGCCTCAAGGGCACGCTTTAAAATCGACTCATTGAGGTATGAGTCGAAAGATTGTGGAAACAAGCTAATTACGTGAAAAGTGAGCATATGAATTTATAAATATATTATACACTAAAAATTTAGCTCTGTACAGAACCATATTTGGGCTTACTTTCGTGCTCGAAGAACGTACTTGCTATATATCTGATTATATGGTATAAAGATTATGGAAACCCTCGCCCTCTATTGAGGAAACGAGGCATGTAACTTAATGTCAAAAACAAGAAGGAGAAGCGAGTCGATGAATGTCGATTTAACTATCAACAAGTGGGCGGGAGTTAGCAGCTTGAAGCCCACAAAGCGACAACTTGGGATACTCCATACCATGCTTACCGAGCTCATCAGTGAGCTCGTGAAATATGGACTCCCCGCCGAAGGGGGCTACTGGGTGACGCTTGATGCTGGGTCAACGGTTGGTACCAACCAGCACGAATATCGGATCCAGAAACGTGGCGGGAACGGTAATCGCCCAGGACTTGTGTTCCTACGGGTATGGCTTGAGATGGGCACGTGTTTCGCGGCGTCACTTACACTTCCGGGAAACAACAGGCTTGCTACACTCTGCGATGCAGCTGTGCGCAAAAGCCTTGGCACTCACAATCACTTCCAGTTCACCCAAGAGGGCAAACTGGTGCGTGCTGGTGACAGTGGCACTGAGGTTCAGCGCTCTGCAAAACCTGCAGAGCCTACTACAGAGCCTGTAGAACCTGTAGCGGCTACTGCGAGCGCACAAGAAAGTGCCGCAGTGCAACTCGAATCAAGGGTGGAGCCAACTACCCCTGAGCAAACCCAAGCTGGCACGAATACGGCTGAGGGTAGCGGGGCTGCCGAATCGGAAGATTCAGACTCCACTGTTGGGTTGAGCAGGTTCTTTGCGGACAACTCAAACCAGGTACTAATCCTCGCACAGCTTGCCGAGCTGTGTATCAAGGACAACACCAAGGAGGTTACCTTCCCCGATTGGATCAAATCCCTCGAAGAACAGTGGGGATCGAAGTACAAGATCACCTCGGTGGGAGTCCGCCGGGCGATTGCGCGTGAGGGCCGAAGGATCGGCTGGTTCTCACGGAAGGTTGAGTTTGGAACGACCTGGTACTCAATCACACAGGTTGGGGTGAAAATCCTTTCAGCCGAGCACAGCTATCGCGATCTCGCTGATAAGTACCGGCAAATTGCCGGATATACTTCGAATGATCCGGTGGCGCCAGCGACGAACGATCCGTTGGCACAGCTGGCCAGCAAGCACGCCGAGTATGTCACTTCCGAAAGGGAGTTGCATGAACTCAGGACCGAACTGGCCGAGTCGGTGGAAATCCTGACGAACTTGCGGGAAACCGTGAGTCGCCTCGACAGAGAGCTCCGGGCTGCTAAAGCCTTGCTGCGGGAGTCCGAGGCTGACACTGTCACCGAGGACGATGTCGCGGCGGCAGAGCGAAAGCTCGCCGAACTGCGCCCGGCAGAAGAGCAGTATCAACGAGTTGTTGCGCTACTTGCTCTTCGCTGACAAGGAAAAACAAACCGCCGAGACACGAATGTCTCGGCGGCCTTTTTTATTGCTATTCTTTTATCCACACACACCCTTCTACTCTCTTTGTATTATTCAAGCTTGAGATCAGCCATTGCTTCGTCGAGTGTTTTACTTACTCGCTCGCCTGCAACGCTTCCTGCTGGTTCGTTAATCTTAAGATTAACTCGAGAATTATTCTTCATTCCCACAACTCGCAAAAGTGTTCGAATTGCTTTTGCTGTGTTTCCTGAGCGGCCAATTACTTTACCCATATCGTCTGGATGAACTTCGAGTGTAAGAAGCACTCCCATTTCATCGACAGTTCGAACGATCTTTACCCCTTCTGGGTTATCAACGAGTGCCTTAATAACGTAGTCTAAAAACTGTGTATCTTTCTCTGTTGTTGTCATATTTGTGAAATTAACGGAAAATTATTCGGAACACGTTGCTACAATTGTAACGTGGTAGGTTTGTGAGTCAAACAAGTTATACACACTGTGTACGTGCTTAATTGAACTCACGTGTATAGTGTAGGACTAAGCCTGAACTGGAGCTGCGGCTGGAGCGGCTGCAGGAGCAGCATCACCCTCTTTCTTTTGAACTGTCTTTTTTGGAAGAGCGTTCACTTTCTTTCCTGTAAGCACCTTCTTTTCGATAAGGAAATTGTGAACCGTATCAGAGAGCTGAGCACCCTTTGCCATCCAAGCTTTGATTGCTTCTACATTGAAAGCATCAACAGCATTGTCGATACGTGAATCGTATGATCCAAGTACTTCTAAAAATCGTCCGCTTTTAGGTCCGTTCTTTGAATCTGTAAGCACCAAGCGAAACTTGGGTTCGTGCTTACGTCCTACTCGTTGCAATCTAATCTTTAACATGGGATAGATAATAACAGAACTCTAGAAAAATGCAAGCACCTGCACCGTTTTAGCTTAAAAGTGAGCTTGGGGGTTGAAATAACAAAAGAAAACCGCCCTACTTACTCAGCAGAGCGGCTGCAAGTGATGCCTGGACTATGCAAGCCCGGACACCACCTTTTGTTCATGACTCACACCGGCGCCGCCCCCTACAGGAATAAGGTCGAAGCCGAAGTCAGCCTCGATCACTTGCGCCAGTCGCAAGGAATCATTGAGACCCTTGAAACCGAGACGAGCTGTTGGCAATGAGGTAATTACCGGCATACCATGCTCAACATGCGCCCTCAAGCCAAGCTTGAGTGATTCGAAATCCCTCGGCCACTCGCCGTCACCGAAGACTTCTTTGCACCGCTTGGCAATACGGAACCAGCGATGCGAGTTTGCGAACGGAGTGAATACAGGGATCACGAAAAGTGAACTCACTGGCCACATCGAGAGAAAGCCGGCAATGGCACCGAATCCCAGCGCCATATTAACCGCACCACACATGCGTGCAATGTAATAAACTGCAACAGCCAGGCTGATGCACATCACCACAGGACCGATAATACCTGCCCAGATGAGCCAAACCGAGGGTGGCTTGCGAAATCTTGCAACTCCGCAAGGCGCAAGAACCTCCCCGATTGTTGCATCTGCCTTCTTGCACAATTCAACTTCTTCTGTTGTCATACAGTAACCAAATAAATGTTCCAACATCAACACGGATACACAATATATACGCGTTGTTACTAAAAATTAGGATACTACATAATATTAACTGTGTCAATAATTATAGCCCCTCGCTCAACTGCATCGCTCTGGCGAATCACCTAACATATGCTATAGTAACCCTACATATGAACACTCATTCTTCGCCTCAACCGGCAGCTGCACACAACAATTCTCACCAACGTCAAACACCTTCTAACCCAACACTCATTCAAGGAATCATCACAACAACCCGCAAAGGAATGGGCTTTGTTGATAATCCAGCCGATGCAGAAAACGATATCGTAATCGAGGCCGGCAACCTTAACACCGCTCTTCATGGTGACCTTGTACAAGTATCACTTTTTCCTAAGCGCAAAAGCGGCAATAAAGATTTTGAGCAAACCGGTGAAGTCATTAAAATCTTAGAGCGAGCTCGCACAGAATTTGTAGGCACAGTTGAATCTGAACGCGGTCTTGTTTTTGTTACCCCTGACGAAAGAAAATCGTATACCGATTTTGTTGTTCCTGCAGATAAAACTCTTGGGGCAGTTAACGGAGACAAGGTTGTTGTTAAACTTATTTCATGGACTGATGCAAAAAAGAGTCCTCAAGGAGAAATAGTTCGTGTCATTGGTAAAAAAGGAATTAACGATGTAGAGATGGAGGCTATCGTGCTTGAAAGTGGTTTTGATACTCGCTACCCCGCCCCCGTTATCGAAGAAGCCGAGAAGCTTGCTCAAACACAGATTCCAATTCCTCAGAACGAAATTGCTCGTCGCCGTGATATGCGCAATGTTCTTACTGTAACTATTGACCCTATCGACGCCAAAGACTTTGACGATGCAATTTCTTTTGTTGAGACAGGCACAAAAACATCTGACGGTTTAGATATTTACGAGATTGGCGTGCATATTGCCGATGTTTCGCACTATGTACAAGAAGGCACAGCTCTTGATGAAGAAGCACAAGCTCGAGGCTGCTCTATTTATCTTGTTGACCGAACTATTCCTATGCTACCTGAGGTTCTTTCAAACGGTCTCTGTAGTCTTAATCCTCATGAAGACAAGCTTACTTTCTCTGCAGTTTTTATGATGGATATTCGTGGTCGTGTTCATGATCGCTGGTTTGGTCGCACTGTAATCAATTCAAATCGCCGCTTTACCTATGAAGAAGCTCAAGAATGTCTCGAAACCAAAGCTGGTGATTTCGCCAAAGAATTAATTACCCTTAATACCATTGCCAAAGAACTCCAAAAAGAGAAATTTAATAAAGGAGCAATCGAATTTGAGCAAGATGAAATTAAGTTCAAGCTTGATGAAACTGGAAAGCCAATTGGTGTATACAAAAAAGTACGTAAAGATGCTCATAAGCTTGTCGAAGAATACATGCTTCTTGCAAACCGCGAAGTAGCAAAATTTATTTACTCAGAGATCAAGCGTAAAGGTCATAAAGACACTGGCTCAATTTATCGAATCCACGATGTTCCCGACAAGGATCGCATTGCTGATCTGGGAATTTTTGTGCGCGCTCTTGGCTACAGCCTCAATACTGATAAAGAAATTACTGCCCACGACCTCAAAAAACTCCTTAAGCAAATTGAAGGAACTCAGCATGAAGATCTTATTCGAACAGCAACAATTCGATCAATGCAAAAAGCTATCTATTCAACCAAAAATATTGGGCACTTTGGTCTAGCTTTTGATTATTACACACACTTCACTTCGCCAATTCGTCGTTACCCTGACCTTCTTGTACAGAGAATTCTTCATAAGCATCTTGCTGGCGAACCTTTCGGCGATCGTGATGCAGTTCGCTTTGAAAGTATTGCTCAAAAATCAACACGACGCGAAATCGACGCAGCGGACGCAGAGCGAACATCAATCAAGCTCAAGCAAGTTGAGTTTATGGCGCAGCACATTGGTAAAAAATTTACCGGTACCATTTCTGGTGTTACTGAATGGGGTATTTACATTGAAGATGTCGACACTCGTTGCGAAGGAATGGTAAAGATCCGTGATCTTGGTGATGATTTCTATGAGTTCAATAAAAAGACCTATTCAATTACTGGCAAGAAATCAGGCAAAAAGTATACCTTGGGTGATAAAGTAACCTACACCGTTGTAGCCGCAAACCTCGAAACTCGCACACTGGATTATAAAATATAAAAACACCCGGCTTAGTTGTTGTAGTTTTACATAACAAAATACTATTTGTATGAAAGGGCTAGTAAAGGCACGCAGGTGCCTTTACTCGAAGATAATTTCAACCATGAAATTATCTGTACCTTATATACAAATAGTATTTTGTTTTGCTATTTAGCCACCCTTACCGCTTCATCAAACTGAATCGAAAGAAGTTTAGAACCACCATCATTCCCCATTGTCACACCGTAAAGAATACCTGCTCGAGACATAGTTTCGCGATTATGCGTAATTACAATAAGCTGCGAGAGCTGGGATAGGCTTTCTACCATATCGCCATACTTGCGTGAATTTGCTTCATCGAGCGCTGCATCTGTTTCATCAAGAATAATAAATGGTGGAGGATTTACTTGTGACAAAGCAAAGAGCAGTGCTATAGAGGTAAGCGCTCGCTCCCCACCTGAGAGCATCATAAGACCCTTAACCTTTTTGCGAGGCAAAGAAACTGAAATATCAATTCCTTGCGGACCTTGTGCATCTTCTGCTGCATCGCTCTCGGGAATATTTTCTGAACCTGCATCGAGTAATTCTTTAAGGGCAGATTTTGAACGCTTTGTTGGCTGTACGAGCGTAAGTGATGCTGCTCCGCCGCCAAACATCATAGTAAAGAAATGTTGGAATTGGGTATTTATCTTAAGGAGGCCATCCGTAAATTCAAGGTTAAGGCGAGCATCAAGATCAGCAATAATATGCTCGAGTGAAATGCGTGCTTTTTCAAGATCGGTAATTTCACGCAATAAAAAGGCATCGCGCTCTTCAGTGTCTTTATGTTCTTTAAGAATTTCGCTTGTTCCGCCAACACCAGCGTCTTCGAGGCGAATCTTAAGGCGCTCCAAAGCCTTCTTTCTATCTTCTTGTACAGAGCGAGGTTCACTCATAATTAAGCTCGTGTCGATAGCTACACTTTCATAATCAATTGCGTCTCGGCCACCTAGAACATATGCTTCTTTGAGCTCATTTGCAAAAGCATCTTTTTCTTGAAGAACTCTTTGTTCGCGCGCTTTAAGGGTAGCAAGAATTGTGCGGACTTCATTAAGTTCGGCCATATACTTAAATACATTCTTTTCGGCTTCACGGTTCGAATCTTTTTCTTTTTCTATTGCCTGCTGAACATCGCGATACCGTGCTTCGGCAGTAATTTGTCGCTCTTTAATTTCTTGCGTATGAGATTCGAGCTCGCTACGTTTTTTCATATAGCTATCAACTTCTTTCTCGGCATCTGCAATGCGCGAAGTGTCAATTTTTTCTGAATGTTCTTCGACAAAACTTGTAACAGCACCATGAACATGTTTAAGAGCACCCTCAAAAGATTCAAGGGTGCGATTCTTAAGAGCGGCATCAATTGCTTGGTGAATAGAACGAACAACATTGCGAACATCAGCCATGCGCACAGTACGAGTATCATCGTGTCGCATACGTTCGCGTTCTTTATCGATACTGCGTTTAAGTGCCTCGATTTCGCCATCGAGCTTTCCTGCTTCGCGCATTACCATATCATGCTTCATGCGCAAATCGTGTAGATCTTTTTCTACTGCAATGAGTTCATCGCTTTTAACATCGCGCCTTTCCATATGCTCAAGTTGTGAGCGAGCTTGGTCAAGCTTTTTAATGAGCTCAGCTTCTTGGTGCTGTGGTTGTTTGAGTTCTTCGCGAACATGATTAAGCGACTCGTTAATATAAACGTCTTCGCGCTTTAAGTACTCTTTCATGCGACTGCGGAATTCTTGGCGCAATTCTTCTGTCTTATGAATCTTCTCTACTTGCTTGGCCAAAAACTTAAGGTGTGGAGCGATTTCCCTGCGTAATGACTCTACCTCTTTCATATTACTCAAAGTTTTTTCGAGCTTCTTCTGACTTTCGAGTTTTTTGTATTGGTAAACACGAAGCCCTAAAGCATCTTCAATCATTTGTCGGCGCTCGTGGATATTTGATGACAAAATTCTATCAGCTTCACCTTGTGAAATTATGTGGTGGCCAGAAGAACCAATGTGTGCCCCAGCTAAAAGCTCTACAATATCCTTAAGGCGAACAGCACTGCCATTTAAAAAATATTCATTTGAATTATCACGATGAACAACGCGCTCAATTACAACCTCATCAAAATCAAGAGCAAGTTTGCGTGACGTATTATCAAAAACTAATTTTACAGAAGCGCGATTAACTCGTGAACCATCACTGCCGGTAAAGATAAGGTCTTCGCCGCGTTTTCCACGCATTGATTTTACCGATTGCTCACCCAAAGCAAATCTAAAAGCTTCGGCAACATTTGATTTTCCCGAACCATTAGGACCAACAATAGCAGAAATCGGCGCCGAAAATTTGAGCGACGCTTTTTTGGCAAAAGATTTAAAGCCTGAGATTTCGAGCTCTTTAAGCATGGATATATTGTACCATGTGTATTAAACACCTACCCCTACCACGCTTTCACTTCGAGTGCTTTTTCTGCAGCTTTTTGCTCTGCTTCTTGTTTTGACATTCCTGAACCTGTAGCCACCTGAACATCACCTAAAAATACACCGAGGGTAAACTGCTTATTATGATCAGGTCCCATTTCTTTGAGAGTTCTATATGATGGTGTTATTCCCGTCATTTCTTGAGCCTTTTCTTGGAATCGGCTCTTTGCATCGAGCCAGAGCTTCTTTTTAATAATGGTGTCGATATCGATATATGAAAGAATAAACTTTTCAATAAAGTTACCTGCTCCACCAAAACCCTGATCAAGATATATTGCTCCAATAACTGCTTCTACTGCATCAGCAAGGATAATTGAGCGTGCTCGGCCTTGGTCTTTTGCTTCGCCTCGCGACAAAAGCATATAGTTATTAATACCAATATGCTGTGCCACCTTAGACAAACTTACGGTATTAACAAGGGCAGAACGATATGCAGTTAAATCGCCCTCTGCTCTGTCGGGAAACTTTTGATACAAAAAGATTGTAACTACAAGTTCCAGCACTGCATCTCCTAAAAATTCAAGGCGTTCATTGTGCACTAAACGAGCACCGCGATTTTCATTGAGATATGAGCGGTGTGTACAAGCAGTCTTAAGCAAATCGAGCGACTTAAAATGAACGCCGAGCTTTGTTGCTAATGCTTCGAAATCAGGCATATGTCCTCGCGGACCTCGAGCACCCCGTGATTTTTTTTCTCCTCCTGTTGCCATATATACTTATATTATTTCTTCCCTTCTACGTGCTTTGAAACAAGCATAATTGCTTTAGTAACAATAGGAAGAATATCGTTATAAAAATTTAATTCGAGAATGTCCGAAAGCTTAAACCAGCGTGCATCATCAAGACCGCCACTTGTACCCAGAGTAATTGGATCGAAGAAAGATTCTGCTAAAAAGTAGTGAACCTGTTTTCGAATCTTACCTTTTTCTGGATCTGAGGCTACATATTCATTACTTCCCAAATCTTCTTTAATGGTAATATCAAGGCCCATTTCTTCTTTAATTTCGCGAATGGTTCCTGTGCGAACATCTTCTTCTGCTTCGATTTTTCCTTTCGATAGAGTCCAGTGGCCAAATATATCATGAACAAGGGCTAAGTATGTTTCGCCTTGGTGTTGCGCATATACCACTGCTCCGCCGAGTTTTTGAATTGGCATTTGCTCAAAAGGAACATCTTTTGGACGCTTCTTTTTTGGTTCAGCATCTTTACCAGGTTCACCGAGTTCTTTATACACAGATCCCAAGACTCCGTTAACAAACTTTCCACTGTTTTCTCCGCCGAAAGTTTTTGCAAGCTCAATAGCTTCGTTAATTGCAACTTTTGCTGGCACTTCGTTGCGGTCTGAGAATAGAAGTTCGTAAAGACCGATACGAAGAATATTTCTGTCTGAAATTGAAATCTTATCGATGGGCCATTCAGGGGCAGCTTTTTCAATTACAGCGTCGAGATCTTTGCGCTTAGCAGCAATACCCTGTGTAAGGGTTTCCATAAATGAAAGATCGCCCATACCAGGAGCAAATTCCTCGGCATTACGGGCGATGCTTTCTTTGAGTACTTCAAGTGAATAACCTCTAAAATCCCACTCGAAAAGTGTTTGCATTACTATCGATCGAGAAAGATGTCTATTGGCCATTTTTTTGAAGAACTACTGCATTTAAACTTTATAATACTGTAAGTGTATCGCTACTCGGCTTTTGAGGCAATGTCGAGAACCTTGCGACCTCGGTACATGCCTGTTTTGAGGCAGACGTGGTGTCGAAGATGTGCTACACCAGTGTCTTTGGCAACAGTTGTACGTGTTGCATCTAAAGCATGATGTGAGCGTCGATTGTCCCGGTGTGCCCGGTTAGCACGCATTCTGTTTACCATAGTGATGCTATATTACATCATTTTGTATGAATGTGCAAGCACTTAAATAAGTTAACTGCGAGTATCAAAATAAACCAGGCTTTTGCTAAAAATATACAAAAGAAAGAGCCAGCGTCCGGTTAAGAAACGCTGGCTTTTTGTGCCGCCCCGTAGGGGCGGTTGTTATTTCGGTGGTTGCGGAGTTGTCTTGATTCTACGTCTAACAACATATTCCGCAGCGTGGGTTGGGTCGCCAGCAAGATCTTTGAACTCCGGTTGACTCAGAAGCCCTTCGTATTCTTGTGCAACTCTACCCGTTGTCTCAAGGCGTGACAGTAGTCGTAGTGTTTGTAGCACCGCGACTGTGTGTGCCACTGGCCCGTGGCAGGACTGCATTTGACCAACAAGCTTTCCTGCCTCAACCCAATTTGGCGGCTGAAGTTCTTCTGATCGCCTGGTTCCTCGATCAGAATCAGTAATAACTTGTTTTCGTAGCGATGAATCGATTCTTGGTGTCGCCACGAATGCAAAAACATTCTTTTGATGGAGCGAAGCGCCTAATGCGCTTACGTCAGCCTTAACGCACCACGATATGATCGGGGTGAGTTCAGAACTTACTGACCCAAGATCTTCTGAACTCGCATCAATAGGGTGCAGTAATTCTACGAAAACCACACCCTGAACAAATACCTCAGTCTCGAGGCACCGAGTGACCACTGCAGCCGGATCTTCGGGCTTCTCCAAATTCAGATCCGCAGCCGACTTTCCAGACTCTGATGGTAATTGGATTCTGGTCCTCTTAGACCAGCCCATTCTCGATTCCGAGACGAAAGCGAGCACTTCTACTCGCCCTTCGTTTGTAATCCTCACAATGCAGCAAATTGCTGCTGACGAGGAGACTTTCGATGGGGGCGCGCCATCATTTGATGCATTCGCCCCCTCGTTCGGTGTCATATTACTCTTTCTAATCCGCCGAAGCAGATTGGGGGTTATGTCAGATTTCTCCAACAGATTGCATCTGTACAGAAAATAACACGACTTGCTTTATGAGTCAAGTATTTTTAAGACACTAACTTAATGTTGCCATTGAGCCTTTTAAGGAACGTAATTCTGTGAATTTTTGACATGCCATGCTTGTCTAAAGCAGCGTAGTGCATTCGAGTTCCATAGCCTTTGTGAATTTCAAAACTATACTGTGGATACTTGCGTGCACTACGAATCATATATGTATCGCGATGCACTTTTGCAGCAATAGAAGCAAGAGCTATGCTCATAAAACGAGCATCGCCTTTAATATAGGTATTCTGCGAGGTAAATTCTTTTGGAGCATATAAGCCGCCGTCGAGTTGTATGTGAACAGTGTCTTTATGCACTCGGGCCTTTTGTATCACTTTTAACAAAGAGCTTTTAAGTGCTTTTTTAATTGCCGGATTAATACCGTGCGTATCAATATACTGCGAGGAAACCATCGTAGTAGAAAATGCAATGATTCCCTCTTGCTCTGCATTGAGCATATAGGCAAGCCATTCTTTTCTTTGAGGCTCTGTTAATTGCTTTGATTCGCGCACACTCTTAAAAAGCTTATTCGCCCGCCGGCTATTGTGTATCAAGCATGCACCGACACATACCGGCCCGGCTATTGGCCCGCGGCCGACTTCATCAATACCAATGATGTACCGAAGTTTCTTTGATACATGTCTCATAGAGCGTAGTATCACATATATGTATAAATTTGCTATACTACGCATATGTCCCGATTCGTTCATCTCCACACTCACAGTCACTACTCACTCCTTAATGCCCTGCCAAAAATCGACGATCTTGTTGATGAAGCAAAGAAGTATGGCATGAAATCTTTGGCATTAACTGATGCCGGTAACATGTATGGTGCCATTGAATTTTACAAACAATGCACTAAAAAAGAGATTAAACCAATTATTGGTGTCGATGCCTATGTTGCAGCGCGAACACGTAAAGATATGCAGGCAGGAGTCGACAGCCGCCGTACCCGACTTGTTCTTTTGGCAAAAGATTTTACGGGGTATCAAAATCTTATTAAACTTGTTACATTTTCTCACACTGAAGGCTTTTACTATAAACCACGTATCGACCGTGAACTGATTTCAAAGTATCACGAAGGCCTTATTTGTATTGCTCCATCATTTTCAAGTGAAATATCTCAAGCTCTTAAATCACGCGATATAGAAAAAGCAAAAGAAATCATAAGCTTCTATAAAGAAAACTTTGGTGCAGACTTTTACCTAGAAATTACTCGTCACCCCGAAATTGATGGGCATGAAGCACTCATGAATCAGCTCATTAAGCTTGGGCACGAAACATCAACCCCTCTTATGGCAGCGCACGATGTGTACTATTTGCATCCGGAGGACAGAGTGGCTCGAGATACACTCATGCTCGTAAATACAGCTGGTGGCGACGCTGCAGCAGAACGCCTCAATGATAGCGATGAAGAAGATTTTTCTTTTATTTCTCCGGAACGAGCCGAGGAGCTCTTTGCAGATATACCCGAAGCTCTCGACAATACCGCAAAAATTGCCGAATCATGCAACCTTAAACTTGAATTGGCAAAGTGGACATTCCCTAACTACATTGTTGAAAGCGGTCTTTCATACGACGATGAATTGCGCCGCATTGCTTATGAGGGAATTCCAAAACGAGGCCTTAAAGTAGACGACCCTGAAGTTGTTAACCGACTTGAATACGAACTTAAGGTTATTAAAGATAAAGGATATGCTCAGTACTTTCTCGTAGTGTCAGATCTTTTGCGCTATGCACATGAAAATGGCATCCTTACCAACATTCGAGGTTCGGTTGCTGGTTCCCTTACAACGTATGTAACTCACATTACGAATGTAGACCCTCTTGAATACCGCTTACCGTTCGAGCGTTTCCTTAACCCGCAACGACCTTCTGCTCCCGATATCGACATGGACTATGCCGATAACCGTCGCGACGAGGTTATTGGCTATGCCCGACAAAAATATGGTCATGATAAAGTGGCGCAGATCGGAACCTTTGGTACCATGATGGCCCGTGGTGCTGTTCGCGACGTAGCTCGCGCTATGGGTTACCCCTATGACCTTGGCGACAAAATATCAAAAATGATACCGATGGGCGCACAGGGCTTTCCCATGACTATTGATCGCGCCCTCGAAGAAGTTCCCGAGCTCAAAGAGCTCTACACCAAAGAAGCCGATGTGCAAAGAATTATCGATATGGCAAAAAAGATCGAAGGTTGTGCCCGACACATTTCGGTGCACGCGGCCGGCGTCGTAATTGCCCCTCGACCACTTGATGAATATGTACCTCTTCAGTACGACCCAAAAGGAGAAGGAAAAATTATTACCCAGTACGACATGCACGGTGTGGGTGAAGATGGCGTTGGTCTTCTCAAGTTCGACTTCCTTGGAATTAAAAACCTTTCGATTCTTGCTGATGCAGTTGACCGCGTTAAAAAAATCGAGAACATTGATGTCGACATCGAAAATATTCCCCTTAATGATCCTAAAACATTCGCAATGCTTGCCCGCGGTGAGACGGTAGGCCTTTTCCAGCTCAACGGTACAGGTATGACTCGATTCTTGGTCGAGCTTAAGCCTTCAACAATTCACGACATTAACGCTATGGTGGCTTTGTACCGACCGGGACCGCTCGAAATGATCCCTGTCTACATTGAGCGAAAACACGATCATTCAAAGATTGAATATATTGACCCTCGCCTCAAAAATATTATTGAGCGATCTTTCGGAGTTATCACCTATCAGGACGACGTTATGATGATTGCCATCGAGCTTGCTGGATATTCTTGGCTCGAAGCCGACAAGCTCCGCAAAGCCATGGGAAAGAAAATTCCCAAAGAAATGGAAGAACAAAAAGGGAAGCTCCTTGATGGTCTTGTAAAAAACGGTATGACAGCGTCGAAGGCAAAAAAACTCTGGGAACTTATCGAGCCATTCGCTTCGTACGGTTTCAATAAAGCACACGCTGCAAGTTATGGCCGCGTTGCCTATCAAACGGCATACATGAAAGCCAATTTCCCTGCTATTTACATGTCAGCCGTACTCACCGCAGACTCAGGCGATGTAGAAAAGATTGCCGAAATCATTGCTGAATGTAAGCGTATGCAAATTCCTATTTTGCCGCCTGACATTAATGAAAGTTATAGTCAATTTACCGTGATTAAAGGCAAGGATGGTGAACCAGATCGCATCCGTTTCGGACTCGTTACTATTAAAAACTTTGGCCAGAATATCGCCACATCAATTATTGATGAGCGTAAGCGTGGCGGACACTTTACATCACTTATTAATTTCCTTGATCGAGTTCAGGATAGAAACCTCAATAAAAAATCACTTGAAGCACTCATAAAGGCTGGCGCCCTTGATAACTTTGGTCATGAGCGAGGCACCTTACTTGGAAACATCGAAAATCTTTTGGCCTACAATAAAGAGCACGAAAAGCGCCCCACAAATCAAGACTCTCTTTTTGGCCTTATGTCCGACACATCATCACTACCCACACTTAAGCTTGAACCTGCTCCAGCAATTCACCCACGCCAGCGCTTAGCTTGGGAAAAGGAATTACTTGGTTTGTATGTCTCTGGTCACCCTCTCGACCAATACCGCGAAGCAATTGAAAAGAGCGGTATGAATATAGCCAAAGCAAAAGAGACACTTAAAGATGGTGCCGAAGCAACATTTGCTTGCACCATTGAAGAAGCAAAGCAAATTGCAACCAAAAAAGGCGACCTTATGGCCTTTCTTAAAGTTGCCGATTTTACAGGTTCGCTCGAAGCTGTAGTTTTTCCTAAGACACTTGCAACTTATCGTACCCTCCTTAATCCTGACGCTTGCATTGCACTTAAAGGAAAGATGTCTGAGCGCAATGGCCAAAAGAGTATTATTATCGACAAAATTAAGGTGCTTTAAATACCGAGTAAGTTGAGCACTAGTTGGATTTAGTATTGTTGTAAATACAATTATTTCTCAACCCCCAACCCTCTCTAGGTGACCAATGCGACCCTCGTGTGATTGCCACATTTTGATAATAAAATCCGTTTGAACAGCGAGCTCGGCTCGAGTGGGTAAATTTTTAATATCATCTTTTGTTGCGAATTGCTTAAGATCTTCCTTAGTTGCACACAACTTAAGATCTTCTTTGGTGGCGAATCTTTCAAGATCTTTCTTTGTTGCAAACTTTTCGAGATCCTTTTTTATCGCAAACAAATTTGAGTCTACCTTAGTAGCTAAATTCTTTGCATCATCTTTGGTGAACATGTTTTTAGCCACAAGTTCCGCAAGAGCATTTACCGAGGTATCCGTATGTTCTATCAATTCTCTTTTGAGATCGTGAATGTATTGTGGTACATGATTTTCATTATGATCAATTAATTCCTTCTTGAGATCATTAATGTACTGTGGTATATGGTTCTCTGTGTGGTCAATTAACTCTTTTTTAAGGTCGTGAATATATTGAGGTATGTGATTTTCGGTATGTTCCATTAACTCCCTTTTGAGGTCATGGATGTACTGTGGAATATGATTTTCAGTGTGGTCAATTAATTCCTTCTTGAGATCGTGAATATATTGAGGTATGTGATTTTCAGTACGGTCAATTAACTCTTTCTGAAGATCATGAATGTACTGTGGCACATGATTTTCGGTATGTTCAATTAACTCCCTTTTGAGGTCGTGGATGTACTGTGGTACATGCTCTTTCGCACTATTTTGAAAGGAATTTTGCGACATACTTTATTAATTTATGATATGTATTTAGTATAGTTTTTTGCATAAGTTAAGCAAGGATTTTTTCTACAAAAAATTCATAACTTTTTGATTTTTCTGAGTATAAATTGTGAGCAAGCTGTGTAAGCAGCAAAATTGTCTCATTTGCAACAAAACTGGGCTTGCGCTACAATGCAAGAAATAGAGATTGTTGCGACTACCAATCGCAATTGGGTAACCAAGCGAAAGCCTAATCTATGTACAGAGATTGCTGCAATATATACGATATACGCAGCGAAGCCCGGTGGAACCGCGGAAGACCAGAGTCTTGCGCCCGAGCATATACACGATTATTCGCGTATAGGCTCGGGCGTTTTATTTTATTAATAAACACACATGTCACACAATAACGAACAATTACCGCTTATTCGACACTCACTTGCCCACCTTTTGGCAAGTGCAGTTATTAAACTCTATCCAGAAACTAAAGTAACCATTGGTCCAGCTGTTGATAATGGTTTTTACTACGACTTTGACCTTGCTCAACCAATTAACGAAAAAGAGCTTGGAAAAATCGAGCAGAAAATGCGAGAAATCTCAAAAAGTTGGGATGGCTTCACTGCAAAAGAAGTTTCGAAAGAAGAAGCTTTAGAATTCTTTAAAGATAATCCCTATAAAATAGAACTCATTAATGAGATTAGTGCGAAGGGTGAAAAAATAACCCTCTATACTTCGGGAGACTTCACCGACCTCTGTCGCGGTGGCCACGTTAATTCAATGAAGGATATTGATATGAAAGGCTTTAAACTTTATCGCATTGCAGGAGCATACTGGCGCGGAAATGAAGCTAATAAAATGCTTACTCGCATTTATGGCCTCGCTTTTTCAAATAAAGAAGAGCTCGAAGCATACGAAAATCAGCAAAAAGAAGCAGAAAAACGCGATCACCGAAAACTCGGAAAAGAACTCGATATTTTTGAATTCAATGAAGATGTTGGTGCGGGTCTACCCCTCTGGCTTCCTAATGGCGGAGCAATTATAGAAGAACTTGAAAAGCTTGCTAAAGAAACTGAGTTTGCTTATGAATACGAGCGCGTTCACACACCTCACCTTGCAAAAGATAAGCTCTACCTAACATCGGGGCACCTTCCTTATTATGAAGACTCTATGTTCCCTCCTATGGAATACGAGGGTGGCAAGTACTACCTCAAGGCTATGAATTGTCCGCACCACCACAAAATTTTTGATGCGCGACCACGCAGCTATAAAGAAATGCCTCTTCGCTTGGCAGAATACGGTACCTGCTATCGTCATGAAAAATCAGGAGAACTCTTTGGCCTTATGCGCGTACGTTCTTTGCAAATGAATGATGCCCATATTTACTGTACCGAAGAACAATTCTTTGATGAATTCAAGAAGGTTATTGAAATGTATTTGTACTATTTCAAGATCTTTGGAATTAGTAGTTTCAAAATGCGCCTTTCAAAGCATTCAAAAGAAAAGCTTGGTAAAAAGTATATTGATAATGAGGCTCTCTGGGTTAAAACTGAAGATATGGTTCGTAAAAGTCTTCAAGACCTTAACGTACCATTCTTTGAAGCCGAAGACGAAGGTGCTTTCTATGGACCAAAAATTGACGTTCAGATTTGGTCAGCAATTGGTCGCGAATTTACTCTTGCAACAAACCAGGTAGACTTTGCTGTTCCGGAGCGCTTTGGACTTACTTATGTAGACAAGGATGGAACAAAGAAGACTCCTCTCTGTATTCATCGAGCTCCACTTTCTACCCACGAGCGTTTTATTGGCTTCCTCATTGAGCACTATGCGGGTAACTTCCCTCTCTGGCTCGCACCTGAGCAGGTCTATGTTGTTCCCGTTAAAGAGACAGCATTTGATACAGCGCAGAAAGTATACAAAGAACTTCGCCAACGAGGAATTCGTGCACGTATTGATACAACTAATGACGGCTTTGGAAAGAAGGTTCGCAAAGCAAAAGATGCTCATGCGCCATACACCATCATCATTGGTGACAAAGATATTGAGGCAGGTAAAATCACCCTTGAAAGTCGTGATCATGGCCAAATCGGGCAAATCACCGCAGAAGAAGCAGTTGCCCGACTTGAAGCAGAAATTAAGCAGAGATCGTAATTCTCATTATTGCAGTAATGCTACAGTAGTAGCAAAAAACCGGTTCAAACCGGTTTTTTGCTGACATTATATTGAATAGTACCCGTTATATGCATTACTGCATATGCCGTACTCACATTCAATAAGAATTATAGTTTATTCTTATTGTAAATCATGTAGAAGATAGTTCCCAAAAGCACGAGAATAACAAGGATAGAAACTGAACCCCATGGTGCATTCTTAAGTGAAAGAATAGAAGCCGCTCCTAAAGCACTAATTGCACCTGTAAGAGTTTCTTTATCCGCAGATTTAACATCTGTTGTTCCAGACTTAGTACCACTTGATGGACTAACAGTGCCGCCGCGCACAGCAGAGCCAGTAATTGAAACTGATCCGCAAGCTACTGTAATTTGGCGACCAGCTGAGTATACGGTTACATTTGCGCTCTTAAGCCCTTGCGTATAGTAACCAGTCACAACGCTGTCTCGGTTACTCTGTAGACTGTCTGAGCCACTCCAAGCATATGCATATGAGCCATTACCACCTCGAGGATACACCATCCATGTTACAGGAACTCCAGGATTAGCAGATGTTCTATCAGCTGTACATGAAGCTGTTAAATCACCATTATAAACTGATGAAACTCGCTGTGTAGTATAGTAACGATCTGAGTCATTATTATCTTCAACACGAACTGTTGGACAGCTACGTGTTTCATATTGACCTCCAGAGCGAACCTCGACTTCCATACGATATGTTCCTGGATAATCATACTCAACTCGTGTTGTGCGGCCAGTATCACTAAAACCATCAGAACCGTCCCATTCATAGCGATATGAACCTGAACCACCATCAGCATCAGCTTCATAGCGAACTGATTCACCTACCTTAACTGTTCTGTCATCGACAGTACACTTAACATCTAGATCGTCGTCATTATCATAGTCATCATCGTAATCGTAGTCATCATAGTAGTCAGAACTTGAACTATAAACAATAACTGAGTGTGAACATGTTTGTGTAATAGAACGACCACCAGAAGTTACACGGACCTGCGCTGTTTTAGTACCTGTTCTATCATAGCGAATAGATGCTGATGATCCTGAATCAGAAAGTCCTTCAGTACCAGTCCAAGAATACGAGTAGTTACCGTTTCCACCCCATGCAGAGGCATTCCAAATAACTGTACGGCCAACATAAGACACCGCTGTACCAGAATGACAACTTACACCAAGCTGACCAAAGTCATATTCAGAATCAACATTAGAATTAGAATTTGATGTAGAAACAACTGCAGGACTTACAACTACAGCTGAATTCCCTGAGACTACCCCACCAGGACTATTCACATTACTGTTAACATTGTTGCTATTAACGTAATTTACATTCTGTGGCCCATTATCATCACAGTCGCGAAACACGCAGAATGGATCTGCAATACTTTCAAGAGATAAAGCAAAAGCGACATGCGGAATAAAAGCCGTTGCAACAAAAAGGGCAATAAAAAAGCCAGTAAATGTGTATTTCATGTGGGTATTCATACGTTGCAACATTATATATCAAAATAACGCTACAGTCAACACCTTAAGACCCTTCTGTACAGCCCTACTTTTTGCTACAAACTCCTAAACATCGATAGTTGCTTTGCGAGCATTCGACTGAATAAAGAGTTTTCGAGCAGGAACATCGGTTCCCATGAGCATATCAAATACCTTATCAGCATCTTGGCCATCTTCAATAGTAACCTGCTTAAGGATTCTGCGTGCAGGATCCATAGTTGTTTCCCACAATTCATCAGCATTCATTTCTCCAAGACCCTTGTAACGCTGTATTGATATTTTAGGCTTCTTAGCTGTTGCCTCTTCGGCTTCGGCTTGTGCTTCTTCATCAATTGAAGTATCAACTGCAGTAGACTCAGTATTAATTGAATCAGTAGAAACTATTCCCTGCATATCGTTGATTTCAGATCCTAGAGCGGTATTCTTTTCTTCTTCGGTATAGAAATACATTATTTCTTTTCCGCGCTTTACCTTATAGAGTGGTGGCTGAGCAATGTACACGAATCCCCCTTCAAGCAAAGGCTTAAAGTATCGATAAAGCAATGTAAGAATAAGTGTGCGGATATGTGCTCCGTCAACGTCGGCATCGGTTGCAAGAATAAGTTTATGGTAGCGAAGTTTTGAAATATCGAATGTATCGCCAATTGCAGTACCGAAAGCTAGAACAAGGTTCTTAATTTGTTCAGACTGAAGCATGCGATCAAGGCGTGCTCGCTCGATGTTAAGAATCTTTCCTCGGAGTGGAAGAATTGCTTGCGTACGGCGATCACGACCAGTCTTTGCACTACCTCCAGCGGAGTCTCCCTCTACAATAAAGAGTTCTGACTCGGCAGCATCGCGAGACTGACAGTCAGCAAGCTTTCCTGGGAGTGTTGTACCTTCAAGAGCGCCTTTACGCAAAATAGAATCTTTTGCGGCCTTTGCAGCTTTTCGAGCTTTCATTGCAAGAACTGCTTTTGTAATTATGCCCTTTGCATCATCTGGATGTTCTTCAAGGAATGATGAAAAAGACTCTGTAAACACACTGGCAACAGCACCTTGTGCTTCTACAGTACCTAATTTTGCTTTTGTTTGACCTTCAAACTGAATTTCGCGAATCTTTACGGATACTACAACGGTAATACCCTCAAGAACGTCGTCACCCGTAAATGAATCGTCGTCACCTTTTACAAGGTTATTCTTTTTTGCATAAGCGTTAAGAGTTCGAGTCAGTGATGTCTTAAAACCTGTAATGTGTGTACCTCCTTCTGAGTTATAAATATTGTTTGCGAATGCAAGTATTCTACTTGAGACATCGTCAGCATACTGCAAAGCAATTTCTACTGATTCTACACCCTCTGCAGGCTTATCAACATAAAAAATATTCTTATGGAGAGGTGTAAGAATTTGGTTAGTAAAGCGCACGAGTGATGCCAATCCACCCTCAAAGTAAAAAGTGTTTGAAGGGACTTGCAAATTAAGGTCTCGCACATAGTAAACTTCGGTTGGATCAATACCAACACGACCAGAAGAATCTTTTGTACCAAGTGGCTTAAGGGCCTCGGCTGTGGCATAGCGTGCATCAATAACTGTAATTTTAAGACCGCGCACCAAATAGGCCTGCTGGCGCATATGGTTAACAATACGCTCGTAGGCAAATTCTTGCTGTCCAAAAATCGCAGTATCAGGTTCGAACGTAACGATTGTTCCCCTCTTCTTTGTGGAACCGATCTTTTTTACAGCAGCCTTGCGCTTTCCCTGAGAATATTCCTGTGTGTATATACCCCCGTCACGATGAACAACAACCTCACAAAATATAGACAAAGCGTTTACCACAGAAGCACCCACACCGTGGAGACCTCCGGACACTTTGTAACCTTCGCCGCCGAATTTACCTCCAGCATGAAGAACAGTCATAATGGTTTCGAGAGCCGAAACCTTTGTTTGTTTATGTATATCAACAGGAATACCTCGACCATTGTCGACAACGCGGACTCGCTCACCTGGCAAAAAGGTGATTTCAATATCATTGGCATGACCGCCCATCGCTTCATCGCGAGAGTTATCAAAAATTTCGGTTACGAGATGATGAAAACCATCCGGCCCTGTTGTACCGATGTACATTCCGGGGCGCTTTCGAACTGGTTCAAGACCTTCGAGGACTTGAATTTCATCTGCTCCGTACGAACTCTTTTTTGTATCTTCTTTTGCCATGTTGTGTATAAAAGTAGTATGTTAATTATACCAAAAAGAGACAGTTATGTCCCTTTACATTAACCACACTTTGCTTTCTTATGCGCCACAGAATGGCTCAGAATCAGTATTTATCGAATCTCCCATCCTCGAGCCTTTAAAGCTTCGTAAATTGCTTGTACTGGAGCTGAAATTTGCTCTTCGGTAAGCGTTGCTGTATTTGACTGAAACACCAAACGGAAAGCATATGAAGTCTTTGAACTTCCATCATCGAATGTCTTGGTAAATATATCGAAGAGGCGCAAGCGTACACAATATTCACCCTTATGTTGATCTATAACGGCACGAATATCTGCTTCTGTAATGTCTGTCGGCACGAATACGGCAATGTCGCGCACAGAGAATGGAAATGGTGAAAATGGATTGTACCGAGTAGTCCCCTTACTTACCAAGGGAATACTTTCAAGTGTTGCTTGGTCTTTTGCTCTATACGAAGTAAGGTCCATTTCGAATTCGGCAGCATATAACTTACCTGATGTTTTTGTTGCAATAGGCTTGCATGTTATGCCAACACTCTGTTCAATATCCTTAATAATTGATTCGATATCTTGTTGCGGATTTTGACCTTTCACTTTCTTAATATGAGCACAAGCAAGTCCAACAAAAATCTTTTCTCCTGTTATTGGAAAAACTTTTCCAATTTCAAACTGTTTGAGCGTATCAATTTCAAGAATGTCTGCATTGCGAGCATTTACCTCGGCACTCTCAATAAGATTTGGCAAAAGAGATGTTCGCAAAAATGCTTTATCTTTTGCTACAGGATATGCAGTTTCAAGATCACCTTTACTACTTAATGTGTATAAAATTGTTTCGGTCCACCCCTGCTGAGCAAGAACTGATTTAATTGATTCAAGAACAAAATATTGTGTATTTATAGGCTGAGGCTGAGTATATTCAGGTAGCTTATTGGGGAGTGTTTCGTAGCCTAAAAGTCGACCGATCTCTTCGGTAAAGTCGGGCATAATAACTAGGTCACGACGCCATACTGGTGGTGTCACCTTAATATCCGCACCTTGCACCACCTCAACCACGCAGTGCAAACTGGTGAGTATTCGTGTGGCATCATCCAAAGCAACCTCTCGGCCGAGCAATGAAGAAATCTGCTTTAGAGAAATTACTCGTGATTCTGCCAACTCTTTATGTGGGTAATAATCATATATTTGACCAACAGAAATTTTAGTCCCGTGAAGTATTTTTGCTAAATATGATGTGAAAGCTTTAACTCCTTCAACAGTCATTTCGGGACTAATATTATTTTCAAAACGCTTTGATGAATCGTTTTTAATACCAACTTTTTCTGATGTTCTTCGAGTCTTAACAGGATCAAAGTTTGCAGCCTCAAGAAGGATTGTTGTTGTAGTTTCGGTTACCTCGGCTACCTTACCTCCTTTTATACCAGCAAGTGCTAAAGAGTTCTTGGCGTCAGCAATAACAACCATTGAAGAGTTAAGCTTTACCTCTTTTGAATCAAGCGTTGTAAATAACTCGTCATTATTTGCATTACGAACAGAAATTTCTGAAGCAAGCTTACTTGCATCAAAAGCGTGGAGTGGCTGCCCTGTTTCAAACATGACATAGTTTGCCAAGTCAACAATAAGGTTTATTGAGCGTTGCCCAATAGCTTCGAGTCGATTTCGTAGCCATGCTGGAGTTTCGGTATTCTGAATGCCTTCAATACGACACGCCGTATATCTGCGAACACTTTGTGGATCGCAATCAATACTTACCTCTGGGGCACTTAATGTGGCTTGTGGCAGTGCATGGTTTCTATCATTGCGCTTAATACCTAGGATTGCCGCCAACTCATATGCAATACCATTCCATGACAAAGCGTAGTGTGCGCGATCTGGTAAGACCTTAATATCAATAACAGTTTCGTCACCAATACTTTCTATACCTTCTACTTCAAAACAGCGAGCAATGAGAGCATTGCTAATTTGCTCAACCGTTGGTGTTGAACTACCGAATTCTTCTTTAAGCCATGAATAAGGGATTTTCATAATTAGAATTGCTCAACAAAACGCATATCACCATTATATAGGTTGCGAATATCATCGATACCGTACTTAAGCATAATGAGTCGATCAAGACCAAAAGCGAAAGCAAAGCCTCGCCACTCTTCTGGATTAAGTCCTACAGCAGATAAAACATTTGGGTGTACCATGCCGGCACCTGCAACTTCGAGCCATTTATCTTTCCACTTCATATCAACTTCAACACCTGGCTCTACGAAAGGAAAGTAGCTTGGGCGAAAACGAATAACGACATCATTACCAAAGAGCTTTTTAAAAGCATGTTCAAGTGTACCCTTAAGTTCTGCAAGGTTGGTAGTTTTATTTACAAGCAGAGCTTCTACCTGATGGAATTGCACTTCATGAGTTGCGTCAGTAGCTTCGTTACGATACACCTTTCCTGGAGCAATAATTTTATATGGAGGCTGTATGCCCTTTTTGAGCATTTCTTCCATATAGCGAATTTGGATTGCTGAAGTTTGAGTGGTGAGCAATTGTCTCTGGCGAGGATCAGTTACAGGCTTTGGTGTTTTAATCCAAAATGTATCTTGCATATCACGCGATGGGTGATCTTTAGGAATATTGAGGGCATCAAAGTTATAGTATTCAACCTCAAGTTCGGGCCCCGTAGCAATATTAAAACCCAATTCATTAAAAATAGTAGCTACCTCACGAATGAGTTGTGTTGCTGGGTGAATATGTCCGCGTTGATTCATAAATAGAGCTACATATTTTAAACTGAGCCACCTCCCGGGCTTGAACCGGGGACCTACTGTTTACAAAACAGTTGCTCTACCAACTGAGCTAAGGTGGCAATCAACACAAGCCATATTACACTATTTCTTTTATTTCATCAATCTATCTTCGCCGATCTTCTTAAGATATATTGATGCACCCCCTCGCTTAATTGGAGTCTTGCCTGCAACCATATCAAGTATCTTTTTTGACTGTGGGTGAGCCTGAGCGTACTTAAGAGTGGCTTCGTAGATAGAAAGGAGTATATTTCGAATAAAACGAGCGCCGAGTATTGTTATAGAAAATACAGAATCTCTATTTACACTGCGAATCCACGCATCAATTGCAGAAAACCAACCATGAACAATATGGTTGGTTTTCTCGCTCACTAAAGCTAATATACTGTTTCGCCCAGTTTTAACTTCATACGACTTAATACCGAGCATACAAAGAATGCCTACCAAAGAAACTGCAAATGCAATTGTTGGTACAGTTATCATTACTGTTGAAGCACACCGTAGCGAACAAATCGAGCAATTTCGATTTTCTCACCAAACTTTTGCATAGCTGCATCAATAAGAGCTTGGATTGTTAAATCTTGATTCTTAATGAAAAGCTGATTCAAAAGTACCATTTCGCCGAAATATGTAGCGAGCTTTCCTTCGAGGATTTTTGCTCGCATAGCTTCTGGCTTATCTTTTACTTCTTCAGCAAATACTTCTTGTGCTTTTGCTGTTACTTCGGGAGTAATTTCTGAAGACTTAAGGAACTTAGGATTAGCAGCGGTTACATGCATAGCAATGTCGCGCGCAAGAGCCTTAAATTCATCGTTACCAGATACGAAGTCAGTTTCGCATACAAGTTCAACCATAGCGGCTACAGAACCGTTTGCATGAACATATGACTGAATTGTGCCAGCGCCGAATGTTCGGTCACCTTTCTTTGCAGCAATTTCACCACTCTTCTTTCGAAGAATAATAAGAGCCTTTTCAAGGTCACCCTGAGCTTCTTCAAGAGCTTTCTTACACTGCATTACTGAAACTCCTGTTCTGTCTCGTAACTCCTTAATAAGTTCTGTAGTTATCATAGTTCTAAATGAGAATTAAGCTAATATGTAAATTATACACCATGCAGAAAAAAGCACTAGGATAATTTAGGCCTTCTTTCCTTCTGCGTATGCTCGCACAATTTCATTCACAAAGAATTCAATACTTGCTCGTGAAGCATCGTTTCCTACGATAGGAACTTCAACACCTGTAAAGTCACAGTCTGAACCGAGAAGAGCGATAACTGGAATACCCTTGTCTTGTGCTTCTTTAACTGCAATAGATTCTTTCTTTGGATCGATAACAAAGAGAGCCTTTGGCATGTCTTTCATAGCGATAAGACCTGAGAACATGATTTCGAGGTTAGAAATTTCGCGATCAATAAGAAGACGCTCTTTCTTTGTGTATTTAGCAAGTTCTCCCTTTTCGCGCTCAAGAGTGAGTCTTTCGAGTTTTTCTACTCGCTTGCGAACTTCAGGGAAGTTAGTAAGAGAACCACCGATCCAGCGACCATCTACAAATGGCATAGCGAGAGAGATGCCTGCCTTTCGAATAGCAGCTCGAGCTTCTGGCTTACCTCCAACGAAAAGAATCATCTTTCCATCTTTAGCAAGATTGCGAACAAAAGCCTTGGCTTTTTCGAGTAATTGCTCTGTTTTTTCAAGGTCAAAAATTTCAACCTTATTCTTAGCACCGAAAATAAATGGTAATACTGTTGGATGTCGGCGTGATCGTGCAAAAGCAAAATGAGCGCCAACCTTGAACATGTTCTCGATAACTGCTGGATTTGTAGTTTGTTTTTCTGACATACGTATATATTGGTCTCTGTATCCTAGCAAATGAGCCGTATTTTTGCAACCCTTTTAGGCATCATCCCCATCATCGATACCCGAAGTATCGTGAGCAATCTCTGCCCCGCTCTTTTTAAACTCTTCAATAGCCTCAATTAATGGCTCCATTTCGCCCCCGAGTATTGTTTCTATATTGTGCCATGAATGCTTGATTCTGTGATCCGTAATACGGTCTTGGAGTATGTTGTATGTACGAATCTTTTCAGAACGGTCACCTGTACCAATCTGACTACGCTTATCTGCACTCCATTTTTTAGCCTCTTCTTCGATTTTAAGAGCTTCGAGCTTTGCCATAAGAACCTGCATAGCACGTTCGCGGTTTGCAGCTTGTGAACGCTCTGCTGTAGCGCGGACATCAATACCTGTAGGAATATGTAAAAGTCGCACAGCGGTTTCCACCTTGTTAACGTTCTGACCACCCTTTCCTCCGGCTCGAGAAAACTCCATTTGAATATCGCTCGGGTTTATCTCAAACTTAACCTTTTTACGAATTGGTAGCATTGCAACTGAGACTGTTGAGGTATGTACTCTACCAGCCTTTTCGGTAGCTGGAATACGCTGTACGCGATGCACACCAGTTTCATACTTGTAAGCCTCATATACACCCTTACCCTTAACGATAAGCTGCACTTCTTTATAACCACCTGCAGAACCACGAGATTCTTCAGTAACTAATGTACCCCAACCTTTTGACTCAGCGTAACGCTTATACATTGTCATAAGCTCCTCCACAAAGAGTGCCGCTTCATCGCCACCTGCTCCAGCACGGATTTCAAGAATAAGTTCAGTTGGATATTCCTCTTCTTCTTTATCTGCATTAAGAATTGCAGTTATCTGTTGTTCTATGCCTTTCTTTTGAGTTTGAATTGATGTAAGTTCGTCTTTTGCTAAATCAGCCATACTTGGATCCTGGGACATAGAAAGAACGTCACGCTCTGATGTTAAAAGCGCTTCGTACATTTCTGCTAAATAAGCAGTTTTATGATTCTTTTTTATTTCGTCGAGGTTCATGAGTGAGGCCCCGGCAAAAAAGATAGATGAACGCGTGGTTCTTTATTTCTTCTTTGACTGGCGAGAACGGAACTTTTCTACACGTCCTGCTGTATCCATCACCTTTTCCTGGTTTGTATAGAATGGGTGTGATGCACTTGTGATTTCGAGTCGGTAGAGTGGGTATTCTTTACCATCTGTCCATGAGCCCTTTTCTGATGTTTTGATTGTAGAAGGAATAAGAAACTGAGCTCCGTTTGAGTTATCCACGAAGATCACTGGGCGGTATTCCTTTGGATGAATATCTTGCTTCATGCGAGAGACTATATCAGATACTGAATATAAATGCAATATACCACGCAATAGTCTTAGAATCCTTCAAGAGGATTAATCATGGTTAACTGAATATTTGCAGCTTTTATCATAACCTGATCACCGTACGTTGTATTGATATTACCTACCGTACAAGCGCGGCCAGAATAATAACGGCAGGCAGCATTTCGTTCACCGGTATAGCTACCACCCTTAGCCCCAAGGTCTGAAAGATACATAGCCGAAGCCATAAATGCATGTCGCGGCTCCCAAGGGTTTGGTGCCTGTATACCAAGCGATGTTTTAAGGCGTGCTTCAAATAATTTCCATGTAGAAGCAATAAATTGTGCAGGCCCCATAGCACCACCCCAACCAATTGATTGCGGGCAAGATACGAGAGTCTTAAATGGATCAAGTCCTAAGGCTTTAGTAATTTCAATGAATGGTTCAACATCTCTTCCAGGCTTCATCACATTAGGAAACTTTGTTCCACTCTTAATACTTGCTCCGGCCCCAGTATCAGGATCTGTTAAGTAACACGAGCCAACATTCTTACCAAAAGCAGACTCTTGCATTAGGATTGCCAAAAGGAATGCTGGCCGAATACCAGTTTTCTGTGCTGCTTCGTTTGCAAAAGCCAAAGCTTGTTCGAATGGAATTGCGGCTGTATCGCGCAAAGAAAAGAGTGCCGCGCGAATCTCGGCAGCTTTTGCTCGCTTTTCAGCGGCAATTTGTGAATAGAGCATTTCACTATTCTTACTTGCGGCAAGGAGACGCTTTTTTTCGGCCTCGGCAGATTCAATTTTCTTTTTTTGTTCAGCAATAACGGCTCTGGCATCGATCTCTTGATTCTTCTTTTTGTCGAGTGCTTGTTTTTCTGTTTCTGTCTGTGATCGAGCATCGCGAATATCTGCAAAGGTTGCAGCGAGTGAATCTTCTATCATTTCAAAGTCGTCAATATCAGCAAAAAACTGAGTTAGTGACACTCTACTAAGTACGACTTCTGGCAAGCTGTACGTATCAAATTCATTTCTTTTGCGTAAGAGTTCTGCAAGAGATTCTTGCCCCCTTTCTATACGCTCATTAAGTTCACCTATATGCTCATTCTTAGTATTTATATCTTTACCTAGAGTAGCAATAACCAAGTTTTTAGCTTGAATCTTAAGTTGGGCAGACTTAATTTCGGCATTGAGAATACGAATATCTCGATCCAAAGAAGCCGATTCATTTTTAGCAGAAGCTAGAGCAGCTTCAGTTTCTTTAACTTCGCGCTCAACATTTGCCAATTCTTGTTTGAGGCGAGCCTCGCGCTCAACGGTAGTTTCAGCATGTACAACGTGCGGAGCAAACAAAAAATCTGCCCCTACCACACAACCCAGAATAAATATGGTGGCAGCGCAATGCATTATAATTTTTTGGTACAAACTGCCCTGTGACATGCGTATAGTATACCAAAATAAAAACCGGCTTGCGCCAGTTTTTATCATTGAACAACACTTTTGTATTATTCTTTAGCATCTCCTTCACCAGGAGCTGGTTCTTCTTTACCTTTCTTTTCAACTTCGATAGCCGACATGTCGATAGCTGTAGGAGCTTCTTCGACTTCTTCCTTAGCAACAGCGATAGAAGCAACAATTTCATCAGCATCAGTAGCAAGCTCTACTCCAGATGGGAGTTTGATATCACCTGCCTTAATAACACTTGTAAGATCTGTAAGAAGTGCAATGTCGACAGCAATTTCTCGAGGAAGATCTTTTGGCATAGCCTTGATCTTAAGATCATGAGCCACCTTAACAAGAATACCTCCAAGATCCTTAACTGCAGGAGAAACGTTAACGAATGTTACAGGAACATCCACAGTAAGCTTCTTACCCTTTTCAATAACGTAGAAGTCTACGTGTCGAACTGCATCTGTTAGAGGGTGAAAATCGATGTCATGAATAAGAACATCGTGCTCCTCGCCGCCAACCTTAAGACTAATAATTGATGACTCACCTGCTTTTTTCCAAACCTTAGTAAATTCTACCTGAGAAACAGCAACTGAAGTTGATGGTTCTTTTGGACCATAGAATACAGCAGGAATAAAGCCCTTTTTATTAAGCGCCTCTACTGAATCTGCTGGAGTTCTTTTTTCGACATTAAGCGTATACATACCAGAACAGTCTACTGATTTCTACAAAAAAAGCAAGGGTTTTGAGCTTTTTACACCCAAAACTCACAATTACCTTACAAGATAAATGTAAATACAACGATAATTGTTAGAACGACTGCCGCAAGAGCGATACCCAAAAGAAACATATTAGCCTGAGCATCATCTTTAGCAATACCACGAGCAACAAGGAAACGACCAAAAGCAGAAGAATTAGCTTGCTGTACCTGCTGTTGATACGCCTGATTCATCATTGCATTCTCTTCATTAAATTCAATTCCCATATATAGTTAATTAAATAATACGTAATAAGTATATCACACAAGGGTACTGCCTAGTAAACAGGGTTTTTTGGAGCTCGTCCTGCTAATACCTCTACAATATTTGTCGCTGATAATCGAGCCATATCGAGTCGAGCTTCTTCGGTTGCTGAAGCAATATGTGGAGTGAGGATTACATTCGACAAGTCGGCAAGGCCTGGAGTAAGCTTTGGTTCAAATTCAAATACATCAAGTCCTGCTCCTGCTATTACATTGTTCTTCAAAGCCTCTACAAGAGCTGTCTCGTCAATTACAGGGCCACGTGATGTGTTAATAAGGTAAGCAGTCTTTTTCATCAGTGCCAAACGCCCTGCATTCATAAGGTGATGTGTTGCTTCCATCAAAGGTACATGGATCGACACGACATCTGAAATCTTAAGAACTTCTTCTACCGTTGCGCAAAACTGTGCTCCATAGTTTTTCTCAAGGTCTTCATTACGCTTAATATCGTAGTAAGCAACCTTCATACCAAAGCCGTGCCATGCTTTATGAGCAACCTCGGCTCCAATACGGCCGGTTCCGACAATACCTAAAGTTCCTCCATTTAATTTACTTCCATGCAAAAGCATGGGATCCCAACCGACATATTTACCTGTTCGAATATATGAATCACCTTCTACAACTCGACACGTAAGACCAAGAATAAGTGCCCATGTATGTTCTGCCACTCTGTCTGCCCCGCCACCTGGAGTGTTAGTCAAAAATACTCCACGCTTTTTTGCTGCTTCTACTGAAAAATTATTAAAACCAATTGCATAGTTAGCAAATATTTTTACACTTGGTGCAGCTGCCAAAACTTCTTCATCAATTGAATCAGTAAGTAACGACAAGACAGCATCGTACTGTGTGTCTGACAAAGCCTTAATGAGCTCGGCTTTTGTTAAAGGTCGAGGAAGTTTATTTATTTCAACTGTATGCCCTGCTTGAGTAAGAATATCGATACCAATTTGTGGAATCTCGCGAGTTATATAAACTTTTGACATATTAAGCATTCATAAAAACTAATAATTTTTTCTTTACAACCTCTTTCATTGCATCGCGTGCAGCTTTCATGTATTTATAGGGAGCAACTTCATCAGGATTTTCTTGAAGGTATTTAATGAGCCCCTGCTTAAATGCAACACGGAGTTCGGTATTTACGTGCACAATTCGAACACCAGCTTTTATACACTCTTTAATTTCTGCATCAGAATTACCCGAAGCCCCATGAAGCACTAGTGGAACCTTTGTTGCTAAACTAATTTCTTGCACACGCTGTGGGTTTAAAGCAGGATCAACTCCACCCTTAAGCATACCGTGGATATTACCAACAGCAGGAGCAAGCATGTCAGCACCTGTCTCTTGAATAAACTTTTGTGCTTCACTTGGGTCAGTTAAAAATTCATCAGTAAGCTTAACATTGTCTGGTATACCTTCGAGGACCTTTGAAGACTTACCGATAAAACCCAGCTCTGCTTCTAAGAGCATTGTTGGTCTAACTTTTGTAATGTATTCTTTGCATTTTTGAGTTTCTGCAACATTCGAAGCAAAAGGCAGTTCGGTTCCATCAAAAATTACTGCATCGTAGCCTGCATCTACCACTTCTTTAACCCGTTCAAAAGAATAGGTATGATCAGCATTTAAAAATAGAGGTATATTATATTTTTCACGAGCACTGCGCACCATAAGCGCAACGGCTTCTACTCCAATACAATCTCTTTCGCCTTCTGATACGCCAATGATTACAGGAATTTTATGTCCGAGTTCTGCTTCAAGTTCTTGTGAAGCATGTACAACAGCCCAAAAGCCATCGGAGTTTGAAATATTAAAGTGACCGATAGCATTACCCTGTTTTTCTGCTAATTTCAGATATTCTTGTATGGTGTTCATAACACTAGTGTACCATTTGCTGTATACTTATGTCATACGAACATCCACACTTATGATTCTTTTATCTTCTCTATTCTCTAAAAAATTCGACGTTGTCACAATTGGCGATATAACTGTAGATACATTTATTCGCCTCAAAGAAGCCGAGGTTCATTGCAACGTTAATCCCGAAGATTGCACCCTATCGGTAAAATTTGGTGACAAAATTCCTTACGAAGAAGCCTACAATATTCCCGGAGTAGGAAATAGCGCCAATGCAGCAGTGGCATTTTCGAAATTAGGACTCCACACTGCTTTTATTGGTAACATCGGTGATGATACTAATGGCGATGATTGTATTGAAGCTTTGCGCAAGCAGCAGGTTCGTACGCCCTATGTGGTTCGCCATCATGGCCGTGCAACAAATCATCATTATGTACTTTGGTACGGAGCCGAAAGAACAATACTCGTAAAGCATCAAACATACCCTTATTCTTTACCCGAAGAACTTATTACACAGTCTTCACACAAAATTCCTTCATGGGTGTATTTAAGTTCGCTCGGAGCATCTTCTGAGTCTTTCCATCATGACATTGCAGAATGGCTTGAAATGTACCCGACAATTAAAGTTGCTTTTCAGCCTGGAACTTTTCAGATGCGACTCGGTACTGAAAAGCTCAAGAAAATATATGCACGTACCCATGTTTTTGTGGTAAACGTCGAAGAAGCGGGCAGAATTCTTAATCTTCACTCAGCCAAGATTTCTGTTTTACTTAAAGGTTTGGCACAGCTTGGTCCTAAAATCGTCTGCATTACCGATGGCCCTAAAGGAGCCTATATGTACGACACTACAAGCCCTGAGGCAGTCCAGAAAATGTATTTTATGCCACCCTATCCAGACCAAGGAGAGCCTTATGAAAGAACTGGCTGTGGCGATGCTTTTGCTTCAACCTTCGTGGCAGCCCTAGCGCTCGGAAAAACCCCGCTAGAAGCTCTTATATGGGCGCCTATTAACCCAATGTCAGTCGTATTGTCAGTTGGTGCTCAAAAGGGTCTTTTGAATGCTCAAGAAATTGAAAGCTGGATTGCGCGCAAACCTGAGTCTTATAAACCTATAGAACTTTCAGAATAGAAATCTGCTAAGAATTTCTTTTTGAATTCTGTATACGTACCATCAAGGAGCGATAATCGTATTTTTTCGACGAGTGAAATTATAAAGTGTAGGTTATGAATTGAAGCAAGTGTTGCTGCAAGCATTTCATGCGATCTAAATAAATGAGCTAAATAAGCAGCTGTATACTTTTGAGCAACTGGACTATTAGATGTCGCGTCGAAAGATTCGAGTAATTGGGCAAACTCAGCATTGCGGATATTAATCTTTCCTCGGTTGGTATACAGAGTGCCATTTCGCGCAATGCGAGTTGGAGCAACACAATCAAAGGTGTCGACACCATTTTCAATAGCACCAAAAATATCAATTGGCTCGCCAATTCCTAAAAGGTGCCGTGGTTTATTCTCTGGTAATTCTGAGCAAACCCAGCCTACAGCAGTATCGATATCTTTTTTAGTGAATGAACCACCAATGCCGAAGCCATCGAAAGGCATACTTCCAAGGTGACGCGCACACATGCGGCGCAAGTCTTCATGCTGACCGCCCTGCACTACTCCGAAAAGCATTTGATTTTTAGAGTTATTTGCCAAATGTCTATCAAGAGATCTTTGAGCCCAGCGATGCGTTCTTTCTACTGCTTGTAATTGATATTCATGTGGCGCCATTGGCGAAGTACACTCATCGAAAGCAAAGAAAATGTCTGCACCGAGCGCATGCTGAATATCCATTGAAAGCTCCGGAGTAAAGCGATGGCGTGATCCATCAATGTGTGACTTAAATGTCACACCATCTTCATCAATATCAACAAGTGATCCTTGGCCATTACTTTCGCGACCATCATTATCTATCGCCTCATTAAGATCAGCTGCTTTTGTGGTAGCAACCTTGGATACACCTTTACCATATGCTTGCCCTAAAGAAAAAACCTGAAAACCACCTGAGTCAGTAAAAGTTGGGCCATTCCAATTCATAAACTTTCCAAAACCACCAGCTTGATCAACAAGCTTATGTCCTGGCTCAAGATATAAGTGATATGTATTAGCAAGCACTGCCTGTGCACCTGTAAGATGAATGTCTTCTACCGTAAGAGCTTTAACTGTAGCTTTTGTTCCCACCGCAATAAAAGCAGGAGTCTGTATATCACCATGTGGAGTTTTAATTGTTCCTACACGTGCTAAGCCAGTACGATATTCATCACCTTTACCGCCTCCCTGTGGAAATTTCTTAATAAGTTCAAAGCCAGGCTTCATATGCGCATGATATACTAGTCTTTATGGATGCACAATACTTTAACGAACACGATATTCGAAAAAATCAGGTAGAAAGTCTTGCTCGAATTTTTCAAGAATTTAAAAATGGTTTTGATTTTATCAAACGTTATCCAAAGAGTGTTAGCATTATGGGCTCAGCGCGCTTTGCCGAAGACCATAAGTACTCGCTTATGGCCCGTGAACTTGCTCGACGAATTGCAAAAGAATGTGGCTATGCAGTTGTAACTGGTGGTGGCCCCGGAATTATGGAGGCAGCTAATCGTGGAGCGCATGAAGCTGGCGGAGTTTCTCTTGGTATTTCAATTAAATTACCTAAAGAACAACATACGAATCCTTGGGTTGTTGAAAATATGGATTTTTCATATTTCTTTACCCGAAAGACAATTCTTACTTTTGCTGCAGAAGCATATGTAGTATTCCCTGGCGGCTATGGAACTTTCGATGAATTCTTTGAAGTACTTACCCTTATCCAAACAAAAAAGATCCCCGCTGTTCCAATAATTCTTATTGGCTCAGACTTTTGGACACCTCTTGTTACCTTTATTAAAGAGCACATGCTTGAAGAAGATAGAGCAATTAATCCTGAAGATCTTAAGCTCTACACGATCACCGATAATCTTGATGAAGCAATAGATATTATTAAACGCGCACCGATTCAGAGGTGGTGGAAAAATATCGAGCGGTAACAAAAACCAAACCAGCAACAACCATGAGAACCCCGGCAACTAATACCGGGGTTTCTGGCGTAAATGTAATGACAACAAAGCCCGAAATTAAAGGTGGTATAGACTGGGCCAATGCTTGCACACTTGCATTGATACCTAAAATCTCACCCTGTATTGTCTTATCTGCTTTGCGAGAAATTAAACCATTTACATTCGCAAGCACAAGACCGTTAGCGACAGCAAACATTGCAGCTACTATACGTAACTCAATAATTCCGTATACAAAGTAATGTGTAAACATAATTAGACCAGCCAGAACAAGTGATGTGCGAATAATCTTATAGTCCGAAACTCGTGTTGCTAAAAAGCGCGTAATTGTTACTTGGGTAATTACAATACAGATACCCAAAAAAGCTAAGTGCTTCCCTATTTGTGCTTCTGTCATCATAAACCTATCAACAAGAAAGACTCCAAAGAAAGACGTAAAGAAAGCAAAACTAGCTTGATAAATAAAGTTTGTTGCAAATATTCCTCTAAAACCTGGGAAAGTTGCGGCGCGTGCAAGATTTGCCAAAGACTTTCCCCATTCGAGTCTTGTCTTTTCTTGTGGAATATATGTTTCAGGTAATACAAACCACACGATAATTACATTAATGAGTGAAAGTATAGCAGCAAACCAAAATGGAACCGTTGGGCCAAACCAAGATACGATAGTGCTATCAACCAAGACTCCACCTAAAAATGGGCCGAGGATAAAGCCGAGCCCAAAAGCAGCTCCGATTAAACCAAAATTCTTTGCTCTGTCTTGTGGTAATGTACTGTCGGCAATTACCGCTTGTGCCACTGAAATGTTTCCTCCGGTTATTCCGTCAAAAAAACGTGACGCCATGAGTAACCACACACTCTTAATAACAACACCGATGCCAAAGACGACATATGATACGAGGGTTCCGAGCAAAGCAATTGCTAGGATTTTTTTGCGTCCATACATATCTGATAGCTGTCCCAAAATAGGTGTGGCCACAAACTGCCCAAGTGGATATGTTGCGGTAAGTATGCCGAGCAAAACGTATCCCGTTTCGATTGATACTGAATTACCAAGTAAATAAAGTGACGAGTCTGGATTAGCAAATAGCTGCGGCAGAATTGGAATAAGAATTCCAAAACCAAGCATATCTAGAAATATAGTAAAAAATATTATCGGCAGAATGAAGCGGCGATTTACCATAGGAAACTTTCTTAGTTAAGAGCAAAGATAACAAACGTTATGATGAATACCACTGCCATAACAATATTCCCCGCAACGCCAGTTAAAGTACCGAGCACACCACCAATTGCTGCTTTCCAAGCTTTCTTACTTTTATGATGCTGACTTAATTCAGTGATATATATACCAAGAAAGAAACCAAGAACACTACCAAAAATTGGAAGTGGAATTATAAAAGTTCCAACGATAAGTCCAAAAAAACCACCGAGGAGAGAAAGCATATTTGCTCCGCCATAACGTGCTCCAATTATTCCTGCACCAATGTCAAAAAGAATTGCTGCAATAACAATGATTCCGAGAATTAAAAGATTGTTTACTGTGAGGAGTGAGAACGTGGTTGCAAAACCAAAGACAGCTGCAACAAAAAGCATATAGAGCAAACCTGGTACTCCAGGAATAAAAGCCGCAATAATGCCGGGGAGTAATAGTAAGGTAAAAAGTATTACAATAAGTTCATAATTCATAGCTTATAGTTTAGCACAAAAAAACCGCGTGAGCGGTTTTTTTGTGACTTATAGGTCAATTTAGGCGTCTCGTCGTGCTCGAGGCTCCATTGGGCGAGCTTCGTTAACTGTGAGATTTCGTCCATCGAGTGGCTTACCATGGAACATTTCAATTGCCTTCTGTGCTCCATCTTCTGATTTCATTTCAACGAATCCAAAGCCCTTTGATCGGCCTGACATTCGATCCATGATGATCTGAGCAGATTCAACTTCTCCTGCTGCTTCAAAATGAGCTCGGAGAGCGTTATCATCTGTTGAATAAGGAATACCACCAACGTATAGCTTCTTTGCCATAATTAATTACCTCGTCTTTGACTATTATTACCCGTAAGCGATCGAGAAACTTACTAGGCTTTTAGTGTAGCATACTCAGGTACCACTTGTCTATTGACTTCATAAAAAGCCTTGATAGCAGCAAAAAACTCTCGGAATGAATTCTTAAAATCTGAATAAGTACTATCGGTAGGTATTCCGTATGCATCTATGCCAACATTACGTGCAATATAGATAGAACGAGCGACGTGGAACTTTTGTGTCACAATGAGAGCCGAGTTAACACTATACACATTACGTGCTCGGTACATTGAGTGATATGTGTCGATACCCCCTTCGTCGGTAATAATGTCCACTTCGGGAATTCCGTAGTTTTTAAGATAGCTCACTACAGCATTCACCTCTTTTCTGCCAGCTTGAACACTATCAGCACTTACAAGAATCTTTTTTACAAATTTCTTTTCGTACAAAGAGATTGCACCGAGAGTTCTATCTTCAAGTGCCCTGCTGAGGCTTCCATTATTATATACCGATGCACCGAGAATAATTGCAACGTCTGCTTGAGGAGCCTGCTCGCGCTCACGTAAGTATGATGAAGCACTGATTCTAATGTACATATTGATACACATAATAATTACAATGGTACCAAGCAAAAAAGCTCCGCCATACACTTGAAACTTATGGCACCATAGGCCAAAGCCAGTTTTTTGTTCAGTACTACCTTCCATACTAGCTTAAAAGCTCCGTTAATATTTTTCGTAATAGTTCTGGGTTTGCACTACTTCCTGAAGCCTTAACAGTTTTCATTGCCTGACCAACCAAAAATTGTAGAGCACTTACTTTACCACTCTTAAAATCAGCAACTACTGTTGGGTTTGCTGCAACGATTGCTGCACACACAGTCTTAAGTTCACCTTCATTACTATTTTGAATAAGACCTTGGATCTGAGCAATTTCTTCGGTAGTTCTTAAAGGAGTTTCGGCATCAACCAATGTTTCGTAGAGGTGCTTCAAAAGATCCTTTGCTCCTCGAGAAGAAAGTTTACCTGACTGAATAAGCTTAATCACATCAGCCATACGCTCTGGCGATATTTTATTAATTCCTTGCGCAATATTTTCTCCGAAATCTTTTTTAATAAAACCAACGTAGTCGGTAAGAATATAATTAACAGACAATTTTACAGCTTCGGCTTTGTTGTCGAGTAATTGGGCAACTTTTTCAAAGTATGAACCAAGCTGAACTACTATCACAAAAACTTCAACCTCCTCTGGCTTAAGACCAAAATCTTGTGTGTATCGCTTGCGCTTTTCCCAAGGTAATTCTGGTAATGTTCCTCGCAAATCTTCTGGCTTAAATTCTTCTATCTCAGAAATCATCATATGAGGAATATCAGGATCAGGAAAATATCGATAATCATGTGAGCTTTCCTTTTTTCTCTGAGAAAATGTTGTTTGAGTACTATCATCCCAGCCACGAGTTTCTTGAACTACCTTTTCACCTCGGGCAAGTAAATCTGATTGTCGCTTAATTTCATAAGCAATTGCGCGTTCAACAGCTCTAAAAGAGTTAAGGTTTTTAACTTCTGTTTTTGTACCAAACTTTTTATTATCAGTATCCTCGCGAGTTGCAACAGAGATATTTGCCTCTACGCGCATATGACCCTTTTCCATATGAGCATCGCCTGCTCCCAAATAGCGAAGTACAAGCTGTAGTTCTTCGGCAAAACGAACGGCTGTTTCAGAGTCATGAATAACCGGTTCGGTTACAAGTTCCATAAGTGGAACACCTGCTCGGTTAAAATTAACGAGACTTTTCTCGTGAATATCGTGTGTTGATTGTGCAGTGTCTTCTTCAAGATGAATGCGGGTAATTTTAACGCCAGCAAGTTCTCCACCTTCAACAAGGGGGTATGCATACTGACTTATTTGATAGCCTTTTGGAATGTCAGGGTAAAAATAGTTTTTTCTATCCCATTCAGTATAATCAGCAATCTTTGCACCAAGAGCATGCCCCACACGCAAAACATGTCGAATTGCTTCAAAGTTAAGCACAGGGAGTGTCCCTGGATGCCCCATACATACAGGACACACAAGTGCATTGGGTTTTTCTTCGTCAGGATTATTTGCGCAACCACAAAACATCTTTGATCGTGTCTTGAGTTCAGCGTGAATTTCGAGACCAATTGTAGGAATGAGTTCTTGAGCCATACGTGCAACAATTATAACGCAGAATCGGTTTTCGTTGGAACCATTTCTCGTAAATGAACACTGAGCATATCTTTAAACTTTTTCAAAGACTCATCATCGAGAACCGAGACTGCATAAACATACTTTGAATACTTTTTCATTAAGTCTACTGCAGCTTTAACCTGCTCTGGTGTACTCATATCGGTCTTTGTGAGCACAATGATTTCTGGTTTATGCTCAAGCTCATTACCATATTCTTTAAGTTCTTTTCGAATTGTAGTGTATACATCTTCGATATTTTCATTTTCAAGAGAAACACAGTGAACAACAACTGATGTTCTTTTTACGTGACGCAAAAATGCATGACCTAAACCTTTACCTTCGGATGCCCCTTCAATGAGTCCTGGAATATCAGCAAGAACGTAGCCATAGAATGCACCGAGGTTTGGCTCAAGTGTGGTAAAGGCATAATTACCAACCTTTGCCTTTGCATTTGTTAGGGCATTAAGAAGACTTGATTTACCTGCATTTGGCTGCCCTACAAAACCGGCATCAGCAGCAAGCTGTAGCTCAACAAAAAAATCTGCTTCTTCGCCTGGTTTGCCTGGAGTTGATTGCTCTGGACGAACATTTGTCGACGCTTTAAAGTGTTCGTTTCCAAGACCGCCGTTTCCACCCTTAAGAATTCGGACTGTTTCACCTTCGGTCAAAAGGTGTATTGGTCTATTCGTTCGCAAATCAGTAACCACGGAACCGATAGGTAAATCGATAATGAGATCAGCTCCACTACGGCCGAACATACTATCGCTCATACCATCAATACCGTTTTCGGCTACGAATTCCTTTTGATTTCGATATTGAGTAAGTAAAGCAAGGTCGCGGACAGCGCGTACGAATACGTCGCCACCCTTTCCACCGTTACCACCAGAGGCCCCAGCAAATTCGCGACCCTTTTCATGGCGCCAGCGTACAACACCTGATCCTCCATTGCCTGCCTTAACGTGAAATGTAAGTTCGTCTATAAAAGCCATATTTGTTCGGTGAGTGTATCACAGACCTACTCTGCCGTCACCTGTTTGTAAATATCAAGAAGAGCCAAAAGAAGACTGAGCGATAGTGGACCAAGGATAAGTCCGATCGGACCAAAGAATGACAAACCACCGACAACTGACAAAAGAATAAGAAATTCGTGCACATCAACACCTTGCTGAACAATTCGTGGACCTAAAAAATTGTCGATGAGACCAACTGCAACAACTCCCCATACAAGAAAGCCTACTGCAAATGCTGTAGCGCCTGTAGCAAATAAATAGATAATACCCGGTACAACCACAAGTGCCGTACCTACTCCTGGAATCAAAGATGCAATAGCAGCAACACTACCCCACAAAGCTGGGTTTGGTATACCGAACAAAAAGAAACCGAAACCCGTAAGCACTCCTTGAATTCCTGCAACCACAAGTGAACCACGGATAACTGAGTTAATTGCTCGCTCGAGTTTAGTAAAAATCAAATTGTCGTATTCATCATTAAGAGGTGAAAGCTTAGTCAGCATTGCTCGAACACGTGAACCATCTTTAAGCATATAGAACAAAGCAATGAGCAAGATGAAAGCGTTAAACATGATTGTAGCGAAACTCGAGAATACGAAATCAATGTTCGTAAATGACCACTCAAGAGCACTCCTAATATAGGTAGCTATATCGAAAGAATCAAAAGAGATGAGCGCGCTTTCTCCGAAGATCTTATAGCTTATACGATTTGCAATACCATTAAGTGTATCGATCATTTGTACACGATTGCCTTCATGAGTTAAGTACACATAGACATCCTGTGCTTCAAGAGAGATTTGGAGTACTAAAAATGAAAGCGGAATAAGGACCGCCGCAAAAACAATTGCAAGTGTTACACATGTTGAAAATGAACTGCCTTCATTACCTCGTGAGAATATTTTAGAGACAAAACGGTGCAGTGGCCTAAATAATACAGAAAAAACGAGAGCGAGAACGAGGGTCGAGATGTACGGCAAAAAAACTAATGTAGTAAGTACCGCTACGACACTTAATAGTGAAAAGAAAAAGTAATGTTGATTTCTATGCATACTCTTAGTATACACCAAAAAGCCATCTTGTATGATGGCTTTTATTTACTTATTTTTCTTCTGTGCTCGCCTATCTTTTCGATTGCCCTGCTTTTCTGTTTGTTCACCTGAATTTGTTGCGAGTGAATCTGGATTTGTATGGACTTCTTTAAGCTTTTCTTGCTCTGGCTGAGCAACCTGAACTCCAACATGCGGTAAGAGTGAAAGTATTTGATTATCTACTGACATTTGCATTACCTTAAATAAACGCAGACCTTCTTTCTTGTACTCAACAAGTGGATCATGTTGTCCGTAGGCACGAAGATTTACACTGCCTCGCAAATAATCCATAACCTCAAGGTGATCAACCCACAAAGTATCAATTGATTGCAAAATAACTTGTCGAATAACTTCACTGAAAGGTTCGCTTCCAAACTGAGTTACCTTTTCAGCAATGGTTTTTGTAAGCTTTTCTTGATCTTCTGTATTTGGAACACGGGCAATAATCTCATTGATACGCTCATATACAGTCTGAGTATTTGCTGTAAGTATATCTCGGCGGCGAGCATATACTGTTACACGCTGCTGATTGAGAACATCGTCATACTGCAAAACATGCTTTCTTCCATCAAAATGAAATCCTTCGATCTTAGACTGAGCACCTTCAAGAGTCTTAGTTATAAATGAATTTTGAATTGCTTCGTCCTCGGGAACATTTAATTTTGCAAGTACGCCACGAATAGTTTCACCACCAAAAATTCGCATAAGAGAATCTTCAAGAGAAACAAAGAACTGGGTCTCACCCGGATCACCTTGGCGACCAGCTCGTCCTCGGAGCTGATTATCAATGCGTCGCGCATCATGACGCTCTGTTCCGAGAACAAAGAGTCCACCAAGAGCTTTTACTTCTTCGTATTGCTCTGGAGTTGCAGGATTACCACCGAGTTTAATGTCGACTCCTCGACCAGCCATGTTTGTTGCAATTGTCACTGCACTTTTTTTTCCTGCTTGAGCCACAATTTCTCCTTCTTTCTCATGATTCTTAGCATTGAGCATATTGTGAGGCACGCCTTCTTTATGTAAGAAGTTGCTCAACATTTCATTGCGTTCAATAGAAACAGTACCAATGAGTACTGGTTGACCTTTTGAATGAATTTCTTTAACGCGTCGAGCAATTGCTTTAAACTTTCCTTGCTCTGTTCTGAATATCAAATCCTGATGATCTTTACGTGCAACTGTTTTATTTGTAGGAACAACAACAGTATCAAGGCCGTACACTTTATAAAACTCTTCTTTAGAGGTCTCGGCAGTACCTGTCATACCCGACAACTTTGTATAAAGTCTGAAAAAGTTTTGATAGGTAATAGAAGCAAAAGTTCGTGACTCTTGTTGAACCTTAAGACCTTCTTTAGCCTCAACAGCTTGATGAAGCCCTTCTGACCAGCGTCGGCCCGGCTGCATACGGCCAGTAAATGGATCTACAATAACCACCTGTCCATCTTTTACAACATAGTCTGTGTCTATGGTGTACAAAGATTTTGCTTTAAGCGCTGTTTCGAGGTGATGAACATATTTAATACCGGCATCTGCATATAGGTTTTGCACGCCCATAGCTTTTTCAACCTTGGCAATACCAGCCATAGTAACAGCTACTGACTTTGATTTTTCATCAACGGTATAGTCTTCGGTCAAATTAAGTGATGCTGCGATTTGGGCAAATTGTGCATAGAGCATTCCTGAATCTGCTGCGGGTGCAGAAATGATAAGTGGAGTTCGAGCTTCGTCAATAAGAATTGAGTCAATTTCATCGACAATTGCATAGTTTGGCAAACGCTGTCGCAAGCGTTCTGAACGGTATTCAAGATTATCGCGTAAATAATCAAAACCAAATTCACTATTTGTTCCGTAAGTAATGTGCGCTTTATATGCTTCGCTACGTGATACGGGTCGCATGAACTCATTTACAACCTTAAATGAGCCTTGCTCATCGCGGACATCATCTTGTTGTTCTCCTGTATGAGATGGATCGTAAATAAATGAAGAGTCATGATTGAGAATACCCACAGTAAGGCCAAGGTAATCGTAAATTTGACCCATCCACACACCGTCACGGCGTGACAAATAGTCATTAACTGTTACAACATGAACACCCTTACCCGTAAGAGCATTCAAATATCCTGGGAGTGTGGCAACGAGAGTTTTTCCTTCTCCTGTACGCATTTCGGCAATATTACCGTCATTCATAATCATGCCTCCAATAAGCTGAACATCGAAATGTCTTTGACCGAGAGTTCTTCGTGCAGCTTCGCGAACTAAAGCGAAAGCTTCAGAAAGAATTGGGTCGAGGGCTTTTTGTATATTTTCTTTTGTATCTAAATTTGCCTGACTCAAGGTTTGCATAAAAAATGCAGTGCGAGCACGCATATCCGCTTGAGTCATTTTTTCTACCTGAGGTTCGAGGGCATTAATCTCGAGTACACGCTTTTTATACTGCTTAATGAGGCGACCATTATTGTCGCCGAGTAAATTTTTGAGCCATTGCATACCGGCTATCCTATCATATTTATAAGCATATAAAAAGACCGACGAATGTCGGCCTTTGCAAAAAATATGCTTGGGGTTGAATGAAGGGGGTGGTTGTACAGGAGTCTTGGCGGCGACTCAATGTATGCGAGCCACCCCCTTCACCCCTTGCTCACCCAAGGTACTCAGTACCTTGTTGAACTGCGCTAACACTCCGGTCTTGAAGTGTCACCACTCACTCCCCTTTATCCCCGGAGTGGTTGCGCAGCCGCACAGTAACACCATACTGTGTGGCAGATCCTCGCTCAAGGCCAAGCCTGAGCACAAGATCGTATAGAGAACGGGGCCCTTCGACCCTATCCCCTCCCATTTCAAGTAGATTGTTCATTCCCTCTGGCCGCCCTTTTCTCCCCTGGGCCCTACCAGTGAACAATCCCTACCCAAACGGTCTACACTGCATATAGTATACACCATATCTGAATAATGTCAATAGCTTTAAACGCCGACTGATTAATACGGGTGTAATATGGCTTTATTGAGCCATTTAGTATAAAGTCACACGACCAGTTACTTGCACTTTTCAAATTATAAACAACAAACTTCCCTTTCGAGAGTTATATTAAATTCTTTGAGGCATTTTTCTTCAATTTCTTGTGCTAAAGAATAAACATCGGCAGAGCTTGATGAAATTCCCCTTTCCATAGCCAAGACGAGTGGTTGATTTTTGTACACTTCAGCATTTCCTTTGCGGTAACCATTCAAATGAAGCACCTTATCAAGAAGCCATGCCAAAGAAATCTTATACTGACCATTTTTAGATGGATATGCGGGCAGTCCAGGATATTGCCTTTGTAGCCTTTTCAGTTGTTCTTCAGAAATTACTGGATTTTTAAAAAATGAACCTGCTGTTCCGTAGTGATTAAGGGGTGGTAGTTTTTTGGAACGAATCTCGCAAATTGCTTTGCGAATTTCTTGCGGATGATTTGGCATATTCCCTGCGAAATAGTTTTTAACATCCGGATATGAAATATTTGGCTGGGAATTTTTTGAAAGCTTATATATTACCGCTGTCACAATGTATGTATTTGGCCTTGCTTTAAAAATACTGTGACGATAGTCAAAGTGACAGTCTTCATTCATTAAAGTAACTATCGGTAAATCCTGCTGTATGATATCGATACACTCTACTGCAACAATAGTTGATTGCACCTCTACTCCATATGCACCGATATTTTGAATTGCACTTGCACCGACAAGACCGGGAATTGCCGAGAGGTTTTCAAAACCCCATAGACCTTTTTCGACAGTAACCCGCACGAGATTATCCCAGTCTTCTCCTGCCTTTGCTTTTACATATACACTACTTTCATCTTGATTTTGCTGTGCCACCTCTAAAGGAAAGTAGTCGGAGAAATTTATTCCCTTGGCACGAATCATGAGTACAACTCCATTAAAACCATCGTCATGAACTAAAGTATTTGAACCGCCTCCAATAACTGTAATTGGTAGCTTGTGGTTGCGAGCATAATTAACACCCTCACGAATATCTGCAATAGTACTGCATTCAATAAGTGTACGAGCCTTACCCCCTACTCCAAAGGTTGTAAGCGGGCCGAGTTCTGTATTGTGAGATATTTTCATGTGATGCGTAATAATGGCGAACGGGTGTTAGCTCCAAATATAATGTCTAAATTAAGATGTGAGTACAGCCGTCCGCCGTTACTAAGCACCACACATCTACAATCATATACTAATATTAGCGGTAATGCAGGATTTTATCCACATAAAAACGCAAAATCCTGCCGAGACAGGATCTTACGTAGACATTCATTTGGTTTGGACTAACAGAGTTAGTACCCACACGTAAATAGTATAGACCCGTATTCTTGAGTGGTCAATGATTTTATACACATACACACAATTCACCGAGTATTCCCCTGTTTTCTTAAGAAAGTCTCAAAAAATCATTTTATTTTTATCTCTTTTTTATAAATATTTTAAGAGAACAGGTCATACTATTCGCACCACATACGTGGCATTATTATTTAAAATAAATTTATGTCTATTGATACACACGAACCACTCGAGGACCTTATCGAAAATAATACTTTCGAAGAAGACTCGGATGACTTAACAAATGAGCTTGAGCCATGGCATACTGAAGAAGAATGACCGAGCAAACACTAACCGACACAGAGAGGATTAAGAAAGTGGGAACCACTCTACTTAACGGCACTCTTATAGTGCTCGGTTTGTGTACCTGCACCATAATCTACGGCACCTTAACTCGTGGCGAATATTATAACGGTATCAATCTAGGTTTATTTATGTGCATAGTTGGGATCATGGTATTCATACGTTTTCTTTACCATAAGAACTGGATTACCCTTGCATCAGTCAGTTTTGTTACCATCTTTGCCCTTGGCTGCTCTTACGGTGCATTTACATGGGGAGCAAGCATGCCAATCACTCTTTTAGGATTTGGCCTTACTATAGTTTTCACAACCTCGCTTCTTGGCAATAAAAGCGGTATCGCCGCACTCGTCATCACTGCTGTGGTACTCATAACTGCTGGAGTGCTCGAAATGGATCGTGGCATACCATCATGGAAATCAGAAAACATTGTCATTGCTGACCTCATCATATATACAGTCATGCTTGGCCTCACGACTCTCGTAGGTTGGTTGGCACAAAAGCAAATTGCTCAGGCACTTGAAAAAGCAAATACTGCCGCAAGGGTTCTTAAACAAGAACAACAGAACTTGGGCAATATGGTCTCTGCTCAGGTACAGAAAATCGAAGCGGGCTTTAGAAAAGATATGACTTCATCACAACATCAAGCAGATTTTGGAAAAATTGCTCAAGGATTATTCCACGATCTCATTAATCCAATCACCACTTTGACACTCACTATTGAAAGTATTAGATCGGGGCGAATTGGTATTAACGATGCATACATGCACTCAGAAAGCCTTAAGCGAGCGATATCAAGAACACAAAGATACCTTACTGCAGTTAAAAATAACTTGGGTAAACCCAGTCTAGCTTGCGAATTCGATATCAAAGAAGAAATCTTAGCTGCTCTGGCACTCCATGAGTTTAGGGCTCGCCAAAATGACATTGGGCTTATTGTGCACGGTGAGCCATTCCCTATGTATGGTGATCCGATACAGCTCGGGCAAATTGTCTCTACTTTTGTATCAAATTCACTTGATGCTTTCGAGGACATTGAACGCAAACACAAGAAAATAATTATTCACTGGAAAATACGTCCGCGCACAATATCACTAACAGTAAAGGATAATGCTTGTGGCATGAGTGCCGAAACTCTCTCAAAAATCAGCACCTCATTCTTTACAACCAAAGAAAATGGTAATGGTTTTGGTTTAAATGCCGCAAAAAGTTCTCTCGAGAAATTCTTCAATGGAACACTTTCCCTAGGTAGCGAGCTCGGAAAAGGAACCACAGTAACCTGTAGTATTCCCTTGCAAACGACTAACTCTCTAAGCGATGAATTGCAAACTCAAGCAGAAAATAATTACGAAGAGAATCTTGGCTCTCCTTAAGCAAATAGAAAAAGCCTGCATACGACATGAACATGAATACTCATTCATATACACGGGCGCAGGCGGTCATTCTCATAAAAAATTATCTAACCTTGTTCAAAATACATGTATAGCTGGCCTACTTGGAAGTATTCTAAGAAATATACTTCGTAACCAAACTATTCATCGCTCAGAAAATATATTGGTTAAAGAGGTAATACTGCGAATACAAAAACATTGCAATAACTACCTAGTTGCTCATGTACGTTCTGGACTAGAGTGGAACTATTATCCAATCAACACTCAAGCCCGAGTACCGAACGATCTTGATGATACCTCATTAGCACTCTATTCACTATCATCACCCTCAAACGCCACCATCATTAGCAACCATTGCCACAAGCTCATAGCTAATACTTCTAGTTACGACCACAAAATTAACAGCTGGCTCAGAAGTGCGTGTAATCCAGCGTGGTTTCATGAAGACATTACTGTATTAGCAAACTTCGGGCGCCTTTGTGATTTATACGGAATTACACACGAACCTCTTACGAATCGCATTTATCACCACATTACAGACGACCGTAAATCTATATTCTACGTAAATAATTGGTGGGCTCTGTATGCACTTTCTACCTGGCTGCATGACACCACACTCTTAAACCAACTCTATGATTCATGCGCCTCAAAAGAAAGTAGGAGTTGTGTGTCCACTCTCGAACTCTTATGCTTTCTCAAGCTCAGGCAGCGTGGCATAATAGCACAAATAAACACTCAAGAAGCACGTGTCACATATCATAATCTCATCACTGCACAAGATAATAATGATGAGACCGGCATATATTACGAAAAAATTAATCGCTCGCAGATCTTGATAGCTCACTCACCCATAATAAAACTAGCTATTGAGGTCGAAATACTCCTGTATGGTATACACAAAGAATAATAAGCCACTTAGTAGCTATCACATTAAATGTGTACTCGAAACCCCGGCTCGCATTGCACAATATGCACCAAATAAACTACAGAGCCTCGTCAAACAGACCGGGGATCATCTTGTAACCATATCAAAACACCTCTGGGCATATTACTGTGACCTTGATATGTATCTGGATACCGGCACTCACAACAGCTTTAATGAACCTAATTCACTCCTTCAGGCAGAAAAGATAATACTCGAAAAAATCAAAGAACTTCCCGAAGCCTACGCAAATGAGCTACTGGGTCAACATATGCAATTTAAAAAAATCTTCATCAAAAGGAGTTTACGAGAACGCGATACTCCTGGGCAGCTCAATGAATTTACCTTGCTCAATCTACCCCTCCTTGGTGTGTTTTTTGGCTCAAAAGGAGATTTATTAGCAATACCAACAATCATTGCATTTAAACACTCGAGCTTACATCAAAAGACAATAAGCTTTTGCTCGCGCTATATGCGATATTTTGTTCGGGTACGGGCAGTTATTGATGATATTAAAGATTGGGAAAATGACCTTCAGTATGGGCATTTAACTTGCATCCACCTTCAATGTATTAAAGCACTCGCCTTAATACAGTACGACCAAACGGAGCATTTATGCCTTAACCTTAAGGATAGCAGAGAACTCATAAAAACAACTTTATACCAGAAAGTCGTACCCCGATTAATTTATGAAATGATTCGCACTCACCGTGAATACATTAAAGAGATTGACTCTGATGAAATCCTTAGTGATGATTTTAAACGTATTAAGGCAATCCTTGAGCCAGCTCTATCCTACTTCGAAAATCTGGCTAATAAATACAGGCTTTATTGCGAAAGACAATTACCCACAGCAATTAACATTGATGCTAGTACAAAAATCTGCTATAGTATCTGAAGAGTTTGGTCTTTTGTTTTTCTAAAGCTCGCTTCGGCGAGCTTTCCTGTCCTCGCAAAAGCTTTTGCAGGACTTAAGTATAGATGGTTAAGATCTACACTGTGCTTTATAGATAAAAATATAGAGAATAAGAAAGCGGTGGCTATGCCACCGCTTTCTTATTACACACAACAAACAAAACGATTAAACCTTTGGTGCGTTTGTGTTAGCAGCAGAAGCTGTATCACAACTCTTAATACATGTATTCGAAGCACAGCAGCAAACATCTTTTCTTAATAAAGAGAAACGACCACTTCCGGTTACAAAGAGTGCAATGGCATTAAGGAGAAGAACGAAATCGAATTCCCAACCACCAGAGAATCCTTTTGCCCACTTTAGTGAGACAATTGCTCCAATCATTACAGCAGCAATAAGAATAGCAGCGATTCGAGCATAAACACCAAGGACAATCATAATACCCCCAATAAGCTCAATGAAAGCAACAACATAAGCTAGGTACGCAGGCAAACCGATACTTGTAAAAAAACCGGCAGTCCCTGCAAGGTCTGCAACCTTTGCCCAGCCGTGAACGATAAATACTGAACCCAGAGCAATTCGAATAATTACTAAAGCAATATCATTATTGCAACAAACTTTATTAAATAAATTTTTCATATGTGTAAATTGTGTATTAATTATACTCTATCTTGGGTACTAAATACAGATCCTGATTATAGCCGCCGACTCCAATGTACTCTGCCTTGCTTTGCATGATAAGTTCATATGGTAAACAGTGGCGGCAACCCTTTTCTCCTTGTGGACACACAAATTCTTTTGAATCGCGTGCATTCTTAACTTGGACAGCGACCTTCATTACCCTCTCGCGAGCACTTACGAGATCGGGCAAATCGACAGTAACCGGTGTATCATCGCGGTCAATATACCAATAACTTGCACCTTCTACCTTGCGCTTCTGAATTGCATCGACAATAAGGTGGTATATAGGCAATTGCAATGAATCCTCTTTCTCATCATACTTACCTGTTTTAAAATCAAGGATATGTACTTGATCAGTCTCTTCAACATACTGTAGCCAGTCGACTTTGCCACACAAAATAAGATTATCATCTTGCGACAAATAAAAGTGTGGTAAGTCGCCTTTATTCTTAAAAGCTTTTTTAAGGAGCGGCTGAGGATGATTCTTAACCCTTTCAATCATCGCTCGACCACGCTCAAAAAAACTTTTTTCTTCTTCGGGAGAAGTAAAACCGCCAATCTTTCCTGAAACCTTCGCCCATTCTTCTAAAAATCTTTTGTTGAAATCCACACTTGTTCTTTCTTCTGCTTTTATGTTTGCTAATGGTTCAAGGACACCGTGCACTGCTTGCCCGAGTGACATTGCTGGGGCAACGATACCAACTTTTCGTCTCGTTTTTGGGTTTTTATACACATTATGCAAATAATACAATCGCGGGCATTTCAAAAAATCACCCATTGAGGAGTGTGATACCCACACTGCGCTAAATTTATCATTTGAAAAAGCCATATGTCGTGTAGTAAGTTACTCTTTAACGATCTAAGATATCCTTAAGAACAGGAATTACTCTTTGAGCAATTTTTGCATAGCCAGCGTCATTTGGATGTACCGCATCGTACATAAGCTCTTTATTGAGGAGGATTCCATCGAGAACATCTGAAACGTATGCGGTCTTATATTTCTTTGAAAGTTCCTCAAACTTCTCTTCGTAATTATCTCGAAGGAGTCCGCCTCTAACACCAAGCAAAACAACTACGACTCCTCTGTCGGTAAGGCTTTTAACAATATAATCAAGATTCCTCCAGGTTTCTTCTGGTGGCACTTTACGCAAATAATCATTACCACCGAGTAGAACAAGAACAATACCTGGATCTTCAGCATAAACTTCGCCCAAACGTGCCACGCCATCGGCTGTGGTGTTTCCGGGAATACCTAGATTTTTAATAGGAATTTTAAGAGCTCTTGAAGTCTGAGAGACGAAGTTATTACCCGTTGTTGCCCCAACTCCGTTAATGAGACTGTCTCCGAAAGCAACGATTCGAGCATTTTTAGGAGGGGTATTTGCAATTGTATTACCAGACAATATGAACCAACCAGCAACACAAATTACGATAAGCACCAACCCTGCCCATAATTTATTCTGCGAAATCGATAGCATTTATTTGAGTTGGATTGGGTTTCGACCTAGCTTAATTTCTTTAATTACATTATCAGCTTTTGTTTTGTCTTCAGTTGAACCATTCTCGAGAACATACGTTGCCTGCGCTAATGCTTTAGATGGATTCTTAAGTATCATTGCCACGCCAGCGAGCATAAAGCGATATTCACTATTTTGTGGCTGTGCAAGAATAGCTTCATCAAGACCTTGCTCGGCAAGCTTGTACTGTGACTGTGAAATCAATGCACCAATAACCCTTCTATCGGTACGTACATCGCCATATTGCTTAACAAGAGTAGTTGCTTGATCGACTTTGTCTGATAGTAATAAAGTGAGCGTATACATCACTCGTGCTTCTGGGTACTCTGGTGACATGTCGTATGCTTTCTTTGCTTCAACAACACCAAGATTTTCTTGTCCAAGAGTCATGAATGAAATTGCTTTTTCAAGATATACAGTGTGTTTTTGTGGGGTGAGCTTTTCCGCAGTTGCAAGTAACTCTAATGCCCTCTCTGCCTGCCCCATACGATTGAGACTAGAAGCAAGTATTAAATATGGGCGAGCATCCCCTGGTGTATCTTTAATTTGCTCATACATACCATCTACTGCAGCCTGTACAATTTCGCGCTGCTTATCGGCAGGTATTGCTGGCGATCCTACAATACCTGTAGCACATACAAGAAACTGCTCTCGTGCTTCTTGTCGAGCAACCGGACTAAGCTGTGCAGCCTGGGTAAAATAAAGCGCATTTGGCTGTCCAGACTGACAAGAGAACAAACCTTTAATGAGCGAGTAATTTGCTCGTAGCGGGTTAACAATTGTTACGTAGGCAAGAATACAAAGGGCAACAACAACAGCCGGCATAACAATAAGCTCACGAACGTCTTTTTGCTGAGATACAATCGCAAGCTCTGTTAGCTCTTCACCACCAGATAAATAACTTGCGAGTGATATCATCAAGAAGAACATCAAATAACTTGTATTATTATCAAAAACAAAAACGTTGTGAACCGCATATGCAATAAGGAAACCAATGAGGGCTGCTTTCTCTGCTGATTTAAGCGATTTAGTTTTGACGACACTTCGCACTACAAAAAAATACAATGATACGTATGCAAGAAAGCCTAGGAAGCCGCCCGCAACAAGCCAATCAAGAAAGACGCTGTGGGCACGATCAAACCACTGCTCATGGCGCCACATATCTTTAACATAATGAGAGTTGAATACATAGTTGAATCCTTCTTGACCCCAACCAAACAGAGGGCGTTCAAGGGCACCCGTAACTGCAATTGGCCAAATATAACCTCGTGCCTGAGTCTTGTTCTCATTCCATGAAATAGAAGTGTATCGCTCAAGAATTGGTGGCAATGTAACTATACCTGTTGCACGAACAGTAAATAGCGCCGCAACACCCAAGAACATAGCCGCAATAATACCCAGAATTATATATCGATACCGAGCTGTTTCCTCTTGATTACGATCAAACCAAACATAAGCAATACCGCCAATACATGCAGCAGCTACTAGACCTATCATTGAACCTCGCGTTGCAGTAAAGAACAGAACGATACCAAAGTTAACAACAAGGAAAGCATAACCGAGATATACTCCAATATTCTTGACCGAACTACCAACAAACATATAAAACGTTAAGAATATATGCACAAGCATGTACACAGCCAAATAAGCAGCATTACCGAGTGTCGCATCCAAACGGGTATCGCTTTGGTGAATTTCTGAAAGACCCCCCAACTGCATGAGTCCCTTATAACAAACCATAACAGCTGCTCCGAGCGAGAAAGCTATGTATCGGCGCCACTCTGCAGCAGTCTTTAAGAGTGAGCTCAAAGCAATATAGTATAAATACAAATATAGAATAGTAAAGAATCCTTCCATTCGTTCAAAGTTCGAGAAAAATGCCTTAGATGAATTCTCTGCTCCGAATGAAGAAATGAGTGTAACAACGACGAGTGCAGTTGTTGCATAAAGTATTGAATTCTTTTTGGGCAAAAAAGAATTATCACGAATAGCAAGCAAAGCCCAAGCACCAAAGCCAATTGATATACAAAGTCTGAGCCACAACGCTTTTCCAACAATAAATGGAAAGAACAAACTATTCGCGACAAATAGTGGAGTAAATAAAACACCAATCAAAGCGGCCGTCGCAATCCATTTTAAAATTGTATTTGTAGAATTCATATGTATGAATAGTAACAAAAGGAGCGAGTCTATGCTAGAGTAGAATCATATGAAAGTACAGGTAATTGGGGTCAAATTCTTACGCTATCTCGAAAAATACACCAAAACTGATATGGTCTACCTTGCAAAAGGTGGTTTTTGGCTGAGTATAGGCCAAGGAATGGCCATGGTCTCTTCTTTTGCCCTGTCTGTGCTCCTTGCCCGAGCCCTTCCCCAGGAAACATTTGGAACATATAAATTCATTTTGTCTATTACAAGTATCATTAGCGGCCTATCACTATCTGGTCTTGGAACAGCACTACTTCAGTCGGTTGCTCGAGGTAAGGACGGCACTCTTTTTCTTGCCATCCGCACACAACTTATTTGGACAAGCGTTCTTGGTGTGGCTTTTCTTTTGGTGGCAGGTTATTACACACTCAATGATAATTTCATTATTGCCACATCCTTACTTATAGCCGGAGCAACCACGCCTTTTGTAAACTGCTTCGGACTCTATGGCTCATTTTTGAGTGGAAAAAAAGATTTTAAACGATCCACCCTTTATTGGATAATTAGCCATGTGGTCAACGTCTCAGTTATAGCAATCATTGCGCTTACAACTCACAATGTAATTTACCTTGTTGCCGGATACTTTGTATCACAACTTATTACAAGTATTATTTTTTATCGCAGAACAATTTCTTTATATAATCCCAATAAGAATAACAATGATCCGGAAATGATAACGTATGGATCCCACTTAAGTGCAATTAATATCTTTGGGACAATAGCAAATCAACTTGATAAAATACTTGTCTTTCACTTTGTGGGTGCTGCCCCTCTTGCAGCATATTCGTTTGCGTTTGCAATTCCCGAACAAGTTAAAGGGTCACTTAAAAACCTTGTAACTGTTGGTGTCCCGAAGCTTGCAGAACTCGGAGAGGATCATTTACGAAAAAGTTTAGTAGATAAGATACTCCGTCTTACCGTAATTTGTGCTGCCATCGTAGTGCTGTACTGGATTACTGCACCGTATATTTTTGCTGTGCTTTTCCCAGCATATATGAATGCTGTCTTTTACTCGCAGCTTTATATGGTAGGGCTTATATTTTTCCCTGGAATTTCACTTTTTGCTTTATATTTTCAGCTCATGCAACAAACAGCAGCACAATATAAACTCAGCATTATTGGAAACGTGGTTACCATAGTACTCGGCATCATACTCATTGCTCGATATGGTGCACTTGGGGCTGTACTCGAAAACACCCTTTCATGGAGCATACTCCTACTTATTAATCTTGTATTTTTTATAATACGCGGCTATAAGATTAGAAAAGTATAATTACTTTTTCTTAAAGACAAAAACGGTTTCGTGAAATAAACCTCGTGTGCCTGGAATCAAGTTACAACATGTATCAATTATTTTTTGCACAAAAGGAGCAATGGTAGGAATACTCCAAAGCTTCGGCACAAAAATTCCATATGAGTGTGCTGATTCGATTGAAAAGCCAGCATTAGCGGCCACCTTTTTTATGTGTCTAATTGTTGGGTAAGTATCAAGAAAATCTACTCCTTCTTGTCGCAGTTTTCTAACTCGGGCCTCAATAGAATACTTTGCCGCGACGCCGTAAATAAAATAGCCTCCAGATTTTAATTTATTTGAAACATGTTCGAACTCATTCTCTAGATCTCCAACATATACTCCAAGCTCAGTCACAATATCGTACTTTTTATCTTGCGCTTCATCCCCTCGTAAAAAATAGTTGAATCGAGTGTCTGTAGTCTGCTTTCGTGCTTGTTCAACCATACCTGAGGCAATATCAACAGCATCAATCTGTGCCAAAGCTTTTTGCGTAATCTGATCAAGTCGGCGCACAACTGAACCGTCAGCGCAACCAATGTCAAAAAGGCTCACCGTGCCCTGCTCTTTAAGACCAAGTACGAGCGGAGCAAATATCTTTTCTACAATACCTAATCGTGTACGAAAAATATACTGGGGGTACGACACGAGTTTACCTTCATAGCGCTTTTGAGAATACTGAGAACTTTCTTGAGTGTAATAGCCGGGAATATCTTTGTGCATATAATTTATTTATATGTATCATACCAAGAAACTAGTCTTTGTATAAATGCCTCTTGAGAAAATAGTTTTAATGCTGTTTCTTGTGCTCGTGCAGCTTTACGCTCTGCATCACTTGGATTCCTAAGTACTTCGACAATTGATTGAGATATGAAAGTCACATCAGGATTACCTACGTAGCCCAAATTACTATCAATCAACTCTGGGGCACCTCCTCGGTTAGTAACAATAACAGGAACATTCATCATCATTGCTTCAATAATAACAGTTGGTAGTGGGTCAACATACTGAGACGGAACAACCACACATAGTGAACGAGCATACACTGATGGCATTTTGTCTCGAGGGAGCCAACCGACGCATTCAAAGCTATCTTGTATAGAATTTTTTTGAGCATAGCTATTAATCTTTTTCTGCTCAACTTCCGACACACCCACAAGGAGTAACTTTATCTGAGGAAATATTTTGCGAACATCAGACAAAGCCTGTATAGCAATATAGATTCCTTTTGCTGCCGATGCCCTTCCTCCGAATAATACATACTGAACATCATTGTTTAGTGAGAACTCTTTATTAAGTTCTTCAACTGTTTTTCTGTCGCGACTCACCTGGCCAAATTTATTTGTATTAATTCCATTATGAATTACACGCTCAACTACCAGACCATTTTCTTCGAGCACTTGCTTAAGTGCATTACTAACCGCAGCAACTTTTACTTTACAAAGACAATAGCGAATTAATAACTCACGAAATGGATTCCACGTATGTCGAGAAGAAACAAATCTTTCACGTAAGGTAATTGTGTGATTATGAGTAACTTTTGATGGGAAAACGGACATTGCATCATGTGCAGTAAAGAATGTTGGCGCCACTTTTTGTGCCAAACAGCAAACTGCAAAAGAGAAATGTGTGTGAACATTATGAATATGAATTACTCGAGGAGACTCTTGTTTCAAGATCTTACGCACTTTCATGAGCATACTTATATTTAAAACTCCGATCCACTGACGAAATACGTCTGGATATGAACTATATATTTTAATTATTTTAACTCCTCCTTGTTCAAAAGTTCCCTCATCTTTTTTATGATTACAACGCGTAAGAACAGTGACAGAATATCCATGTGTCACTAAACCTTCTGCATGCTCTGCTGCAATAGCACCCGCTCCCCCTGTAACAATTGGAGGGTAGTCATCAGTAATAATACAAATTTTATTCATACTATTTCTTTTGTATCACACAAGCCCAACCAATTGCATGCTTACGATTTGCAGTTGAAGTATTTATAGAATCGAGCTTAAGAGCTAGTTTACCGGCAATAAGAGCAAACTTACCAAATACCCTTCCTAAAATCTTTCGCTGGTGCAAGTGCAGCGAATCCATACAGTATCGTATAAAAATCTGTGAGATTACACAAAAGAAGCCTCCACGTTGATTCATTTCTACAATAGAAAAACCGGCATCTTCGAAAATGCGTTTGAGGCCAAACGATGTATATCTAAAGTAATCATGGGGCTCTTCATGAAGCTCATTCATTTGTGGGACTGTAACAAGAGCATAGCCACCTTTTTTAAGGACTCTTGCCATTTCTTGTGCCCCCAAATCGGGATAACGAATATGTTCAAACACTTGCGTACACACAATTGAATCAACAGAATTTGCTTCGAGTGGAATCTTATCAACGCTACCAACCAAATCAACTGTATCTGCATGTGCCACATCCATGCGAATCATCTTTTGAACATTAAATAGCTTTCCGTATCTATTATAATGACCAGCACCAACATCAAGACAAGTACCTTTTACATAATGAGAAAACTTTTGTACTTGTTCAAGTAAAATATGTCGATCTGGTTGAAAAATGTATGTCATAAATTATTTCTTTCGAGCAACTATATACACATTTGCATAGATATCTGAATCCCCGACGCAAAGATCAAGTTTGCGGGCAAGCTTCTGGACAAGACTAATAAAACGCTCAAACTTTTTATGGAGTTTTGGGTTTTTATAATGGTTAAAAAAATAAAAGTGTGCAAATTCTGATAGTGTAGAGAATACCCGGCCATATTGCTTACATTCAATAACTTCAAATCCCTCATTCAAAAACAAAGATGATAGACCTGTTACCGTATATCGAAAGTAATCATGGGGATCTGCATGGTACGGTATCAAAAAAGGAGCCGAGAGAATACAGGTTCCACCTTGGACTAAAACTCGTCTAATTTGTTGAACCATCACCCATGGTTTTTCAACATGCTCTAGAACCTGTGTCGAAACTACAGTATCAAAAGAGTCTTCCGGGATCGGTAAGTTTAATATATCACCCACAATATCAATATGGGGTCCTGGCACCATATCAAATGTAGTATAGGTACTAGCTTTAGGCATAATTAAAGAGCGATACTTGGCTGAACCTGCTCCCAAATCAAGAGTTCTACCGTGCACATACTTCAATGTGTAATTAACGACATCGCGGGTTGTCTGTAGATAGTTGTTCATATTATTTAATGAGTTCGTCAATAGCAGCAAGTACCATTTCTACGGTAATTTCTTCAATTTGGCGACGAGCTTCAGCAACATTATACACCCTTGAATTCATAATATGAATCTCGGGCTTTTTTCTATCACGTAAATACACCAATCGAGCATTTGGTCCTTGTGGGGGCTGTTCTTTTTCTGATACGGGACCAATAATATCAACGAGAGGAATGTTTAAAGCTTCGGCAATGTATATTGGGCCTGTATCGACACCAACAAATAAATCGAGTCTTGATATACATGCTTTAAGCTCATCAATAGAAACATCCGATACACTTATAATTCTTTCAAGTTCTTGGGCAGAAAAATAATTTCTAAAGTCTTGAATAATATCTTTTTCTTTTGCTCCGCCAAATATGTATACAATATCTGTAGTATTTCGCTTGAGCAATTCCCTTGTAAGCTCAACAAACTTTTTAATTGGCCATTGCTTAATATCGTTTCCTGCACCAAGAGCTAGGCCAATTGCTTTGCCACCCAGTTTTTTTTGAATCAAATTGTGTGCAGTACCCTCGGCTTGCTTTGAGTAATATATATGTTTCTGTATATCAATACTCTCTACTCCTAATGGCTTCAATAAGTTGAGGTATTGCTGTGGAGCATATTCATTCATTGCAAAAGGAATTTTTATTACTCTTTGCAAAAGAAAACGGTAACCTAAAGTCATATACGGAGAGTAGCCCCCAACAACTTGAGGAGCAACAATAAGACTCGCTCGTGAAAATAGAGCAACTATGAGAGATTTGAAATTAGGAGTTGTAATACAGATAATCTGCGGGCGCTCTTTTTTAAGAAATTTAATTTGTTCAATAATCTCTGATCGTACGACAATGTATTCGTGTACGTATGGATGATATTCGAGTACTTCTTTGTTAATTGAACTACCGGCAACAATACACTTAAACTTATGACTTGATTGGGCCAACGCTTGAATCATAGGGGTTATACAGATAGTATCGCCAAGCTTACCTGTATGAAAAATTAGAACTTTCGCCTCATCGAGTGCTTTATTAGAACGGGTATATGTAAGCGAGTACACATAGGCCGCGCAACACAAAATAAGATTGTATAGTCGATGCATAAGTAAATTAAGTATACGCTACCCCTAAGGCAAAACAAGTCTTACCAAGCAGGAAAACTTATTTCAATTGTATGCACACCCTGCTTCAAAGGTAACCCCATAAAGATATCCATGACTAATTCCGGTTTAACATTTTGGCCATCGAGTGTAACTACATAATCAGCAAGAAATGCATTGCCTATAACTAAATAACCATCTTTTGTATTTTGAACATTTAAGACAGTCTTTCTTTCCTCATACTGCGGTTTAATTTGAGCGATAACCGGCAACAAATCGTAACTTTGTGGCTTTGCTGTGGTCACATAGTATCGGGGCATATAATCACTCAACTCATACAAATACACCTTAGTCCCACACGAACCAACCTGCCGCTCTGATACAAGTTTAAAATCCTCATGAATAATTGGGTAGCCTGAAACTACATAACGAATGTTGAGGAATTTATAAATTAATCTATTTTTAATAACACCCTCAATTTTTTCTTGCACAGAACCTGAAGCTCGCACCACAGAATCACTGTGAAGTGTTTGTTCGGTTGCGAGCTGTGACAGTATCTTTGAGACCCTCTCGGGCATAAAGTTATCATAGCCATCGACGGCATCGATTCCATAAAGTAATGAAAGATTGGGCTGAAGGAACTCTTTTTGGTATAGCCACACCTCTTCGACTGAACTTACGCCACAACGAGACAAGACCTCATTATAAATAGTTGTCGCCGGCAATATTGATATGTATCGATATGGCATAGCTCCTTCGCCCTTCTTCATCAATGAAACCGTTTCGGGCTCACTTTCTACCTGCTCGCGCTCAATAAATTCATAATGTCCAATATACACACCAGCAAAATTGATCATGACAACTCCGACAATCAAATAGCCTACGTAATTTTTTGCATACTTGAGCACCCAGATAGAACCCCATACTGCGACAATGCTCATCAAGACAAAAAATACTACATGATAATCAGTGAAAGTTAGTTTCCAAAGATCTTCCATGTACATATCAAGTACATAAACATAGTGTTCGTACGGCAAAACGTAGTTACCTAAAAGCAAGGACCGCTCAATCTTTTGGAGAGCAAAAGAGCGTATATTATCAGAGAAACCAGCGAGCACAATAGTTGCAAGAGAAATTAGAGGCAAAATACAAAATATAAAAATACGGCGGTACCACTGAATTACCTTGTCAAAAACACTAATTGATTCTTCATTGTCATCAATAATTTGATTAATAATATATGCGATCAAACAAGCACCTGCAAACCAGCCAATAAACATTAATCGTGGTGCCTCTCTAAAACTATCCCACAGCGGTATTTGATGTGTTAACCAAGCAAGTGGTGAATATTTAATTCCGTGAAGTATACAAAAAATAAAAACTACGTACCAAAACCTGAAATAAAAATTTTGTATCTTTTTCCACGATACCAGAGCTGTGCATAGTAAAAGAAGGCTGAGAATACCGATGTATAGATTAGGATTACTTAGCTCAAAGTGAGGGATCTTAATAAAAGGTAGGAAGAAACGTACCGCATCTTGAAACTGATAAGCTCCGGCATAAACTGAATCTAGACCAACCCCTTCTGCCCTCATGGTCTCAGGCCTGAACGACATGATTGCTGCTATCTGTGGCAACCCATAAAGAAACGACACTAAATAGGCACCAAAAAGTCCCACACCTTCTTTTGTAAGCAAAATAAGCTTTTGCTTTGTAGTAGTGGTACTGTGGCTGGGGACAAACCAACTTCGAGCACATACATATATGCCGATAAAGGTGTGAATATATACAATGTACTGTACATGTCCTACTCTCCAGCCCAAGCCAAGAGCTAAGCCGATAGCAATCCATAAAATAAATTTATTAAACTTATTTGTGATACTCGCAATGAGTTCATAAAGGAATAATACTAAAGGTAGAATTGGATAGTACATCACATTTGCGTGTGACTCGACCCACAGCATATTTTGACCCGAGAAGACAGCAATTGTCGCACCGGCCACATACGCAAACGGTGAAGCAATAAACTTACGTATATATCCATAAGAAAAGACGTAGGTGAATACAAGTGAAACAACGATACTTAAAGAATAGAGCGTCATCGGCTCAGCGTACATACCGAGTAAGCGAATAGCAGGAAAAAACCATGTCCCCGTATTTGATGCCAATAGTGGAAAACCTAAAAGTATTCCCTGAGAAATAACCGGACCACCTCGCATTGCATGAAAAAAGTATTCATAGAATGAAAAGATCACATCGCCATTAGAAATAAACTTATTACCAAAAATGATTGGGAAAAATATGGCAACAATGAGTACCATCGGCACGATCGACATTATGTAGAAATTAATTTTTTTCATGTTTTTTAGTGTAGTTATCAAACCAAAGTTGAAAAGCTAATAGATTCCAAAGTTTTTTTCTATGGTCATAGACATGATCCTGGTGCTCAGAAACAATCTTTTCAACATAGCCAGGGTTAAAAAGACCCTGCTTTTCAAGATACTTACGCGAAAGATATTTATCTACAAGGAATTTCATATCTCCATTAAGCCATTCGGCAACAGGCATACCAAATCCTTTTTTCTTTCGGTAGATTATGTCATGGGGAAGCTTCCCTTCCATTGTCTTTTTAAAAGACCATTTAAGTGTTAAAAACCTTCTTTTATTTTTAAAAGGTAAAGAGAATGCGTACTCAATAATTGAAGTATCGAGGATTGGAGATCGAGCCTCCAAAGAAGTCATCATCGTTGCACGATCAACTTTTACCAAAACCCCATCAAGCAAATATGTACTCATATATGAGTACAGCAAAGCATTGAGCTTGAGCGCATAAGAAAAGGTTCGTGAACCAGAATTTTTTATAAATTCAGTAAAATACTTTTCATTACTATGATATACGTCTTTTGCTAAATCTTGGACATTAAAAGTGACCAAAGAAGAAATCTCTCGCTGAGAGAAACTGGCTAAATAACGAGCGTGTCGTTCTGACATACTATTTACACAACCATCTAAGAACTTCTGGACTTTAAAAACAAAACTAAAGTTAGTATGAGATACTGGCAATAGTAGAGTGGATTTTCGCAGAGCACTGCCTAAAATTTTTATTACAACTTGAGGCAACCAAGATAGGCCGTACATATAAAAAGATTCAGCAAAAAAGGTTGGATAGCCTGCGAATAGCTCATCGCCACCGTCTCCACCGAGAGCTACCGTAACGTGTTTTCGTGCAAATTCAGAAACAAGATATGTTGGCACAATTGAAGCATCGCCGAGAGGCTCATCGAGCTTACTAAATATTGGCTTTAGAGCAGAAAGACAATCTTGAGTCGTCACCACCTGATGATAATGTTCGGTTCCAAGAAACTTTGCAACTTTATATGCATAAGGTGATTCATCAAAACTTTTCTCATTAAAGCCAATTGAGAATGTCTTGATTTTTTTTGGAGCATATTGCTCTGCGGCGTAATATGCAACTGCTGAACTGTCGAGCCCACCACTCAAAAATATTCCAATAGGAACATCGGCAATTAATCGCCTCTTTACTGCACCTTGAAGTAATTTATCGAGTTCTTGCTTATTAAATCTCTTTTCTTCTTGAATACTTAAGTTCCAATATTGCCGCTTTATTTGTGAGAAGTCTTTGAGAGATACTGTAACGTATGTAGCTGGTTCAAGCTTGTATACATTCTCAAAAATAGTTGCAGGTGTTGGAACATAATCGTGTACAAGATACTCAACAAGAGACTTTTGTGAAATCTTCGGCTTATTTTGCTTCCATAAAGGATGCGCCTGCAAAGCCGAAAGCTCTGAAGCAAATGCAAAGTTTTGATTATCAAATTGCGTCCAGTACAAAGGCTTTTTACCAGCTCTGTCGCGAGCCAAAATTAAAACATTTCGCTTTATATCGACAATACCGATTGCAAACATTCCATGAATAAATGAAAATACTTTTTCTCCATATTTATCATACAGAGCCAAAATAACTTCGGTGTCCGAATGACCTCGGAAAGCGTAACCATCTTGCATTAATTCATTACGGAGCTCTTTAAAATTGTATATTTCACCATTAAATACAAGAATTACCGAAGAATCAGTATTGGTCATAGGTTGGCTACCAGCCTCACTCAAATCCACAATGCTTAATCGTGCATGAGCAAGGCCAAAGTTCTGACCCTCAAATACACCCTGCGCATCAGGGCCTCTATGCCGCAAAGCATGTGCCATTTTTTGCAAGTCGTTTGAACTACCTTTGCCTATGTATCCAGCAATGCCGCACATACTAGAAATTATGCATACTCTTTATCGAGTATGGCTTTTTATCTTGCGACTCATAGTAGGTTCGCATAAGCATTTCTGCAATTACACCCATTGTTATAAGCTGCACGCCAACAATGATACCGAGGGCTCCGAATATGGGTAGTGGAGTGTCTACAAAACTTCGCACATCGAGAATTTTTAAAATGAAAGCTAATACAAGTGCAATAGCACCAAGAATTCCTGAAAAGAAACCTATTCCTCCAAAGAAGTGCATAGGGCGATTCATGTATCGAGCCATGAATTTAATCACGACAAGATCAAGAAGAACTCGGAAAGTGCGCGTAATTCCATACTTACTCTGACCAAAACGCCTTTGCCTAAAATTAACAGGAACCTCCGTTACTCGAGCACCGTTCCACGAAGCATAAGCAGGAATAAAGCGATGCATTTCGCCGTACAAACGAACATCTTGTATAACAGATCTTCGATAAGCTTTGAGAATACAGCCGTAGTCATGTAAATGGACACGAGTAATATATGAAATTATTTTATTTGCAGTAAGAGAAGGTAATTTTCTTGTTATGAATGAACCCGCCCATCTACCTTGCCTCCAACCAGAGACCACATCGTAACCGGAGTCAAGCACCTTAATAATGCGAGCAATATCCGCAGGATCATTTTCAAGGTCACTATCAATAGTAACAAATACATCGCCTGTTGCATTTTCAATACCTGCAGTTATTGCTGCGCTTTGACCTCTGTTTGCTCTAAAGTTAATAACCTTAAGCTGGGGGTACTTTTTTGCTTGTTCTTCAAGAACACTCTCTGTCGAATCTTTAGAACCATCATTAACAGCAATAATTTCAAAATCTCCAATTAGTGATAGCTCCTTTGTTAATTCTTCAAACAAAAAAGGCAGGCTTTCAGCTTCATTATAAATTGGAGTGACAACGGAAAGCTTTTTCATTATTTACGAATACTATATATGTTTTTACCCAAACGCTCAAGGCCCCAAAAGCTCGATGAAAAGTAGCTACCAATATCCTCAAGCTCCATGCCGCCACCAATAGAAAATGGTATTCCCTCCCTTTGTGTATTGAGTACGAATACTTGACCACCAGCCGTGGCACCCTTTTGTAGTACATTTTCACTGCCCACTAAATATCCCTCAATAAAAAGGCCTTTAAAATCATGGTGTTTATTTAACCTTAGCCTATCAGAATTTTGATCGAGTACAATCTTGCACCTTGTACCACAAATGTAGTTTACATTGAGCTTATTAAGCGCATATGAACTAGTGCTTTGTCGCACCGAAAGCAAAGGGCTTACATTATTAACAACAACTGTATTATTATCTTGATACAAACTCACGACCTTATGTGAAGCAACATTATAAGTTGTTGGTACACTCAATAGCCAAGCACTTCTGAACATGAAAATTATTGAAATCAGACAAAGAACAGTGTTCATTATGGTAAAGACTCGCACATACTTCTCTGCTATTACGTATATACCCAAAGTGATCCCCAACAATAAACACACTGGTATCATATAACGCAAATAAGCCTCAGGGCTTGTTGACCAACGCGCAATCACCACGATTGCACCGAAATACGCCACGCAACTTATAAGTACCAGTTGCCAGAACGATTTTATACCCTCATTGATACCAAGAATCGCTTGCTTCTTTGTGCGAAAGAATAAAGCTAAGCCATGAGCAAGAATAATAATAGGGGCAACAAGAAATAGCTTTATAGAATTCGCACTAAAAGACTCACTTATTGTTAAGTTTGTTGCTTTTGCAGTATCCGAAAGTGTATAGTCAAAAACAATACTCTTGAGCTGAGCAGCTACACCATTCCAGTTGAGTAAAATGATACCGATAGTAACTAATCCGGAAACCGTAACAAGCTTAAAAAAACCCTGCCAACTCATATTGATCTTTTTTGCATGTATCAAATATACTGACCAGCAAATCATAGTCACCAAAAACACTCCAGCGAGCGGAAAGTTCGCAGTAGCCATAGCAGAGAAAATAAATGCTGCGTACAAAAAATTTTTCCTACTCTTATCTTGAGTGAGAGCAATTAGGTAATAACGCAAAGAACCAACAATGAGCGCGCAAGTTACCACCCAGACTTTACTTGTGTGGAAAATTGTAAAAACGACAAGATTACTCATTGTAAGCACCATAATAACTATACGCCGCCACGTGGTAGAGCCTGTAACAATTAGAATATCTCTCGTCCACAACATTATCAACACAACTGATGCCACACTAATCAATCGAGCAATGAGATAGACCAACCAAGTGGAATCTATAAAAAAGAATTTAGTTGCATTAATATCTAAGTTATTCAACAGACCAACAAAGATAACGACTGGTACTATAAAGACATAGTTGAGAAAATAGGTAACCGTTCCATAGAGAACATCTGTCCCTTGAGGTAATAGGCTCCATGCAGATAATGCTCTTAAAACCGAACCGGGGAACATTTCATCAAAGATAATAGATGTCGAGGGAAATCCGTACCACACGCCAACAAGATAAAATATTGTCAGTAAACAAATTACAGCAAAGTCAGAGTTAATTCTCTTAAGGGTAGAGATCATAATTCAATGCGACGCGCTACGACAAACATATTATCCCGCAGATTAATAGGTAAACTGATTCGAGCAAAAAACTTACTCTTTGCAAAAGACTTTGATAGTGTCAGAAAAATATTAAACTTGAGCCATTTGTACAACATCAGGAATATATATTCGAGCGTAAATTTCTTTCCAATTGTTGTGGAAATCTCAATTTCAAAACCAGCATCAGCAAGCATTGAGTGAACTGCCCCTCTTGATAAACAATAGATATGTTCTGGTGGAATAATTAAATGCCAAGATGCTCCCAAAATTCGAGCATACAAACTCGAAGCGTCTGGAGTGTTAACAATAATGAGTCCATCTTTTTCAATAAATTTCCTTGCTAACACCAATAATTCGCGTGGATTTGCTACATGCTCGAGCACATCAAGCATTGTAATAACGCCAAATTTTTTACTTGATTTTTGCGCATATTCTTCGAGTGTGATCGCTTCAACATTAAGACCTTTTCTCTGAGCACTCTGTGCTGCTGCTTGAGAAATTTCTATTCCTTGTACAGCAAAACCGTGTTCACGAGCAATGTCCAGAAAATAACCCGTAGCAGCGCCAATATCAAATAATGATAGTGGGAATTGAGTCTTTGTATGTAAAGACTTAATTATATCGATATATTTATTGAATGTTGAGCGCATAGGCTCTTTATCAGCATCGTAATTTACATAGCCAAAACCATGCTGTGCTCCATTAAAATACTCTTCACTGTAAATTTCTTGTGTACTCACTGGAGTTGGATGGACCTTGAGAGTGTCACATCGTGTACACTTTACAATTTCATGCTCGTTTTTGTGGGCGAAAACAGTGACGGGGACTTCCGTATTACAACCTGGGCAATATGTAGCCAAAACGGTACGCCCTTTCTTTAAACGGTTTCGAATTGCAATTCTCATTGGTGCATAAATACCCTCACGAATGATATGATTCGAGATTTTTGACTCACCGCCCATACGTTCTTTGAAAATAATCGGTATCTCAACCATGCGTGAACCTAGATAATACAGAGCGCACTTGAGTTCAAGTATAAAAGCATATCCCGAACTACCAATACGGTCTAAATCGATTCTTTTAAGAGTGTTTGTCCGAATAAGATTGTACCCTGCTGTTACATCATAAATTGGAACTCCGGTAAGAACTCTTGTATAAAGATTTCCATTCTTACTTAAATACTTTCTCCACCTTTCCCAACCTTCAACACTTCCACCCTGAATGTATCGAGAACCGGTTACGACATCTGCATTAACCTCTTCCATACGGCGAATTAATGTAGGTATGTATTTAGGATCATGAGAACAATCAGCATCCATCATTAAGACGGCATCGTATTTATTTTGGGAAAGTACATATTTCATTGCATGAGAATATGCTTTGCCCAAACCCTCTTTTCCCTTTCTCTTGAGTAAAAATAACTGCGAAAATTGTGCTTGGAGCTTTTCTACAATTTGCGCAGTCCCATCAGGGGAATTATCATCGACAACAAGAACATCAATTTGTGGAGCATGATGAAAGATATTCTCTAACACCGCGGCAATTGAAGCACTTTCATTGTATGTCGGTAATATAGCGGTAATTTTCATGACTTTAAATTGAGTAACTGCATAATACCATAAGCACGCTCACCCCAACTATATTTTTTTGCCAATTCTTGTGCTCTATTTGATTTTTGTCGATCTGAACTTAGGGCGGCTATGAGTGCCTTTTCGCAACTCTCAACATTATCAGGTTCCATAAAATAAACAGCATTCTCGTCAACAACTTCTTGTATTGCGGGCACTCGCGAAGCGACAATTGGTATACCGCTCGCCATGTATTCGAAAAGCTTCAGTGGTGATGTATATTCTCGAGCAATAATATCACGAGCTGAATTGGGTATAACCGCAACTTGAGCAGACTGAATGAACTCTGGAATCTGGGAGTAATTTACATGCCCAAGAAATTTAACTGACGGATGATTATATTCTTTTTTAAACTGCTCGATGAGCGACTTAGTTCCACCAACCATATAAAGCATGCTCTTCCTCATAACAGAATTTTGCGAGTTTATAAAAGCACTGAGGAGTGTTCGCACCCCCTTCCAATCGTATAAATGGCCTGTATATATAATTATTGAACCTGTATCTGTGATTCCCACCCTTTTCCTTGCCTCTCTATAATCAATTCCCAAAGCAAACATTTCGTAATCTACCCCATCATGAAATACTGCCGTGCAAGAATGTGGAACTTCTTTGAGAAATAGTTGTCGCAAACCATCCGATATAGTAATTACTTGCACATTCTTTGATAGGAATCTCCACCAAAACTTACCTCTCTGAGTATGCACCTCGAGAACAACTTTTCTCTTTAAAAGCATCCACAGCATCGCAATAATCTCGTCACGTGTATATACAACTTCTGAGAGGAAAACACTAGGTAAAAACATCGTTCGCAAAGTAAAAAGTACTATTTGCAAATAGTATCCGATTTTTCCAAAATATATAATGAAGGGTGTATAGAGTGAGATAATTGACACTTTCTCATCAATTCTATGTATGTCTCTTATCTTTTGTTCAATATCTTTTTCATGAAAAGAGTATCTCATTGTGACAAGACTCACATCAATACCCTGTTGAGCAAAAGCTGAACACATAGCTGAAATCTGAACGCCGTGAGCTTTTTCAGTAGGAAATCTATTATGCGCAATATAAGCAATTTTTATTTTCTTTTCCATATTTCGTAGCGACTCACATTTGAGTCAAAATAATACTGCTCATCATCTTCTGGAAAGACTTCTTTTGAGTATCCTTGCGGTAAAACAAAATAATCAGCACCCGCATTCTTTGCATTTAAAATTGCACCTTCACCAACCACAAGCGATTGTGTGATCTTCATATATTGATAATACTCATGTGACCCTAGGAAGGTTGCAACTTCGGGAGTCTGGTATAAAAACACCCTTGAGTCTTTCTGTATGTCTTGAACCCACTTCTCTAGATCAAAAGAACGTGTTGAATCCTTATACACAAATATCCACGAACTCGTAAACATGTAGTAGAGCTGAATTGTGAAAAGTAAAACTATAATAATATATTTTCCGTACTTTAAACTAAATACCAAAATGCTATTTGAATAGTTAGAAAATAAATCCTGAATATTAGAACTTAATCTTGTAATTGAAATCGCAAAAAATATTAATGAGATAAATTGTGCAATAAAGAAATAACGGTAATACCCTGCAGTTCTTAGAAAAGCAACGAGCACTCCCAAACTTAAAAACCACGCAACACACTCTATAATTGATACCTTTTTCTTATTCCACACAAGCAAAGCCAAGCCTATGCTCCATGCTAAGAATAATAACAACGTGTGTAATGGTTGAACCTCGGTAAAAAATAATCTGGCATTATGCCAAAATGCCAAAATTAATTCATTATGGTGTGGATTTGAGTATACCGACCAAACAGCAGCTAGTGACTGCTTATTAAACTGATGATTAAACCATGTGCAGAGTGGCACCATAATTCCACTAATCACAAGCAAAAAATTAAAAAGATATTCTTTAAAGAAAAGTTTCTTAACTCTTATATATTCATAGACTAGATAGTAAACAAAACCGGTTACCGTAGCGATTAGTGCCAAAATATAAATAGGTTTTGTTGCCACAGCCAAACCAAGTGCAGTACCTGCAGCAAACACAACTAAATATCTAACACGAGAGCTTTGTATTTTTGAGTAGACCAACCCAAATATTGCAGATAGAACAAGCCAAAACATACCCGGAATTTCACCGAGGACGTTTTTTCCTTGTCCATAGAGAGGAGCAAAGCTCACAACGAGCATAAGGGTTGAACTAGTCACAAAACGAGTCGATACATCGTAATAACGAGCAAGTAATTGCCCAACAATGACTATAGAAGCCATGAGCAGCATAAGGTATATAACCATTACCGACCGTGCAACAAAGAGAGACTGGCCAAACACATCAAAAGCAATAGCGATCGGAAAAGTTACTGGATAGCTTGTGGTAACATACCAACCTGTTTCAAATACACCTGGAGCACTCTGGAGTACAACTTTTCCATTAAGCCAAATATTTCGTGCAACTTGAATAATAATCCCTTCATCCATCCAAGTCGGAGGTGTTTCGGTTAGCCTATAGGTACTTAAGAAAACACCGAAGATACAGCACGTAACAATTAGAAAATACCATGCCGCAGTGGTGTATTTAGACTTAAACAGTTCGAGGTATTTGTTCAAGGAATTCACGAGTAAATACATAGGTACAGAATACTCGAATATTAAGGTATTGGTCAAATGCAGCTCGTGCTTTAATTTGCGCATCACTAACGCCAGATGAACCTTTAATACGATGCCATTCTGCAATTTCTGTATCAAGCCTGTCGATATTTTCTAAAGGAACCTTGACTACGAAGTCATCGTACCGAATCATATTCTCAAGCGGAAACACAATTTGTGTATCAAGGACTACAGGAATCTTACCGAGCGACAGCGCCTCAAAAAATCTTACCGAAAAGTTTCCGTCCCCTTTTGGAGCAAATGCATACGCGCAGGAATCCATATTTGCAATATACTCAGCCCGAAGCTCTTGTGGTTTACCCTTCAGCGTTTTAATGCTCCCCGTATACGTAGGTCGCATAATAATCTTTGCAATAACCTCATTCGACTTTTTGAGTACATCGATACCAATTCTTCTGAGCACAATACCTGGCCTACGAGCTGCTAAATGCTTAATAAATTGACCGAGTGCTGACCAGAGTACATCTTTAATGAGACTTGATACTTTAGTCTTAATACCCGATGCTTGTGCCCACCCACAAAATGATACTGTGGCCTTTGTGGCTTCATGTGTATCATGTTGCTCTGTATTGCTGGTATACAAAGCAGAGATTTTTCTAAGGTCATGTGCATATGCTGGCATCACAACTTCATATGGTAAGAGTCGATCACGATACTGCGAAGATCGAATAACAATTACCGACACTCCCGCCGGAAAAAATACATGTTCGTTAGTGTCACCAATAACAAAAACAATTACTCGTTTTGAATGCTCACGGGCCACTTGAGCAATGTGCGCAATATAATCATGCTCGTGTAAAATTGCTGCCCATGTATGAGGAACACAAATGTAATCGCTCCATGCAGGATTTGTAACTACTTCGGCAGGCAAAACATAATCCTGCCAAATATCAGGCTCACCGAAAATATTTTTTTGTGTTTCGGTATGACCCAAAACTGATCTGAGTGGATCAATTATAGTCTTCCCTTCGCACTGTGGAATATAGAGCTTAATCATAAACTACTTTAATGGCTGTAATGGTTGCACTACGGTTACCATCGCAAAGTCTTTAGAATTTGGTAGTAGCAAAGAAACTAAACTAGCTATTGCATACAAACACGTATATAGAGTATACACGGCACCGACATACATACATACTTTAACCTTCTTTATACCATGGGCAGATCTAATATTCCTAAAAATATGAAGCGCGCCAAGTTCATACATTAATGATGGTCGCTTATTATACCAACGTGTAACCACACCGAATCCTAGCTCCTTGAAAAGAATATCGAGGTTTGAATCTGAAAATTGAAATAAATGGTGTGGAGGTGTAAACGATGATACGGGAATATTAAACAATTTATAGAGTAGCTGCGTAGAGCGCGCCCAATAACAATTTAAGTTTGGTGTTGAAATAATGACATATCCCTGCGGATGCACTATTGTTCGCACCTGCAACAAAAGATCACGTGGCGAAGGTACATGCTCAATAACATCCCCCATGTGTACCATGTCACACGATCCTTCTTTAATTTGTGCATCTACTAAAGTGCCTACAAATACATTCAGATTATGACTATTCGCAACCGCTGCAGTGCTTGCATTGAGCTCGACACCGCAAGTTTTGTAGCCACGTTTTCGCGCCGCAAAAAGAAATTCCCCGTTTGAAGCACCGATATCACAAACTAAAGCTGATGTCGCATTTAAGCCTGACCGAGCAGAGCTTGCCTGAACAGAATCTATAAAATCGAGAACCTTAGAAAAAGCTTTGGTGACCTTAACTTTTGAAATATCTTTAATCTTATTTGCTTGATAGCCGACATTCGACGAATAAACATTCTGTGCCAAATCTTGCTGGGTGGGTTGAGGGTGTACAAAAACCAGCGAACAACCTGTGCACTTATATAAAGTAAAGCCATCCTTAAGAGCATGTGCACACGAGCTACAACCACACACATGACAAGTCACCTGAGCTTTTATGTACTGACTATCTTTTGATTGAGGCTGCTGCATATTGTTACTCTATAGTATAGCCCAAACCGCATCGTTCGCACACATTACGCAGTACATACCGCATACGGGCCGCAGATGAATGGTGTTTAATTAAATCTGAGTATGCCCTACGATAGTCCTCTTGTGATACCTTGTTTGCCCTTACAAGCAGCATCTTGAGTTTTTCATCAATATCGAGCCCTGAAGAAAACTCTGCGTATAACTCTTGTGGCAAACCTATTTCATCAGGAAAATTAATATCAATTTTTTGCGTAAGCAAGAGTGCCCCTGATCCTAGAATTTCCCAGAAGCGCGCAGTATCAAATCCTCCTCCACTGATCGAAATTCCAACGCGCGCATTTGCCAACTTTTTATAAAATCTCCATCGTGACAAAAAACTATTTGGCGAAAGAAAAGGTAGTTTAGTTGATGTGTTCCACACACGAAGACTCCCTTGTGCCTTAATCATTTCGACATATGAAGCAATAAGTTCTCGTAGCGGTGGGTACTTTCTTTGTCCAAAGACAGAGATAATATCATACGATCTTTCTTTTAAATTTTTATCTAAAGAGTATTTCGTATAAGCTCTTTCAATTCCATACGGCAATGGCAATACACCTTTGACATAAGGTTTTTCTCTCCTAAAGTACGCAACACAGCGTTTGAGCATATCAGTATTAATTGCACCCTGCTCTTGGTAAGAGCCCTGCTCAACTTTTTGAACAATCTGCGGCTCAAGTCGTTTATTGTGACCGAGCTCAGAACCATCAATGTAAGCAGTAATGTTATAGCGCCCAATTATATCTACGAGTTCTTTATGATCATGAACTTTGCCCCAGCAATACAAAATAACATCGGCAGATCGAGCAAATTTAATAAAATTATCATCATTGAGCTCATGGCATGAAATGCCAAAGTGCCGCGGATTACCACTCGTATACTTAACGTCTTTCACTATTCCATCTATTCGAAGCTGTTCTAAACCATCGACAACCGTGCGGACAAGGTAGTCTTCTTTTCCACCCGGCGTAATAACAGCAATAGTAATTTGAGTATTATTCATACCTCTATTATAGCAATTTAAGCCCAAGGCTATTTTGGTGATTTAAACGATCGATACTATTCTTTACCTGCTCGGGCGAACACAATGGAACTACAGCGCCGCGAGCTGCAGCACCGAGCTCTCGCCTTTTTCGATAATCTTGTGCCAGCAATCGAATACTCTGAGCTAAAGCTTGATGATTACCCGATGGAACTCCAGTAATACTTTTTTCGGGAGTAAATATTTCTCGCAGAGCACTCGTGTCTGCACTAATAATAGCCTTCCCCATTGCTGCATATTCATAAACTTTATTAGGAATTACACGCTGTGTTTTTTCTGTATCTCCAAAAATTCCCAAGCAAATATCACTTTGAGCAATGTAGGCAGGTAGCTCAGTATAAGGAACTCGTTCAATAAAATGTGCCGATTCTACGCCGAGCTCGTGCGCAAGCTGTACCATTGAGTTCTTAGTATTGCCCCTTCCAATAATTGTGCATACGATTTTTATATCCTTAAGCAGTGCCAATGCTCGAATAATAGTATCGATGCCTTGCAACGGAATATAGCTTCCATGAAAATGAATTCTTATTACGTGCTCATCATTATGATTTGATACTATTTGGCCGTACTTATTAGAATCAAAAATCTCAAGATCGGTTCCAACATAGAGCGGTGCAATTTTATTCACACTCACGCTAAAAGTGTTCGCAAAAAACAGTGCATGCTCTACTGTATCGGTAATAATTGCATGGGCACAATGTACAGAAACGTAATCGTACACATAATCCCTTATAGCACGGAGACTCCAGCGTGAATATAATTTTCTATCAAATACATTAGAATCGTAGAGCGAAGTAAAAGCGTCAAAAATAACAGGGCAAGAAAAAAGTAGTCGAGCAAGTGGCACCACGGTCTGACCAGGAAAAGCAACCCATACAAAATCAAAGGCGTTTTCTACTTGCAGTTTACGAACTTTTTTAACTAATTCAACATACTTTGATACACCAGATTTTCGAGGATCCACACAACATTCAACTACCTCACCCAACTGTGACAAACCTTTTATAACAAATTGATTTCTTGGGTAATGAGCATCGTATATTCCAATGAGGCAGATTTTCATATGCTTTATGAAAGTTGGGCTATTATTTTGTGTATCATGTGATCCAAATTTGATAGCTTTGAGACTGAATTGTATAAAGAGTCTGTGTATTTTTCAACCGGTTCTCCTCCATTCCATACCCACACTAGTTCCTGTGCAATCTTCTGTATATCACTTAAAGAAACGATGTGTTCTGTATGACCACTAAAGTACTCTTTAAATGCCGTATTTGCAACTACCACAGGCACTCGTGCAGCCATACTTTCAAGCACAGCTTTATCCAAACCGCCTGGCGGACAAAGGTTTACAGAAACATGCGACTGATAAAGCTCGGATGTGAGCTCAGAATTCTTTATTGCTCCTCTCCACTTAACTCGATCTTGAATACCTTTTGCAAGAATCAGCTCTTTCAATTTGTTCAGGTATTCAAAATCACTTTCAAGAACAGGCGCTCCCACAATATGTAATTCATAATTTATCTGAGCGGGTAATAAACTTGCAGCTTCAATAAGAATATCGATATTTTTAATTGGAGTAATTCTTCCGACGGTAATTATTTTAAATAGCTGTGGTTGCGAAACAACTTTAAGTTGAGGCCGAGAGAATTTATCGAGTGGCACAGACTGCCCCATATAATTAACCTTATGTGACGGCAGATTAAAACTTTCTGGTGTAGCGGTAAAAACCTTATCGACAAGCATGTGTGCAAGTCGCAATTTAAAATCAACTGAACGGTGCACATACCACAAGGCCAACTTTTTATTAAAAATCTTTGCCCAAGGAAAACTAAAGACTGCATACCAAGGACTCATGTGTGCGAAAATAGCATCGTACTCGGTTCGGTATTTTGATAAGAAATACACCAAACGAGCCATATACTTAAAGCGACTCTTACCCTTTTCTTTTCCAAGACTTACAACCTTAACATTATGAGGAAGGTCGTAGGCTCCGACTTCGAGTGAAATGACAATTACTTGTTCGCACTCACGAGAAAACCGAATTAGCCAATCGTGAAAAAAGGCAAAGTAACTATCATTCTTATCGACTTTCTGTGTCAGGATGAGTAACTTCATGCTGAGTATTTGTAAAGATTAAAAACTTATAAACAAAGAAAGAAACGAAAGCCACAGTAAATGCAGCCATAAACTGAGCAGCAACCACTGGCCGAATATTAAGTACTGCAAACGTAAGAATATCTCCCCCTTGAGCAAACCACTCAGCGAATGACTTACCCGAAACACCCAGCTCCATGAGAGCTATCACGATAGCAGTATTAAGCAAAAGATTCATTACCGAAACAATAAAATACTTTGCCACTTGTTTATGAGCTTCTGTACCTTGAGTACGATCCTGGAATGTCCAATACTTTTGGAGTGAATAGCTAACGCCAAAAGCGGTTAAAAAAGCAATGTTAACGCTCACTACATAGAAAAGCTTTGTATATGAATCAAGAATATGCACGAGGCCCAAATTAACAACAGCTGCTGTTCCTCCGGATACAACATACTTGAATATCATCACTCGGGCTTTATAGAGAGTGGCACAAGCTGAACGCATTTTAACTTTCAACGAGACCGTATTCTGAGTATCCATTTAATTAGTTTTATTCTTCGACAGATTAAGTATACTATTCGCCATCTTTTTCACAATATCCTGTTCATTTTCTTCATCAAAAACAAAAACCTTATCGGGCTTTTCAAGGGCAAGTTCTTCGGCAATGCCAACCTTGGTAGTTATGAGCGGAATACCTATATAGGCAGCTTCGGCAAGTACCAAGCCATATCCTTCGTACAAAGAGGTACTGATTACGTAATCAGCTTTCTTGTAGTAATCAAATACGTATGCAGTAAAGCCAACAAAAGCAACATCATTTTGAATACCTAATTCTTGTGCTTTTTGTTTAAGACTCTGTTCTAAAGAACCTGAACCAACAATAGTGAGTTTATTTTTGACTCCATTTTGTATGAGCTCATGCGCAATAGCTAATGCCATGTGTACTCTTTTTTCTGACTCTAAGCGTGCAATTACTAAAAGTTGTAGTGGCTCGTCTTGTTTTTTTCTGAGCTCTTTTTGTTGTTCAAGCCAAATCTCTCTTTCGTGTCGTACTGCATCAAGAGCAACGACATCTACTTCTATAGGACGTACCACTATTCGATCTGCCGAAACACCCATATTCTTAATTAAGAATCTTTTAAGTGTATGCGAAACAACTCTAATATGAGTAGCGCAACGAATTATGATTTGTGAACATACATAACGCAACCAATTGAGTTGAGAGTGTTCCCTAAAATGCACACTCGATAAGTCAGTATGTAATTGCACTTCAAAAACAAGTTGTGACTGATTGCCAAAAATAAGATTCCGCATGCTCATAATTACGTATACAATGAGACCTACCACTCCTGTTTCAAAAGGATCTTGGCAAGTTATCTTTGTTGGAATAGGCCTTTGAGCAGCAACAATGATTGCATCAAGAACGTATAAAAACTTCGAGCTCGACTGTGTTGAGTACACCGTACAGCGCTCGCTTAAAATTAAAGGCTTACGTTGCTTACCTTGTGAAAAGACAATAATATCAAGGTCTGACATATTCTCTGCATACTGAATGTGACGAAGTGCAACTTTAGAAGATTCCTCAAGTAAATTTCTATCAGTCGAAATCATAAGACATCGCTCACCCCGAGTATGGTGCAAAGAAAACTGAGTATGAACGACAGCAGTACGAATAATGTCTTGTGCAACATTTTTCCAATCCCTCTTTTCTTTTATTTTATACTGCTCCGCTCGAGCACAAGCCTCTGCATAGCCTTGCGGAGAAGCAAGAGCCGTGAGCGCATTCGCAATACTCTGAACATTCATAGGGTCCACAACTGTTACATAAGGTCGAATCTTATCGAGGATTCCGCACTCTTCGGTAACGATACAAGGTTTGCCATACGACAATGCCTCAAGAATCATATTAGGACTAATATCGCCTAAAGAAACTTGTGCAACCACATATGCAGTTTGCATTTTTCTATGTGCTTCGTCTTTTTTAAGCGGACCGAACAGAACATCCATTTCAGGGTATTGCTGCCGCACCGCATTAACTGCCTTTTGTAAAACATCGTTATTCTTCCAAACAAGAGGACGCGTTACTGCATATACAACTTTAGATGTTGTTCTATCACTCACCATCTGCTCCACCCCACTCACACCTTGCACTAAAGCGTTATCAATAACAGTTACATGTTTAAGGCGAGCCAAACCATAAGGGCCCGTAAATATATTTTTTTGCCACTCTGTGCTAAAAGCAACAACATCGGCACATCTATATGAAAACTTTATCAGTTCAAAGATTATTTTTTCTTTGATATTTAAGTACGGGAGCTCGGTTGCATAAAAGTTTCTCAGTAATACCTTTTTGCGAGTTCTTTCAACATACCCTTCCCATAAAAAATCTCCACCTGTGCGAATGATAGATGGCACACCAAGAATTTTAGCCGCTACGACAGCAGGAACAGCGGCGCTAAACGTATCAACAACAATAGCGATATCTGCCCCTCGAAGGAGCATTAATGTTTTCCAAAAATATACAAGGTGTCGTATTCCAATAGGAAGAGATCTTTCATAGGTAAAAGTAGCAATTGCCACATTGTGACCTTGTTCACGATATACTTTTTCAATTTCTGAAGAATAGAGAGCCGGACCACCTGTATGAGGTGGATATATTCCTGTTGCAATAACAATTGAATATTTAGGCTCGTTGTTCATTGTTTCGTAATTTTGGTTCAGGCTGAATCATTACCGCATCCAAAACTTTCGTCTTAAATGATTGAGCAACTGTAGACCAATTATACTGCTTATGCACCATTTCATATCCTGAAACAACAACCTTGCGGCGGAGCTTCTGGTCGTGAATATAAAGCTCGATACATTCAGCAACACTCTCGGGCGAATCAATTTCAGCAAAGATGCCAGTTACTCCATCGGTAAGAAAATCAGGGATACCGCCAATATTTGTTGCAATAACAGGCAAACCTGCAGCCATTGCTTCTAAGAAAGAATTGCCAAGCCCTTCTGATCTTGATGGTCGCGCAAAAATATCTGCAGCTTGCAAATATGCAGCCATTTCTTCGTGAGGAATTTGACCCAAGAATTTTACTCTATGCTGAACTTTTTTAAGAGCCGCTCTTTGTTTAAGCTCGGTTTCGAGTTCACCTGAACCAAGAATTGCAAGGTGTACATGCTCTGGCAAATACACGAGCGAATCAATAAGCGTATCAATGCCATTCTTATGTGTAAGTCGTGATGTAGTAATAACACATACACTTGTTGGCTTTTTATTCATCGCCTCTGCTGCTCGAGCAATATTTGAAGCAGAAACCGGAGCGGAAATAACCGAGACATCAACACCATTAGGAACCACTTCAACCGGACACAGAGCGCCCATAGTACCAGCAAAACGCTTAAGAAAATTTGATATGGCATGCACACGACTTGCTCGTGCAAAAATCTTTCTAAAGAGTGGGTACACGGGTTTCATTTGGCGAACAATTTCTTCTATTGGAATTCCCTCTTGCAAAGTCACAACATACTTAGGTAGTGGATATATATACGTAAAAAGTACCGAAGCCAAACCAGCATATGCTGCCATTATGCTCCACACGATATCGTATGAGTTTTTCTTATGGAGCTTAAGTGCTTCGATAAAAGCAAGTGGTACGTACAAGATTTTACTTACCAAAGAAAGGGTTGAACCATTTTCAAGGGGCTCAAGTTTAGTGTAGAGCCATGGAATACCAATACGGTACACATTAACTGCACCGATCTTTTCATAAGCAGGATCACCTGCCCCACGAAGAGTTATCATGTCAAAAGAATATTCCTCTTCAGGAATTCTTTGAGTAATTTCACGAACAGCAACTTCTGCCCCGCCAATATAACGAGGATAGTATGCAAGAGAAAAAATCAGTACTTTTCGGGCCATGGAAGCATACTACTCTACCTTGAGCACAGACGCCAGTACCTCATGGGGAACCTCTTTTTTAGGAGCTTGCTTTTCTGGCTCGTTCTTATGAACAGGCGCATTTTCTGGTGGTCTAAAACCTTCTTTTGGTTTCAATACTATTTTAGGCTTTGGAGATGCAGCTCGATCGGCCATTGGATCATGTTTTGAATTTTGAGTATGCTGAGAAATTTTTGCCTCATGATGATGAGCCTGCAAATTATGATTCACAGCCTTCTGTGAAATTGGCTCTTTATTTTGAGTTAAAGAACTGAGCATATCTTTAAGCGAAGCAAAACCATCCTGAGGATTTGATTCAAGTGGCGGTCGTTGAATTTTTTCTTGTGAATGCGATTGTGGATGTGACTGCGGCTGCTGCTGTTGTCGTTGTTGCTGTTGCTGAGGCTGGTGTTGAGGTTGCTCTTGAGGTCGTGGTTGTACTTGTGGCTTTTGTTGCACCTGAACTGGAGCCGCTTGTTGTGTCGGCACTGGCGCAGTACTTACTACCGACTGAGGCTGGACTTTAGGTGACTGGTTTTGAGGTTGAGCTTGTGCCTGAGGTCGTGGCTGAGACTGTGGTTGCGCCATAGGTGGTCGTACAGCTTTTTCTGTAGGCTTTATACCTTTATTCTTTGGCTTTTTATCTTCAGAACCTGGGAGTGGCTTATGCCATTCTTCAATGAGCTGCTCTACAGAGGCGCGTGATCGAGCAAATTGCGCTCGAGAAGCAGCAATAACCTTGTCGATAGCAGAATCTTGCGGCAATTTAATTGGCTCCATCGTCACAGCCGAAAATGGCTGCGAACTAATTCCATCGATCATGAGCTTTAAATAAATCTGTGCAAAACCAAGGTTCACCATATCTTCTGCAGTAAACTGTGGAGCAAATTCTTTTTCAAGAACTTCGGCATCGAAAGCGCCGACACGAAAAGCAACCATGGTACCAACGTTACCAAAGACAGCTGCTCGAACCTCTTCTTCCATTTGTTCTATGTATTGGTGGGCAACGGTAAGGTTGAGTTTATACTTTCGGGCTTCTGACAAAATGTCTGCAAATGATTCATTGGCAAAGTTCTGGAATTCGTCCACAAAAAGATAGAAGTTTGGCAAAGTCTTAAGAACTCTGTCGCCCACATCGGCTCGAGACATTGCAGCAAGGTAGATTTTAGTAATGAGCATTCCACCAAGCAAATTGGCATTTGATTCGCCAATGCGACCCTTAGAAAGGTTAATGATAATAATCTTACGATTATCCATAAGAGCGCGTATATCAAATGACGAACGCTCTTGCCCTATCATGTTTCGAATAAGAGCGTTTGCAGTAAACTGTCCGATTTTATTTTGAATTGCAGGAACAGCTTCGGCAGCCATACGCTCGGTATAGTTTGCAAATTCATCAAGCCAGAATGATCGCACCGACGGGTCTTTTACATGCGTCAAAACTTGATCACGATACGCCTTGTCAGACAACATACGGTTTACACCAAGGAGTGTTGCTCCGGGGAACTCGAGTAAAGCAAGGAGAGTATTCGTAAGAATGTATTCCATTCGAGCAGACCAAGCATCTTGCCAAATCTTTTTGAATGTACTCATAAGACCAGCCACTACAAGATGTCGTTTGTCCTGGTCTACCTGTTCGAGCACATTGAATGAAATAGGATACTCCATATCGAATGGAGCAAAGTACACAACATCTTTTGCTCGTGACTCTGGAATATATTCAAGAAGAAGTTCTGCCGTTTTGCCGTGAGGGTCGATGAAAGCAAAACCTTCGCCATTCTTAATATCTTGAACAGCCATGTTTTCAAGTAAGGTCGACTTACCCATACCTGTTTTTCCAATTACGTACACATGTCGAGTACGGTCTTTGGCTTTGATACCAAAAGGCGTTCGCTTATTGCGAGAATCTGTGTACGCGAAATATGTAACACGATTTTCGTCCATATAGAAAGAAATTAATACCTGTATAGTATACCACGCTTTTTATATTGAAATGTGACAAATAAACAACCCCACACGCATTGCGCGTGTGGGGTGTCGGGTCGAAGTACGTGAGATCACTTCAACCCACAACTTTGCCTGATCTCACCCGAGTGAGTAAAGGCTCCGCTCGGACGTGAGAGCTGTCTAGGTTCACGACCAAGAACACTCCTAATGATCGTTGCGGCGGGGATGTTTGTAGGGACAACTCCCTCTCCGGGAGTCTGACCGATAGTGGCTACTTTTACAGCGCCACCTCTTACAGGTTCTGAAGGTTTCATTGCTACAAACACACTACACCCGCCACTATAACTTGTAAAGTGTTTATAACTGTATTTTCCACAACGAACGACGGCCGAGTGCCACCTTACAATAATTTTTTATTCCGGTAGATACGCTCCTGCTGTATAACGATTCGAAGCATTCCACACAAGCCAGCCATTCAAACCAACATCGTATGTTGCTTGAATCTGGGCTCGAATCATTTCGGGAGTATATGTCGTGCCACCAATACTAAAATCTTGTATCCATGGTCGTAATTTTTGTGGCGAGGTGCTTGCTGCAACTGCTCTCTCAACCGCTTTTGACATTGCATACTGAATAATTTCATACGGCTTCTCTGCTGGCTTTTTATATCCATTAAAATTTGGTGGGTAGTGTGATGGGTACACCATTGGATACACATAATCAAAATAGGTTAAAGCTGGTTCAAGGAGTTGACCAATACCTAAGTCATCAGTATTCGAAGTAGTCATACCAAAAAGATCAGCAGAAAGGGGCACACCAAGATCACCGAGGTCGTCGCGTACAAATTTAAAGTACGAAGTAAGAACTTCTGAGCGTACTCTCTTGCCCGCATAAGGATATACAATATTTGCCATATCGCCATCCGAAGGAAAACGTATATAGTCAAAATTAATTTCGCCAAAGCCTCTATCATATGATTCGCGAGCAATCATAGAAATATAGTGCCAATATGGTTCAGCTGCTGCATCAATCCAACTTACACCCTTAAAATCTTTCCAAATTTGATTATCACTCTTGCGTCGAACGGCCCACTCAGGGTGATGCGTTACCATGTATGAATCTTGGAAAATAGAGATGCGTCCAATTATATAAATATTCTTAGAATGAAGCTCATCAATGAGTGCGTCGATATCGGTTATACGATTTTCCCACGACTTAAACTCTTTAAGTTTTTCATTGCGGGGCTCGAAACTAATTTTTCCTGTATAGTCTTTAACATCAATAACAACAGCATTGATTTCGGTTTCATCAATGAGTTTAATTAATTTATTGCGTAGCTCTGGATTCCCCGCCACCCAGCTCGTCATATAAATTGCTTTTACAGATTCTGGTGTTTTTACTCGCTCTGGGCGAACTGGCTTTATTGGTTCCGAATGTATTGCAGACTGAACTGCGCTCACAATGCCCGATGAATCAGGAACGACACGCAAAGGAAAGAAATATGAAACCGCATGAAAGACACCAATTATAACGACGAGGGCAATAATTGCTATCGATATGCGGATCGGTATCATACGTTTTGTTGTTCACTTTTTGACTCACCTTGCTCCTCGGTTGATACTGCAGCTGATACTTCGGTCTCAGCTTCTGTTTCAGTTTCTGTTTCAGCTGCCACTTTGACTACTGGTTCATCTATTGCTTCGGCTTTTTTCTCGGCTGGTATTTCCACTTTTTTATTTGAGAAAACTTGATACGTCAAAAAAATAATTACTAGAGCAAGAAGTACCGTTACCGAGGTTCGGAGTAATGAAGGAAACCCTGGTATATGCATAATAAGAATTCCTGCTGCAAGAAAATAAAAGAAAGACTGTGGTCGGGATGATGTGGAAATATTTTTCATACAATAAAATCTGAAAGTGAAATATACCTTATATTACCACCGGTTTTGGATTTTAATGTAGAAAAAAGGCGCTGTTTTGTGGACAACGCCTTATGCCGCAACCTGCTCATGTGGTTGCCATAACCTATCAAACATACCCATGATTGCTCCAATAAAAATTTCTTGGGTATTGTCGTTAAGGCAAAGTATTAATTGCCCCGCTTCGTCAAACCTTCTCTGTCCCATCAAAAACTGAATTGTTGGTGGTAGTGCATTGCTGCACAGAGTTGGATTCGAAAAGAGTTCAGGGTGCTTCCCGTATGCCGCCACAACAACAGAGTGGCAGTCAGAGGCAAGAGGAATCCTTGCTATATAGGCAAAAAAGTTTTGCTGAATTACAAACAGCGACACTCTTTCGCCTCGACCACATTCGGCCACCTGTTGTGCAAACTCTCGTATTGCACCCAGATGACGGCGAACTGCCGTAGATGCAATGTTCATTTATATAATTCTACGATTTTTGAGCTGGAGACACAATAACGACAAATTCGCCACGAGTAAGGTCGGGGTTATGAGTTAAGGCTTGAGCAACGTCATGCGGAGTGCCTTGGATAACGTTTTCAAACACCTTTGTGATTTCTTTAACAAGAGTTATGGTCACTGGAGTCTCACCGAAGGTGAGCGCGAGCGAAGCGAGCGCTTTTTCAATGCGATGAGTTGATTCATAAAAAATACATGTGCGCTCTTTTTCAACCACCTCACTCAATATTGTTTTCCAAAGAGTTTCCCTTCCCTTCTTATGCGGAGCAAAACCAAAAAATACACTTGGAGCAGTAGGAACGCCGGCAATAGATAGAGCGGCAGTTAAAGCCGAAGCTCCAGGAATAGCTTCAATATGAACAGGTTCTAAGCCACGCCCCACCCGCTCAAGCGAATAAGAACGAATTCGCGCCACGAGCTCTGCACCAGGATCCGAAATACCAGGAGTTCCAGCATCAGAGACAACGGCCAAATTTTTGCCTTCTTCAAGAAGATTAATTATATGACCTACTTTTGTAGAATCACTATGTGCGTGATAGCTCAATGTTTGTGTGCCAATATTGTGGAGCGATAAAATTTTTCTTGTTTCGCGAGTATCTTCACATAAAATAACATCCGCATTACGAAGAGTTTCGAGAGCGCGGAGAGTAATATCATTCATATTACCTATAGGAGTTGCAACAATTGAGACTCGTACCATATAAATATTATACTACACTTATACAACAAAATCAAGTAATTTGGTAATGTGTATTCGCATTTGACGGTCTCCTATGGTCGACACATTAAATCTGTTTGTACATCACCCACTCATTCCCTCACTCGCTAGAAAATGCTAGTATCGTAGTATGAACTTTCTTTCTTTCCTCCTCGGGAAAAAGCGTGGTTATAACCCCCGCCACAAACGCACTCATACAGTAGCGCCTTTGCCTTTAGTGTATGTTGTTAAAGATATTGAGCGAGCAGTGGGATCTTTTCCTTTTAATTACTATATCGTGACAACAAATTCTCCTTTGGCACAGATGTATAAATCTACTTATCCAGAAAAGATTTTTATTGTTCGCCCAACATCGCAAGTATTAAATACCTATACCCTACTCCAGCACCAAGACACGCACGATGCGATTAAAGAAATTCAAAAAAAACACGGCACACAACCCGATGTTATTGTTTTTCTTAATACAGAAAGAATTCGTGCATATGCAGAATCTTGTGGACTTAAAATTGCCAATCCTTCACCTTCACAGAGTGAGAAGATTGAGCACAAAATTAGATTAGTAGAATGGCTTGGTAAAGATGTTGATCTTTTACCAGAACATCGAGTAGGAAAACTTTCAGCACTCCAGCCTTTCAAATACCCCTTTATTTTGCAGTGGGGTCTTGGTCATACCGGAAACAATACCGAAACAATTTCAGACAGTTCGACTTTTAATGCCTATGTACAAAAATTTCCTGAGCGAGAGGCGCGCATAACACAAATCATTCATGGTCCAACGATTACGGTAAATCTTGTTACCGACAATAGAATTACTCATTGTGGTTCACCGAGCTATCAGATTACAGGACTTCGACCATGGACCGATACTGATTGGAGTACTGTTGGTAATGACTGGGCACTCGGCGCTCACCTTGTTCATCTTTATGGAGAACTACCTTTCCGAAGACTCGTTAAAAGAATTGCTGAGCGAATGTCAGACTCAGGTTGGCACGGGCTCTACGGACTCGACATCGTAATTGATACCGAAGCTCCTCCAGAGCAGCGTTTTAAGCTCATCGAAATTAATGCTCGCCAGGCAGCATCGGTCACCTTCGAGTCGGAGCTCGCCCGAAATCATCTTCGTGATATCGAACAACCAACACTCTTTGATCTTCATATCGAAGCATTGCGATCTACCGAGCCGCGCAATAGCCATAAGCCACACACGCTTGAGTTTATGCCCTACATTAAAAATGGTGCTCAGCTCGTACAAAGAATTACACGCGACCGTGCTCTTGCTCCGCACATTCCACACCTCACCGATCATATGTATACATGGAAAATAATTTCATATGATAATAAAGAGCACCTCGAAGACATGCTCAGAGTTCAAACATACGGAAACTTTATGACCGAGCATAATAAGCTCTCACCCGAAGGTCTTGCCCTCAAAGCACTCCTTAATAAACACATTAATTCAGAAAAACTGTAGTACTCGCAGCACTCTTATAGTAATATCAGTATATGAACACGCGAACCCTGAGCACAGAAGCACAGAAAGTTATTCAAGCCTACGAGCAATTTTGTCTTGGCGGCACTTGCGTTCGTGTACCCTATTTTAATAATAAAAAAGCAGGTTCACGCCGAGCACTACCGAGCCAAATCGGCAAAGGTAATCCAAAAGAAATTGAGGATGAAATTCTTCTGACACTCAAAAAGACTCGCGAAAATGTGGGTAACCTTAACCCACAGAACCTTACCGATATTATGGTTTCTGAATCGATTGGCATTGACTGCTCAGGCTATGCACTCTATGTTCTCGATGCTGAATCTCGATCAAGGGGCAAAGGTGGCATTGATCGACATCTTTCTTTTCCTCTTGCGGGCAATATTTTTATGCGGATACTTGCGCACATTCACCCAGCAACAAATACTAATGTTGCAACATTTGCACATATAAAAAATAGTGCCGAAATTAAACTCAATGATGCTATGCCTGGCGACATCATTACGATACTCAATACAGCGCAGAGCGAGCGTAATCACATTCTTATTGTTACTAATGTTGATTATCAAAACTTTGTACCTACAGCAATTTACTACACACATTCAATTGCTTGGCCAAGTGATGGAACTCATAACCACGGAATTCGCCATGGAAAAATCATCATAACTGACATTGCCCGCCCCATTACCGAACAACAGTGGCTCGAAACTCATTCAGAAAATAGCCAAACAGGTACTCCAGAAAAAAACTATACCCATGAGCGAGCAAATCAGGGTGTAACAACCCTACGCCGACTTAACTGGTTTTAACTCGTTTTTTTTGCTATTCTTGCTCTATCTATGGCTGAATCAAATGCAGTGCAAGAACTTATTGTTATATTGTCTTTCCTCATTGGCTCCTCTCTTTTTGCTTTTGCTTGGTCTCCACTTTTGAGCCACCTCCTCTACAAGTACAAAGTAATTAAAAGCCCTAAGGTAGAACTTACACACACCCACACAGACACAGTCAAAGCAAAGACCCCAATCATGGGTGGCATCCTTGTTATACTCACCGTTGCCATCATTACGTATGCATTTAACTGGGAGCGCAGCTTTACCTGGGTACCTATTGGCGTCATGTTGCTTGCCGCTGGTCTTGGAGCTATTGATGACCTCCTCAACATTTACGGAACACGCCGAAGAAATCGTAGCGTAGCCCAAGTCCTTACCCTTATACGAGTGCATCAAAATTATTTTGTACGTTTATGGCTCCTCATTACTCTGCCTTGGACAATTATTAAAAGAATCTCTCTTGTTTTTGGTTCACACCCAGGTAAGGGTGTTTACGTGCATGAAAAACTCCTCTTTCAATTTCTTGCTGGTGGAATAGCAGCATGGTGGATTTATTTCAAGCTTGGTCCCGCTTGGCACTTTTTGAATATTCCTTTTGTTGGGCAGTACCATGTTGGCTGGCTCATTATTCCTATCATTATTTTTATGATTATGTTTACCGCAAATGCAGTAAACATTGCGGATGGTATGGATGGCCTAGCTGGCGGCATGCTTATTCCAACCTATGGAGCACTTGCCCTTTTGAGTTGGACAAGTGGTTTTACTGAACTTACGGTTCTTAATGCTACCGTAGTTGGCGCCCTTGTTACCTACACTTATTTTAATATTAAACCTGCGCGCTTTATGATGGGCGATGTGGGCTCTTTAGGCTTAGGTGCACTTCTTGCAATTAACGCTTTAGCAATTGGCGAAAACGTAAGTCTACTATTTTTGGCTTTTGTATTTTATGTAGAAGCTACAACAGTGATCATTCAAGTACTCGGAAGAATCTTGCTTAAGCGCAGAATATTCCGCATGGCACCACTTCATCACCACTTCGAACTCATAGGTTGGAGCGAAGAAAAAACCATTATGCGATTCTGGATCGTTCACGCTCTCATGGTTCTCGTCGGTATTTGGATTTCAATTCAATAATTTCATTCTGTAACAGCACACATTGTATGACTCAAAAATATCTTTCTTGGGGTGAAACTATAGTAGACCCACTTAATACTGCCGCAGCCGAAGAAGCCTACAATAAAGGTGCTCTTTTTACTCGAGTAGAGCCTCAAAAGATGACCTTAACTCGTAGTGTACGAGTTAACCTCAAAAAGTTTTCTTTATCGAGTGAAAATCGTCGTATCCTACGCAAGAATGAAAACATATCTTTAAGTACAACAGTACTGCCTTCAAGCTCGTATACATGGGAAATCGGAAAGCTTGCAAAAGACTTTTACGATACAAAATTTGGAAAAGATATTTTCTCAGCAAATGCTATAAAAAAGTTGTGCACTGAGCCTCATAATTTTAATACTCTTTTTGTATATTCAGAAAATGAAAAGCCTTTGGGATATGCAATCTGCTATATGACAAAGAACATCTTGCATTATTCATACCCCTTTTACGAGCTTAACCGAGCAGAAGCAAATATTGGCATTGGAATGATGACAAAAGCAATTGCATTCGCTCAAGAGAAAGGTCTTTCATACGTATACCTTGGTTCGCTTCAGCGTCCAACAGATACATACAAGCTTCAGTTTGAAGGAATAGAATGGTTTGACGAACACACTCAGTCGTGGAGTTCTAATCTTATTGCGGCAAAAACCCATCTTAATTCTGATATACTGCAAGCATAAATTTATATGTCTACTTTCTCTTTTCACGGAAAAAATCCGAATGATATTCATATCCATGTTATTGGTATCTGTGGCGTAGCAACAGGTGCTTTGGCAGTCGCTTTTCATACACGGGGGTACATTGTAACTGGTAGCGATAAAGGATTTTGGCCACCGGTTTCAACCGAACTCGAAAAACACGGAATCAATTTTTATGCTGGCTGGCATCCCGAAAAAATGTCTCGCACCCTACCAGATGGAAGCATAAAATACCCCGATGTTATTATTGCTGGCACAGCTTCTGGCACACAAAACCCCGAAACAGAATTAGCAAAAAAACTTGGTCTTCCTATTTATTCTTTTGCCGAGGCTATTGGTGAATTTTTTGCAAAAGAAAATTCAATTGTCTGCGCAGGAACCTGGGGTAAAACATCTAACTCTACCCTACTATCACATATTCTTACCCAAGCCGATTTTGACCCAACATATATGTTTGGGGGAATTTCTTTGTCTCACAATCAGTCAGCATATTTAGGAGAAAGCAAATGGAGCGTTTTTGAAGGCGATGAATACAAAAGTTCACCGACCGACACGACACCTAAATTTGCCTATTATAAAGCAACGCATGTATTGCTTACTGCCGTAAACTGGGACCATGCAGATCTCTATCCTACACCAGCAGATTTTAAAAAAGTGTTTCTTAAACTTGCTCATGGTATACCTCGTCATGGGGCTCTTGTAGCATGCGTCGACAATGAAGGTGTTCGCGAAATAATTGCCGAGACTCCCGAGGTTCGCCACATTACCTATGGCAAAGCCAATACCTCATTCGAGCCAGACTATAGTTATTCCGAAGTCAAAGAAAGCGTTAATGGTATATCTTGCATCATTTCTCATGGTGATGAAGACTATTCGATAACCTCACCGATCCTTGGTTCATACCAAGTGGAAAATATTACCGCTTGTTTTGCAATGGCACACCACCTTGGTGTAAGTGCTCAAACAATCATCAAAGCAATTGCAAGCTTTAAGGGCCTTAAGCGAAGACTTGAGCAGCGCCTACTAGCCCATGAATCACCGCATGGAGTTACTGTTATTGATGACATTGCACACTCTCCAGACAAAGCCCGAACAACTATTGCTGTACTTAAAAGAATCTTTAATGGAAAAGTAACTGTAGTTTTTGAACCAAATATTGGCGGTCGCATTCCAGATGCACTACCAACATATGCTCATGCTTTTTCTGAAGCTGATCGTGTAATTGTTCCCCGCCTCACCAAACTTAAAACTTCAGAAGACCCTAATGCAATTGTGCCGGTTGATGGCACAGTACTTGCCGAGACGATTAAACAAACACAACCAGACACAGACTATATTTCTGATGACGATCTTTTGGTACAAGAATTAACAAAAACAGCCCACACAGGGGATGTCATTGCTTTTCTTGGCTCACACGGCTTTAGAAAGATGATAGAAGCAACTGTTACTACTTTCCTTCATCAACAATAGAGGCATCAACACTTGTTGGTGTAATTTCATTAACTCCAAGTGTAATACCGCACATATTACATTCAATAACATGGCCTACAGCAAGGTCTGGATATCGAGCAAGGTCAACAGGATTTTTACATTCAGGGCAAATAAGTTTCATATAGTTTAATTACATTAACCTTTATATACTACTCAAAATAGAGTAGTATAGCAATATGATTACCCCACAGACACAATACCCAGAACTCGGCCAACAAATCGGTATTTCTAACCTTTGGCTTAAGCGCGAAGACTTACACCCCTATAAATCACATAAGGGTCGCTCTGTGCCACATATGATAGATACGGCCATTAAATCCGGCTCAACAGAATTTGCTATATCATCTTCAGGAAACGCAGCACTTGCAGCTGCCCTCCATCTTGAAAAAATATCTCTTGAAGGATTACATGATTCTTTGCACCTCGAGGTTTTTGTTGGCTTAAAGATTCCCCAAGAAAAGCTCTCTCGTATTAATGCAGTCAAAGAAAGACACCCTGAACTCATTACCATTACCCATACCGAACGACCTCTCCAGGCAATGTTTCAGAGAACAGAAAACGCTCCGCACATTCATAGCCTTCGACAATCTACCGATGACACTGCCCTTATTGGATACCAAAGCCTCTGTGAAGAGCTCGATAAAATTAACAATCTTGCACACATTTTTGTACCAACATCATCGGGTACAGCAGCCCAAGCTCTTGCAGAATTTTTTAGCTCAAAGGATGTAACAATACACATTGTGCAAACATCATCATGCCACCCTATTGCTCAGCACTTCTTTGAATATCCTCAGACCGATGAAGTATCAATAGCCGATGCAATTGTCGACAAAACAGCGTATCGCAAAGAAAAAATTCTTAATACCCTCACCAAAAATGGCGGCACAGGGATTATCGTTAACAATGAAAAAATTTCTGGAGCTCAAGAACTCATGCGTAAATATGCAAATATTGAAGTATCGCCCAATGGAGCACTCGGTGTTGCCGGACTCATGGAAGCAACCTATACAGATTTTAACCCTCGCGGGGCTGTAGTGTGTCTTGTGTGCGGTCTATAGCCTAAAAATTCTACAATCATAGAACCAATTATGCTTGGTATGTTTGACCATGCTTTTTAAGAAGTAATTGCACAATTTCATAGCGATCCCGGCGTGAATCGGCTTGGCCATAGTGTTCAGTCCCTGGGCTTACCACGATCTTTTGATCTTTATTACGGCAAGCATATGCCAGACGAATTGCATCATCAAGAGAGTCAGCAAACTCATACTGCGAGTCGGAATTCGCATAGTGCTTATGAAGACGTATATTTGAACTCCCCGGAAGAAAGATTACCTTTGAAACATAGCTTTGCAAAAAACTGAGAGCTTGGGTAGTAATATCTGACCCCTTTCCCCCTGTGACCAAAATCACCGGCGAATCTGTAGCACAGGTAACAGCAGCAGCCATAACCGAGACCATACACGTAGAATAACTATCGTTGTACGCCATTATACCCCCACCTGGCTTCTTAACCGGCTCTAAACGCCCTTTAAGGCCCGTAAAAGGCTCTATAACCTCTCGACTTGTATCGAGCGGTATCTTGAACAGTTCAGCAACTCGGACCGCCAGAGCGATGTTTTCACGCATATGCAGGCCATCTGCGCTTAAAAGCCAATCTTGCGGAATTACCACCGTGCCCGTACGCAATATCTTTGAACGTTGCCCTTCAACATGCATTTTAAGACCGTCGATTACCTCGTCTGTTGCAACAAGAAAACTATTGTATGTTTGCATAGCGAGCATTTCACCGCACAATTCTTTAAGGCTGAATTGAGTTTGGTTACTGCCTCGATGCGTACCAACTGTTCTTTGGAGCGATGTAATTACAAGTACATGCGGGCAAATACGCGACTCAACATACATACGCAATTGTGACTCAGGGATTCTTACAACAATAGCATCACCCTTATTAATTCCCTTAAGCAAAGCAAGGGTACTTGCTTGTGACTCTGGATTAATTGTATGTACACTTTCGGCGTCACGTGATTGAAAAACGGTATCTAGAATCTTTGAAACTAAATAGGTTACGGTAGATGTACCTGCATAGCCCACAACCCCAATTAATGTAACTGAAGGTATGAGCTTAAGTACTAAAGTTTCGGGGTATTCAATTGGTATCCCTGCTGCGCGAACCCTGTCGAGTATCTTTGATTCATACGGCACACTATGTGATACCAGAACCATATCTACTTGGGGAATGTTTTGAGGCAAAGGAATTCCGCAAACGATTTCCTCTACTCCGAGGGCTTTAAGGGGTATTAGAGCACGAGAAATTCTCTGTTCTGATCTATGATCAAAAACCAAAACTTGTGCTTTGTGTTTGAGTAAAAAACGAATCTCGGAGAGCATTTCAAGCTCATCGCCAAGACCAATAACAAGAATTTTTTTACCCTTAAAATAGTCTTTATAATTCACAACCCTAGTATACGCACATGTATACCCTTCGTCTATATCTTTCTATTTACTTTTCAGAACCGTGAGTGTCGTCTGACAGTAAGTTTCGTACCTTAATTACTTCATCGAGTAAAGCTTTGAGGCGAGATGCTTCGATAGTTGTATCGCCCATAACATACGAGGAAAGTGATCGTAAAAGCAAATTATAGACGTCGTGAAAGTATCGTTCGAGTATACTTACTTCTTGTGGCACCTCTTGATCGCGCAAAAGATTAGGAAAAGCAGCAATAGCACTTGCATGCCTACCAGACAAACCAAAGTAGCGCTCTTCTGACTCTTCTATGTGATATGTTTTATAGTTGGTATTTTTACGCATAGTGAGCCTCGATACTTATAAACGTATCCTTAGTAATAATTACATGATCAAGAACATGGATACCCATGAGTTTTCCTGCCGCAATAAGCTGGCGAGTAATTTCTATATCTGCCTGACTTGGTGTAACAATTCCTGATGGATGATTATGCGCCAATACAACTGCCGCAGCACTGTATTCAATAGCTGGCCTAAAGACCTCGCGAGGATGTACTACATTTGAGTTTATTGTTCCGATCGAAATAACCTCATCATGAATTACCCTACTGTGACTATTAAGGTATATGCCACGCAAATGCTCTTTGGGTAGGTTTCGCATATCTGACAAATATTCGTATACGTCTTTTGCGCTACGTATTGTTACAAAGCCAGAAGCGTTTTTTTGATACAAACGGCGACCCATTTCGCCACAAGCAACAATCTGACAAGCTTTACCCAGAGGTATACCTAGACTATCTGCTAATTTTTGAGGATTATGTTCAGCAACAATACTACGTTCGCCATACTCGCGCATAATACGATTTGCCATTTCGAGAACATCTTCTTTCTTTGTTCCTGTATTAAGGATTACTGCAAGGATTTCTTGCAATGATAAAACTTCGGGGCCGAACTTTATTAATTTTTCACGTGGCTTATGGTCCTCGGGTAAATCGCGAACCTTGAGCACGTATTCTTTAATCTCGGTTTCGACATTGGTATTAACATCGAGAATGAGATCGTTGTCAGTAATAATGTATGGAGTCATGCATACATTATAAATAAATAAAACGAGGTTGTCGCCTCGTTTTACTCATTTTTTTGAGAACTTTTTGAGAAGTCCGTGGAAAACTTTTTATGCAGTTACGATAGAAAGCGACAAAGCCTTTTCATCAACAACCACAATCTTATCTCCTTTAGCAATTGTCTTATCCTTTGTAAGGCCAGCCTTAATTTCTTTAAGAGCAACGGCTGAATCCTTAAGTGAACTTGCTTTAAATGGATAAACACCGAAACTCAATGCAGACTGAGCAAGTGTAAGGTCGTTTGCAGAAGCGCAGATTGTGTACATTTCAGGCTTAAGTGAAGCTACTGCTCGTGCTGCTGTACCTGTGTCAGTAAGTGCAACAATGAGCTTTGCTTCAATTCCTTCAGCAACTTCTACAGCTGATTCAGCAAGAACGTCGATTTCAGTCTCGCCTGTCAAAACCATAGCATTGCGTGATTCAAGGAACCCTTCATCAGATTCAACTTCTCGAGCAATAGCAGCCATCATAGAAACAGCTTCAACTGGATATTCACCGAGTGATGATTCTTCTGAAAGCATAACTGCATCTGTACCATCATAAATAGCATGAGAAACGTCTGATACTTCGGCTCGAGTTGGGAATGGAGACTTAATCATTGACTCAAGCATTTGTGTTGCTGTGATAACTGGCTTGCCTGCAAGGTTTGATTTTTCAATAATCATTCGCTGAGCTGGTGTAACCTTTTCATGTCCGAGCTCTACACCCAAGTCTCCTCGAGCAACCATCACCATATCAACGAGATCGAGGATAGCATCAAAATCTTCCACAGCTTCAGGAGTTTCGATCTTTGCCATAATCTTAGCTTTTGACTTTGCTTTATCAAGAATTTCTCGGAGTTCAATTACGTCTGAAGGCTTTCGAACGAAAGAGAATGCAACCATGTCAACCTTATTCTTAAGGCCAAAAGCAATATCCTTTTTATCTTTATCAGTAAGAGCAGAAATCTTGAGCTTTGCCCCAGGAAGATTAAGACCTCGGCGACCCTTTGTATCACCACCGATAATAATCTTACACTTAATTTCTGTACCCTTAATTTCTACAACTTCAAACTTCTTTTTACCATCATCTACCATGATGATATTTCCTACCTCAATTTCTTCGTGAAGTGTTGGGTAGTTTACTGAAACTCGCTTTTCATCACCTACAATCTTTTCTGTTGTAAGAGTAATAAATTCACCTGCCTTAAGTTGAACTCGCTCTTGGTAAAAATCTCCAATGCGGAATTTTGGACCTGAAAGGTCTTGCATAATTGCTGCTGTAAGACCAGTCTTCTTCATAGCCTTTCGAAGGTTATCTACCTTTACCTGATGCTCAGCAAAATCTCCGTGTGAGAAGTTGAGGCGCATAACGTTCATACCAGCCTTAAGGAGCTGTGTAAGTTTTTCTTCACTCTGTGTTGCTGGACCAATGGTGCAGACAATCTTTGTTTTCTTTTCTAGATTCATGGTGTGGGATTGAAGTTTTGTTGTTGTAATAATGTCCCCGTATATTACATGAAAACCCTCTAAAAATCAAAGGGTTGTTAATTCTTGCCAGAATACTGCTTCCTAAACTCAAATGTATTTATATTCGAGCTTTTTATAGTACAAACAATTTGTGCGCGTACCAAGATTCGAACTTGGGACCCCACCAGTATCAGTGGTGTGCTCTACCAACTGAGCTATACGCGCATACATGCAATAACTGAAAAAATATAGCAGAAATTCTTAAGAAAAACAAGTATTTTCGAATTTTCAAATGAATTCTTGAGAACAAAAATAAAATCCCTTGCGGGATTCTATTTTGTTGCATGAAAATTACATAGTTGTATCACACTGGTGTATATAGAAACATAACGCACTATATTTTGTTCCGTTCACCCATGAGCTTTGCTTAAGCAATGAAAG
>CAZGUZ010000002.1:0-80931 GCA_964529025.1 uncultured Candidatus Saccharibacteria bacterium
GTTTCGGGTACATAGATACGAGAACCTTCAAGTGTTGTTACTTGTGGTGGGAATGCTGGTTGGGTTGGGGTTTGGGGGGTGGGTTGAGGAATTGACTGTAGTTGACTCGTTGGAGTAACCAAACCTTGAGTTGCCTGTAGTACAACAGCAGTTGCTGGGGCTTGTGATACGTATGAATTACCGATGTCTATATACCTTTCAAGAGCCACAAACTGACCAGCAATAAAATCTGACGATGTAAGGAACATCGTAGCCAAAAAAGCAGTTCCTGCAAAACTAGCGAAGAGTAGTTGCATACTACTATTTTACCCCACAAAACTACTAGAGTATTCATAATGATGGGGATAACAGAAAAAACTCACCTTTAGGGTGAGTTTTTTCATATGTGCATCATAAGCCGAATTCTGTACCTTGCGGTAGCGATCATTTATCTGGGACCCATGTTACCATGAGCCTCGAGCGGCACTCTCATAACAATAAAGCCATGAGCACGGCCTTGCACAGAGGTAAGGATTTTGCCGTTGCACCCCATATGTCACCATATAGGCTTATCTTCTTGCGAAGATACCCCTTGATTTCTCTTAGGGCGTCTCTGTTCGCACCTCTAGGATTACCCCGACGGGCGTTACCCGCTACCCTGCTGCACGCTTTCACATGCCTGAGTTCGGACTTTCCTCGCTTTTATACAATGTATATAAGCGCGATCGCTCAATGCACTTACATATTATACCACATTACTTACTCAAAGAAAAGTCGATTAAAGAACCTTGTGTAAGCCCTCTTTTTTCTGCATCGCCTTGTGGTAGTTCAAGAACATACTGAGCATTCTTCGGCGGCATATACGTTTTCGGAAAATCCTCTGGTTTTGCATTTACTTCAATGTGCACAATACTTTTCTCAGCCGAAATCCATACAATATCTATTGGATACTTCATATCTTTCATCCAAAATGAATACTGTCCTTCCGTGGGAAAAATAAAAAGCATACCAACGTACGGAGCAAGTGATTCTGTACCCGACAAACCCCTTTCTCGATCTTCTGGTGTTTGAGCAGTGCGCACAATACTATTTTTTTGTTCACTTGCATCAGACTGAGCGAATTGAGCCGAGCATTCTCCTTTCCAACATATATATGCAGTTTTTGGTGCAGTATTTTGCTCTTTCAAGTCACGCGAACGAACCAGTACCCCGCTCTGTGTAATAAAAATTAGAGCGCAACCGAGACCTACAAACATGATGATATTCTTAAGCACAAAATTGAGTTAAAAATTATATTATGCGCGCTTCTTTGGCTTAATGGGGTCCATAAGAACATCGTACGATTTACCAAATGGTGTGATGTGTGATATGAGGGCAAAAGCAAGAGCAACAAGAGCGAGATTTTTAATTATGTACTGCCCTTCAAGAGTTGGTGTCATAAAACCTTGCCAAGCGATTTCGGGTAACAATACTAAAGGCCCGGTTGTCATAATCATATGAGGAATAAGCAAGGCCAAAGCAAAGCGCTCACAGCGCGGAATTAAAAAGGCTATTCCAATAATCATTTCATAGACAGCAAAACCAATAATAAATGTTTCGAATGTCATGAACGGTAAAGTACTTTCAAGAAGATTTTGAACGAGCGGATTTGCTGGACTTGTTCCAATGATTTTTAAGAAACCAAACCAAAAGAAAATAACAAACATTGCCAAGCGAGCCAAAGGAACACTTACCTTTCGTAATGCATGAATAAGTGCTGCATCAAAGTTTTGTAGTGTATTCATATATAAATTATATCACGCTAATTAAATGAGGTGAGTGTCATGATTTCTGCGCAAGCAAATACTATATAAAAAAGTATCAGTGCTGCACCTTCAAGCTTGCTCAATGTTCGCTCTGAATTCAAAAAGTAAAATGTAACCATGCCAGCAAGCGCCATTGCATTGCCTGATATGTATATAAGCTTCATGGGTACATCAAATGGTGCTATGAGGGCTACAATACCAATAATGAGTGTTGCATCAATAACAACTGTACCCAAAATGTCGCCGAAAGCTAAATTATTTTGCCCCTTTCGCACAGCGCGTAAAGCAAATGTAAATTCGGGCAATGTTGTTCCGAGGCCAATCACAAAGAGTCCCATAACTAATGGATCGATATTAAGGAATTGCGCAAAATTAATTGCATAGTGCACAGTAAAGTATGAACCGATGAGGAGTAAACCGATATTAAGAATTAAGCCCGAGATATGATGTACCGAAAAGCGAGCTTCGGCATTCATGACTTTCGTCTTTTCCTTAAGGGTCATTGCATAAATAAATGCCAAGCCAGCTGCAACGAGTGCAAAGCCATCAATTCGACTTACGTGTCCGTCAAAAGCAAGGAGCACAGGAACACCAATTAAAAGAATATAAAATATTGATGCTTTAAGAACACCTTTCTCAACGGTCATTTTCTTTTTTGCAAACAACACTACAATACCCAGAATCAAAGTAAGGTCTGCTACGTTTGAACCAAGGAGCGTTCCAAAACCAAGGAGTGGCTGACCTTGCACTGCCGAAGAAATTGAAACCAGCGTCTCGGGCATTACCGAAAGCATGGCAACTAAAATTACCCCCACAGTATAGCGTGACAAACGCAAAGCTTGAGCAAAGGTAGAAGCATACTGAGTAGCAGCATCAGCAGCCTTAAGAGTAACGATCAAAGCGAAAACAAAGAAAACTAAATTAAGCATACGTAGTTACTATCATACCATCTTTTATAATCACTCCTTCGTCTGTTAAAAGTTTTATTTTTCCAGCAACTCCACCAGGGCCAGAATATTTACCAACCAAGCCACTCTTAGGCACTACTCGATGACATGGAACAATTATAGGGAATGGATTTTTTCGCACAGCAGAAGCCACAGCCCTAATTGCTCGAGGCTTACCTATTTGTTGCGCTATATATGAATACGTAACGACACGGCCCTGAGGTATTTTTGCGAGCTCTGCCCACACTGCTTTTTCAAAGTCAGTGCCTTTTATTTGTGCGTTTTGTGTATTATGCGTTTTTAACATACTCTCAGTTGAGTTTTTTGAGTAAGTACATTAAAAATTCATTGCTGGATTAACAATAACCCATGTACCACCACTCTTTTGAGCAATTCCTAAAGCTTTTTTCTTAGCAACACTATCAAGGCCGTCATAGGTAAAAGTTCCGCCATATTTTCCTTGAGCAGGACACGATTCTGAATGATTAGCGTAAATTGGATACCCTTTAAAAGTTGCAACGTACTCACCCACTGTTACATCGGTAAGCTGTTTAATTTCAAATGGACCGGCACAATAACTACTCTTTTTATTTTCAATAAAACTCCGTACGATTGGAGTAATTTGCGCAACAGTTGGAGCACCCTGCGGACCCGAAAACTTTTGATATATAAAATAGAGAGCGCCACACACAGCAACTGCAATTATAACCTGAATGAGCGTTATACCTTTTTTCATAAAATAATTATTTGATATGTATACCAATATAGTATGAGTATACACTACAAAATAACACTTATTCTTGAAAATTGTGCAAAATTAAAGGGGTGGAGCGCTTGCGCTCCACCCCAACTTGCGGCCGGGATGACTTAGCGTGTCATCCCGTCACCGACTGCCGTTCACGCCAGATGCCGCCGCAGGTGACCCGATGCGGGGTCATGATGCCACCGATCTTGCTCGAAACGTGGAGGGCATTTCCTCCACCCCGTCCTTGCGTTGCTTTCATGGTTGTCAGCCTTGTTTCTACAACTCACTTGCGCTCTTTGAGCACTCTGCCCCTAGATACGACAAATAGTTGTATTAGTAAGAAATATACTCCTCTATAAAAAGTTGTCAAGCAAGTATTTGTAACTTATCCACAATAAAATATTTGAGTTAGAAAAAGAGAGCATGCGCCCTCTTTTTCCTGTCGAACTTTTTTATTTTTTACTTAACTACCAGCTTCCGCTCGAGCCGCCACCACCGCTTCTGCCTCCGCCGAAACCACCAAAGCCACCTCCTGATGATCCGCCACCGAAACCGCCAAAACCACCCAAGAACATTCCTGATGAGCCCCCACCTCCGCCTGAGTTACGTGAAATTATATAATCTATGATTGTTCCAATGATTCCTGCAAAAATTACCGCAAAAACTTTGAAACCAAATGGTACTCCATCAAGAATATGCATTGATGAAATAATAGCCACTATTCCGGCACCCAAAACACCACCAAGCCACCATGAGCGAGTTCTTGCCATGACAAGCCATATCGATATGATAAGAAAACCAATTAGATTTCTACCAAATTCTGTAGTGATAAATCGAGTAAAAGTATTACTGTCTTTCCAACTGCCGATTTCGGCTTCGGTTGAAGTTCCTATGGCAAGGTAGCGAGCAATCGATTCCGTTGCAGAAAATAGTCCAGTAGCATAATCACCCACTTTAAAAGCAGGTGTTAGATCAGAAGAGATTATCTGAGAGGACCGAGCATCGGTAATATATTCTTCAAGACCATATCCGACTTCGATACGGACCTTTTTTTCATTGGGAGCAACGAGTATAAGGAGACCGTTATCACTACCCTTTTTACCTATTCCCCATTCTTCAAAGAGTTTAACTGCATATGTTTCTATAGTCTCATTGCCAAGCTCGGGTATTGTTACAATTGCAATTTCTACTTTGGAACCCTCTTCAACACCTCCTAAGGTGGTCTCTAAAAATTCTTCATCTTCTGATTTAAGAATTTGTGCGAAGTCATTAACATATCCTTGTGGGGTACCCGGACTTTGATATGCAAAAACATTCTGGAATCCTGTGATACATATTATGCCCAAAACTATTCCCACGATATATGTTACGGGCTTCAGAAAAAGATCTTTTCTGCGCATTGTGCTTTAGAAAGCTACAGCTGGTGCTTTTTCTGCTCCTTGAGCAGCTTCAAAGTATGCCTTTTCATCAAAGCCAAAGAGTGAGGCTACGATTGAACTTGGGAAACGCTTAGTCTTGAGGTTGTATACACGAACAGTTTCATTAAAACGTGAGCGTTCAACACTAATGCGGTTTTCTGTTCCTTCATACTGAGACATAAAAGTTTGTACTGCGTCAGAAGATTTAAGTACAGGATAGTTTTCTACAACAACAAGTAACCGTGAAAGCGCTGATTCTACATCGCTTGCAGCTGCAGCTTTTGCATTAGAATTTGTTGCCCCAGAATATCGTGTGCGAGCATCTGCCAAAGCGGTAAATATTGCTTGCTCTTGCTTCATAACACCCTTAGCTGATTCGACAAGGTTAGGGATAAGATCGAAGCGACGCTGATATTGAGTTTCAACTTGCTTCCATGACGCTACAGATGCTTCATCGAGCGTAACTAAAGAGTTATAGGTAAGACCTATATAACCACCAATAACAACAACTACACCAAGAATAATAAATATTGTTTTCATAGAGTAAGTATATCATAAGCAAAAAACCACATGTATGTGGTTTTTTGCTTCATCTTTCAAGTGGTCTTAGGTAAGCTGTGTCTTTTTGCTATTCCTAGTACTCCATTCCTCCGCGAGGCTCTGCAACCTTCTTTTCTTCGGGATCATCTGCAATTGCAACTTCGGTTGTTAAGAGTATTGCCGCTGCTGATGCTGCATTTTGAACACCACTACGTGTCACCTTAACTGGATCAACGATTCCTGCCGCAATCATATCAGGGACCATAACATCATTATGAGCATCGTAGCCAATCCATCCTTTACCCGAGCGAATCTTTTCTACAATTACTGCACCATTATCTTTGCCGGCATTGAGGACCATCTGCTTAAGTGGTGCTTCGAGCGCTTTGAGTACACTTCGATAACCGAGCTCAAATTCTCGTGTCATTGTTTTGCGTGCTGCTAAAAGTGCCTCCGCTTTATCCATTGCTTTCACCAGTGCCACCCCGCCGCCCGCTACTATTCCTTCTTCAATAGCTGCTTTTGTGGCATTTACCGCGTCTTCTACCTTAAGCTTAAGGTATTTCATTTCGGTTTCTGTAGCTGCTCCTACACGGATCACGGCAACTCCTCCTGACAATTTACCAATGCGCTCATCGAGTTTTTCAATATCGTACTTTGCCGTTGTCTGAGATCGCTGTGCCTTAAGACTTGCAATGCGCGCTTCAATATCTGCCTTTTTACCTTTACCCCCAACTATTGTAGTCGAGTCTTTAGTAGCAACAATTCGGCGAGCGCGACCAAGCATACTAATATCAGCAGTATCGAACTTAATGCCAACATCTTCGGATATGATTGTTGCGCCAACCGTTACTGCAATATCTTCGAGCATTCCCTTTTTACGATCACCGAAACTTGGAGCCTTTACCGCCAAAACGTTAAAGCCACCACGAAGTTTATTAACAAGGAATGTTGTAAGGGCTTCGCCATCAACATCTTCAGCAATAATCACAAGCTCTTTTTTACCTGTTTGAGCAAGCTTTTCGAGCAAAGGCAGAATTTCTTTAATTGAAGAAATCTTTTTGTCGGTAATAAGAATTGGTGCATCCGTATATTCAGCTTCCATGCGTTCAGCATTGGTTACCATATATGGTGATATATACCCTTTATCAAATTCAATACCACCAACAACTTCTGATTCAACACCAATTGTCTGAGCCTCTTCAACAGTTACCACACCGTCTTTGCCAACTTTTTTTATGGTCTCGGCAATAATTTTGCCCATTTCGGCTGATTCAGCAGATATTGTTGCCACCTGTTCAATTTCGGCATCGGTTTTAATTGTCTTTGCACTATCTTTAAGAATTTTTACAACGTCTTGTGCTGCTGCTTCAACACCAAGCTTAAGGCCCATAGCATTAAGACCCATCGTGGTGTGCTTAAGCCCTTCTTGAATAATTGCCTGTGCAAGAACTGTTGCTGTTGTTGTGCCATCGCCAGCAGAATCATTAGTCTTTGTGGCAACTTCTTTAATAATTTCTGCGCCCATGTTCTCGAACTTATCTTTGAGAGTAATGTCTCGAGCAATAGAAACGCCGTCATTAGTAATTGTAGGTGCTCCATACCCTTTATCAAGAACCACATTGCGACCTCGGGGACCAAGGGTAATTTTTACAGCTTGAGCCACAGCATCAACACCGCGGGCTAATGCTTTGCGAGCTTCTTCATTATAGATAATCTTTTTTGCCATAAGTTAAGTTAGATTAATGAATAAATACTGATAAACGCTATCTAATACTATATTTAATACTATTCAACTACTGCAATTATTTCTGTATCCTGAACAATAACGTACTTTGTATCATCTACGACAATGCCTTCGCCCCATGTAAACAATACGGCATCTCCTTTTTTAACTGATACTGGAATGAGTTTGCCACTTTCGTAGCGACCTTCGCCTACTTCAACAACGATACCGCGCTTTACACTTGTATCAACTGCGGCAGTTGCGGGAATAATAATGCCTGATTGAGTCTTCGTCTCAGTATCCTTGCGTACATCTTCACGAATGAGTACACGACCACCGAGAGGGCGAATGCTTGTCTGTTGTTTCTTAGCTGTCATAAAGATATGTAAATTAATGAATAATGGCCGACGAATACCTAAGGCCTTGCACAACAATTATAGTGATACGGGGGTCATTTGCAAGGTGATTTGCATAAGCATTTAAATGTGCTATCATAGGGGTACATGAACGCTATTTCTTCAGTACTACCGTATATACAGCTCGTACTCTCTGTGCTTCTCGTTGGAGCAGTACTTCTACAGCAAACTGGCGCTTCAATCGGCGGTGCTTTTGGTGCTGACAACTTTAGCTCTGCATACCATACTCGTCGCGGCTTCGAAAAAACCCTCTTTATTATTACTATTATCCTTAGTATTTTGTTTGCCATTTCTGCTCTCGTAGCACTTATTGCTTAAGCTTTGCTTGTGCAAAAAACGACTTCGGTCGCTCTACTCTAGTTAGGAATGGCTTGTGTACCATGAACACGATCCACTCAGATTCTCCCCATACAGAAACAGCAAGTTTTACTTCTCGAATCCCTGGTACTCGCTGGATTGCTGCAACAGTAAATAAGTTTACTCACACAGAAAAACTTATTGCTGGTGTTTTGGCTGCAATTCTTTGTGTAAGTACTATTGCCCTTATACTCACCATTAATAAGAAGTTTCTTGTTGAAATCCCAACTCAGGGTGGAATTATTACTGAGGGCGTGGTTGGTATTCCTCGCTTTATTAATCCAATCCTTGCTTTTACTGATGCTGATCGCGATCTAGCAAGCCTTATCTATGCTGGCCTTATGAAGTTTGATGGCGTTCGGGTTGTTCCTGATATTGCCAAAGACTATACCGTAAGTAATGATGGCCGCGTTTACACATTTACACTTCGTAATGATGTATTTTTTCATGATGGCACAAAGCTCACTGCTGAAGATGTAGAATTTACTATTCTTAAAGCTCAAGATCCAGAACTTAAAAGTCCTCTCCGTGCTTCATGGGACAAAGTTAAAGTTGAGCGTGTCAGTGAATACGTAATTCGTTTTACTCTTGATCGAGCATATGAACCTTTTATTACCAATATGACTTTGGGAATCTTACCCAAGCACATTTGGAATACTGTAGAGCCTGAGCAATTTACCTTTAGTAACTACAATATTGAGCCTATTGGTGCAGGACCTTTCCTTTTGGATAAAATCATGAGGGATAAGGGTGGCTTACCTACTGCGTACGAACTTATTCGTTTTGACGAATTTCATACCGGTGAAGCTTATCTTGATGGAATCACTCTTCGCTTTTATACCAATGAACGCGAACTTATTGATGCATACAATGAAGGCATTATTGATGGCATGAATTCTATTTCGCCTAAAGAAGCTCAGCGACTTAATTTCCTTTTGCCAAGCCTTACTATTGAGCGCGTTGCTTTGCCCCGCATCTTTGGAGTCTTTTTTAACCAAAGTCAAAATGAAGTTCTTGCTTTGCCCGAAGTTCGCCAAGCATTGTCAGTAGCTATCAATCGCGAGCGCATTGTGCAAGAAGTTCTTGCTGGATACGGAGTACCTATTGATTCTGCCCTTCCTTACAGCCTTACAAGTTCAACAACTCGCACAAATGCTGAACCTCTTAAAGCAATGCTCAGCACTACAACTGAAACATTTATTACTGACGCTCGGTCAATCTTAACCAAAGCTGGTTGGACTCTTGCTTCATCATCAGATACAACAAGCGGTTCAATACTTGTTAAAAAGACTAAGACCGGTTCATATACTCTTGATTTTACTTTGAGCACTTCGAATGCTCCCGAGCTTAAACGTGCAGCAGAACTCGCTCAAGAACAATGGGAAAGACTCGGCGCTCGAGTTACACTTAAAATCTTTGAAACTGGCGACCTTAACCAGAATGTTATTCGCCCTCGAAACTATGATGCCCTTCTTTTTGGAGAAGTAATTGGCCGCGACCTTGATCTTTTTGCCTTTTGGCATTCTTCACAAAGAAATGATCCTGGACTTAATATTGCACTCTATACCAATAGCAAAGTCGATAAACTCCTTGAACAAATTCGTACCGAAACATCTGAAACTAAGCGAAAAGCGCAGTTCAAAGAACTTGATACTTTGATTAAGAATGACGACCCTGCAGTATTTATATTTTCTCCAGACTTTATTTATATAGTTCCTCCACAACTCCACGGAATGAATCTTCAACACATTACTACATCAGCCGACCGCTTTAGTAGCGTTGCCGATTGGTATGTCGATACAGAGTACGTGTGGAAGTTTTTTATGCAGAGTGAACTCTTACAAAAATACGCTTTTATTAAATAAATTATTAAAAATTATCATTAACATTATAAAAAATATATGACAACAGAAATAACACAAACAAAGACAGACGGAGCAGCATCACATGGTGCTGGTCACAACACATCACACCGTGCGCACGGCGCTGGTGCCCATACTGGCCACACAGGTCACGGAGCTCATCGCGGTGCACGCGGCGATCACCGCCCTCGCCGACCACACCCGCATCATGCAGGTGCAGCAGGTACAGGATTAGGTGGAGCACACCGAGCAGGAGGACATCGACCAGCCGGAGCACGCAATGCTCGTGGCGGTAATCGTATGCGCCGCGGTATGGACAGACCAAGCTCAACACCGATTGATACTCAAATTCACAAAAAGGTTGAGGATATTATTCCAGCAATTGGCGACAATATTCGTATTATTCCCCTTGGAGGAGTAGAAGAAATCGGTAAGAACATGACAGCCATTGAATACGGTAACGACATTGTTGTTATCGACATTGGTTTTCAGTTTAAAGATGAAAACACTCCTGGTATCGACTACATTCTTCCTAACACTAAATACCTTGAGGAGCGACAGGACAAGGTACGTGCAGTAATTATTACTCACGGCCACCTTGACCACATTGGAGGTGTTCCTTATGTAATGCCACGTATTGGTAATCCACCACTCTATACTCGAAACCTTACTTCGGTTCTGATTAAGAAGCGACAAGATGAGTTTCCTCATATGCCACCTCTTGATATTAAAATCGTCGAGAAAGATGAGGTGATTCGCATTGGTGATCTTAAGATTAAATTCTTTGCAGTAACTCACACAATTCCTGATGCTATGGGAGTTATTGTTGAAACTCCTTATGGTTCAATTGTTCACACAGGTGACCTTAAGCTTGATCACGTTAATGGTATTCCAACTGATGAAGAAAATGCCGAGTACGAACGAGCTTTCAAAAATGAAAAGGTTCTTTTGCTCATGGCAGACTCTACTAACGTAGAAAACCCAGGATTCTCTATGCCCGAAAAGCAGGTGCATAAGAATATTGAAGAAATTATTCGAACAGTAAAAGGCCGCCTTATTATTGCAACATTCGCATCTCTTCTTGAGCGTATGCTTAAGATTGTTGAGTTTGCTGAAAAATATGGCAAGAAAGTTGTTGTTGAAGGTCGCTCAATGAAAACCAACATTGAGATTTCAATGAAGTTGGGAATCCTTAAGCCAAAAAAGGACACCCTCATTACCGTTGATGAAATGGATAACTATCCGCCTGAACGAATTATTATTCTTGCTACAGGTGCTCAAGGAGACGAATTCGCAGCCATGATGCGAATGTCAAACAAGACGCATAAGTATGTAAAGATCAATAAGCGAGACACGATTCTTTTGTCATCGTCTATTGTTCCTGGTAATGAACGATCAGTGCAGCGACTTAAAGATAACCTTTCTCGACAAGGAGCTCACATTATTCACTACAAGATTGCCGATGTCCACTCTTCTGGACACGCAAACCGCGATGAAACAGCTTGGATTCACAAAAAGGTAAATCCTAAGTTCTTTGTTCCAGTTCACGGTTACCACTACATGCTCCGCGTTCATGGAGACATTGCCCGCGAAGCAAATAATCTTCCTGAAGACAATGTGATCATTCCTGATAACGGCTCAATTATTGAGATCCAAGAAAAAGGTACAAAGATTGTAAAGCTTAAAGAAAAGGCTCCATCAGGTATTGTTATGGTTGACGGTTTCTCTGTGGGAGACATTCAAGAAGTGGTGATTCGAGACCGCCAAATGCTTGCTCAAGATGGTATCTTTATTATCTTCGGTATTGTTAATGCTCAAACAGGAAAGCTCAAGAAGTCGCCTGACATTATTTCACGAGGCTTCGTTTATTTGCGCGAATCGCAAGAGCTTTTGCATCAAGCACGAACTATTATCAAAACAACTATTGATGAAGGTTCACAAGGAATGAATCCAATTAACCTTGATTATGTTAAGAATGAAATTACTGACAATGTAAGTAAATTCCTCTTCCAAAAGACAGCTAAAAGACCAATTGTTATTCCGGTGCTCTTAACGGTATAACAGATCTGCAAAAAAGCACCGCGAGGTGCTTTTTTCATATGTATTTAATAAAACCCACACTTATTGCCAATAAGTTTTTGGGGTACATGCTATAATTATTTATATGCTTCACCATCCGCACATTCGTAAGCGACGCAGCTTATACACTCTATTAACCATTGGTTTCCTTTTTGGTTTACATGCAGCTTTGCCGGTATATACCAATTCAAGTTTTCTCGAAACTATTACCGATGAAAATGTTATTGGTTGGCTCTACACTTCGGGCGCCCTACTGACAATTATTGGTTTTATCATTGTTCCACATATCGTTGAGCGTATTGGTAATTACAAAACCTGTATTTCCCTCTTAGTTGCGCAAATCATTATTATGTTTGGTTTGTCGACAACACAAAATGATGAATTGATCATGTTGCTTTTCGTTCTATCGATTGCAACAACAAGCCTTATTACCTTTACCATTGACGTATTTATCGAAGCAAAAACATCTATTGGCGATACAGGCAGAGTGCGCGGCCTATTTTTAACCGTAGTTAACTCAGCTTTTCTTTTGGCGCCAATGCTTGCTGGTAGCCTTGCTGAAGGTGGCGATTACCGTGGAATCTTTGCAATTGCTTTTGGACTCTTAATTCCCCTCTTGTATATTATTCACTCAAACTTTGATCACTATAAGGATGCCGAGTACTCACATGAAAAGTTTTTGACGACGGTGCGCCATGTGGTTCACAACAAAGACTTGCGCGCAATATTCTCGGCTAACCTTATTTTGCATACATTCTATGCTTGGATGGTTGTGTATACGCCAATCTACCTTAATTCAACGCTTGGTATGTCGTGGGAAAGCATTGGTATTATCTTTACTATCATGCTTTTACCTTTCGTTTTCGTAAACTTTCCTTTGGGAAAAATTGCCGACACTCGCTTGGGCGAAAAAGAACTTATGAGTGCAGGTTTCCTTTTGATGGGACTTTCTACTTGTGCTTTGGCTTTTATTACGACACCAAGTGTTTGGCTCTGGTCTCTTGGACTTTTAATGACACGTATTGGGGCTGCCACTGCGGAAATTATGATAGAGACATATTTCTTTAAAAAGGTTCCACAGCAAGATGCTCATGTTCTTGGACTTTTTAGAATCACTCGCCCCGGTGCCTATATAGCTGCTCCCGGTCTTACAGCAATTGCATTTATGTTTACCCACAATTACACCTATATGTTTATAGGCCTTGGAATTCTTGTACTCTTTGCTCTTCGCTATACACTCAGCATTAAAGACACAGCGTAATATTTACGAATTATTCTTGAGGCCTGCTAAATACTTTTCTACCGTAGGAGCATCTGAATCAGCAAGAATGTGGCCGTCAATATCAAGCGTAGGTGCTTTTGTTTGTCCTGACTTTGTTTTCATTTCTTCAAAGTATTGAGGGTTAGTGAGGACTTCGCGCTCTTCATAAGCATAGCCTTTTTCATTAAGAAAATTAAGAACCCCCGTGCACCATGGGCAACCTCGTTTTGTATAGATAATAATGTTCATAGTTTTTATAGAATTTAATAAATCTGCACAATAAGTTTTGGCTATATGAGCTTACATTCAATAGCCATGAAAAGTGGGATTTCTTTTCGCATACGATCTTCTTCAAACTTTCGTGGGCCTGGGCCACTTTCTTTATGAGAAATCCATTCTTCGATTCGAGTAATTGCAAAACCAGTTTTTGCTAATGATTTTACATACACCTGCAAAGGTCGATTAAATGAAACTGTTTCGATTTTTCGGCGAGGGTCATTGGTTCCTGGGGTCATGTCAATCTTTTCTCGAGACTCTGACATATAGGCATCAATGCGGCGATATTGCTTTGGCTGTTGTGAATCTTTTGTTTCATCCCAACCCCAACTTGAACGCTTAATTGCGCGGAACATAGGGTGATTGAGCACAAGGACAAATGAGCCGCCCGGTTTAAGTACACGAGAAACTTCGGCAAAAACACTGTGTATGTGTTCAATATTTTGAATTGCCAAAATAATCATTGCTTTATTAACCGAGCGAGGGCCGAGGTAGGCAATACGCTCTGCTGGCGAAACGTGGTAAATAATTTCATTGCGGCGTGTACCAGTTTTTGGCGTTGCATTAGTTTCGAGTTTTTTTGCATGAGCAATGAGCTCGGGAGCAATGTCAGAGGCAGTGATTTTTGCTCCAAGCTGAGCAAAAGCACGTGCAAAATAACCCTGGCCACAAGCAAGGTCAAGAATATGATCTTCGGGACCTGGATTAACTAAACGGAGTAAATTGGGCAAAACAACATCTGATTGATAGGTCGAACTTTCATGTTCAAGGAGGTTGTTATACCAACCAGCCACACCGCCCCATGATGTTGGGTTGGCATTTTTTGTTGTTTGGGGTCGAGGCCGTGAATCTGAGCGTGCTGCGCGGGGGCCATCATCTCGGTACTGGCCACGATTCTGCCCTTTTCGGTGGAGTTTTTTCATGGCAATATTGTACCATTTAATTCAAAAATTAGCTCTTTTCTTGTTGAAATAAAAGCCGTATACTACCACCACACTAACGTATTAAATACAGATATATGGCTACAACCTTTAAAATTGCGAATATTATTGGGCGAGAGATTCTTGATTCACGCGGCAATCCTACTGTCGAAGTTGATGTTATTTTGAAAGACGGCTCACTCGGTCGAGCTGGCGTTCCATCAGGCGCTTCAACTGGCTCACACGAAGCTGTAGAGCTTCGCGATGGCGACAAGCGCTATAACGGTAAGGGTGTTGCCAAAGCTGTTAAAAACGTTAATACAACTCTTAAGAAGGCTTTGGTTGGCAAGGCTTGGGAGCAGCGCTCACTCGACGAAGCAATGATTGCTCTTGATGGCACAGCTAATAAGGGCAAGCTTGGTGCAAATGCTATTCTTGGTATTTCACTCGCTTTTGCTCGAGCAGCAGCAGCTTCACAAAAAATTGCTCTTTGGAAATACTTTAATCAAATTGCAAAGACAAAGAACACTGTTCAACTCCCTGTTCCTATGATGAACATTTTGAACGGTGGAAAACATGCAGAAAATTCTACAGACTTTCAAGAGTTCATGGTTATGCCTATTGGAGCAAAGTCTTTTAAAGAAGCTCTTCGCAATGGTGCAGAAATCTTCCACGCTCTAAAAAAGATTCTTCACGACAAAAAGCTTTCAACATCTGTTGGTGATGAAGGTGGTTTTGCTCCTTCTTTGCCTTCAAATGAAGCTGCTCTCCAGATTATTTCTGAGGCTATTGCAAAGGCTGGCTACACTCTTGGAAAAGATGTTGCTTTTGCCCTCGACGTTGCTGCAACTGAACTTTATAAGGATGGTAAATATCACCTTGAACGAGAAGGCCGATCACTTACATCAGCCGAAATGGTTGATATGTATGTAAACCTTGCTTCTAAGTATCCTATTGTTTCTATCGAAGACGGTTTGGCCGAAGACGACTGGGATGGCTACAAGCTCCTTACAGAAAAGCTTGGCAAAACAGTGCAAATTGTTGGAGACGATCTTTTCGTAACTAACATTGAGCGCCTTGCCCGAGGAATTGATATGCATGTAGGAAACTCTATCCTCATTAAGCTCAATCAAATTGGTACAGTTTCTGAAACTATAGATGCTGTAAAGCTTGCAAAGAAAGCTGGTTACACATCTATCATTTCTCACCGATCTGGTGAAACTGAAGACACAACAATTTCAGACTTCGTTGTTGGAACAGGAACAGGACAAATCAAAACTGGTTCTTTGTGCCGTTCTGATCGAGTTGCTAAGTACAACCAACTTCTTCGCATCGAAGAATCTCTTGGCAAGAAAGTAGTATTTCGCGGAGCAAAGGTATTTAAGTGTGAAAAGTAATACATAGCATTAAGTCCTAGTTAAGCCATAAGTGAACCGTAAAAAGAGCCTTCCGGGGCTCTTTTTGCTTATTATCCACAGAGCCCAGTTGACACCTTGTGTTTTTGTGCTAGGCATGCTATAATATTGACAGGTGTACGTTCACATGGTGTGAAGCTAGTACATATAGGGGGAAACCCCGGAAAGGTAACATGAAGCAAAAGTTCGTTCCATTGTGGACGAGCCTCATGCTCGTCCTTGTCCTCCTGGGGGTTTTCGCCCCCAATGTGCTCAGTCAGAGCACGAATAGTGGTGGCACTGCCGCACCTGCGGTCGTAGAACCTCAGTATCCCGGGGATTTTGTTCCCGAGGAGATTCCGACCACACTCGCGAAAGCACGTGAGTATGCCTTAGAGGCAGCTTACGGGCTCATTGTTGTGGTTGCCACTGATGTTAACTGGGTCCAACACATGTTTGTGTGGGACCATAAGGGAACATTGGAAGCCGGCATGCGTGCAGCAGCACAATCTGTTGCGCTGTCCGAGGTGTTTAACACCAACCTGACCCACCAGATCGTGGTTACGGCGGTTGATAAGGCAGCTGTTGGTGTGTATGCAAATACGCCCTGGCTGTACTACCGTCATGACAACAAGAAAAATTCTGTCGCCGCAAGTCAGGTGGCAGAAAAACTGGTAGTCAACTTCTACCCCGACAAGTTTGGGGTGATCGAAGTGGTCATGCCGTGGGTTGCAACCGCACACATCCGTGGCGAAGACATGTCTGGAAAGACTGTCCACATGGACGCAGCAAGCGATGGTGGTACGTCTCCATTCTTGGTTAAGCCGAACTTCGACGTTGGTGCAGTTAGGCTACCAATTCCCCTTACTGGATTCAAGAATGGGGTACTGGTTGTTAGTAACCAGTTCATGGAAGCCCACCACTTTGAACTACCGAGCGGCCGATTCATCGGCACCTTTGTAGAGCGGAGTGTCTCGATCTCGCCGATTGCGTCAGAACCTGGCAGAGTGCAGGTCACAGTGCGAGGTAAGATCGGGGAGACCGTCCAGGTTTTTGCTGGACCCTCACCTGAGTACATGGTGAGGCAACTCCACTCCGATAAGCATCTGTTTATTCAACCAGGGGGCACCCTCAGGCTGAAAATTGATGCGAAGGAGGACGCAAGCTTTTTCAAGGCTTTATACTTCAGTAGCCAGGAAGAAGCTCAGCGCTCGTTGAAGCGCTAAAGAAATATCAACCCTCAAAAAACCCCGACTTCGGTCGGGGCTTTTCTTTTATTATTTTATATTTCTTCGATTGTTGGATTTGATACCTGGACTTGAACTTTTTGCGCGGGAGTAGTAATTTGCTGTGCTGTAAGAGAATCGTTATAAGTACATGACATTAAATACGACGTTACACGTCTACTCTGGGTCAGGGTAACAGCTACCATCTGGGATTCAGCTGCCGTATTGCGCTCATTTGCTTCTAGGGATATCTTTCCTCCCCAGCCAGCGGGGTCATTCTGAGTGTTACTGAGAGTACAAGATGTAAATGTTCCCCCACCCTTGCGGATACTCTTAAGGGTAAACTCTTCACCATCGCGCACTGTTATTGTCTGATTATTCGCCGCAACTCCTCGAACACTTACAGCTTGAATCTTAAAGTCTGGAGTTGTTGATGTATCAGTGGTTGAACAATCAACACCTTGTGTACAAATTGGGTCGGGCCTATCAGTTACACGTGTTGTAGGCTTAATTGTAACCGTCTGAACAAACGGAGAATTTGTCCCTGTTGGTGTACAACTTATTGTGTACGATGTTGTTACCGATGGCTTTGCAATTGATGTTGAAATCATCGTATTGTTTGCGCCAGGATTTCGCTGGGCTGGTGTAAGACTTGTTGTACCATTCCAACCATTGCCATTTTGACTATTTGATAGCGTACAACTTGTAAACTCACCATCGAACCGGCGAATTGCTCGTAGAGTTACTGGCCCATTTGCAACACTCAATATTTGATTATTGCGAGCCAAACCGAGCTCTGCTGTTTCTGCTTGAATTTCTGTAGCTGGTGAGCCATCTTCCATAGAACATGTGCCTGAAATAATACATGATGTTGGCGTACCTGTAACACCTGGTGCCAAAGCTTCAACCTTAACATCCTCTGTTACAAGAACATTCGTTGCTGCATCACGACAGGTAATTTGATACTGGGTTGATCCTGTTCCCTGCAATAGACTTGTTGTAAACATTGTCTTATCTTTTCCTGGGTTTCGCTGGGTATCGGTAAGAGTTGTAACATTGTTCCAACCTGTTGTTGAACGGTTATTAGTGAGCGTACAAGCGGCAAATGATCCAAGACTTCGGCGAGTTGCTGTAAGTGTAATGCTTTGACCGTTTGATATAGTAAGTGTTTGGCCATCATAAGCAGTACCTGTAAGGCCTGAAACCTGAATATCGAGGTCTGGAGCAATAAGGACCGTCTGCACATTCACTGTCACTGATTGCACATTGGCAACAAGAGTTGTTGCATCAATACATGTAACTGTATATTGAATTGCTGCTTGTGTTGGGGCAACATTCTGATTCAACATTGTAGCTCCGGCACCTACGTTGCGCTCAGTGCTTGAAAGAGCTGTAAGACCATTCCATCCTGTTGCATTAACTGAGTTAGTAAGTGTACATGATGAATATGTTCCAGGATTTGTCTTTGTCAAAGCAAGATTGACTGTTGTTCCCGAGACGATTGAGAGCGAACCGTTATCTCGAGCTGTTTGACCATTTGCAGTAGCAACAAATTCATAATCAGGAACTGTTGGATCATCAGGACAATTTACTGTTTCAATACATACAGTTACAGGGTTTGTTACTCCAGTGCTTTGCGCTGCGACAGTAACTGTTTCGGTAACACTTGCTCCAGTTGCTGCATCACGACAGGTAATTTGGTACTGGGTTGTGCCAAGACCTTGAATAATATTAGTACTGAACATGCTCTGGTTAGCACTTACATTTCGCTGGGTATCGGTAAGAGTTGTAACATTGTTCCAACCTGTTATTGAACGATTGTTTGAAAGAGTACATGAAGAAAATGATCCTCCACCTCGGCGAACTGCTCCGATAGCAACACTTTGTCCATTGAGTATCGTAATCTTTTGTCCATCAGTAGCTGTAACTGTTTGGTATGTTGCTTGAATATCAAGATCAGGAGGCACGGTGGCAACTGGAGCAAGCTTAACTGTTACACTCTGAACATTTGCTGTATTCGTACTTGTATCACGACAGGTAATTTGGTACTGGGTTGTGGGCTGAGTTGGCGTTATTGTTCGACTCACCATAACTGCGCCGGCAGCGATGTTTCTTTGAGTATTGTTAAGTGCTACTGTTCCACCCCAACCACTAAGGTCAGCTGAGTTCGAAAGGTCACATGAAGCAAATGAACCTGGATTTGTTCGTGTTGCAGTAAGTGTTACCGAAGATCCCGTAGGAATAGTAATTGTCTCTGGTGACTTTGCAGTAACTGTTCCTGACACAGCACTGAGTGCGTAATTAGGAATATTTGGATCATCGGGACAGTTTACACCTTGGGTACATACTGATACCGGTGTTTCACCTCCAATTGACGGAGCTTGATAATCAACAAAAGCAAAGCATTGCTTTGATGCAGTATTTGTTGAGTTCGTACAACTTACTGAAAGCTGTGTATCACCATTTACTGTAATATTCGTACTGCCCTCAGCGGCACCACCTGTTGCAAAACCTGAGCCTGTACATGTACTGCCAGGATTACTGTACCAATTAACAGTAACTGTTCGTGGAATTACATTAGTTGTTGCAGGAAGAGTTTCGAGAGCACAAGCCTGAGTTGGTTGTGGACATGTTGGACATTTGACTCCGTTTGATCCATCACCATCCCACTTAATCCAACCAGTTGCCGGTGATCCCCATGAATAGCCACTAAAAGAAAGCTTAGAGTTGTCATAGGTAACACCTTGAGTTCCTTGATACCCGGGTGATTCAAAAAACTCTGAGTCAGAAAGTTTAACCCAGCCGTTCCAGCCATCAGTTCGCCCAATACCGTTAATAAAACGAGCCCAGCCAGCTACTCGGCCAGTTCCAAAGGTAAGCTGTGGTGCACAAGAAGCAAGAGTTGTGTCGCCACAACCTGTTGTATCTGCAGAGTTAAAACTGAGCCAACCCACGGTTGGTGCCCAAGCGTAACCACTCAAAACCCCAGCATCACTTACTTTAACCCCATATGCAGCCCCACCTGCACCTGAGTTTGAAGAGTTGAAACTAATCCAGCCAACATTAGGCGACCAAGCCCAACCTGTGAGTGGGTAATCAGCTGCTTGAGCAGTTTGCATACCTGTTCCTATGATTGCCACAGCAAATAAGAAAGACGCAACGATAGAAACAAAACTGCCCTGCACACTTTTTATAAATTTCATACTACGTGGGGTTATAAAGATACGTGAATAATTAAACTAATTATAGCACCCATCACTTACAAAAAACCTATACTATCCACAAGTATCAACAAAAAACCGCCTTTGCTGGCGGCTTTCTGTTTGTATTATTTTACCTGCTCTGGCTGAGGAGCCGGAGCTGGCTTCTTTGGTTCTGCCATAGTTTTATTATTATATATAACTCCCCGTGCGCACAGGAAGATGGATATTGCTATCCATGTCCTAAGTATACCTTTCGCCCTGCGAAGTAAGTGTAATTACCACAATCATAGACATTTTGTCAAAGTTATAATCTGTTTTAAGCCTTTGTTAAGGTCTACCCTGGACGCCTGCTCCATGTGGTGTAATAAGGACATGAAATGAGGCTTATAGTCAATGTTTAATTTATCTTTTTCGATATACAATATCGCTATGAATAAGAATACACACCCTCAACAAACAATGTTAATCGTTCTCGATGGCTGGGGCTATCGCGAAGTTGCACAAGATAATGCAATTATGGCTTCTACAACTCCACATTTTGATGCTGCATGGAAAAAGTATCCTCATAGTCTGCTCGCAGCTTCTGGCCTTGCAGTTGGGCTTCCTGAAGGCCAAATGGGTAATAGCGAAATAGGTCATTCAACAATTGGTGCTGGTACTGTTATCGATACTGACCTTGTTCGTATCGGAAAAGCAATTGATTCAGGTGAATACGAAAAGAATCCTGCTTTCACTGCCCTTTTTGATCATGTTAAAAAGAATAACTCGACACTCCATGTTCAAGGGCTTGTTTCGACCGGTGGCGTACACAGTCACCAAGATCACCTTTTTGCTTTTCTTAAAGCAGCAAAGAAAGCGGGAATCCCTCGAGTTGCAATTCACGTATTTACTGATGGTCGCGACACTGGACCACAAACTGCTGGTCACTATATAGCAAGCCTCGAGGCAGTGCTCCACGAAATCGGTATTGGTTTTATCGCTTCTGTTTCTGGTCGTTTCTATGCCATGGACCGCGACAATAACTGGGACCGCCTACAAAAGGTAGAACAAGCCATTTTTGAATGTAAAGGTAATGTGTGTACGCTTAGACCTTCAGAGTACGTAAATAATTTGTACAAAGAAGGAAAGCTCGATGAACATCTTGAACCAATTGTGTGTCTTGGTGATGATGGTAAAGGCTGTGCAATTGCCGATAATGATGGAGTTTTCTTCTTTAACTTTAGATCAGACCGTGCGCGCATGCTTTCTTCAAAACTTCTTGAAAAGCAACACAAAAACAATATTTGCTTTGTAACTCTTACCGAATACAGTGCAGAATTTAAATGTCTTGTTGCTTTCCCTCCTATAAAGATCGAGACGACTCTTGCTGCCGAAATTTCAAAACAAGGATTTACTCAAGCACACATTGCCGAAACCGAAAAGTTTCCTCATGCAACATATTTCTTGAATGGTGGTCAGGAAAAGCCCTATCCAGGTGAAAAACATATTATGCTCGATAGTCGCAAAGATGTTCCTACGCACGATTTAGCACCTAAAATGCGAGCCGAGGGAATTGCCGACAAAGCCATTGAGGAAATAAATGCCGGTACTGATTTTATATTCATTAACTTTGCAAATCCTGATATGGTGGGCCACACAGCCAATGTCCCTGCTATTATCGAAGCAGTTGAAGAAGTTGATAAGCAACTCGGCCGTGTTCTTGAAGCTCTTAATGCTCGTGGTGGCGTAGCGTTTATTACCGCCGATCACGGTAATGCAGAACTTAACGTTGATCCTGAAACTGGCAAAAAGCACACTGCGCACACAACAAACCCAGTTCCTGCAATACTTACATCATCAACATTACACCTTAAAGGCCATGGTGGTCTTGCAGATATTGCTCCAACAATACTCAATATCATGAATATCCCCCAGCCTTCATGCATGAAAGGCACTTCGCTTCTTAAAGCATAGCTCTTAGCTTCTCCAGCTTGCACCCGATGAAATAATTCGTGTTGCGAGTATCATAAGTGCTACCCAGCAAGTTCCTAAAGCAAAAGCTCCTATTACATCTGATAGCCAGTGCACATTGAGGATGACTCGTAATGATCCCGAGAATATTGCTGCTCCAATACAAGCAATTACAAAAGAGTCGCGCACATAACGATTCTTGATTTTGCGAACGTATACAACAATAAGGATTCCAAAGAAAAGTGTTGCCGCCATTGCATGTCCACTTGGAAAGCTATAATCCGAAAGTGGTACATATGCTTCAAATGGACGCTCTCGCTCAACAAGTAACTTAAACGACGTATTGAGTAAAAGACCTCCACCCATCGACATAACAATAAAAAACATCTTCTTAAACTTAAGCCTGATGAGCTGATAACCAGCAAGAATAAGGGCTCCTGAAGCAAAAACTACAGGGCTGAGTATAAGCGTACATACGCTTGCTATATAAGTAACCATTTGCCAATAGTTATATTGCGAATTATGAAGTACCCACAAGGCTATTTGAGCATCTGCTCGAGCAAGTACCGTGTGCGAAGAAAAAGCATCTTGAATAATTACTCCAAACACCACAATTGAAATTACCGAAATAATGAGGGCTAGAGCGTGGTATGCATCAAAGATATGCTTGCGAGTATTTACATAGCGATACCCCCAAATGAAAAGACCTGCGGCAGTAACTGTTGCAGCAATAGCAGAACCAATATAGGTTCCAATAGCTTGGTAACTTGCACCAAAAAGATATCCTCCAAATACCATAACGAGTGACCAGAGTGTTGCTCCAATAAAATCGTATGGCCAAAATAGTTTGTGCGGCACATTAGTTACACCAGCAAAAAATGGTATGAGTGATCGAGTAATTGGATTATAGCGAGCAAATATAATTGCTTTACCACTATGCTTTCTAATAATTGCTTCTGTTTTTGCAATATGAGCATCGGTTACAAAAAAATATCGTTTTACGAGCGAAATAAACTGCAGCCCCACTTTGCGACCAAGAATATAGCCGACAATATCGCCAACCATCGAGCATACAGTAACGAGAGCAACAATATATGGTAACTTAAAGTATCCTGCATGAGCCAAGAAGCCGGCAAGGACCACCATTGATTGTCCTGGAACCGCTGTTCCAATCATGGGCAAGCCCTCGATAAGAGTTCCTAAAGCCAAAATTGTATAGCCCCCTTTTGCTACGATTACTTGAAGATTTTGTACTAAAGGGATAATAAGTTCATTCATATTAAAATAGACTTTTCTTTGAAGAATATGCGTCAATATACGCTTGAGCATTTATTTTAGCACGAACTCCCTTTTCGCTCATATAGCGAATAAGGCCAAAAATTTTACGATTAAACCAAGGCCTATCATGGAGACCTGCAATAGACCATAGTATACCCACGTAGCCATTAGGATCCCTGCCATCAAGTTCATAGGTATCATTGAGCTTAATTGCATATTCAATTGCTTGTTCGGGGCTTTCTGTCCACTCTAAAATCTTCTTTGCCCAATACATGCGCATATACCCTGCCATTTTGCCCCGTATAAGCATTTCATTTTGCGCAGCATTCCACAATTCATCGTGCGTTCCTGCATCACGCAATTGTTCATACGTATAGGTATAATCACGCTTGTCTTTTATATGATTACGCAGGGTTTCTTGTGCCCACGTTGGAGCACCGCGAAGAGAATCATAGTCAGGATTATAAAAGCAAAAATTATCAGAGAGCTCGCGGCGTACTACAATTTCATCAAAGAAAGTCCCCCTGGAAAGTTCTTTAAGGGTTAACTTTTGAGTAAGACATTGAACTGCGTACTGGGCGCTTATTTGTCCAAAATGAAGATACGGAGAAAGGTTCGATTGACCTTGTACACTTGGTTCATTACGTACATCTGCATATTTCTTAAAACCCTGCTCAACAAAGTTTTGCAAAACCTTGTGAGCCGCTTGTGCACCAGGAATAATCCAATCAACAGGACCAACCTCGGTCGAAACTGTACATGAAGATCGGACCTTATCCCAATCAATTGGCGAATGGATGGAGTGTTTATTATGCCCCGCCAAATGTTTGCCCTTGCTCTTATTTGAATACACGTCCGAGACTTTGGGAAATGGCACAAAAAACTCTTTCATATGTTCTGCAAGCTTTGGTCTAAAGGTGCGAGCAGCAAATTCTTGCTTTGGCGAAGCAAGCCACGTAGGAACAATATTATGTGCATCAACTTCGATACAAGGAACATTACGAGTTGACTCTCGTGTATGCAAAAAATCTACAACTTGTTTTTTCCACTGTCGTGATATTTTAAGTGGCGAGAAATCTGTTACCAAAGCCCCGTACTTACTTTGTGCCAATGTATCAGCAATACACTCGGGCGGATTTCCTTGCAGAAGGATAAAATTAATACCGAGTTCTTGTGCTCTTTTTTCTACCTCTTCGAGGCCTTTAAGCATAAAATCATAGTGGCGCATTGTTGCACCTAAAAATGTTGGTGCGAGGGCAAAAACAATATCAAGATGCGTACCTGATTGCTCTGCAAGTTCTGCAGCATACACAAGGGCCCAGTTGTGGTCAATACGCTGATCACGGCTCATCCAGTACATAACCGGACCTTGTACTGTCTGGGGTATTGTATGTGCTGAGAGCATTCGAGCCCTTCGAGACAGACTTTGATTCATACATTTAGTATACACTAAAGTTATACACAGAGTTATGAAATAGTTCTCAATTTTTTATTACTTTTACTATCGACGATTAGGCTCGTTTTTACTATGATTATTCTATACTATGAAAGTCCTGATTATCGACGACGATGTTGAATTACTCGAATTCTTGCATGCAGCATTTATTCACGAAGGATGGCAATGTGATACTGCTTTTGATGGCCAAAAAGGATCATTTATGGCTCGGTCTAATGCATATGATTGTATTCTTCTAGACTACAATATTCCCAAACGTAAAGGCGATGCTGTATGCAGTGAAATCAGAGATACCGGCAAGTACACACCAATAATGGTAATTAGTTCAATTGATGAAACGCCAACGAAAGTTCAACTACTCAATTTAGGCGCTGACGATTATGTTACAAAGCCGCTCGACTATAGCGAAATTGTTGCCCGAGTTAAAGCCTTAATTCGTAGACCACCAACGCTTGAACAAGATATGGTTCATATAGGTGAACTCGCTATTGATATGAATCGCCAAACAGTAACGTATAACAAAAAGGGCGTATACCTTACTAAAAAGGAATACGGCCTTCTTGAATATTTAGTACGCAATCGAGGCACAATTGTCTCGCGCGGTATGATTATGGACCATGTATGGAATTCCGAGAGCGATCCATTTTCCAACACCATTGAAGCCCATGTACGCAACGTCCGTAAAAAACTTACTGAAGCCGGAGCTCTAAATATTATTAAAAATATTCCAGGCCGAGGCTATTCAATTGGCTATGAAATATAATTACCGTGTTTTTACTTTGCCACAACAGTAACTTTCTTCATTGCTGGAGGTGTCTGTGGTCTATCTTCATAGTCTGTTTGCAAAGCAGCAATTGCATCTACAACTTCGATACCCTTAATGACACGGCCGAATATTGTGTATTTATGATCAAGCGGATAGTCTGCATGCATAATAAAGAACTGGCTTCCATTAGTATTTGAACCAGCATTTGCCATTGCTACTGTGCCCCGCTTATATCCATTTTTGTATGATTCTGTAGTTGGTGAAAGCTCATCAGCAAAACGGTATTCTGGACCACCGCGGCCTGTTCCTGTTGGATCACCGCCTTGAATCATGAAGCCAGGAATTACTCGATGGAAAATTACATTGTCATAAAAACCTGCTTTAGCAAGAGCGACAAAATTTGCTGTTGCTAGTGGAGCATCATTGTCATATGTCTCAATCACAATTGTTCCGAGCGTTGTTTCGATCGTAACAGTATGTGTACCATTTGGTAAAAGTTTTTCTGGGCGAACTGGTGCTGTTGGTTTCATAGTACTTTTAATTGGTTGTTGATTCTGAGTACTTGTACTCGTTGTAGCAACAACATTATTATCTTTAATTATTACAGGAATAGCATTTGTATTGTCTACAGGCTGCACTCCTCGTTGTGACCTAGAATACATGTAGAGGCCGCCAAGTGCAAGAATACATACAAGGGCAATGATATGTGTACGTGTAAGCATACGAGTATTTTACTATATTTGCTCAGCAAGGTTAATAAGAAGAGGAATCACCTTTTCGCGAGCATCTGCAATAGAACACTCTAAAAAGCACCCTGCTGCTTGCTTATGGCCACCACCACCTAATTCGGCAGCAACCTTGCTTACATCATACTTACTACCATCAGAAGATCGTAGACTAACTTTAACTTTCATATGACCCTCTTCGACAAAGCCAGCAGAAATATGAGTACCCTTAACTAAACGCAAAACGCCTGCAATATAACTTGCTGAAGTTTTTTCATCAGGGATTTCGTACTTCTTTAACTCTTCGTGCGAAACCCAGCTCGCCATGACCTTTCCCCCAGCAAAAGATGTTGTATTTGCTAAAGCAAGTGACTGGAAAGCAATATCGTGTACAGTAAGCTGCCGTTCAAAAACATCGAGTACTGCCGAAATTAAAGGGGCATGCTCACGGCATGAAGCCGCAGCTCGCAATGTTGCCCCAGAGCACGAAGCATACTTAAAGCCTCCTGTATCGGTATACATTCCAATAAACAAAAGTGTTGCTCGTTCTGGTGTTATTTTTTCTCCCCAGGCTTGTGCTAAGTCATAGACCATATGCGCGCAAGCTGGATAGGTGGCATCAACCCAATTGTATGTACCATAGCCAGCGTTTGAAGCATGATGATCGATAACAATAACATCAAGATTCTCGGGAAATTTTCCATCGAAACTTCTTGATATCATTTGCGGTGCTGAACTATCGAGCGATACATAACAATCAAAATCGAGCAAAGAGACATCTGCAAGTTTTGCATGAGTCAACATTGAGCTTAGGGGCAGGCTTGCCAAGCTATCAGGCAGTGGAGAATCCCCTGTTATTACCGTCACTTCTTTGCCCCATCCTTGAATAATGTTTGCCAAAGTTACCGTTGAGCCGTAACTATCTGCATCAGGACTTGGATGCAAGTGCATTAAAACCTTACGCTTTTTACTCAGAATATCTCGAATTTTTTCGGCATTATTATGCATATATTATTTTTGTTCTGTAGTGCTGCCTGAAAAGTTTCCTGTTGATTTAATTTCGGTACCAGTGTTAATACGCAATATATACCAAGCTATAAGCCCAAGACCAAGTATTACAAATACAACAACAACGATTGTTAGAGCATGTGGATACTGAACAGTAAAAGGAACCTTGGGTGGTACTGGCGCCATATACTCGGCATTAACTTTAACATCACCTAAATATGCTCGTACAACTTCTTGAGCCGAGATAAAACGTGCTAATTCTTGAGTGTCGTAGTTTGGAGCAAGTGCTCGTGGGTTTCCGTATACAAGTTCATAATTACCCGATACTGAGCCATCAAAAATCAAAGAACCGAGTGGTCCTTTTACACGCAATGTTTTACCAAAATCAAGTGGAGCACTATCGCCATTTGCAATAACTATTTTAATGTATCGAGCTACTACCGGAGAAAATTCAATAGTATTAATTGATCCTACAAATGTCTGGCTGCGGAGCGAATATAAACGGCCAACACCTGCCTGACTGTAGTCTTTTCCATCAACTGAAGTTAACACTGTTGCTTGGCGAGCAAAGTTACCTTCGCCCAAACTTACACCGATCTCAGAAACATTGTAGAGTCTACCAAGATCAGCAGTAACAACTGATGCTTTTGTCTTTGGATCAAGCGCCACAGTTTGTTCTACTGTATGAGTATATGTTCGAGGAATTACACTTTCTGCAGACGATTCGATTCTTACTCCATCAATTATAAGTGCACCCTCAGTACCAGCAACAATCTCTATCTTAAGATAACGACTTGTCATCTTAGGAAGACTCACTGTTGTATATGCTTGTCGTACACCTCCAGAAATATTTTCTTGGAAAGAATAAATATATCCTGCATCACTTACCAATCTCCACCCTGCACTATCTATACCCAGCTGAGCATCGGCAGCATATACCTTAACCTGTCGATTAAAATTATTATTGCGAACTTTGAGTGTTATACCCGAATAAACAGAATCTGTCCCGACATCAAGCAGAGCAAATGTATTTCCATCTCGAGAAGATGTATTGAGAAGTTTTGCTTGTACTTCATCTGTTGCAAAAGTTGTTCGGTGCACAACTGCATACGAAACCTCTTCTATACCATTGCGTACAATACGAATTGATGAACCTTGTGGGTCTACACCAGTTACTGATTCAGGAATTACAACCTCAACAAAAGGTTGAGTGCTATTTGCTCCGTTATATTCAATATCTTGTGAATACTGCCACATTTGTGGCTCATATGCAGCCTGCGCAGCAGCTCCAAAGAGAGCTATACCGAGCACAAGAGCAGCTGTTGTTCCAATGAGGCGATCTTTGTATTTTGCATATACGAATGATGCTATAAGAGCAAGTGCTCCAACACCAATTGTTGCCACTATTTTATAGATTGGACCGAGTGACCATACCCGAGCAATGACAAGAACCATGGTAAATACAAAGAGGACGAGGCCGAGTTTTCGTGGACCGGCAACTCGCTTTACAAAACCTACGAGCGTTAAGAATGCTGCATAAATTGCGTAGAAGATATAGATAATAGTATTTGCTGTATTACCAAGTTTCTCTGCAAGTTTATTGGCTTCTGCATAGGCCTCTTCTTGTACATTATCTGCACTTCTACCGCTATACATAAGTGCTGTTTGAGCTTGATTTGAAGCTCTATCATATGCAGCACTTGCCAAATATGAGTAGAACTTAGTTACCTGTGAAGTTACCGTAAGCAAGAAGAATACGTTTGCCACAACAAAGAATATGGTAATACCTCGCTTTTGTATTTCTTTTGTAATGCTTCCGCTGCGATAGTAAATGAAAGCAATAATACCAGCAATGACAGTTGTGAGCATCATCGCAAAGAATCCTGTATTGAGGATTGGAACAAACGGTTTTGATGGATTAAACAATGTCCATTCATTAATGAGGATAGAGCCGGCTCCAAGTGCAAATACAATTGCTCCCATAACCTGGAATCCACGATCTTGAATACGTGAAGCAAGATAGTACAAAACAAGAGATTCAATAACCCAAGCTACGCCGACCCAAACACCATCAAACTGCAATTGCACAGCAACAGTAAGGAATGTTGCCATAATTCCTGCCATAACAATTGATACATACACCTTTCCTTGAGTTACGGTGTGTGCAATATATGCTGCAATTCCAGCATGAAGAGCTCCGAGTACCGCACCAATTCCAAGGTAATCAGAATATTCTTCTACAAACAAGATGTACATAGTGACTGCCCCAAAGAAATAAGCGAGCGTTGCTAGAACAATACCTGTTTTATCATACTCACTTTGTGCCCGATTCATGAGTGCAATTCCCATTCCTACAAACATTGTTGTCCAAAGGAGTGCAAATACAGCAACAATTGCCAACAGAGTATTACTGTACTCAGTTACATACCAAGAACTAAATGCAAGAGCAATGCCAATTGCGGGTAAATATGCCAAGTATGTCCAACCCCTTCTCAAAATAACTGCGGAAATTCCAATTGCCGCAATCGTAATGTATGCTGCCACACCAATGAAACTCGTAGTCTGAAGATCGAAAATAAGTGGAGCAAGGAAAGCGCCAATACTTGCAATGACAAGGAGTGATTGTGCTCGTAGAACCGTACTTACAATACATACTACCGCTGTAATTACAATGAATCCCGCATAGGCGGCCGACATTGGAATAAGCTGATAAAAATCATAGGCTGCATACACTGAAAAATACAGTATTGTTGCACCTCCACCCATAAGTACCGCTCCATATTCTTGATACTTTGCATACAAGTAATGACCTAGAGCAAATATACCCGCTCCACCAACTAAACCAAGCATGATTCTTCCTGCTTCGCCAATCCAATTATTATCAAAAGCATATTTCAAGAAGAATATAGCACCGAGCACAACTGCGCCAATACCGATTCTACCCAAAATAACTCCAGCCGATTCTTCTTTATGAACTTCTACTTGTTGCGCCTGTGGTTGCGGTGCAGCAGTATTTGCATATGGAGCATAAGAAGCGTGTGGATTATAACCACTTGCTGTTTTAGGAGCAATTGGAGGAATGAGTGGATCAGGCCTTACTGCACTTGGTGTTGGCTGTGCAGTATTTGACGAAGACTGAACAGTATTTGTCTGTGTATTTACCTGCACAGTTTGTTCCGGCATCTGCCGAGAAGTCTGATTTAAACGCTCAAAAGCGCGAACATCTTTTTCAAGAATAGTAATTCTGTGCGATTGTCGCATAAGAGCGATAATGAAAACTACACCTCCAATCAAAAAAATAAAATCCATAAATTACTTTTTAAAGCTATTATTAACCACTTGATACACCTTTGAAACTTTAACTGTTGGCTCTGCTGTAAAAGGTTCACTCGGCTTTCGATCAAGAGTCGAGACTTGTATTGCATACTCCGAACCCTTTTCCATAATTGGTGCCGCTACAGCTACCGTTATATTGTCGAGCTGCACTCGATCACCTAAAAATACATAGTCTTTCTGTACAAATCCTTGTTGAGTGTCGTTAAAACGAACTATATATAAGAATGAACCTGAACCACCACCATTTACCACAAGTGGAACAAGAACATCTTTTCGTACAACTGTATTGTTTGCATCATACACAGGTGCCTCGATCACGGGGTCGCCCACTGCAACTGCTCCAGTTGTGGTATAAGCAACTCCATCTTCTGCTGGGATAGAAAATTCTGCTTGGCCAGAACTCAAAGTAACCGCTACATCAAATTCAGGCACCTTAATACTCTGCTCTGCAATACGCTCATGGATTGTACCTTCAGTAGTATTAGTTGGACTACCGGTATTGGTATTCCACAAGCCAAACATTAATGGTAATGCTGAAAGTATTCCAAGTGCAATAATAAGAGCACCAAAAACAAGGGTTGTATGAAATCTATTCATACGTATATTATACCCCAATTATCGAGTCATGCGCACACGAGTTATGTCTCGAGGATATAAGAAGTCCAAAGCCCATTCAGCACCAATTCTGAGGCGCTTTCTGAGTGAGGCAAATTTAAATAAATAAACCGTACGCCAGATTATCCAAGCAATAAAACCGCTGATAGTTATACCCATAATTTGACCAACTGCATCATAGGTACCAAGTGAAACAAGTACCCCTGGCGAAGAAAACTTAAAGTCTTTGAAATCAGTTCGTAGAGTTTTGCGCACATCAGGATGAAGCGTATGTGCATTCTTCATTACAAGATCCTTAATATTATGTGCGATTGTTGTAGCTTGTCGTACTGCTACTTGTGCCATCATTGGATCTGGTTTTTTGGTCGCTGCAACATCACCCAAAGCAAAGATATCGTAAATACCATCTACTTCGAGCGTGGGCTTTATGAGGATTCTACCTGATTTTGCAAACTGAGCGCCTTCAATATGCATTTTAACCGGCTTAACACCAGCAACCCACAGTGTGAGCGCAGAGTGAATTGCTGTACCGTCGCCAAATTCCACATGATCATGAGTTACATTAGTAACCGTCGTTCCTAAATACACATTAACGCCTTTGTTTTGCAATCTTATAAGTGCAGCTTTGCGCACAGATGGATCACATTGTGCTAAAAGGTCAGGTGCAGCAGATACTAAATTAATTGTAATCTGATCTTTAGATATTCCTGTATTTTTATAGTAAGCGCACAATGTTTCGCGTACAAAATCAGAAAGCTCACCTGCCATTTCTACTCCTGTAGGACCACCTCCAATAATACTAAAAGAAAGGTGCGCTGCGCGCGAAGCATGATTGTGTGACTGAGCAGCCTTTTCGCATTGATCAATAATTGCCGAGCGAATGTTAATAGCGTCTTCGAGACCCTTAAGAGTGAGCCCGAACTGCTCTGCTCCAGGAGTTCCATAAAATTGGGTTTCGGCACCAACAGAAACAACGCAATAATCATAACTAAAGTTACCCAATCGAGTTTCTACAACTTTAGCAATTGAATTTACACCCATCACCTCGGTCTCTACAACATGAACATCCTCGCTTGCAAAAATCGTTCGCAATGGCTCTACAACAGAATACGGCGACAAACCCCCAGTCGCAACCTCATGGAGTAAAGGAGTAAAAACAAAATAATTGGTACGATTGATAATGGTAAGCTTAATGTGCTTACTGCGAACCAAAGGCAGAAGTTTTCGAGCGGTATATACACCACCAAAACCAGCCCCGACAATAATAACGTGTGCAGACATACCTATAGTATACACCAAGAGTTTTAGTACTTACGTATTACACCCTTAACAACTGCCCCAATGCGCAAATCATGCTCTGGGTAAATTGGTTTATAGTTTTTATTTGCAGGTTCAAGCCAAATGCGACCAGATTTTTTTCGTAAATATTTCATTGTCCAACCACCATCGACTTCGGCAATGACGATGTCACCATCTTTAGGTTCGCCTTTACGCTCTGCCACAACTAAATCACCTTCATGTATGCCGGCTTCTATCATACTGTCACCCTTAACTTCAAGAACGTAGGTTTTTTCGGGATCACGGACTAAATACTCATCAAAGCTAATAGTATCGAGTACGGCTTCTTCGGCAATAGTTGGCATGCCGGCTTCGACAAGACCGAGAAGTGGAACTTCGTTCATGAGGCGTACAGGTAAAAGTCTGCCTGAAGAGTCTTTTTCGAGCACTCCTTGCTCTATAAGCTTATGAACAATTTTTGAAACCGCATTCTTTGATTTTAATCCAATGAGGGTAGCAATTTCTTGGTAACTTGGCATGCGCTTTTCCCTCTTGTAAAAACCAAATATTGCATTTTTGTAATCTGAAATCATACTAGAACATAAATGATGTTAGTGCCCCTGCAAAGCGAGCAAAGAAACTCTGTGTCTGAATTGGTCGAACTTTTGGTCGACTTGATAGATTTGAGAGCTGAGCCACAAGGAAGCGGTGTCGGCGAGCTTCATTTTTATAAGGGAGACCGCGTATAATCTTGAGGTCAATCACATCATTGAGATTGTTGATTTCACGCTGAATTTCTTGAATCAAAGTTGTTTTGCTCATATGTTGTATTGAATTACTATGTATATAGTATAGGTGAACGACTGTTCACCGTCAATAAACAATGTGGACAACAACCATTCTAGAACACACTCTTATCGTGAATTCAATATCTTGCGAGTATTTACTCCGACATATCCTCGCTGATCCAAACCATTTTTCTTTTGGAGTTCAATAACTGCTGCTTTAGTTTTTTCTCCATAATATCCAGTTACAGGACCTGCATAAACACCGAGTTCAATGAGTCGCTTTTGAAGCTCTTCTACTTCAGAATTCTCCATGCCGAATTCCAAAAAGTTTTTAAACTCAAATCGAGCACTCTGCTGTGGAATTTGCGGAACCACTTGTGGCACAGTCTGGGACTCAATGTTTTGAGGTGCTGGTACTGAAACTGGGTTAGAATCTCCTGAAATAATAGTATTGAGCAATTCGCGAGTTAATGGACCAACTGTACCTACACTTGGTAAGCCGTATTGCTTTTGCAATTCCCGTACACCGGCCAGAGTTTTTATTCCAAAGAATCCTGTTGGTGGCACATCTATCATTCCCCTTTCAAAAAGAATTGCTTGAAGCTGTCGAACTTCGGTACCGATAGAACCAACACTAAGTTGTTGTGTGAATGTTCGTGGATTATTAGATGATATTCCCTGAGAAGAATTTTGCTGACTTGTATTTGGTAGCACAGTTACAGCTGGGGTCTGCACTGATGCTGGAGTTCTTCCTACATACGTTCTACTTGATCCGCCACCGCGACGCGAAGATCTCGCGGTTGGCGTGGCTGGCGCTTCTACGGCTGGTGCAATTTGTGTTGTAAATGTCTCAATTGAAGACGTAGCTTCATTCGCATATGCATCTAAGCTTAATACTCGATAGTAGTATGTTGTACTTGCAATAAGACTCGACAAAGTTACGCTATGTGATGTCACCAACGAAGAGCCAAGTGTCGACAAAGAACCTAGACTTAATGTTGTTCCGTATTCAACCTGCGAATCCGAAGCCTCATCAGTCGTCCAAGTAATGAGAGCAGCTGTCGAACTCGTACTTGTCGCATTAACACTACTTATAATTGGACTCGTAAGATCTGCCGTAAGGTTTAATAGTGTCGAGACGGTGTTGGCATTTCCTGCTAAATCTGTATATGTAGTTGTGCCTAGGACAAGATTCATTGCACCTTGTGCAACCGGTGCCACATTAAATGTGTACACACTTTGAGAAGTTGTAGCAAATGACCCCACAGTTCCGTTTGTCACTGAGATATCATGTATTCCAAAAGTATATATATCACTTACACCCGTAACAGTGACAGTTGTTCCCGAAGATCCAACGGTACTCTGCCCAGCAGTAAGAGCAGCAGTTGGAGCTGTAGTATCAACAGTAACTGTTGTTGCACTTGAAGTTGCACTATAATCTGATCCAACTTGTTGCACTGCCGAAATTGCATAACTACCATCAGATAATGCTGATGAAGTAATTGTCCAAGTACCACCAGATTCTGAAGCAGAGCCAATGAGCGTACTACCCCCTTGATACAAATAGACCGTTGCAGAGGTTGATGCTGTACCCGTAAATGTTGGAGTCGTATCATTTGTAACTCGGTCAGAATTTGAAACCCCGGAATCAGAGGCCGAAGAAAGTGTCGGTGCAGCAAGTGTAGCTACAATTGCTTGAGTAGATGTTCCAGCGAGCGTTGTAATTGTTGTTCCACTTGATGTTGCAGTATTACCTGATGCATCCACTGAGACCACTCGGACATAGTACAAAGTACTTGTTGCAAGATCACCCACGGTAATATCATGCGACGTGACCAAAGAAGGATTAAGTGCGGAAAGTGTTCCATAGCTCAAAGTTGTACCGTACTCCACTCGAGATGTAGCAGCCTCATCAGTTGTCCATGTAACTCTAATATTTGTTGTTGCTGTACTTGTAGCAGAAAGACTTGAGACAACTGGCGGTGTCGTATCAGCAACCTCACCCGTACCCACTACTGCCGAGTTTGTTGTTCCTGAACCTGTAACTGTCTGCACCTTGTAGAAATATTGTTGGCCAGTCTGAACATCGAAAGTGTCAACAAAACTTTCAGTGGTTGAGCTTAAATATTCAGAAACTACATTCTGCGTAAATATATTATTTGTTGCGCGCACTAAATACACATCGGCAGAAGTTGGCTCATTATTGTCCCATGTAACTGTCACAGTATTACCCACTCGATTCACCGCAACATTAGTTGCAGCATCTGGACCATCGGTTGTTGGGAATTCAGTATCAAGATCCCAACTTGATTTCCATGGAATAGTCATAATGGTACCTGTACCCATAGTAATTGGTAGCCAAACATGACGAGAACCGTACAATGAACCATTGTTTACATCGGTATAATTAAATCTATCTCCCATATAGATATAACTTCCTGCTCGGCCTGGAATTTCAAGAATATGTGTTGTCTGTGATCTAAAAGCAAGTGTATAGTCTTCTTCTGCACTTGGAAGGAATGGGTTAACACGAGTTGACCATGTGCCAAGTACACCAGTTGTCGATGTTGCATACGTGTTCATGTTTGGAGCCCAACCTGAAAGTCCCGAGGTCACCAAATAGTGAATACCGTTTCTGATAAACATAGCTGGGGCTTCGCGACCATTGTGGTTAGCTGGGTTTAAGAATGTTTCTGTAGTACCAAGATAATCATCGGTGAGCAAAGAGATAAAGAACTTTGTATTGATACCGTTTGAATAAAGCACATATGCTTTACCATCAGCATCCTTAAAGAGGTTCATGTCGTTGAGACCTTCTCCATTTGGATTGTATGTTGTAGAAAAAATGGTAAATGGACCCGTTGGATTATCTCCGTATGCAATAAAAGCTCGAGAGTTTGGATAACTAATCACATTGTGACCCCACATAACATACTTACTTGTTGTGGCATTGTAAATCACGTGTGGTCGCTCAATAATATGCAATCGTCCTCCGTAAACAATTGGTTGTTCTTCGGTCCAGTTCAAAAGATCGTTTGATGAATATACCGAAACGCCCACAGCTTCGATTTCTGGACTATCAGTATTCATAATTTGACCGTACCAATAGTACTTACCGCGTGTGTACAAAATGTTTCCATCGTGTGACTCGATAAGGCGACTGTTCATGTCGTACCAATCACCCGCTGGGAAAAATCTTCGCTCAATAGAAATTCGAGCAGTCACTGAAGGTTCAGACACAAAGTAGTCCCCACCAACATTACTTACAGCAATAGCAATAACTTGTGTTGTTGTAGCGACTCTAAAGGGACCTGTATACAATTGCGTTGTACCTTGTGGCATTCCACCACTAAACACCGGTGTTGTACCATCGGTTGTGTAGTACAAAGTTGCATCAGTTGTTCGACTCGATAGTCGTACACGAATTGGGTCACGATAATATCCTCCTCCTGGAGAAACTCGTGGTGCTACAGGAATAAACGGTGACGATGTTCCTGCAAGACCGATGATTTTAAATTCTGCAAGGTTTGCACTTGAATAGTCAGCGGCAACTAATCGTAGATAACGGTAAGCCTGGCCGCCACTATCAACAGGAACTTCTGTCACATGACGCTGTGGAAAGTATGGTGGTGTATATGGTGTTGTACTTGCAACCGTATGAATAACTGTCCAAGGACCAGTCGTTGAACTTACGTTAGATCCTTGAAGCTGAACTCCATATACTCGGGCTGTATATCCACGACGTGGAGCTAAGCCAATTGCTGTAGGAATAAATGCTGCTTTGGCGTCAACGCTGGCATAAGCACCAGAAACTGTTGCAGAGTCCCACCATGTTTCAACATTGTTATCGTAGAGCTTTGCATAGGTGTTTCCACTGTTAAGATAACTTCCTGCGGTTCCGTTTTGATATGCGGGGTGAACATATAACTGAACCTCTCCATCAACATCAGCCAAAGGACATGCTGCTGTCGTAAATGAACGAGTTGTACCGTAGCGCGTACCGGCGACGTTTGTTGCATATGCACGATAGAAATATGTTGCTCCACATGCTAAATCACCTGTAACGGTCGTTGTTGCAAAGTCACCAACTCCAGACGTGCCTAAAATTGTTGATGTCGCGCCGAACGTTGTTGTGATACCGTATGCAATTCCTCGAGCTGTCGTACTTGCTCCACCATCAGATGTTACTGATCCTGCAAGTAATGCTCTAAAAGCATATACCGTTGTTGAGGCTAAAGTTGTTACTGTTGGTGCAACCGAGTTAAGTACAGTTACGTTAACTGCAGTCGATGTTGCTCTATTACCTGCAATATCTTGAACTGTGGCCGAAAGTGTGTGTGCGCCATCTGTTGTTGTGAGAGAGTTCCATGTAATTGAATATGGCGATGTTGTACCCGATGAACCAATAGGAGAACCATCGAGATTAAACTGAACTGACGTTACCCGAACATTGTCAGTTGATGTTGCTGTAAGTGTAACTGAACTGCCGACAAGTGTTGCCCCAGCAGCTGGAGCTGTCATAGTAACAGCTGGTGCAATTACATCCGCAAGAACTGTTATTGATGTTGTAGCCGAACTTAACGGGTCTGTAATAATTAAAGTTCCCGTTGCTGAACCAGCATACAATACAATTGATGCTGATAAAGAGTCAGCAACACTTTGTGACTGAATTGCCGCACCGTTTCCACCAGTTACCGTAAATGTTGGTGTTCCAGGAGTTCCTGCTGTCCAACCCGTAGCATTACCTGTCAAAGAAATGCTGGATGTGGCACCTTGCATTATTGTTGTTGTGCTTGGCGTAATCGTAATAAGCGAGTTATTAACATTAACCGTAATTGTAGTTGAGGCCACATTACTTGATGCATCTGTCGCAATGGCTTTAATGGTGTGTGTACCGTCTGAGTAACCTGTAGTATTCCACGTAACACTATGGGGCGACGTTCCACCAGCACTGCCAACTTGCACCCCATCAACCTGAAGAACAATTGAGTTGAGCAAAACATCATCAGTTGATGAAGCTGTAATTGTTACACTACTACCAAGAACTGTAGCATCCTGAAGTGGTGCTGTAATTTCTACCTGAGGAGCAGTTGTATCAGCAGAAAGTGAAAAATCGGCAGTTGCGGTATTTGATGTCGAAGAACCTGCCGCTGTTATTGTTCGAATTCGATAAAAATAACTTGTATCATTGGTGATATCTGGATCATTCAAAGATAATGTTGTTGAGCCAAGCAACAATGCTCGCAAATTTTGTGTAAAGTTTATATTTGTAGCTCGCTCAAGGTAGTTATCAAAGGCAGTACCGTTGGTGCTCCATGAAAGATCTACCGAGAGGCCATTTTTAACACCCACCAAACTTGAAACAGCCGTTGGTGGGGTCGCTGTAACGAAGAATGAATCGAGGTTCCAACTTGAATACCACGAAATAGACATAGTATTTACTGTTGGAAACGTAATTGGCAGCCATACAAACCTTGAGTTATACAGTGAACCTGTTGCATATGCTGAGTTATCAAAGCGATCACCTATATATACAAAACCATCTGTTCTACCTTCAACTTTAAGTACTTCACTTGGCTGTGAAGCAAAGCCGGTCGAATTATCAAAAAGACTACTACTCTGAAATGGATTCACTGGATACGAGTACGTACCGAGTGGGGACGAAGACGTCGAGTACTTTACTAGTGTATGTGCAAAAGTTGCACTGGTACTTGCTGTCATCAAATAATACACATCACCGTACCTAAACATTACCGGCGTTGCTCTGTTTGCAAGCGCGGCCACGTTAACAAAACTACCTTGAGGCGACAAATAGTCGCTGCTCAATTGAGCAACAACGATACGTGTTGTGTCCGAAGAAGCATGAGCAACGTAACCGGTTCCGTTATTATCTACAAACAAGTCGAGATCGTTATTTCCAAAGCCACTAATATCAAGGCGTGTATTATAAACCCTGAAAGGACCGTACGGTTTTGACGATGTGGCAACCATAGCTCTACCCGCAGAAGCATTTCGAGCCCACATAACATAGGTACTACTTGCAGCATTGTAAATCACACGAGGGCGAGTATATCTAATACTTGAAGAAGCTATCATAAAGCCTTCATACTTCCAGTTTAAAAGATCGTTTGATGAATATGCGACGATTCCACCAAGTTCGACTTCTGGCGTACTATTGTTATACGACTCTCCATACCAATAGTATTTACCGTCCAAATAACTGATACCTCCCGTGTGTGCATCAATAAGCTGGCCACCATTTACATTCCTCCACTCATTTCCCGGGGTAAAGTTGGGTGCAATATAAAAATATGCAGGATCAGAAATTTCTGAAGAATTTGTGCCACCAAGCACCGCTATTGCTTTAATAGTTGTAGTTGCCGTACTCGTAATTAAGAATGGGTATGTATACGCCTGCGTGGTTCCCTGTGGTACTCCTGCTGTAACAACAGGGTTTGTTCCGTCAGTTGTATAGTACAAAGAAGCATCCGTTGTAAGACTTGCTAAGGTTACCAATGTTGATGTTGCATAACGACCACCATGAGGAGTAATCGTTGGTGTTACAGGCGTGTACGGAGTACTACTTGAAGCAATACCAATCATGCGCAACTCTGCCACCGAACCATAAAAGTTATTCTGAGTTAATACTCGATAGTAGCGGTAATACTGGTTTCCCGTATCAATAGAAATTTCATTGAGCTGCTTTTGCGGATAATACGGTGGCATACTTGGTACCGTATAAATTGTTGTCCATGGTCCGGTTGATGAACTTACATTGGCACCTTGAACTATTGCCCCTACAAGTCGCGGAACATAGCCCAAACGCGGTGCAATTCTAATTTTTGTTACTTTTGCAGCCGACAAAAGATCAAGGCCTACGTATCCTTGCGCAACCGAAGAGTCCCAGTGAGTTGTAAGGTCACTATCAAATACCTTAGCAATCGTGTTGCCGTTATTACCAAAACTTCCCGCCGTACCAATCTGATACTGTGAGGCAATACTAAATTGAACTTCGCCCGTAGCGGCATGGACCAGAGTCGGAGTTGTAGCAAAACAAAGAGCACTGTAGAGTAGCGCAACAAAAAATACTGGGGTCAGCTTGTTCACCAGACGATACATACATACAGTATAACACCGGCAAAAGCTCAACGGGGCTTATTTATTCACATTTTCTGAGCGTGAACACCAGAGTGTTAGCCCAATACCAACTAAAACAATAAGGAGTGCAGCAAAGTAGGTAATACCAGCAATTTGATCGGTGTACTCAAGGATTCCAAACATAGAAAAAAGAGTGTTCCAGTCATGTTCAACACTATCTCCTCCAAGCAATGGCAGCACCATTCTTTGTGCATCACCCATGTATACTGAGACCTCAACCAAACTCTGCCCCATCCACATAATTATAATTCCCGAAGAATAAAATTCGCGCTTCAGAAAAAAGTATCCTGCAATAACGAGCGGAACAATAACTTGCATTGCTGATCCTGCAATAAAGTGAATAAACTTTCCAAAGAAAGCTGCTAGTGTATGCCCTGCTTCATGGAAAATAAGATTAACGGTACTTATAATATGAAATTCTTGTGGTGTTTGTATGGCGTATACAATGTATACAATAGCAATAAGTGCGCCGATAAGCTTTCCGTAATGGATTCGTGCTGAATACTCTTGTTCTATTGCTCTATATATAAATGAGACGGCATTCATATACTTATTATACACGAGGTCGTACCCCTCGTGGTCAGCAAACAAAAAGGCGCCCCCGAAAGGGCGCCTGTGCGATCGCATAATAGCGATCACTGGCCATTTGCTGGATCCTGCGGTGGATCTCCAGCTTGATCCGTGTCAGAAGGCTGTTCTCTGCAGCCACTTGGACTCCAAGTAACAGTGCCGTCACCGGCACCATTTGCTTCCCCTGAGCGACTCACCCCGACAATCACGGGATTACCCCAGGGTGTAACTGGTTGAACAGGAAAATTTTCCATACTGCACTTAGAGTACACCCGCAAATTAAAAGTAGCAACTGTGCACATTTAGGTATGATAAGCCTCTATACGGTATACTTACCTCATGTCAAAAGACTTTGATATTCTCATTGTGGGTGGCGGACCGGCTGGAATGATGGCTGCTATTAGTGCTCGCGAGCATGACCCAAATGGAAAGCTCCGTATTGCCATCCTCGAAAAAAATGAAAGTCTTGGTAAAAAACTCTTAATTACCGGAGGTGGTAGGTGCAATGTTACCAATGCGCAATTTGATAATCGAAAGCTCCTCGAAAAGTTTGGCGAGGCTGGAAAATTTTTATTCTCGACATTTTCTGAATGGAATTCAGAAGACACAATTAACTTTTTTAATGGCCGTGGCCTTGGTACAAAAATAGAAAATGAATTACGCGCTTTCCCTATCACTGATTCTGCACAATCTGTATGGAATGTTCTTGTGCAAGAATTAGCAATTAAGAAAATTGAAATTATAAGCAATACTCCCGTTACAAGAATTGAGCGTGCTGAAAATGACACTTATTCAGTAACCTCAAAAAATGGCACAATTTTTACAGCTCATAAAGTTATTCTTGCTACAGGAGGGACATCTCGGCCCGAAACAGGCTCAACTGGTGATGGTTATGCTTGGGCAAAAAAGCTTGGCCATACAGTTCATACGCCAATACCCTCTTTGGTTCCACTTAAAATTAAAGATTCTTGGATCAAAGATGTTGCTGGGGTTTCACTTCCTTTGGTTAAAATTACTACGATTCAATTTGATAAAAAGTGTCAGAGTGTTAAAGGAAAACTACTCTTTACCCACGTTGGCGTTAGTGGCCCTACCATTTTAAATATGAGCAAGCATGTTGGTGAGCTCTTAGGTTATGGTGATGTCATTATTGAGCTCGATCTTGTACCTGAACTTGATTACGGAAAGCTCAACCAAAAACTTCAGGATGTTTTTAAAGTGAATTCAAATAAAATGTTTAAGAATTCACTTGGTGATATTGTTCCAACCACTTTAGCTCCTATTATCGTAAAGCTTTCGGGCATTAATCCCGAAGTTCAATGTAATAGTGTTACTCGCGAGGAGCGCCTACATTGCGTTAAAGTTTTGAAGCATCTTCAAATTACGGTTGACTCTTTGCTCGGCACCGACAAAGCAATTATTACCAGTGGAGGAGTTGAACTTACCGAAATTGATTTCAAGAAAATGGAATCCCTCAAAAATCCTGGCCTCTATATTATTGGAGATATGCTCAATATTAACCGCCCTTCAGGTGGATACAGTCTTCAGCTTTGCTGGACAACAGGCTTTGTTGCTGGGCAACATGCAGCTACACAGGCTCTACTTCTCAAGGTCTAGAATATCGTCAATACGGATTTGTTCTACGAATTCTGGAACGTGACTCACTAAAATCATTGCTCCTTGGTATGCATCAAGTGCTTCGGCAATTACAGGAATATGTCTAAAGTTAATATGGTTTGTAGGCTCATCAAGAATGAGTAACCCTGGTTTTTGCAAAACCAAACGAGCAAAAGCGACGAGGCCTTTCTGCCCTTCAGACAAAGAACCGATTTTTGAAAAAATCATATCGCCTGTAATTAAAAACCCAGCGGCAACTGCTCGCATATCTTGCTCGATTTTTATATCCATCACCGACATTAGTGAATCATATACAGAGTCTTCAAAGTTAAGCGTAGAAAAATCTTGGCGGTAATAGCCCACACGAATACCCTCTAAGATTTTTGCTCCTGGATTAGAACCCGAAGCAATAGATTCGAGCAATGTACTTTTACCAATACCATTAGGGCCCTTAAGTAAAACGTGTTTATTGCGGCGCAATACTAATTTTGTTGTACGCTTTACGGGCTTATGTGTCTTTGGGTTGAGTGTTGTAAACTCGGTCACTGTCAAAATATCGCCCACAATATCAGGCTGTGAAGGAATTTCGAACGGTCGGATGGTGCGATCTTCTTTACGAATATCTACCTTTTCTTCTTCAAGCTCTTCGGCTCGCTCACGCATGCGCTTAGCAACAAGGCGCATCTGTCCACCTTTATTTGCAAAAAAGTTTGCTTTATCTTTATTGGCTTGAATTTCTTTTGCCAACTGAGCATTCTTACGATTATCTTTTTCTACCTTTGCGGTAATTTGTTCAACTACATCAAAATAGTTACCGACATATTGTTCAATTTTTTGTGTGTATACATCAAGGTATAAAACTCCATCGGTAAAAGCATTAAGAAAAGCTGCATCGTGCGAAATTACAATAACTGTTTTTGAATATGCAATAAGAAACTGCGTTAGATGAGCAATACCTGCTGCATCAAGATTATTTGTGGGCTCATCAAGCAATAAAAGATCCGGCTTTTGAATAAGAGCCGATGCCAAGAGGAGTCGTGCCTGCTGGCCACCAGAAAATGAACGAACTATTCTTTCAAGCGGAGCATGCAAACCAACCACATCAAGAACTTCTTGTATGCGTGGGTCAATGTCGTACAGAGGTTCACTCTTTGGTCGTAAACCCAGAGCAGCAGAATCAGCAAAAGCTTTTTTAAAGAAATCACGCACCGTCAAATCAAGTTCATTCCGTGGAATAACTTGTCGTGACAAAGCAATGGTTACTCCTTGGCCAATATGTACTGAACCAGATTCAGGCTTAAGAGCTCCAATAATGAGCTGAAAGAGTGTACTCTTTCCTGCTCCGTTTTGGCCCATAATAGTTGTCTTTGAACCGCGGCGCAAAGAAAAATTAACCTCGTCGAGGATAGTTTTATTGTGAGAATATTTAAATGTAAGTTCCTCAAAGCGAAGAATTCCTGAATTTTGAGACATATATTTGGGCTTGTTTATACACCATACAATGATTTTGCCTTGTTTGCAATGATATAGGCACTTAAACGCCGCTCAGTGGTAACAGTTAAATTGTAGTAGTTAAATACACAACTGGTAAAAAATGGTATAATAATAAGGTGACATTACTTCCTAATCTCTCATATATGAATAATAAAATAGTTATTTCTATTGTAGTCCTTATTGCTATTGCAGCAGGTATTTATGTTGTCGTGCAGCCACAAAAATCTGTAGTACCTGAAGCTACACAGCCTGATGTTCCTGCAGTAATTACGCCAACTACAACGCCAAGTACTCCTACAAAGACTGTACCTGCACAAACAACGACTACAGCACCTAAACCAGTAACGGCACCAAAAGCTCCTGTAGTTGCGCCTACGAGCCCCGCCCCTGTAACAACAACCCCTGCTACACCAGTTTCTACGGTAAAAACAGCAACCATGGCCGAAGTGGCAACACACAATAATGAAGCAAGTTGCTGGAGTGTTATTGATACAAGTATTTACGACCTCACAGAATGGATAAGTAAGCACCCAGGTGGCTCACGCAATATCATTAAGATCTGTGGCATTGATGGTACAGCAGCTTTTGTTCGAGAACACGGAAGCAGCAAAAAAGCAGCAGCGACACTCGAAAATTACTATTACGGAGAAGTTAAATAGTCGCGCTATATTAAATCATAATTAATTCTTCTATGAATACTCTACAGAATGTTATATCTCGAGTGTATGCAATCCTTGATAAACTTACTCCTTACAGCACAAGTGCTTTGCGCATTGTAATTGGTCTTGTATTTATCTATTTTGGATATACGGGCATAGTTACACCTGATATGTGGGCAGGTTTTGTTCCTGAATGGACAAGCTTTTTAGGAACACCTGAAAAACTTGTGCAGCTCCACGGTATTGCCGAGGTGGCACTTGGACTCTTGCTCATACTTGGAATTCAAACTCGTATTATTGCACTACTCCTCTTCTTAAACTTGGCACACATTATTACAACTCTAGAATTTGGCCCAAGTATGGTTCGTGATTTCGGAATGCTCGCTGGACTCTTTACTCTAACAGCGAGTCAGACAAATCAAAATACTAGTCAAAAATAGCAAAGCGAGTAAGTTTACGATAAAGACCAAAGAGAACAACCAATACGCCGATACCCGCAACAATGGTTATCGGTGTTATTGTTGTCAGACTGTTGAGCACAATTCCTGTTAAGCCCCACACCAGAGCGATGGAGTAACCTCGAACATCATGTGCTTTATACAATGTGAGTGCCACAACAATAAGAGCAATACCAAGAATATATGCTCCATATAAGATATTTGATCTAGGAATATTCAAAGCCTCGCTGACAATAAGAGTTGTTGCAAGGGTAATCCAGCCAGCATATAAACCAACGGGAAGACTTACAAACCAAACATACACAGCATCATTTCTGTGTTCATTCAAATGCCATAGTGCTCTGTATGCAGTTGCAACCGTAACAAGAGCTACGCCAATCTGTAGCCAATCAATATTAAATTTGAAAATATAACTCCAGAGCCCTGCAAGAAACAGTGAGCCGAGGAACCACGGTCGCACACCATATATATGGTAATGCTCACGCCAGCGCATACGTAACTGCAAAAAAGCAAAACCAATTACCCCAGCATAAATCGGTAGCCAGATTGAAAACATAAGTGGCAAAGGTGTAATTAATTTAATTGAATTACTCCCCGTAAAGTCTGCAGTGAGTCCTAAAATCGTTGCGATTATGAGACCGAGAAAATATATGATGTGCATGTATATATAGTATCACACCTTTACTTATCATCATTTTTGTGATATTTATTGATTAGAGAAAGGATCCTATGATAACAGAGAAAGAAGTAAAAGATTTGTGCAGAACTGCACTAGGCTTGCACATGATAAGTGTGGGACGCTTGCCTGACCCCTATAGATACAGCTCAAGGGGGATCCGTCAGCACGGAGCTCAAACAGCAGGCGCCATCGTTACCCTTGTGGTGATCTGGCTTGTCTTTCGAGCCGGCCTTGCACCACAAATGTTGTGTTTCATTTGTGGGATGATTGGGTTAGTCTATGCGGGCTACAACCTTTTCTGCCTGCTCTCTGAAACCATGAGTCGCCGAGCCGCGTATCGTGCTTGGCACGGCATGGTCGAGCTTAAGCACTTACTTATGCGGCACAAGCTCGACTCTGAGTTCACGGCAAGCGTGTCCCGTGAAGAAATCCAGAAAGTTTTTCGAGAGTGGAGAGAACAGCACAGGCAAGACACAAGAACTCGCGCCAAGATAAAAGCAGACTTTGGCGACCACTTCGAAGTTCTTGTTCAAGAACTGTTCCCTCCCAGGTAGGACGATTTATTCGTCTTACTCAACACACCGGCGCCTTGTGCGCCGGCTTTTTTTATTTATATACAATATACTGCAAACAAAAAAACCACTTGCGTGGTTTTTTTTACTACTATCTTCGCTTTGTAGTCTTCTTTGCTTTCTTAGTTGTCTTCTTTGCAACTTTCTTCTTAGAAGTCTTTTTTGAAACTTTTTTCTTTGCCATGTGGAGGAAATTAAATTTATAATGTAAACCTCTGTAAGTATAGCACCTACAAAGTTTTTAAATATATTTTTTTACAAAAAAAGTGGACAACTCAAGAAAAATATTTGTGTTAAATTATTTTTTTCTAAAACTTTACCCTTGCGCTAACTCTAACTTTTTATTTCGTGATAATTTTTTTATTTCTGCTTCGCGTTTAAGTGCGCTACTTCTATTTTTTGTTGGCTCTATGAAAAGTATCTTTTGTGGTGGAGCTGATCGTGTAAAACGAGCACCTTTCCCTGCTACGTGTTGTGTATAGCGCCGTTCAACATTTGTAGTTATACCCGTATAAATTTGATTACGTGCGCAAAGAAGCATGTATACAAAGTATTTATCTTTACTCGCTTTTTTGCCAACTTTTTTACTTGTACTCATGTACTTATCTTAGAAACGTATATGTATTATTCGCTTATCCCTTGTAATTGCTGAGCTTTTTTATATGATAGCGGACCAAAGGTTCCAGTTCCTGTTGTGTGGCCAAGTGGGGCAAGTATGTCTGCACTATAAGCCTCTTGATAACGCTTAACAGCTAAGTATGTTCGCACTGAATATAAATCAGTTTCATTTCCCAAAGAGCCTGGACCAGAGCGAGCAAGGTTAAATCCTAAACAATTCAAATACTTTTGTAGTCTTTGTACATCCTCACCTTTCATTCCTGAACGAAGTGTGCGATTAAGTGCGCCAAGCTTACATGAGGCACTTACATTATGCTGAACATTTTGCTCAACACTAGGTTGCGCCACACTTTGTGCTACTTTTTGCACACTAGCCACTTGTGGCCATTCTTGCTGCAAGCGATCTGCTTCTTGTGACAAACCGAGGCGATTAAGATTTTGTATACGCTCGCGAACCGACGTCACTGAACGACTTCCTGTTTGTGCAGCTGACACTGGCGCTGTGCCGTACAAAGCAAAAACTGAAAAGTGAGGCGCTGTGCAACTTACTTGATTAAGACCAGTATTTACTGAACATGCATCAAGTTGCGACCAAGTTCCCGATCGATAGTGGTAGAGCGTAATTGTATTTTCATCGAGACCCTGAACATCGGCATCTGTATACGTATACGTAATTGTCACAGGAGTATTGAACGATTCAAGAATGGTTGTGCCGTCGATAAGAGCGGTGACTTCAAATACAACAAGAGCGGCGCGCTCCTTATCAGCAGTAGCGTCACCAATTCCCGACAAAACATCTGCAGCTGGCAAAGCTTTGATCTGAATAACGATAGAAGATGACGATGCTGTAACAAACTCTGGTACCTCTACAGTAAACGTTCTGCCATCATCAACAAACTCTATTGTTGATGTAGCATCGGTACTTACCGTCGTCGTAGTTGCTGCCGTTGGAGTCTGACTTGCAGGACAACCAAGAGTTGTAATTGCCGTTGTCGATGTTGCGGTATTGCCCGTTGCGTCTCTTGATACAAGATCGAGTGTGTATGCAATACACGGAACTAATGAAGAAAGAGTAACTTCATGTTCTGTCACACGCGTAGAAGTATTAATTTCTGGTGTTGAAGAGCTCACCCCAGGACCAACTTGAAACCAAACCTTAGAAGAAGCGAGCTCATTTGTATTCCATGTCACAATTGCCGAAGTTGTAGCAATTTCAGTTGCCACATTTGTTATTACTGGAGCTGTTGTATCTGATGTTGTTAAACGCCATTCTGAGCTTTCGGTAATTCCAGCAAAGTTATTACTCGAAGCATCACGCAAAGCGCCGTTCGGAATAATAACGTAGAGTTGAGTACCCTCAGGTAAGTTTACTGTTGGATTAATGGTAATTTGTGTTGTACCTCCACCTGTTACTGCTCCACTTGTTACATCGATAGTTTCTACAGTACTGTCGTCTGATACTTTCTTAATAAGAATATTACCCGAGTTTGGACTTACTGCTTTACTCAAAGTAATAACCAAATTTGTTGAAGAACTTACGAGGGTTGCGCCATTCACCGGCGACAGTGTTGCCACAGCAGGAACATCAGCAGTTACCACAGAAATTGTTGTAGCAACTACGGTAGGCAGATTCCCCGGTGTACCAAATTCTGCAACGTATCCAGAAAGATTATTACTTGTACAATTTAGGTCGTTCCATTTAGTGGTAGAAATATAAAATTGAATACAATCTTCACCAGGAGTACCATTCAGCCAGTCATTAGGCTCACCCGAGCTCCAGTTTGCATATTGTCCAGGAGCAGCCGAACCACCAGAGGCACCTGTCCAGAACAATGTACCCGATTCAGGTCCTGTAACCCAACGCCACTGCCCTTCGGTTCCTTCATCACTACCACCAACCCAACCATCACCCTGCAAACGTGCAGCCACGAAATCATTCTCTGCCTGAGAAGTAATTGTTGCCAAGTAGCCACTTACACCGTATGCAGACTGTGTTGCAGCTTGAGTCCGTGCATTAAGAGCATTAATACTACCCGTTATGAATTTATACAAATGACCATTGTCAGGAAAAAATACTTCCCCAGGTTCAACCAAAGAGACTTCAAGTGTGTCAGTGCCGGTGCTTGCGCGCGAATATTTAAGTGTAGCTAAAGCGTTATTAATGTTTGCTACAGTTCCATTAAAACTCACTGTTGTTCCAGAACTTGGACCGCTAAAAGTAAGGCCCGTAGTAGAAGTCATCGATAGAGTTCCGTATGTTGAACGCAAACGAACCGGCGTTGTTGAAGCAGAAGGTCCAACAATTTGAAAACCAGTAATTGATGTAGCCACACTTGGTGTCGTTGTTGCATTGTCACCACTTTGAAGTGTAAGGGCCGCTTGTGCATATGAAGCATACCCCAGGAGGAGCATACTATAAAATACTGTACTCAGAAGAAAGCCGAGTCCTTTTTTCATAAGTATAGTATACCACCAGTTAAACTTCTTTTGTGCTAGAGTTGTTCAACTTTTCGCATATATCGCTCTATCTTCTTCCGCGAATCTTACTAATAAGTCGGAGTACTTCGATATACAACCAGACAAGAGTAACAAGGAGTCCGAAACTTGCATACCACTCCATGTATTTTACAAAGCCTTGCTCGACACTTCGTTCAATAAAGTCAAAATCAAGAATCAAATTAAGAGCAGCAATTCCTGCTACAAATAATGTAAATAGGATTCCGTAAATTGAATTGCTATTTATAAGTGGAAGGTCGCCACCAAAGAACATGAAAACAAGGTTAAGTACGTAGTAAATTGCAATACCTGCTGTGGCAAAAATTATTACCTTTGCAAACCTTTGCGTTACACGAATTAACTTAAATTTATATGCAAAGAGCATTCCTACAAAAATACTCACAGTTACGAGCACAGCTTGTACGACAATACCTTCGTACTGACTTTCAAAAATTCGTGAGATGATTCCCAAAACACACCCTTCAACAATAGCGTAAATTGGAGCAAGTACTGGTGCCGTATGCTTTTTCCAAATAATAATCAAAGCAAGGATGAGACCTACAATGATCGATGCGAATAAAACAATAATTCCATATGCATGATGCGCAAATGTCCAACTCGTGATTCCTGAGGCTATAACCAAAGCAAGGAGTATTGCTGACTTTGATATAACACCATTAAGTGTCATTTTTTCACCTTCGAGAGTTGCGACTTCTTGATTAAAAGCTTTTTCTGTCAAAACAGGGCTTTGTGTCTGATTCGTATTGTTCATATACTTAGTATATACGAGCCAACTATATACAACAAACCGCCCCGAAGGGCGGTCTTTTTGATTGGGCATATAGTGATGTTTGGCATCACTACGCCCGAGCGAGCTACTTGCCCTCCATGGCGAGGGCGAGGTAACTGGGAGATTTGACGATTTCCTCGACCTTGATGTTAAGGATACCGGAAAGGACACGGAGAAGCGCCTGCTCAAGAGCAGGAACTTCGTCCTTGTTTTCGGTAACGACCTCGGCTTCGATAAAAAATCGAGCACTTCCACCTCGGGTAAGTGTGACCTGATCGAGTGCGATCGTAACATCGCGCCCATCAAGACCAAGACCAAAAGTTTGCAAGCTGTACTCATCCCTCTTCTTATTGATATCACGCTTGGGTAGCGTTGGCCAAGAATGTCCAGCAAACTCGTAATGCTGGGCAGCGGTATGTTTAGCCTTAGCCTCAGCACGAGTCCAAACTCCACCAGCGAGAACCCACTCCTTGGTGGTAATGTCGTAGATGGGTTCAACCGTACCGTTATACCGGTTTATCGTTCTATCAAGCCGAAGCCTGACAAACGAATAGTCAATCCTTCCACCAATGGTGACAGGAACGACAAACAGATACGCATCATAGGTTTCGAGTGTCACATCAGACAGCACGGCGCCGAATTCAACAAGTCGGCGATCGAGTGTTGCCCACACACTTGCAGTTAACTCTACTTTCACTTCCACCTCATATCTTTCACTCATATATATACCTCCTCACACACATTAGCGTTTTGGGGGTATATGTCAAGATGATACAAAACAAAACTGCCCTTAGGGCAGTTTGTCATTTACTATGAATCACTCGTCGCCTAAAGCGACCTCTATACCGATCCTCTCCTAAGCAAACAAAACTGCGAGGAAAGCAATTACAAGAATAGTTACAAGACTTGAAAGTGTGTCAGAGAAGAATTTTTTCCAAACAATTGAGCGGTCAACATTGCTCCACAAAAGACCTGATCCCATTGTTGGCACCACAAAACATAGCCAGTTGAAAACTGGAAAAGCTACAGCCATTCCTACTGACAAACCGTTCGTTAAACTCATCTGAACCATAAAGACAACTGCGAATGCTGTAAGAAATGACAATCCCATCTGTGCGCCGTATACCTTGGGCATTTGTGGCTTAGCTTCAGCAATCTTTTGCTGCTGTTCTTCGCGACTCAAAGCATCGAAACCAAGAGATTTCATGTGGAGCTTTCCCATGGGTGTTGCTCCTGAATACCACACTGTTCCAATAACTGCTGCCAAGACTGCACCAACTACCGAAAGGATAAGTATTGTTATCATATATTTATTTTATTACCCCAATAATATCATGTTTGGTGCAACTGAGGAATTAGAGTACCCCATTAAAAAGCACGCTCTTTCGAGCGTGCTTTGTATTAGTGCAAAGATACGGGGTTATGCAACACTGCTGCACCGGCTTTAATGAAGCACCTGATTCGCCCCGTGGTATGGATACAAATGAATGTTCCAGCACTTGCGGCGTATCGCCCGAGCACCATGAATTCAGCAATACTTTTGGTAATTGCGCGGCTCAGAAACCGCATATCGATACTCCGACGAATGCAATATTCTTGCCGTTCGGGAGTAAGCGCGCGCACGAGTGGCCGAAACAATTCTGAAGAAATACTCATTTCTTCTTTCATCTTTTCTTCGGCAACGCTAATGGTTGGCATATACCTGTCCATTTCTTGGACACTGTAACGACTACCCTGCAGACCTGAGCGAGTTCGCGCAATCATATCGAGCACTGCATGACGGTCGCTCTCGGTTTGTTTCTTTCCGTATGTGGCAAACAAGAACACCACACTATGTACCGGAATAATTGCATGGACCTTATCAAGAAAGTCCACGTGTTGTTGAATGATAGTAGGTAGCCCATCTGTATGAGCAATACCACTTCGATCAAGACATACGGGGCAAATAATGCGTATTCCAGCATTATCACCACGAATGTTTGATTGCACCAAAGAATGACCGATATTGATAAGAGCCTTTCGGCTAATTGACCAATACCCCGTCAGTTCAATGAGTTGCATGAGTGTGGTTTGCACGCTCTGCAACTGTTCCTGATCAAGATGCTTGGAAGCACCTCGCGCAATTGCTGTCATGATGCGGCGCCAATTAAGGCTCGCACCTTGCAGCTTTTCGATATTTCTACCGTATTCTGTGTTCATATAAAGAGCAAAGAGCCATTTTTTATAACAAAAAACTGGCTCCGTATGGAACCAGTTTTAATGTTGTACAAGACCGTATCGAGTACCTACCAACAAAAAACTGGTTCGAGCGGGCTCTGCCAATAATTAAGTGATGGGTTGTGTGAAATAAAATATTTCATTTGTTGCATTTATACTAGCAAAATTATTTTTATGTGTAAAATGCGAGTGCTTTTATTGTGACGAATTTCTATAGACTAATTTCCAAACCACGAACGCTGCCAATTTTGCATATCAGCTATTTCTTTATTTTGCGCAGTAATTATTGCCTGAGAAAGTTCGCGTATTTCTTTGCGTTCCGAGCTCTTAAGAGCGAGTTCGGCCATTTGCACAGCACCTTGATGATGCACAATCATTTCCGAAATAAATGCTTTATCAAAATCATTTCCCTTTTTACCTTCAAGGGCGGCATTCATTGAATGCATCATATCAGTCATACTCATAGTGTGCGGAATCGATGTATGCATATAATTCGCCGAGCCAAAAAGGTTTTGTGCAAGAAATCCTACAGCCAAACCAATAACCAAACAGATTGCGCCGACTAAATATGTTGTTGAGGATGTTGTGTTCATAATTGTATTATCTAACTTCGAGTGACAATGTTCCTATTGTATATGTTCCGTGAACGCCTGTACAATGCACACTAATATCATACGTACCTGGTTCAACACTCGAAGTGGTTGATACTATTCCAGTATCTTGATCAATCGTAATATTTGAATAGCTATCTGATGATCCACCTGAAATAGTAGCGATTGAACAGTTACTGTAGTAACCAATGACACCGGTACTTGTTTCGCCAGCTTGAATTGTTTGTGTTGAATCTGCATATGGCGAAGCATCAAAACCGCTCAAGACATAAGGAGTATTTACTGCAATTGATCGCCAAATTGTCCCGATACCCGTCAATACAATATCGGCATGCGACGACGTCCAACCAGAAACCCCATTAGCTGCTTCAGAGTAGCCTCCTGAAATCGAAGCTGAAAAACCTCCGCTTCCTGTAAAGCCTTGATCGGATAAACCTGCTCCAGCTGTATAGACATTACTTGCCGACACTCCAGTGAACGACGTTCCGAATATACCACCTGAACTTGACCCTCCCATGTCTCCGGTTGTGTATGAATTAGAAACTGTGCTGAGCGAAGCATTTGAACCAACAATACCACCACCGCCCGAAGATATTGCACCCGTACTATAAGAATCGCTCACCGCTGCAGAGTTTGAACCCAAGCCAACAATTCCTCCACCATTTATACCGATAGCACCTGTCGAATAACATCTTGAAACACTTACCATTTCGCTATTTGCACCAACAATTCCGCCTCCACCGGTACTTATATCACCGCTACTACTACAATATTCAAACTCATTACCGTTAGAGCCCTTTCCAAAGTAGCGCTGCCCTAGCCATCCAGCATTTGTTGCAAGGGTACTACTAACTTCATTCACAGCAATATTTGATACCGTAACATTATTGTATCCATCAGCAACCGCTGTTCCGTTTTGAATAAAACCAGGGTAATTACTTACAGTATGTACCGTAATAATTGTTGGTTGTGTAGAGTTGCCGTTTTCACCTCTAATTTCAATATCATCAGAACCGATAATGATGTAAGAGTTTGCTGAACTTATCGTAAAATCACCCACAAGATGTACAACAAGAGTTCCTGAACCACCATTTTGTATTGTTGGGAACAACGTTTGTGTCCAACTATTTCCATCGCCGCTAAACTCAAGTTCACTACCGTTTTGACGAAGATATAAAGTATCAACACCCACGAGCGTTGCCCCAACACCTGCAGCTATAACTGCACTTTCAAAACCAACCGTACACGAACCAGTAATTGTCCCTGTTGTATATGTTGAATGCACCCATGTTCCCGTTGGGCATGTACCACTAACAGTACCTAAACCGTACCCTAATCCAGACTCTGCGGTGAATGACGCTGTTGAACCATGATTAACAGTTCGCGCTCCACTCGGTGAGATTCCAATACCACTCAATATTACGGTGTACGAATTAATTGAAGCATTAAAGATTACTGAACATGAAGCATTAATTGCTCCTGTGGTATATATCGAACCGTTCCATGTTCCAGCTGGACAGGTTCCACCAACACTTATGGTATATCCCGTTGGAGCGGTAACTGTATATGATTCAGTTGCACCAAAAGAAGTAATACGCGGTGATAGTGAACTTACTGTTACATTACTACCCGCACTCGACAATACAGCATATGAATTTGAAGAGCCTCGGCCGCCCCTTGATTTACGCACCTTTGCTGTTGTTGTAGCTTCATCTTCTATAACTTCTTGAACGGGAACAATTTGCTGCTCTGCAATAAGTGAATTGTTAACAAAAGTACGCGTTGCCGAAAAGAAATTCCCTGTAGGGTATATTAAACCGAGCGGTGCTAATATTTGTTGCGAGAACTGCTGTTGGAGTCGCATTACAGCTGCCCGAGTTTTTGCTCCAAAAAATTGTGTCTCTTGCCCGAGTGAACCTTCACCTGATTCGGCAACATTAAAACCGTGAGTATTAAGGTATTTTTGAAGGCGCTCTACATCAATACCATTCGATCCTGGTTTAAGATCTTGCGTAAAAAGCTCTGGAGCTTGAGTCTGGGCTTGCGCTGCGTATGGGCTCAATTGTAAACAAAATACACCGAGCGCAATCAAACAAGTGTTCCCTAACGTACGCAAAATATTCATAGTAAATTTTGAGTGAATTTACTTTATTGTATCACGTACCGCTTTTACTCTATACACACGAGCTGCCGTACATCTCGCCCTTAATCTTTTCGAGTTGAGCAATGACTGTTGAATCAGTGATTTTAGCAAAGCGTGGAAAAGTCTTACCGCCTTTTTCTACATTTCCCATCCACATTTCAAGTGGTCGATTATCAAAGCATGGAATACCTAAACTTTTTGAAGCTATGTATATAGATGCTTCATATAAAGGTCGATACACAACAAAATGCTGTTCACCAGGGCGAGTATCATCTTCAGTATGAAAACCGACACCCATGACTTCATAGGCATAGTTATTTATTGCTCCCTGAGGATCATGCTTATAGTGATAGTACAAACCTTTTTCGGGCACACGTTGTGGTATGGGTAACGACATATATTTTTTAATAATTATAGCGCACTTATAAGGGGTTGATACATTAATTTTACCACACTATGTGTTCGTGGGCTCTGCCGTTCTTAATTTCAATCACTCGCTTAAAACCTACTTTATCGATAAAGAATCGATCATGCGAAACGGCAATGATTGACCCTTCGTATTTCATAAGAGCCGATTCTATAACCTCACGTGAAGGAATATCGAGGTGATTTGTTGGTTCATCGAGAAGTAAACATTCATTATGCTGATGAGTGAGCTTTGCAAACATGAGTCGCACTCGCTCGCCCATACTGAGTGATGAAATCTTTTTGAATACATCGTGGTTCGAAAACAAGAAGCCTCCCAGAATAGCACGTGGATCATGTGTAGCAACTAGATTAGGTGTGCTCAAAAACTCTTCAAGAACTGTGCGATTAAGATCAGTAAAATCTTGCTCTTGGGCGAAATACCCAACCGAGATATTGTCTCCAACTTTTACCACCCCACTATCTTGTGCCATCTTATTCATCATAATCTTAAGTAATGTGGTCTTTCCTGAGCCATTGATTCCTGAAAGCAATACACGCTCTTGTCCTCGAACTTCAAATGATATATTGTTAAGAACTTTCACTGGGCCAAAGCTCTTAGTGACTGAATTTATGCGATAGACAAGTTTTGAACGTGCTGCTTCGCCTTCGAGGTGTGCTCCATGTATCTTTTTGTGTAGCCCTATGCGTTGGATTTCTTTATCAAGAATTTCACGCTGCAAATATTTTTCTTTTGCTCGTATCATTCTACCTTTACTTGGATCGGGATGGACGGTTGCTTCGACTCGTTTGCGAGCGAGCCATTCTTCGAGTCGCTTCTTTTCGCGTTGTTGTCGGTCGTAAGCCTCATTGTGAATCTGTTCACGACGAGCACGTTCGACAAGATACGAACTGTAATTGCCTACATATTCATGCACACTACGCTCGCGTGGACTTATTTCAAGGATTTTAGTAACCGTTGCATCAAGCAGACTTCGATCGTGAGATATGAGTATAACACCACCCTTAAATGACTGAATGAAATGCTCAAGCCAATTTATTGTCGCTCGATCAAGGTGGTTTGTTGGTTCATCGAGGAGTAAAAATGTTGGTTTATTGCCAAGAACTTTTGCAAGTGACAACCGGCGCTTTTGTCCACCACTCAAATCGTGCACAAGTGTACTTGGGGCAATATGACCAAGTCCGACATCGTGCAATGCTTTTATTTGTTGTGCAACAGGAACCGTAGCAAGGTAGGTCGCCACAGTGTCAGTTACTTGGTACTCAATGTCTTGTGGTAAATATCCAATTCTTTCATGGTCAATGGCTATTGAACCAGCATCTGGTTCATGGAGACCAGCTATAGAACGCATAAGTGTTGTTTTACCACTACCATTAGGACCAACAATTCCCAATCTATCACCAGCTGTAATTACTATACTTACTTGTTCGAATAGTGCTTCACCGAGTATGTGTATGCTTATATTTTTTATTTTTATCATATAGTTAGAAGAAAAAAACCAATAATTTCTATTGGGTTTTTTCTTCGCTCTTACTGCATATACATTACGAGATGCGTTCCGAAGCAAAAATTCCCAATAGTAAAACTGCCTGGGGTGTGAATCCCTTGAGTTCGTTGAGAATGATGTTTGCTCGACGTTTCATACATATACTATACCACAGGATATATGCTAGGTCGAGCGCTATTTAATCCACACAATATCATAGCGGTACATACGCCCAAGGACAGATTGGTCTTTTATACTTTTCGCTGTATAAGGCGCTCAAGGATACTCGATTCATCAGCATCATCCCTACCAAATCGATGTCGTTGTTCTTTCATGATTTCAATGAGTTGCTGTGGTGGCATAAAACGTACCTCACTCAAGGCTTCGATATCATCCTTAGCGCGTAGACTTTCATCAATTGATATAAGATTACACAAAAAATATATTGTAGTCTTTTCTATAGAAACATTACCTTTAGGAAAATTGATAACAATAGGGCCAAGGTAATCAACAATTTCTCCGGTTGCACCAAACTCTTCTCGTAAGCCTCGATAAAGAGTTTCTTCTATTGACTCACCAAGTTCTGGAGTCTCACGCATAAGAATATACAGATCCTTAAATTCCCCCAATGAAGGATGTTCAAACTTTTTAAAGTAGTGTACTGCGACTTCGCCCTGAGCATTTTGCATAACTGCACCTATAGAAAGATGATATGGGTGATTCTCTGTGCCTTTGAAGTAGTTAGTTTTGGGTTTCATATTTCTATCATATCTCTTTTTGAGACTTTGTTCAAAATTTGTTGGGTGACGAGCTGGCTACTAGCGTTTACAAAAGACTAATTATATAGCTCACTCAAGAATATTGCACTAGTTTTACCGTTGTAATCTTTACTCATAGTTCCACGTACTTAAGTCAAAGTTGGTGAAATCATAGAACTTACTATTTTCAAGATTATACTGACCAAGATATGGGTTGTTTGTTGTAAGTCTAAAAGGATTTTTCTGAAAGAGATATACCAGACCTTTACTTGGAACACCCGGATACACCCATAATAGCCACTCCTCCCTTCCTAGAGTATATTCGTTGCGGAGATTAATTTGTTTGTACAGAAGCAAGTAAGCTACTAAGTGCTCTTCAAGAAAAAAGTTAATTTGGTTTTCACTCTTCTCTCTCTTATAAAATTTAATATCTTCATCGATCCATTTTTGGAAGAGCTCGTCTTTTTTATACAACTTCCTGAGTTCTCGAAGCTTTCCATCAAAATCTTTAGTGTTTATATAAAGATCGTTCCAGTTTTGATAGGTAAATGCATGCTGAATCTGTAGTTTCTGTTTATTCTTCTGCACAAGATTTTGGAGTGCGTTCTTGTGCTTAATTACTTCGATCATGAATCTCTCTTTGAGGATACTCGCTCTATCATCTGATAAAAGATATAGGAAATCTCCGTAAATAAAATTTAATCCTATCTTTGGCTCCGTTACTTTGTTTATACCAAAATCAAGAATCCACTCAATGCATTTTTGAGCAGACTGACCGGTGGCAATTCGAGACATAGAGATTGGCATAGCCACCATTCCCCAACCTTTCGGAAATTTGTTTATACCAAAAAACTTGTTCTTTGGAAGTTTATTATTCATGGAGGCAATAGTATCAGAGAATCCCGAACTTGCTAAGTTAAAAGGGTGATCTAATCCACTCTACTCACAAACCCTTCATCGCTGTCTCAAGAATTAATGTATCTCGTTCTTTAATTAATTTGCCACCATAGTCATCCGTAGCACTACCTGAAACAAGTTTGAGTGCTTCTGTAATATCGACCCAGACTGGTTGTTCAAAGCCTTGAGTCATTTCGCGTTCTGTAAGAGTTGTTTCTTTTCTATCGCCGACTATCTTGCCGATATAACAGTATGAAGTTTGAATTACTGAATACCCTGCTCTATACTCAATAATTTTTCCTAACTCTGAAATAACTTCTACGTCAGAACCGATTTCTTCCATACATTCTCTACGGAAAGCTGCGATTCTATCCTCACCTTCTTCTATACCTCCTCCGGGTAATTTATAGTATTGATATTTTGAGACATGCAAAATAGCGACCTTATTGTTTGAATCAAAAACTACACCTCGAGATGCTGAGCGAGGTTTGTATGTATGAGCAACTTCATCGCTCACTTTGTCTGGATTTATGATTCTAAGAATTTGCATTTTTGTTAAGTTAGTTGATTAGCTGCCCCACACAAAACTGAGACTAATTTAAAAACTAATTTATTATCTTAGAGATAAAACTATGCAATTCTGGGTTTGCAGCAAGCATTGTTGTATCTTTAAATGTCCAGGGTTTGCCTGTTGTGGCTGTTATTTTACAGCCAGATTCTTCGAGGATAAGCGAAGGTGCTGCATGATCCCATAATTCTCCTCCATTTGTGGCAAACCAATCCCTTCTTCCAGTTGCAACATAGAGTGTATTAATCCCCATACCATAGAAACTTGTTGTAGACACCTTACCTGTTGAACTTGCATTGAGCATCTTTTGAAGCTTAACGATATCATCAGATCTTAGATTACCGCTGTAGCATCCTACGGTATTATCAAGAGACTTCATCTGTGTGCATGTAACTCTTTCATTGTTCAAATAGGCACCCGCACCTCTTTTTGCATAGCAAAGTTCGTCGTGTATTGGATCGTATATCACCGCCAATTCAACAACTCCCGCTTTTGCTCGTGCTATTAAAACTGTGTATAAAGGAATACTTTTTGAAAAGTTGAGTGTTCCATCGAGTGGATCAATTATCCAAACGTACTCGGCATCTGTATTTGATTCTCCGGTTTCCTCAGAAATGATTCCGTCCTGAGGAAATTCTTTTTTGATTGATTCGGTAATAAATTTATTAGAAGCAAGATCTGCTTGTGTTACTACATCGAGTGCATGCTCTTTAATATATTGAACTTCGGCTTTCTTAAAAAATTCGAGAGTAATCTTACCTGCTTGTTTTGCTATATCCTGAATGAATTGTTCTGGATTTGTCATAGAGTAACGTTATCATATTTGAAGAAAAATGACATAGTAAAACCCAGACCGAATTGTCTGGGTTGAAGTTATGTGCCCACACGCCAATACCCTAATCCAGACAAAAAAACGCGTCGGAGGAATCCGACGCGCTGTTCGTGGGTTGGTGATGAGGATGGGCATTTTATAATATTTTGAACTCGTATTCGGACAGATGAAGCTCTTCCAAATCACAACCGACATCATCTAGTTTGTCTTTATACTCTTCTTTGTAATGTGGAATAATTTTGAATGGCAAAATACCGAGCCCCTCAAAGACACCATCTGCGTGTGGGCTGTAAAAATACTTACACCAGACATTTGCCCCAGCTGATTCTCCTGCAACCACTTTACCCTGAAGATATTTGTGAAGTTCTGGGTACTTCTTTAATGCACCGAGAAGCTTTAAGCTTACACCGCCATGGAAATAAATAATATCTGCATTTTTGACCTGATCGACAAAATGATCTTCGTTCGCGGTCTCAATAAAGATTTCCCTATCACCTTTCACACTATTGAATTCAGTAGTTACCTTTTCAATCGCACGGGGTATACGATCAGAATCTTTGGCAAATGGCACAAGTAGTAGGCGCTTACCCTGAGAATCGGCTTTTAAAATTGTCGAGTAAAAATCACTGTTATCTCTTCCTTTTTCTTCTGTATTAAATCCTCCATGGAGGATAAAAGTAATATCCTTATTCATGTATTATTCTATAATCTAAATCGTCCTGGTCTAACCCAAAAACTTATCTGGAAAATTTCCTGACTGTTCCCAAGCAAATTTATGTCTTTCCTTAAAAGCGACCTTTACTTCTGGTAAAACAATCTTTCTCTCCCAATCTTTCTTTAGTTTATTTCTGTTTGATTCCATTAATTCTGGAATAGATTTCTTATTATTTTCCTTAAAATAAATTGACCAGAATGGACCGATAAGATGAGATGCGGCATCAGCAGAAGAAACAATTTTTACTTCAATTGGGGCTTCGTTAAGATCGATTTCCATCTTTTTTTCAAAGATAGCAAGATATGTAATTACTTTATCAACAAAGCCTTCATTCAATCCGATCTCAAGTAATTTTGTGCGTCCCTCTTCAAACATCTTCTCATCATGTTCATTGTCCTTATCTAGAATTTTGGCATAATCATGAATCCAGACCAAAGCCATTACTACATCTCTGTCGGCATCTTTATAAATATCACATAGTTCAAAAGAGATCCTCTCGACAAAATTCAAATGGAGATCGACAAACCAGTCATGGTGAATAAACGTAGGATTTTTTGTTGCGTCAATCACATGATTCTTAAACTGCCCTAAAAGCTTAGTGTTTGATGGCATATATCAATATTAACTTAATTTTCTTTATTGTCATACCAAATCGGTGGTGTTCAATAATCTAGAAATTTATACGTAACGCTCTGTAAGTATATTTATAGCCATGATTTAGGCTTTAGGATTCAAGAGATCTCTGTTTTTCTTCAAATACTCCTGAATAACAGCTATTCTCTCGGGTCGATTTGTTGTGTGCCAGCGTGGGATTCGCCCATGGCTACTCACAATGATAGCTGCATGGAGAACACTTCGATCAAAATCTTTTTCTCCGAAATAACCCTTTATCATCTGCTCTGCCGCCTCTTCTGAATTATAGTGCGAGACTGCTATGATAATTGCCAAACCAAGATCTAAGATAGGATGATTAAAAGCTGGAGTTGGATCAAAAATAGTTAATGGTTCTGTAGCAAATACATTGTATGCTGAAAAATCATTGTGGCAGTATGTACTTCGCTTATCATGAGCTGCTTGCTGTTTGATTATTTCAATAGCCTGATCAATTGATCCATGATCTGAATCATTAAGAAGTCGGTGTTCTTGAGTGTATTTAAGTCTCTTTGAAATATGCATTGGAAACCATTCGGAGAAAGTTTTGTAATCAGGTTTACCATTATGCACGGGTCCGTAACCGTCGACATTTCTTGTATGCATCTTTGCGAGGAGAGATCCAAGTGAATGGAATATATTCCGTGACAGCATTTCTTCCAAAGAATATGTTTGACCTAGAATTGGTGCATCGACATACTTCATAAGTGTATATGGTCTATCACCCACATAACCCTCTTCTACTATATGTGGTACTGATACTCCATCTTCTTCCCAGGTTTTGAGAAAGGCCCCTTCTCCTTCTATGGGCTTAGGTAAAAGTGTTATCTTGAGTACGTACTTATTTTCTTCTGCATTAATGATTGATACGAGAGAAGTTTGGCCGGCTTGAGCGAATGTGATTTCTACTTCTTTGTCTTTAAAAAGTTTGTGGCTGGAAATGAAATCACTGATTTTTGGAACGAGTTCTTTTTTTATTTGATTGCGGCTTTCGTCAACGCTGTGTTCAGAGAGTTTTGGTTTGTTGAGAAAGGTTGGGTTTTTCATTTGTTTATTATATCTCGTTTTTGGGGTTGTGGGGGGGTGGAAATTTGTGCTGACACACTTAACTCTCACCTATTCTTCAATGATTTTCACAATTTTGAGAGCTGGATAATCATCTTTATTCTCAAATGACTTTCTGTAGTATTCGTTCCAGTAGCTCGTCATTCGCGATTTTGTCTTTTCCCAAAAGATGGGATTATCAGTAATAAATTTCTTATACAGAGCTTTATCTTTTTCAACAGCTCCTTTTGTCATCTCGACTATTTCTATAACGTATTCCCCTAGCAACATAACGACAAAAGGCACTGTCCAAGGTGTCTCGTTCTCGAGGATTTTCTTCAAATGCTTTTGGCGAACGAAACCATCGTGGTGTCTTGTATATATACAGCTTAAAACTAACTGCTGTGTAGCGGTAAGACTACTGGTAGCAGAACTATCAGGCTCAGGGTTATATATTCTTGAGTAAATTCGAATCGAATCAGACTCTACAGAGAGAGTTTCTTCTGTCTTATGTGGAAGATGTTTGCTTTTGGGAATAAGCATAGCCACAACCTCCACATCTGAATTAAGGGTTGATGGAAACATTTCAAAAAATGCTTCGGACTCTTGTTTTGTTTTCTTGAGCAGATTAAACATATGAAACATTATATCTCTTATCAAGATTTTTACTACATTGAATATATTTGGAGAACTGTACTGAGCAAAATTATGCGCTTTGGCAGCCAGACCTTTCTTGTGTTATTTACTAAGGGTACTGAAACAAATTATTCAAATCAAGTATCCTTCCTATACTTTCTGCACGACCTGTTTCTACGAATGTAGGTATACCCAAAACGCAACCGGAATCCTTGACTGCTATTCCACCAGAATTTCCATGCTCTATTTTTGCGGAGGTTTTTATATACCTCACCCCATTATCATCTTCAAAGCCAGAGATTATACCATCCGTAACAGTAAGAGATGAACCACCAACTCCAGGATATCCTAAAACAGATAAGTGGTCCCCGATACTTACAGACTTACAATAAGTAGTTAAATTTTTACTTTTAGCATATTTTGCTAAATCATTCTTGTTGCCAGCACGCGCTGTGTTTATGATCTGGGGAAAGATATAAGCAAAATCTGTACCGTACTTATATATTTGGTATCCAGAGGACTTATATACTAAGTAATTATCGGTCTCACGATAATTTGGATACAGGATCACAGCGCACTGCGATGTCGATCCATCTGATGTTTCAACAACGTGAAGATTGGTCTCTATAAAATATGCTGATGGATCGTTTGATGGAGAATAATAAAGGAGACCGGACCCGACCTGCAAGTTGTCACCGTAGGCATCTGAGGCACACACCACCTTCACAACAGCTGAAGATAACGACGACAGCAAGTTACTTATATTCCCAGAAGGGTTTTGCCTTGTATTCGAATTAATGTCAGCTTCGAGCCTTTGAATTTGAGTATCTTTCTTGCTTAACTCTTTTTCTTGAGTAGTAAGTCGCTGAGTCGTTGAAGAGGCCATATCCAGTAATTTTGCCTGTGTTTCTTGTAATTGCTTTGAAGTTTGCAGAATCACTGATTGAGTTTTTTTATATGATTCATACAGGTGTTGCCAAGCGAGAATTGCAGATACTGCGAGTAAAACAGCTAGAATAATTCCCCCTATCACTAATGGGCTAGTTTTTTTAGTCTGTTTGACTTTTCTCATTGTCAAAGACACGTACGTCGAGACTCTTTTTACTAATGTATTCTGAAGAAAAAAACTATTGTTATGGACTTCTTTTCCACAATTGTCACAAAAATTATGCCCCTCATCAATTTCCATGCCGCAGTTACTACAAAAAACCATACTATTTATACAGATAAAAGAAAACTTTTTACTCTATCATTATAAATTTTATAATATTCAAGACTACTTTGTGCAGAAGAATTGTAATCTTTCAAGTAATACTCCATTGATTTACAGAGGTAGTTGGCGGCATAGTACAAATCGTCTGCAGCATTTACGTAAGTAGACGGCATGCCTGTGAATCTGTCATTTAGTTCTAAAGCATCACTTTGCGCCGTACTACATGCTGAAATTGCGGCTCCGAGATACAGGTTGGCAGAGTTATACTCACCATCATTCCAATCTGTTATCCCTTTTAATGCATTACCGAGTCCGTTTGAAGTAAGATTATTGTATATAGTCGTCAATTGACTGACAAAAGATTTTGCGACCTCTAGCGAACGAGCCGCAGATGCTTTTGATTGAGCATCGATTGCTGCTTGTTGTGCATTTTGCTCAGCTCTAACCTTTGCGGCTTGAGCAGCCGCTGCTGCTGCCTTATTCTTTTCTGCCTGTGCCGCAGCTACTACAGCCTCTCTCTTACTTGTGTTTACCTCACCTTCAAGCACAAGTACAAGACTATCCTGTACTTTTTTTATTTCGGCTTGAACATTTTCATATTCTGGGTAACTCGAATCTATTGATTGAAGTTCGCTGAGAGCTTTCTTTAAACTGCCAGATGAAGTGGTTGTTGCTGTTGAAGTAGCATTTTGGATTGCAACAGCATTGTCGAACGATGTCTTGAAAGAAATAAATTTTAGACCGTCAGACCTTATAGTATCTATTCTGGATTTTTGACTTTCTGATATTTTTTTATTTTCTAACTGGAGCAAAGTGTTGATTGACTCCTTGTAGTTACCAGTCGATTGCAATTCTTTTGCTGAGTTTATTTTTGACTCAACTAAATAATACGCATATCCCTTTGATCCACCGTAAACTAGACCGCCTAAGAATATTAAAATTACTATCGTCAATACGATTGGGCTTCTCCAGGTGAGCTTAAAAGAATACTTTGCAGTAACTTGTCGAGATAATTCTAGCAAATCACTTCCGCAAGACCGACAGAACCTACTACCTGAACGATTTTCCTTGCCACATTGATCGCAATGCATTTTAGTTAAATTAATCTTAACACTAATAATAATTTATTAAAAAGTTCAAAACTCGCCATAGAAACCTTACTTGTTTCCTATCAGCCTAGATAAATTAGATGATAGATTCTTTACTCTTTGTCCAAATTTTATCTACACCTTCAATCTACTTGCCATTCTAGGTTGTATGTTAGTTATCCTTTATATAAAATACCACACTAATGTGTATTCTAAAAAAAATCCACATTCATCAATACCTTAACTATCACTATTTTATCTTACTTTCATATTTTACCATATAAGTATTTTTAGTTGTTTTAATTTTATCTTCTGACATCGGGTAAGTATTAAAGTACACGTCTGGATATTTGATAGTCAGATTCATGCTCACTAACGCTTCTACATGTTTAATTCAAGATATCCCCATGACAATAAGATTATCGCGATTATAAACGAAATCACAAAAAAGATATTAAGGGATTTGAGTATTTTAAAATCAAGTTGCCTATTTTTTGCTTCTTGCCTCTCCTTTACAGCTGCCTTCAACTCATCCTTTTGCGCAAAATAATTTTCTATTTCAGATATAATCTCTTTGTCTAATTTTTGATCTTGTTTTCTTTTGATCGCCGATAATTTATTACAAATACTGATTGCACCTTGCTGAAATTTGACTAATAATTCCCTCTCCCACTTATCATCACTCAATATAGACTTCTTATCTCTTTCAATAACCATGGCGAGAATAACTATTCCACAGAGAGTAGTCAGAATAAAAAATACTACAGTTAGTATCAATACGCGAGAATGACCAATTTGAATAGTTGGTGCAACAACTGTTAGAAATGCAACGCTAATTGACGACAGTGCGAGAACAAGATTAAATCCTCTATCTGCATTTCTGTATTGTAAATCTGCAGTCTTCTGAGATAAGCTAATTAATTGTTGAGTCCAATTATCCGAGGTTTCAGAAAAAACTGCTATTAGGTTATCCAATTCATTTGAAATCATTTTTACATGCATTTAGCCTCTTAATCTACTTAAAGCAACTTTAGTTGCTTCTCGACGTAATTCAGTTAGAGTATTTATTCCCAATATTTCTCTTATTATTTCGACTACTTCTTCTATTGCCATTTTAGACTCCTCATCATTCTCACTTTTTGTATGTCCCAAAACAAGACCTAGTAATCTATAAACTCTTTTGACTGTATCATCTCTTTCTTTGCCAAAACCTTGATAATCTAAAAGATTTTCTTTTGCACCCATTTCAATTAAAGCAGTTTCAATTGGTCTTAATTCACCTTCAATCTTTTTTGTAAGCCATGCTGAATGTTTTTGGCGTATATTTACCAATTCCCTACCTATATTCATTAAATTCTTAGAAGCACCGTCTCTATATATTTCCTGTAGTCCTTTTTGCAATCTATCTACGTATTCTTCACAAAACAATGCGTGTTTGTCATAAGCAACTTTAGCCATATGAGAAGCTGTTCCTAAAATAAAGTCTTGTTGTTCATTTTGCAATTGTTCATCCTTCCACGTTTTATAAAGAGAAAGACACAAAGCTCCAATCCCGGGTATAGCTGCAATACCTTTAAAGACCTTGTCTATAGGAAGATAGTATGCGGATAAAAAAGAGGCGGCTAATACAATTATTAGCAATATATAAGTTGACCAATTTTTAATTTTAATATTTTTCACATCTTTCTTTAACTAGTTCAAACAGATTACGGGGCTTGGACTCGCCCTCGCCTCTCATCTCGCCGTCGCTCGATTCGGGCTGGGCACCGCCTCGCAGTTCGCCGTACTCGGCTCACATAGCTCCGGCGTTCTCGTCATCATACCCTCAGTATAGCGCACAACAAGAAACCCGCTATAGGTGGGATTTTGTGGACCAAATGAGACATCTGCACTAAAACCGTAATCGTCCAACCCTAACCTACTCCGTCTGGCTTATTTTTAACTCACCGAACGACCCGTTTCGTGCACTAGGAAATCTTGCCATTAATATAATCTTTTACTGCTTTTATAACACTCACGACCTCTTCTCCAAATTTATCTTCCTTATCATTGAGCCAATCGCCCTGATTGTACATGATATTATGTATTTCCATGTAGTCCTTGGTTCTAATTTTTGGCTGGAAATTCTGCTTTAAGGCAATATTTAAATCTGTTATCTTTACATAAAGAGGTTTGACTATTTGCCTAACTTCAGGCCCCCACAACACCTCAGCTTCAAGTAAATTTGATTCCATTTCGGTAGACGCATTCGTGATTTCCTCCCACCTCATCTCATATACATATGGATGAACGTTCTTCTCCAATTCCTCTTTGAGTTTATCTGGATACTTTGTCCTTGCATATTGAATCGCTCTATAATCCTCCGAAGGAAATATGGCTGGATTCCTGACGTGCTTTATTGCATCCCTAAGTTTTAGGAGAGATAGATGTAAATTATCAGCAACTTCACTTTTGATTTGCTTTCTCCATGTAAACAAACCGCCACTAGCAATATAAAGACCCGTCACCGTTAATATCAATGTTACCCAATCGTTTAAAAAAGGATAAACTGGGTGAACAAAAAACGCAGGGTAAAGGCGGTAAAAAACTAGTCCGGAGATGGATACAGCGAGGATCCAGAAAAATACTCCCTTAACGCTAACACTGTCTTTCACCATGAGATTGATTATTACTACTTCCTACAGCTTTACTAATTGATACACCTCGTACAACTTGGCGGCGGGGCTTGGACTCGCCCTCGCCTCTCATCTCGCCGTCGCTCGATTCGGGCTGGGCACCGCCTCGCAGTTCGCCGTACTCGACTCACATAGCTCCGGCGTTCTCGTCATCATACCCCGCTTTCAGAATGAATAAAAGAGATACGCTTTGCGCATCTCTTTTATTCATTAGCTGCGGGGCTTGGACTCGAACCAAGATTCTACGCTCCAGAGGCGCATGTCCTACCATTAGACGATCCCGCAAAATTTTGTTATGCCTTATTACTGTACTCGCTATAACAATGTGCCACAAATAATACCTTAAAATGGGGTAAAAAGGAAGAGTGCGCCAAGTCTTTGTTTGCGCTACTATTGTGCCACATATATGACTCTTGTATGGTAACTTTTAACTTCTCTTCTTGTTTGCACGGTGCGTCGAAACTGTTCTCTTGGTTTGCTCGTCATTGGCTTGCTGGTGTTATTGCTCTATGTGTGGGTATTGTGTGTATTGCTCCTCAAATTGTTTTTATTACGCATATGGGGAGTGGGTATTCGGGTATTTATATTTTGAAGAGTGATGCTGAAACTCATTATCTTGCCCGTATGAAAAACTCTGCTGAGGGTAATGGTATTGGTAATCCTTTTTTTCGTGAGTATTCGCATGAGCCTTCTGCTACGTGGAGTTTTTCTGAGTGGTTTCTTGCTCTGCCGAGTGCTGTTGTGCCGATATCGGTGCCGAGTTTGAGTCTTATCTATAAGTTTGTTTTTCCTTTTATTGCTACGCTCTGTGCTTATGCTTGTTTTTTTATTATTACGCGGAATTATTTATGGTCGGCTATTGGTAGCTCTGCTGTAGTTATTGGATCTGCTTTGGTGAATACTGCTGATGTTATGAATCTTCTTTCGTGGAGTCAGACGTATTCTCAGTTTCTTGCGTATTCTAGGCCGGTGAATCCGCAGTTCTCGGGTATTATTTTCTTTATTTATATTGTGAGTATTCTGTATGCTCTGAGGCAAAAAACGCGGTGGGCTTTTATTCGTGTTGCTCTTATTTCGACGCTTTCGTGGTATGTGTATTTTTATACTGCTACCTTTATTCTTGCTACTAATTGTATTATTGCTCTGGGTTATACGGTGCGCTTTGTATTGAGGGCGTATCCTCAGTATGTGCCAAAAAGGTTTGTGTCATTTGTATATTCACTGCTCTATGGTATTGAGGGAGTTGAAAGTGATTCGTCGTTTAATTTGTTGTTGAATTCACCCTTACTTGAAACTGTACATAAGGCTCGGGCGACTATGTTATATGCCTTAGCGGCGCTTGTACTCAGTATTATTGGTGGTTTGCCTTTTATATGGGCTACTTATATGCTCCGCATGAGCGAATGGTATGAGGAGCTTGCTCGTATTGCTCATATTGTTACTTCGCACGCTCCGGTTATGAGTAGTTCTTGGTTCATTACGGCAATTATTGTTGTGTTCACCGTGGTGATCTATCGGCGTTTTCATGGTGCGCATATGTACCCTGGTTATACTCGCTTTTTTATTATTCTGCTTCTTGCAACGCAGCTCGCTATTAATCAGCAAGTTATTACGGGCATTGTGCTTCAGCAGGGTCACTATCATTGGTATATGAATGCTCCGCTCTTTGTACTCATGATTTGGGTATGTATATATTCGCTCATTGAGCTTATTTCTACGAATTCAGTGCGCACAACATTATTCAAGAAAGTGAGTTTATACGGTACAGCACTTATGTGTTGCGGAGTAGTATTTACTTACGGTTTTTTGGTACAGAGTTCATCATATTATGCTCGCAAAGACGAAACGGCTTTTGCTCAGCGCTATGCATCTGTTCTTGATTGGCTTAAAGCATATACGCAACCTGGATCTACGGTTCTTGCTCACAATGATATTTCTGAGCTCATTCCTATTTACACCGACAATAATGTAGCGTGGGAAAATCATGCCACCTACTATTTAATGCCGCATTCGCGCCGTGAATTTACTCCCGAAAATATTCTACAGAGCCCTGCTCCGCATGATATTGTAAAAAACTATCCTCTTGATTATATAATTCAAGATTCTGCCAAGCCTTTTAGCCTTCCCAAGACTTTCCCTATTCGCACCGTAACTCAATTTGGAGATTTTACGGTTTACACAGTAGAGCGCTAATTACCCTTTTGTTTTTCTATTGCTGCTTTAATGAAAGCTGTAAAGAGTGGATGTGGTCGGAGTGGTCGAGCTAAGAATTCTGGATGAAACTGTGTACCTACAAAGAACGGGTGATTTTTTGTTGAGAGTTCTGCAATTTCCATCAACTGTGCATCGGGCGATGTGCCAGAAAATACGAGTTGCATTGATTCATTCTGTGCGCCAGTAGCAACAGGGTTTGTAATTTGATTGATATATTCTGGGTTAACCTCATAGCGGTGTCGATGTCGCTCATGAATAATTGCTGTTGGAGCTTTTGCATCAAAAGTTCCTGCACTTTTATATGCTGCATATGCAATTGTTCCCTGTTTAAGCACTGCTGGATATTCACCTAAGCGCATTGAAGCTCCGTAGTTACCGGCACTCAATTTTGCTTTTTGATCGGGCATGATGTCGATAACCACATGCTGTGCTTTAGGGTTAATTTCGGCAGTATGTGCACCCTTGAGGCCCACTACATTTCGAGCGTATTCAATGACAAGTAATTGCATACCGTAGCACAAACCAAAGTATGGAATCTTATTCTCTCGAGCATATTTAATAACATTGAGCTTTCCTTCGATGCCACTTTCGCCAAAGCCACCAGGAACGATAATGCCATCAAAACCTTTAAGGGCTGCATACGCTTGTGGAGTTTCTTTGCCAGGTTCAAAATCGAGAGCATTGATTGGCTCAATAACCGGCTTAACACCCTGTGCATATGCTGAATACTTTACGGCTTCAAGAACCGAAACGTAAGCATCGGTCAAAACAAAGTCACCGGTAGAAAAATACTTACCGACAATTGCAATTTTAACTTCTCGATTTCCGGCGCGAGCATTTTTGACACTTTGAGCAAACTTCTTCCACTGTGAAAGCCCTTTAACTGAAGCGGCATTCTTTTTTGGCTTCATACTTAAACGCTCAAGAATAATTTTACCTAGATCATCGCGCTCAAAGTTAAGCGGTACATCGTAGACACTGCTAATGTCGGGGGCAGAAATAACATGTTCAGGAGGAATGTTGCATGATACTGCAATTTTTTCTTTGCGTCGCTGATCTACGGCAACTTCGCTGCGGGCAATGATGATATCGGTGTATACTCCATAGCTTGCAAGCTGTCGCACAGCATGCTGAGTTGGGCGGGATTTCATTTCGCCAATTTTACTTGGTATCGGCAAATAACTTACCATGATAAAAATAACGTCTTTGGGCTGGCGAATCTTAAGTGCTCGAGCAGCTTCGATAAACATAATATTTTGATAGTCGCCAACGGTACCACCGATTTCGACAACCGAAATATCCGAGCCTGATTCTTGTGCTCCACGTTCAAGGCGAGTAACAATTTCATCACGAATGTGCGGCACTGCTTCGACACATTTGCCCTTATAACCCAAAGCTCGCTCACGCATAATAACGTCGCGATATACCATTCCGGACGTCATATAGTCAGAATCAAGAGCGTCGCGATTTAAAAAGCGTTCATAGTTGCCCATATCTTGATCAGTTTCAAGACCAGATTTCATAACAAAAACTTCACCATGCTCCGTAGGGTTCATGGTGCCAGCGTCGACATTTAAATAGGGATCAACTTTAGTAAGGTTTACTTCATAGCCTTGAGCTTGAAGCAAAGTACCGATAGAAGAAGTAGCAATTCCTTTGCCAACTCCCGACATTACTCCACCGACGACAAAAATATACTTATGACCTTTTTTCTGAGACTGTGCTGACTTTGATCCTTGAGCTGTTAATTTTTTTCGTTTCGTGGGTATTGTTTTCGGTTGTGCCATACTCACATTGTACTCCCGCCAAAAAAGTCTGCCACTTGCGTTATGGCAGACTCGATTGTGCTATACGATTTTTACCCCTCTTTTATCCCATCGCACCGTCACATACCCCTACACCTCTTTTATACGTTCAAATAGCGGCGTACTGCCAAATAGCTTGATACTGCGCCAAGTATTACTCCTGAGCCAACTACCACCACCACAACCTGCACAAAGTTTGAAATATAGTAACTCAAAAGTGTTACATCACTCGAAAATACAGCAGTTACCTGAGATGTGTAATACGCAATTGGATACAGAACAACAAGAGTCAAAACTGCAGCGATAAAGCCTGCCATCATACCACTTACCACAAATGGACCGCGGATAAACATATTGCTTGCTCCTACGAGTTTCATAACCTTAATTTCATCACGAGCGTGATAAATCGTAATTCGAATCGTATTGAAAGAAATAATGATTGCAACAAGAGCAAGGATAATTGATATTGCAAACCCCACCTGCTCTACCACAGAAATAATTGTTCCGAGTCTATCGATAATAACTTTATTCTTATTGTAGTTTACTGATTCAATAAAAGCCGTACCATCTTTTGAAAGAGCATTCTTTCCTTCAAAGAATCGTGCAACACTTTCATACTGTGATGGTTCTTTTGCTCGAATATTCAAAGCGGCTGGCAAAGGGTTGGTACCAATTTCTTGTAGGCCCTGCAAGATACGAGTGTTATCTTCGTGGCGACGATTAAATTCTGCAAGAGCTTGTTCACGTGATATATACGTCACACTTGCAACTTCGGGCAATGATTCAATAGTCTTTTTAAGGGTAAGGATATCGGCTTCTTTAGCAGAAAGAGCAAAGTATACGTTAACATCTACCTTATTCTTAATGTCGGTCATGTAGCGGTCAGAAAGAGCACTAAAAAACATGAGCGAAGCGATAACGAGGAGCGAAAGTGTAAGAACAATGATAGAAGAAAATGACAGAAAACCATTTCGCCAAAAGTTTACGAAACCCGAACGAATCATGCGCTTTGCTGTGGTAAATATCATATCTTCAAAAAATTATTATAAGTACTAGAGCACGTACTTGCCGTTTTTATCATCACGAACAATTTTACCCTTATCCATGGTAAGCACACGGCCACCAATTTCATCAACCACTCCTTTATTGTGTGTGGTCAAAAGCACAGTTGTGCCAAGCTCATTAATTTTTTTAATAATTTTAATGATTTCATAGGTATTAATTGGGTCGAGGTTTCCTGTTGGTTCATCAGCAATGATAATATCAGGCTGATTTACGATTGCTCGAGCAATTGCTACGCGCTGTTTTTCTCCGCCAGAAAGTTCATGAGGAAAACTATAAATTTTATGCCCCAAATCAACGAGCTCAAGCACATGGGGCACATCTGAGTGAATTTCACTCTCTGATCGGCCTGCTGCTTCCATAGCAAAAGCAATGTTTTCATAGGCTGTCTTATTTGGAATCAAACGAAAATCCTGAAAAACTGTACCGATACGGCGGCGCAAACGACTCATTTCGCTTTTGCGAAGTCGGTGAATGTCAGTTGATTCAAAAAATACAGCTCCATCTGTAGGTCGGTCTTCGGCAATGAGCATTTTAAGGAGTGTTGATTTTCCTGCTCCAGAGTGGCCGACAATCGTAATAAACTCTTTAGGCTCAACCATAAAAGAGACTTCATCGAGAGCCTTTGATTCATCGGGGTAGATTTTTGATACTTTGTCGAAATAAATCATTGTTCTAGTAGTATATCATAAACGAGACTACTCCACAGCACATACACAGGGCTTATGCCAAACCCTTTTCGGCCTCGATAAACATATCGATATCACCTTCAAGAACATCATCTACCGACGAAGTTTCAACATCGGTTCTGTGATCCTTAACCATTTTATAAGGGTGCATTACATACGAGCGAATCTGACTACCCCATTCAATATCAGTTGTCTTAGAAATATAGTGCCCTTGTTCGCGCTGTTTACGCTCATCATCGCGCAATTTGTAAATTTTAGCCTTCAAAATATCGAGGGCTTTTTCTTTGTTCTGTGCTTGAGAACGCTCGCTCGTTACATGAACCGACAACTTAGTTGGTATATGCACAATGCGTACTGCGGTTTCGCGCTTATTAACATTTTGTCCTCCTGGCCCACCTGATTTTGCTATTGAAATGTCGAGCTCTTTTTCGGGAATATCAATGTCAGCAGAATTTATTTTTTCAAACTTAGGAACAACTTCGACCAAAGAGAATGATGTATGGCGCAAACCTTTTGCATTGAATGGCGAAACGCGTACCAAACGGTGTACTCCCGATTCGTTTTTAAGGGTACCATACACATGTTTGCCGGTAATTTCTATCATGATATTACGGTAGCCTCCATGATCGTTTTCATGCGAAGCAAGTACTGCCATTCCCCACCCTTTATTTTCTGCATACTTGCGGTACATGCGCACGAGCATTGCGGTAAAGTCTTCAGCATCATCGCCACCAGCACCAGAAAACACCGAAAGAATTGCCGAGCCCTGATCAAACTTAGAACCACCTTCGAGCTCTGACTTAAGGTCTTTAAGTTCTTTAATATAATTTTGAGCTTTTTCTGGTTCTGACCAAAAATCAGCCGTTTCCATAAGAGACTCAAGTTCGCGAACTCGAGCAAGCTTTGCTTCTCTGGCCAAAGCGGGTTTTTGTTGTTCTGGAGTATTGTGAAGCATGGTTCAATACTAACCGAAAACCGCACAAAGAAAAAGGGCGCGGCGAGCAGATGCTCACCGCGCCCAACTGATGACGTAGTCACCAATGCCTTTCGGCAAAATACTAGCCGAGGAACGGAGGAAGTAATCTCCGTTCCTCGGCACACCCACGTTATATGGACGTGGATGCTTTCCTTGACACTACAGGCATCAAGGCGTTTCCGTCGTGTCTTTGTCTTATGGACTCTGTACCTTGTCAGGATGGCCGTATGCCACCCACGGTTACAGCATCTACTCGGTTCTGAAAATATCATACTACTACCCACAAAAAAGTCAAGGCTGTGAAATCGTAGGCTCTGCTTGGGACATACCAATAAAAAAGACCGGCACCGAGTCTAGACCCTCGGTACCGGCAAGTCCTTGCGGGAAAAGGAACGACGCAAGGATGGGACAACCCTGAATAATAGTATCATACATATAATAAGATGTCTAGGTGACGCAATTTTGTAGAACTTTTTACCTTTCTATGTAACAATGTACCTGTTTTAGTCTGTGGTATTAGGCCAATGTAGCTGTTTTGGTAGATATCAAGAAGTTACAATGAGATGTTTGCGCAAGTGGATTAACAAGCCAATGTAGCTCAGTTGGTAGAGCAACGCTTTCGTAAAGCGTGGGCCGCCGGTTCAATCCCGGCCATTGGCTCATAGAGTGAGACATAGAAGACATGTTATGTCTTCGTGGTCGGGATTGAAGCCCGATTGAGCTTGTACGACTTTGGAGTACAAGCCAATTGGGGTACTGTTCCTGTAAGGAACAATCCCGGCCATTGGCTCCAAAGTTTTCTAATAGAAAAATAAATAGCTCAAAAGCAATTTGAAATTGTTGTATGTTTTCCCTGCTTCACTTCGTGAGCCGTTGTCCGGGATTGAACCGGAGACCTCGTCATTACCAATGACGTGCTCTACCAACTGAGCTACAACGGCATAGAGTACCGTAGAGGGCGAGTAACCCCTTCTTACTCTAGACCCAAGCAATAAGCACACCCGTGCTCATTACATGAATCCTTAACCCTCTACGGCAAACTCATACTAGCACAAACAAAAATACATGAACACTATTTCTGAGTCTGACCTTTTGGCCACTCTGTAACCATGAGCAGATCCTTATGACCTGTAATTGCCCATAATTCTTCGGTAACGAAAGGCATGAATGGGTGCAATACTTTCATAAGAGTTTCGAGTATATATACCATGGTTGTTGCTGTAGCAATTCTCTCTTCTGCTGAACCGCTCTTCATTGCCACCTTTGCTTCTTCAAGAATAATATCGGCAAAAGTATGCCATGTGTACTGATACACCTTTTCTGTAGCCAAGTGGAATCGATATGCATCAAGATCAGTTGTAATATCTGCAACAAGCGTATTAATTTCCTGAACTCTATTGTCGAGCATTTTCTGTTTGCCAGAATTTTGAGCCAAAGCTTGTCGAATATCTACACCTTCTTTTTGTTTAACATCAGCAAGCATCATTTCGATGAGGCGAGTAATGTTCCACAATTTATTAGCAAAATGTTTATAGCCCTTAATCTTATCCTCTGAAATCTTTGTATCAGTTCCTGGAGTATTACCTGCGATTAAAGCCATGCGACCAGCATCGGCACCAAACTTATCAGCAACGTCGAGTGGATCAATACCGTTTCCTAAAGATTTAGACATCTTTCTTCCCTGTCCATCGCGAACAGTTCCATGCAAATACACAGTACTAAATGGAATCTGACCAAGAGCATACCCCGACATCATAACCATACGAGCAACCCAAAAGAAAAGGATTTCATACCCTGTTTCAAGAACAGCAGTTGGGTGATACACGCGCAAATCTTCTGTTTTTTCTGGCCAGCCAAGAGTGGCAAAAGTCCACAGAGCAGAAGAAAACCACGTGTCGAGTGTGTCCTCGTCTTGCGCCCAACTACTTCCTTCTGGTGGTTTTTCGCCACAATAGATTTCTTCGGCTTCGGCACACATATCGTCAGTACCAACATTAACAGTTCGATACCAAACAGGAATTCTATAGCCAAACCAAATTTGGCGACTAATACACCAATCCTGAAGATTCTCTATCCAATTGGTATACACCTTATTAAAGTTGTCAGGCATGATGTTAAGCTGCCCACCCTTGAGCGGTGCCAACATGATTTCTTTAAGAGTTGTTTCGCTACCCGAAGCAATGCCATGGAGTTCTGAATGTGGCAAAACAAACTTTTTATTTACATTAATAAACCACTGATTCATGACTTGTGGTTCAACGATTCCGTCGGTACGCTCTGCAGTTGCAATATTGTGAGTATAGTCTTCTTCTTTTTCTACAAGTCCTTTTGCACGTAGCTTTTCGACAATTTTTTGTCGTGCATCGGCAATTTTCATACCTGCAAATTCACCAGCAATAGGGAGTAGTTTGCCATACTGATCAATAATTCTTTCTTTATCTAGACCATGTCGCTCGGCAATTTCAAAGTCAACTTTACTATGCCAAGGGGTAATTGTCATAACGCCGGTACCAAAAGACATGTCAATTGATTTATCTTTAATAACCGTTGCAGTAATTGGGCCATTAATCCACTCAAGATCAATCTTCTGCATGTGCTTATATGCGGCATAGCGTTCGTCATCAGGGTGCATAACAACATATTTATCGCCAAACTTGGTTTCGGGTCGAGCAGTACCGATAGTGAATGGACCGTACTTAAAATAATAGAACTTTACCCTCTCTTCCTTGTACACAATTTCATCATCAGAAATAGTTGTTTGACCTTTTGGATCCCAGTTAACAATGCGGTGACCGCGATAGATAAGGCCATCATCATACATTTTCTTAAACATAGTATGAACAGCATGCGAAATCTTTGGATCAAGAGTATATGCTAAGCGAGACCAATCAGCAGAGGCACCCATGGCTTCAACCTGCGAAAGGATTGTTGACTGACTCTTTAAAGCAAAATCTTCTACCTGACGCAAAAATGGCTCGCGACCAATTTGGTGGCGATTTTTTCCTTCGGCTTTATAAATATCTTTTTCTACTCGAGACTGCGTAGCAATTGCGGCATGATCGGTTCCAGGAATCCACAATGTTTTAAAACCTTGCATTCGCTTGTAGCGAACCATGATGTCTTCAATGGTAAGCATAAGGGCGTGTCCCATATGCAAAACACCTGTTACGTTTGGTGGGGGCATAACCATAGAAAATGCTGGAGCATCTTTTTTTGTATACCCTTTCTCGATACATGTGTCGGGGTTAAAAAGACCGCTGTCTTTCCACATTGAGTATATACGCTTTTCTGTTGTCTGCGGATTATATGGTTGTGTTAGCTTTGACTGATCGTTGTTACGATCATTTGTTGTTTGATTCATGTGATAGAGAATAAATAATTAAGAATTTCGGCGAGATGGAGCAAGAGAGTGAATCGTGATCAAGTTACCGTCTGGATCGGTGATGACGGCCATACTGCACGATTCCATAACGACGGGCTCCATGGTGAAATTAACATTATTATTCTTAAGGTGTTCAATGAAGTCATTAAAATTATCAACTTCAAAAGCAATTCCTGGACCAACCTTTTGAGCTGATTTCCATGATTCCATAGACCCTAATGAAAGAGTTGTTGAACCAACTTGATACTCTACCCACCCTTCGGCAAATTCTTGGGCAACGGTAAGGCCGAGTATGCCTTCATAAAAAGCTCGAGAGCGAGCCATATTCTGGGCTGGGTATCCTACAAATGCTGTATCTATAATTCGTGCTTTCATAGATACAGTATACACACTTTTATTTCTTTGAGAAACCTTCTAAAGCTTTCAAGACTTCTATCGGTATCATGTAAACAACAGTATTACTCTGGTCAGAAGCCATGTCGTTAATTGACTGAAGAGTACGCAAATGCATTGCTCCAGGACTCGATGCCAACATAGTAGCTGCTCGAGAAATGTTTTCTGCAGCAGCGAGTTCTCCTTCTGAATTAATGATCACGGCTCGCTTTTCTCTTTCAGCTTCTGCTTGCTTACCAATTGTTCTTTCGAGTTCTGGTGGTAGGCTCACATCTTTTAACTCAACATTATTTACTTTTAAACCCCAGGCATCTGTTTCTTTGTCTACGATCTCTCTGATTCGATCAGCGATCTTGTCTCGACTTGAGAGTAGTTCATCAAGAGTTACCTCGCCCACAATATTTCGCATAGTTGTCTGCGCATACTGCGAAATTGCATACCGGAAGTCTTCGACCTCGATAATTGCCTTCTCTGCTTCATTTACTTTATAGTAAATCACAGCATTAACTCGAACCGATACGTTATCGCGAGTTATTGCATTCTGATCTGGCACATCAACAGCTTTTGTTCGTACATCAACTTTTTGATATGTCTGAACGACTGGCACAACCAAACGCCAACCGGGTTGCATAACTGAGCTAAATTTTCCAAATGTAAAGCGCACACCTCTTTCATACTGGTTAATTTGGCGAATACTTATGACCACAAGAAAAACAACGATTCCAACTATCCAGACTACAATCGGGTCCATATATTTATATACTAGCTAATAAATTAAGTACTCCTTGTATTATACTAAAATTAGCACGCCCTACCAAGGGACTAGGTCACGGATAATTTTCTGCTGAAAATTTCCGCGACCCTTACAGGGTCTGTCCACTCATTGGCTCTCGAGTACTCGAGCTCAATGAGTCTTGCGAATGCTACGCATTCTCACCCGACTCGCTTGCCTACGCTCGCTCCATCTTTCAAGTCCCTAATGTTCTCGCTGTTAAATTTAAAACCCTGACACAGGGTCAGGGTTTTAAATTTATGCGCGAGTGAAGGGACTTGAACCCTCGACCTCTCCCGTGACAGGGGAGCGCTCTAGCCAGCTGAGCTACACCCGCATAATGGCTACACACGAACGTAGTATACACTATTTATATTTTTTTGAAAGTCCCTACCCCGGAACTTAAAAGCGGGGCGCTATGCGCCCCGCTTCTTGACTGTGGTGTCAGGCAAGCTGGTTACCAAAAATCCCAGCTCAGCCCGCCGCCACCGATAGCCTCAAAAGGTACTGGCGACAAATCCCCTACGGGATATTGCCACACCACGACCGGCATGAGGAGCCGGATTGGGGGTTTTTCGCCGCCCTCCCGGATCACCCACTCGTACCGAAGCATATCCCTGCCCGTGGCATTTCTGCCGCGCTCAAGGTAACGCTCAGTGTCGAAGGCTGACCCCACGTACTGTGGGGGAACCCATGCACGCATGGTACTCAGGGTATTCACCCTCCTCCATGCTGCCTCATCTATCTGAGGCATGAGCACAGCAATAAGCTGCTGCGCCCGCGTATTACCCCGCCAAACCTCGGAAGGCTGGCGGAACTCAAGTTGCGGGGCAATGTTTGTCGCCCCACCCGATTCGTCACCAGTCGGCGACGGATCGGGGTCAACTTCGAATTTGATGTACTGAATTGGCGCACTTTGCACCTCGATCAGAATATTGGTAGTACCAACATCCTCGCCTGCCTTACGCTCGCCAAGAGCGTATATTGGAGCAATAACGCTCCACAACATCATGACACTCATGAGCGCCACGACGCATTTACAACAAGCTTTCATCCACCAAAAACTATACTCCTCTTAAAGTTTGATGGCAAGTACGATACGCACAGCCCTCTACCCTCTCATAATCTGCAATTTTGTGCCGGCGGGAGGGATCGAACCTCCGACCTTGGGCTTATGAGTCCCACGCTCTAGCCAACTGAGCTACACCGGCA
>CAZGUZ010000002.1:81031-116181 GCA_964529025.1 uncultured Candidatus Saccharibacteria bacterium
TGTTGCGGGAGCCGGAATCGAACCGACAATTTTCAGGTTATGAGCCTGACGGGTTACCGTTACCCTATCCCGCTATATTCATAGAGTACACAACACATAGAAAGCACTCTTATGTGAATATAAGATACCACACCAACTCCCAAAGAGCAAACTTGCTATTTTGCAAGAAAACTGGCTCAGGACTCGGCCAAAACAGTACTAAATATAGAAGAATTCTTCAAAAACCTGACGATACATGCCGATAACGCGCTTTGCTTCGTGCTGACTCAATATAAAGTTAGATCCTTCGTGAGCAATTACGTTTCGCACCTTATGAGCCTCCCAGGCAAAATCGAGGGTGGTAAAGTCGGCTTTCTCTATGCGCTTAAGCTTTTCACCAATACTTTCACCTTGATATCCCATCTTATCAAGAATTTCTCCAAGGATAATATCGGCTTCAATAATTGCTTGGCGCCAATCATTTTGATTCTCTGATTCGGCATGGCGCATAACGTTCTTCCAACGCTCAGTAAGAGCGGGATCACCTTTTGCTTCGGGAGCTTCTGCATAAGCAGGAACCACTTTGGGAACATAGATTTCTTCTTCTTTTGCTCGAATCAATTTTGTTCTTTGAACAGCATACACTGTACCAATAACAAGCATGAGCGATACAGGGACCGAAATAAGCACAAGAAAATCATAGATAAATGCTACTATCGTTCCAAAAACGGGTATAGCATCAATAAGAAAATTCAGACCTGCTGCGAAAATCGCATCGAGATTTATTGAAGGTGTCGATACAATACCTACTTCCATAGCTCTATAGTACCACAAGAGTACCTTTTACTTTAGCCATTCAAACTAATATCTTTTCCCACACTAAACAACCATGCTTCATGGCCATGAGGGGCTGTAAGCTGAACGCCTACCGGCAAGCCTTTACCGTCGCGAGTTTTTTCTGGCTCATCATTTTGTGCAAAACCGGCTGGCACAGCAAGAGCTGGCATTCCTGTAAGGTTAGCTGTAACAGTAAAGATGTCTGCCAAATACATTGATAATGGATCCGCTGCTTTATCACCAATTTTAAATGCTGGACTTGGAGCTGTTGGGGTCAAAATTACATCGACCTTCTCGTATGCTTTTTCAAAGTCACTGCGCAATAAGTTTCGTACCTCGAGTGCTTTATTGTAGTACGCATCATAGTAGCCCGAAGAAAGTACGTATGTACCAAGAATAATTCTTCGCTGAACTTCTTTTCCTAAACCGTGAGTTCGCGTATTAATATAGTCTTTGAGCAAATTTGAATTTGCATCATCCTTACCAACATTGATACCAAATTTTACTCCATCGTAGCGGGCCATGTTCGAAGAAACTTCGGCCGGCATAACAATATAGTAAGCAGCAAGTGAGTATGAAATATTTGGCAATTCAACATCAATGCAGGTATATCCCTGACTTTTAAGCTTTTCTACAGTTTCATTAAAGACACGCATTACTTCGGTATCAATACCATCACCATTCAAAAAGTGGCGTGGGATTCCAATGACTGGCTTATCTGCGTGTGGAGTACGCTTTGTATAGGTTGGATTTTCTGTGTTCTCACTTTTTTGTGATGTGCCATTTGTTGCACTGACAATAGTTGTGCTGTCAAAAGAATCTTTACCGCACAAAGCATCGTAGAGTGTTTCGACATCAGCAACACTCTGAGCCATTGGCCCAACTTGATCGAGCGATGAACCCATAGCAATAATTCCGTGGCGAGAAATTGCCCCATATGTTGGTTTAAGTCCAACAACTCCACAATAGCTTGCTGGCTGGCGCACAGATCCACCAGTATCAGTACCCAAAGCAATAACGGCAGTATTCATAGCCAAAGCAGCAGCAGAACCACCCGAAGAACCACCAGGAACTCGGCGTTTATCAATAGGGTTTGTTGTTACACCATATGCAGAATTTTCTGTAGAACCACCCATAGCAAACTCATCCATATTGGTGCGCCCAATAAAGACAACACTGTGCTCTTTAAGCTTTGTAATAGCTGTAGCATTATAGGTAGCTTTATACCCTGCCAAAATTTTAGATGCTGCAGTTACATGTTTGCCTTCAACTAAAATATTATCTTTCACTGCAACAGGAATACCTGTGAGCATAGGAAAATCTTTGCCTTGTGAACGGCATTCATCAATAATCTTTTGTGCTGCACGAGCTTGATCAAGGGCGTCTTCATACACTTCAAGGTAAGCATGCGCGGCAAGCTTGCCTTCGGTGTACTGTGCTTCATCGTTCTTGATAGCATCAATAATTGCCTGCACCAAATCAACAGCGGTATATTCACCTGCTTTATATGCAGCGTGCACAGCACCAACAGTTAAGGGGCTTTTGAGTTCTGCAAGTTTAAATGGAAGCATATTATGAAAGGATTTTCTTTACGGCAATAAAACCAGCCTCTTGCACAGGGGCAGAATCAAGAATTGCTTTCGTATATTTGCCTGGAGCATTAGTTACTTCATCGGCACGAGCAACATTTTTTACTGGACCTTTTTTTGACAAAGAATTCCCTGCAGCATTAGATATCTTTTGAATATCTTGTACATAGTTAAGAATTTCACCAATCTGTGCGGCAAAAGGGCCCACATTGGTAGTTGGAATCCCTAAGCGAGCAAGACCAGCAAGGTGTTCAATGTCTTTTTCATTAATCATATGGTGATTCTAGCACTTTTATAACTTTTCGCCAGAAGAAAAATTGAGCATTGCCAATACCTGCTCTTCGGTAATAATTGGCACGCCAAGCTCTTGCGCGGTCTCAAACTTTGAACCGCCTCCCTCACCTTTCACTAAAAATGACGTTGCTTTAGAAACTGCGCTACCCACCGAGCCGCCTGCTCGACGAATCATTTCATGCAGTTCATCACGAGAAACTTTTTCGAGCGATCCTGTCACCACAAAAGTTTTACCAGCCACTGCCGAAGAACCTGCTTGCACTTTCTGCTCTTTAGCAAGAGTGAGTTCTTTTTCGAGCCTATCGAGCAAGTCCTGATTCTTTTTCTTACTGAGCCAATTTACCATTTCTTGAGCAACAATGTCTCCGATACCATAAATTGACTGCAATTCTTCGAGTGTTGCTGTGCGAACCTTTGCTAGGGTACCAAAGTGATCGGCAATATCATATGCGGTTTCTTCGCCAACATGCGGAATACCAATTCCTGCAAGCAAACGGTGGAGTGTTGTTTTTCGTGCAGCATTTATTGCATCAATAATATTGCGTGCACTTTTTTCTTTAAAGCGCGGCAAAGCCAAAACATCACCAAGTGTTAGCGTAAAAATATCATCAGGCGTAGTAACTAAACCTTGATCAACAAGTACGTCAATAATTTTAGGACCAAGACCATCAATATTAAGACACTTTTTTGAAACAAAGTGATACAGCCTGCGCTTTGTTAATTGTTCAGAATCGAGGATGACACAACGCCATGCGGCTTGGCCAGGAATTCTTTCGATGCGCCCATCACCGCCACAGCCATCAACAAACTGAGGAAAGTTAAAAGGCTTTTCTTTGCCTGTGCGTAGTTCTGTAACTACATGCACAATATCAGGAATAACATCGCCCGCTTTTTGTAATACCACCGTGTCGCCAATACGAACATCGAGGCGTTTAATTTCATCTTCATTGTGGAGCGTTGCTCTTGATACAACAGAACCAGCAACAGATACAGGCTTTAAATGCGCAACTGGAGTAACTACTCCCGTACGACCAACTTGCAAAACAATATCAGTAACGACCGTTGTAACTTGCTCAGCAGGAAACTTAAAAGCTATACCAAATCGTGGACCTTTACCTGTATATCCTAAAATATTTTGATAGTCTCTTTCATTTACTTTAACTACGATTCCGTCAGCAACGTAGTCTTGGTGAGGCATTTTCTTTTGCCACTGTTTCCAGTATTCAATGACTTCACCAATATTCTTGCACAGCTTTTTATGCTTATTAACTTTAAAACCAAGTTTGTGTAAGTATTCGAGCTCTTCAAATTGTGTAGCTGGCATTCCGCGACTTGTTTCCGATGTTGTTTCATCGAGTAGAGCAATGTCGTAAATATATGTTTCAAGTCGACGAGAAGCAGCGATGCGTGGATCAAGCTGTCGAATAGAACCCGCTGCAAGATTGCGTGGATTTGCAAATGGCTCTTTTCCTTGAGCAATTTGTTCTGCATTAAGTTCAGCAAGAACTTTTTTTGACATCCAAACTTCGCCTTCAACAATAATTGAAACGGGTTCTTTGAGTTTAAGCGGTACCGACTGAATTGTGCGAACATTTTCGGTTACATCTTCGCCCACTACCCCATCACCGCGAGTTGCAGCACGCACAAAAACTCCTTTTTCATATTCAAGGACGATTTTGAGGCCATCAATCTTATGTTCTACTGTATACGTTGCTCGGGCTTTTTGAGAAGCATCCGGACCCTTCTCGGCCAGCATACGATGAATTCTTTCATCAAATTCTTGTATATCGGTTTCGGTAAAAGCATCATTAAACGACCATTGCTGGACTTTATGTTGCACCTTAGAAAACTCTGGCAACGGTTTACCAGCCACGCGCTGTGTTGGAGAATCCGGAGTAATTAAACGAGGATATTGATTTTCAAGAGTTACTAATTCATGTTTGAGCGAGTCTAAAGCAGCCTCTGATACCAAAAGCTTGTCATTAACATGATATTCATGGCGGTAATACTCAATGAGTTCGCGAAGCTTATGTACACGTTCTTGAGCCTCTTTCGGAATATCTTTCATACCTATACTATACACTAAACACTAGATAGAGTAACGTAATGCGCGCTCTACTCGCTTATTACTTGTGTCAGAACAAGCAGTATTATAACCACGTGACTCATACGTAGTTTCGATAGCAAATTCACTACCCACAGGAACTTGGTTCTTAATTATTTTTACAAGCGTACATTGCTGTTCGGCCACACGGTTAATTGTCCAAGAATATTCAAGTACGGCACTGACAGAATCATCAATATTAATACTAATTGGTAAATTCTGACAGTTAATTTGTGCTAAGCGGCCACTATCATCTTCATCGGGCCCGGGAAAATTACTTGCCACTCGATTCCAATACACAGCACATTCAAGACCAGAATCTGCAGCCAAAAGAGCACGGTGCGATTCGCGACTGCTTCCTGTTAGAATAACTTCCTTGCGAGCAATCGTTAAAATAGAAACTCCGATCGAGAGGACGAGCGTAGTAAGGAGCATAGCAAAGAGCAATGTATACCCCGATGATTTAAAGTGGTGTACAGAATTCTTACGCATATATTTTGTATGGAGCTGTGTGTTCATATATATTCTATTGAACTGTTCTATAAATATACGTATCGAATGTTGTCTCGAATGGAGAGCCAGCATTCATCCAACTCACCTTTACAACAACTCTTGCTTGATATGTTTGCCCTAAATCCTGAAGAGGTAATTCTTCTATATAGAACTGACGGTTAAAAATTGTGCGTGTATTATTCGTGGCAACATGAGTATAACGGCCGATAGAGTCTCGATATAGCTGTGTATTATTGCCCGAAACAGCAGTGGCAGCAGCTGGCGAACCAAGCACTCCCGATGTATCAATAATGCATGGAGAAGAAACTGTACATGATGTTCCATTACCTAAATCTTGTAACCATGGATTATTTCTATACAAATTTCTGTCTTTAATATTATGAATATACTCATGAACATCCTGCACTAAAAATGTTGCAATAACCTGATCGCGTGATGTAAGTGCTGTTGTAAGTGCTTTAGATGCAATAGTTAGTGGTCCAGTAATTGCAATCATAAGAATTGAAATTGCAACCAACGTTTCAACAAGAGTAAAACCTTGTTTATTGCGACTAACTCTTCCTGAATTGTTCATTATGAAGAAATTCATACTAGTTTCCAAGGCGCTGAGCGACCGTTGTTTGCACATTAAATACTGTCTTTACTTTTTCTTTACCACCCGCTTCGCCGCCAACCACCATTAAAACGCGAGCAACCTCTGGATTACCTACCGAACCTTCAAGAGTTACAAAAAAGTTAGGGTTCGTAAGTTTTAAATCGGTCGAAGTCATTGGTGACCATATAGGCTGACTTGATGCGCACTGGTCTTGCTCTGCTTTATACAAAGCATTGTTCTCAAACTTATATGCCGAAACTAGATTCTTATATCGACCTCCACACAATCGCTGTCGCGCACTATGAAAAGCAATTCCTTGTGCCCCGCCAATACAGCCAAGTGGTGCCAGCCTACCCGAAGATCCTGACAATGAAAGATCTGGATATGCTGTGAGTACGCCGCACTGCACATGCGAGCCCACGCGGATCTCGCGCGATACTGCTTCAAGAGCAAAGTTAAGATTGTTTACTGCTGTTTTAAGTGACTGTGCTTTAGCATTTGCATCCATCACTTTTAAATATGCACCAAGAGCAATTGTCGAGACAATACCAAAAATTGCCAAAGAAACAATAATTTCAATGAGAGAAAAACCTTGTTTATTGCGTTTTTGTATGTGCGGGTTTCTCAACATAGTAATACTATAACTATACACTACTTTCCAACTGATATTTGGCCAAATCTACGCACAACGATATCTCGCGAAAGTGAACCGTCCTCGCTTGAAATCGTAATCTTTGCATACGCCAAATTAGTATCTGATTGAGTACTGATAATTGCAGCTGGATTTGGTCGCTTAAAACCTACATGAAGTTCGTTCACAGTACTGCACGAAACATCAGATGCTCCAGCGCACAGACTCTGCACTCTGACACCACGACGAAGAATGTACAGGGTTCTCACAGCTCCTTCGCCCGAAGCATTACTATACCTAAGGTCGTTCATATGAATATCAGGAAAAAATACAAAGCTTTTATTATTAGGAATTACAGTTGTACCAACAGGATTTTGAGGTGTAACACCCACAGGATTTAACGTTGAGAAGCTTACACCAAAGCCTTGGCTAAAATCCCCCGTTTGTGCTTGCTGTGTATTGATACCGTAATTTTGGGCTTGGCGCATCGTAAGCGCCATATCATATGCTGTATTTGTTAAAAGAATACCTTGGTTAAAAGTTCCGTACTTAACAATAAGGTACGTCGTCATAACGGTAAAAATTGCCACCGAGACAAGCATTTCGATCAGTGTAAATCCTCGCTGTGTTTGGGGAATCTTTTTTCTCATACTACATAAATGTTATCACATTTAAACCTGTAAAAAATACAATGTAGAGTGCAATAATGAGGAAAGGTCCGAAAGGTATTTCTGTTCTCATATGAGCATTGCGAGAAGTAAAGAGCATAACAATACCAACAAAAGCACCGATATAAAATGCAATGAGGAGAGCCGAAAAACCAAGAGTCAAACCGAGTATCGATCCAATACCCAAAGCAAGCTTAATGTCGCCCCACCCTATCCATTGCCCTTGTGATACATCCCATAAAGCAGCTAAAGGTGCTGCAACTAAAATACCTGCAACAATTTTATTGAGTGCTGTATAAGCAGAAACATTTCCAACAATAATTTCTGGAGCAATTCCTAATACCATATATATAAGAGCAAGAACTATAAACGTATACGCAACACCATTAGGAATTATCTTATGGCGCATATCATACAGAAATATAACTATGAGACAGCAAGCAATTAAGAATTGAATGAGCATACCCACAAGATCCATTGTTGATCCTAAAAAGACGGTACTCATGTAGTGCAAACCAAAGATTGCAAAAAAGAGTGCTGAGCCGAGCTCTACAAAAAAATATTGTGGTGATATTTTGGCCGAACACTCTCTACAATGTCCTAGTTGAATAATGTAGCTCAATACAGGAATTAATTCATACCAAGCAAGCTTTTTTCCGCAGACAAAACAACCAGACCTTCCATTAATTGAAAGTCCTGTATTGTAACGAAGAGCAACCACATTAAGAAAACTCCCGAGGATTGATCCAAGAATTGCCCAGAATAGTGTATACACAACTATTTCACCAGTACCAATACCAGCAAAAATACTAGCGAGGTCGAACATCATATATTCGTGAGCTATCTACCCCATCTACCCCGCCCGTACCCCAAGAAGCACTGTTAAAGTCAGCATCATCATTGAATGCGGAACTCTGTGTTGATTCAAGTACTGCTGACAGGTGGTAATCGGTTGGAGCTGTTGTTGGATTAATAACGTAAGTATACACCTCACCTGCACTTGGTGGCTGAGGCATTTTTGTAATAAATGAACCCAGAGTAACTCCTGCCGGACAACCATTACTAATAGTTACCAAGCTTGTATTATTGAGTGTCACCCTACGCTCAGTACCATTAAATACCGGATACTCACCACAGCGGTCATAATATGACTCAAAAATAAGTTGGAGCTGAGCAATGTCCGATACACGCTTAGCATCTCGAGACTTTGCTTTTGCTTGCGAAAACTGGGCCGTAACTACAGCAGTAAGCACGCCGATAATTGCGATTACGACGAGAAGTTCTATAAGTGTAAAACCTTTTTTGAGTGTTTGTACCATAGTTATTGCAAAATATCACAAACACGAGCAATCCTTAACATGTCACGCCGGCACCAGAAAGAGCTGAGTTTCGAACCTTTGAAATACCAGTACTATCAACACACCAGTGTAAATTGGCATTTGTCTTAAGTGGCACAGAGATGGCATATCCTCCTGTTGCACCTTCTGTAATTCGACAAGTTGCTCGAGCTAAACCGCCACCATTACTTGCATTACCAGCAGCTCGAATATTTGCAATAATCTGAACAGCTGAAGCAATCGAAGTGTTTGGTGTTAAAAAGTTGTCGTTTGTACCACCCGCGAGCGAAGCACATGCAGCCGCAATATCAGAAGCATCAGTAAATGATGCTCCAGGTGCATAACTTCCATATGTATCATAATAGATAGCCGCACCACGCATTACCTGAGAAAGATTCTGGCGAATAGACGCATCCGCATTTCGATCACGAGCTGATGTTAATGAAGCTAGTACCACCGATGATAAAAGACCGATGATTGCAATAACCACGAGGAGTTCGATCAGAGTAAAACCCGAATTACGACGTTGAATTTGAGACATAAATTTATTTACTGCTAATATTACTGCTAATACTTACTAAGTATACCAGCATACTCAAACAAAAAACACCCGTTTTTCAACAGGTGTTTTTCAAAACTACACAACTCTGACTACTGACAGTTTGCGATAGTGAAGTTTGCAGCTGTTGCAATAGCCGAAACGTTAACTTCTTTTGCCTGGCCAGTACTTGTCACACAGAAAGCCTTTGAAGCGTCTGACTTGAGAGGAACAGCCACCATCCAATACGAACTATTGTTTGTAGCGGCCCCACAGGCGATATTTGAAGAAGCACCTGCAATTGTAACTGTAGATCCATTTGAAGCTGCAGCTGTTAATGCAGCTCTTACATTAGGATCAGAGAATAGACCTGTTCCTGTAGTTGTACATGAAGCTCCAGTAGTAGTTGCGAACGCTGTTGCGGCATAACTACCAACATTGTCATAATACAATTCTGCTTGAGCTCGAATACCGTTCAAGTTTGCCTTTATAGCAGCGTCACCACCCTTTGCTCGTGCTGAGTTAAGAGAAGCGAGCACAACTGATGAAAGAATACCGATGATTGCAATCACCACAAGAAGCTCGATCAATGTAAAACCTTTTTTCAAATTCATAAAATTAATAAGTCTTTTAATATATATTAAAAGTAAAGCTGTTAATCCTTACTCTTTGTAGTAATTATACCAAGTAACCCTGATTATACTGTTTTGTTATCCACACATTGCTACATTACGCAGGCCGTGACGTAAAAATTTTATTGCCCTGCAGAAATATTGTAGATTGGAATAAGCACCGAAGCGAGAAGAAAGGCCACGCCAAGACCGAGCATAACAATCATAAGTGGTTCAATAAGGTCAACGAGTGCATCTACTGCAGTAGTAACTTCTCGGGCATAGAATCGTGCAAGAGTTTTAAGAATATTACCAAGCTCTCCTGTTTCTTCACCCACTTTCATCATTTGAGTCATGATGCCAGGAATTTCTTTGCTCGAACTTAAAGCTTCTGACACTGGCTTACCTGCTTTTACAGCCTCAACAGCATTCGACAAAATTTGGCGATACACTTTATTATCAATAACTGCGGATGTGAGCTCAATGGCACGAATCATAGGAATTCCCGACACAAGCATAGTATTCATGTTGTCTGACAAACGTGCTAAGTACAACTTTTTGAAGAGTGTAGAAAAATATGGAACAGCCAATTTAAACTGATCGAAAGCTAATGCCCCACTTGGAGTCTTAATAAATTTATAGAGTGCAAAACCAATCACAACAACAATACCTGCAATAATGAAACCATAATCAACAAGATAGGTACTAATACCCATAACTATCTTTGTATAAATCGGCACCTCTTGGCCTGAGTCCTTAATCATAATACTGATCTTAGGAATCACCACAGTGAACATCAAAACCATCACACTAATGAAGGTGAGCACAACGAATGATGGGTAAATAAGTGCGCTACGAGCCTTAGAAACGAGCTCATATGTACGATCAAGATAATCAGCGAGGTAATTAAATGTTTCATCAAGTCGTCCTGATTCTTCGCCAGCTTTTACCATACTTACATAAAATTCTGTAAATACCTTTGGATGTTTGGCAAGCGCTTCAGAAATTGGCGCACCACCCTGAATGTCATCGGCAATAATATTAAGCTTGCTGCGCAACACTTTATTTTCTGCCTCTGCTCCAAGGAGTCTAAATACGCGCAAAGCAGAAACCTGAGCCTGGAACAAAGTAGCCATTTGTCGCGACAAAATCACAACATCTTTATTTGAAACTCGATCAAAAAATGAAAGATTAGCATTAAGGAGTGTTCCTCCCTTTTCTGCACTCTTAATAGATGTAATAACCAAACCTCGGCGCTGAAGCGAAGCAATAGCAATATCAGCATTCAATGCATCAATTGAACCATTCTTTTGTGCACCTGTAGTATCGACTGCTTGGTAGTTAAATAGCATGTGTGTATTATATCAAACGTTCCAAAGTCTTTGGATTAAGTGTATGTCGATATGCTTCTTCTACAGAAATTTCTCCAGTTCTTACAAGCTCAGCCAAGCATCGATTCATATCAATCATACCTTCATTAGTACCTGTTTCAATAACGGTATTAATTTCGTGCACGCGCTTTTCGCGAATAAGGTTAGCGACTGCACTATTGGCAATCATGAGTTCGTACGCAGGAACAAGGCCGCCAGAAATTCTTGGAATAAGGCACTGAGAAAAGATACCCGACAAACTTCCTGCAAGCTGCATACGAATCTGATCCTGTTGCCCTGGTGGGAATGAGTCAATAATTCGGTTAATTGTCTGTGAAGCGTTATTAGTGTGGAGTGTAGAAAAAATAAGGTGACCAGTTTCGGCAGCAGTTACTGCTGTTGCAATAGTTTCTGGATCACGCATTTCTCCGATGAGGCCAACGTTCACATCTTGTCGGAACATACCCGTAAGAGCTGAGTGAAAATCAGGCGTATCAAAACGAACTTCGCGCTGATCAACAATTGATTTTTTTGATTCATACAAATACTCAATTGGATCCTCAATTGTCATAATATGCTCGGCTCGAGTTGTATTGATTAAATCAATGAGAGCAGCAAGAGTTGTCGACTTACCTTGTCCAATTGGACCTACCACCAAAAAGAAGCCCTGTTCACGACGAGTAAATGATTCAAGAATATTTGGCAAACGAAGTTCGTCGAGCGAGCGAATCTTATTAGGAATGAGTCGCAAAGCTACAGAAAGTTCGCCTTGGCGGTAATATGCATTACCTCTAAAACGAGCGATGTCGGCAACACTATATGCAAAATCAACGTCTTTATCTTTTTTAAAAATGTCGAGACTTTCTTTAGGAACAAGAACATCCACAAAACCCTGAAGGTCTTTAGAGGTAAGGACAGGTTTTTTTACCAAAGGCAAAAGCTGACTCGCTACGCGAATCATTGGCTTTCGGCCAACCCCAAGATGAAGATCCGAAGCCCCTTCGCGAAGCACCATTGAAACAATGTCTTCAAGTTCTTTTGTATAGTCCATAGTACTCATAAATTATTTTGTACGTCCTTCGTACATTTTATGCACGTGTTCATATACCTCAGAAGGAATTGTTGTGGCTTTAATGATGTAGCCATCAACACCAACTTTTTTAGCACGTTCAATATCTTGCGCTGAACTCTGATTGCTGAGCGTAATGATCATTGCCCCTGTGGCAAGCTGCTCTTTGCGTACCAAAGCAATCATTTCAATGCCGTCGATGGTAGGCATTACGACATCGGTAATAATAATGTCAGGAACAAAACCTCCGCGGAGTAATGCAAGCGCCTCTTCAGAACCAAGAGCAAGCTTTACGGTATAGCCCCCCTTTTCAAACTTGATTTTATACATATCAAGCAAGAAAGAGTCATCATCAACCAACAGAATAATCGGAGTTTTAGTCGTTTCAGTCATATATTAAGTATACTAGAGCCTTGTAACCTCCTCAAAGGGTATTATCCCCTGAAATGCTTTGAGCATTGCATCTTCGCGCATGGTCAACATACCCTTTTTGCGGAGAAGCTTTGAAATTTCGAGTTCAGTTGGTGAATGAAGGATTGCATTCTCAATATCTTTATCCATGACAAAGACTTCGACAACTGCTGCTCGACCCTTTGTTCCACGTGGGTTATCTTGTGTTGGCAATGGCTCATACACCTCTGTAGGTATTTTTATTTTTGCCAAAGCCTCGGGAGCAATGTCGGCAAACTCTCGGTCAATAATTGCTTTAACACTTCCATCAACAGGCACTGGTTTACCCTGTTTAGGTTTTGGTAATGTACTTACAAGGCGCTGCGCCATAGCCATAATAAGGGTTGGAGCAATAAGGTAAGGGTCTACACCCATGTCGATAAGACGAGGAATCACACCGGCTGCATTGTTGGTGTGGAGTGTCGAGAACACAAGGTGTCCCGTGAGCGCAGCTTGCACAGCAAGCTGCGCTGTTTCTTTATCGCGAATCTCTCCCACCATGATTACATCTGGGTCTTGTCGAAGAGTTGTACGCAAACCACTCGCAAAGGTATAACCAATCTCGGGTCGAACCTGCGACTGACTCACACCTTCCATATTGTATTCAACTGGATCTTCAAGCGACAAAACATTTGATCCTTCGCGATCAACTTCACTCAACATTGAGTAAAGAGTTGTAGATTTTCCGGAACCTGTAGGACCCGTAATCAAAATCAAACCATAAGGGCGCTGAATTGCCGCTTTAATTGCAGCCAAATTCTCTGCAGAAAGGCCCATATCATCAATCTTTCGAACCCCCTTTTCTGAATCCAAAATACGCATTACGACTTTTTCTCCGTAATATGCAGGGAATGTAGAAACACGGAAGTCTACCTTGCGACCATCAATACGTGCAGTAAAACGACCGTCTTGAGGTTTACGCTTTTCATCGAGCTTCATGTTTGAAAGCACCTTAATACGCGCAACAACCGCAGCATGAAGCTGAAGTGGCAAAACCAAACTCGTATTAAGTGTACCGTCGACACGGAATCGAACACGTACTTTATCGCGCATTGCTTCTATGTGGACGTCGGATGCATTTCCTTCTACAGCATAGCGAACAATTGTCGCCACAATCTTAACAACGGGAGCATCTTCAATAATAATGGTATTTGTTCCCTTTACTTGTTCACCAATTTTTTGATCCTTAGGCGCATCTTGATCAAACGACAAAACTGTTTCGAGTTCGGAAAGAGCTTTAGAAACTTCGCCCGACAAACCCTTATACATATCAAGCACCTTTTGAAAATCATCAGCGCTAATCAGAAAGATCTTATACGGAACATTCTTCTTTGATGTAATAAATGTCAGAGCATCACGTGCTTCAAGGTTATCAGGATCCACAACACCTACTTCAAGAGCTCCTTCTTTAAGAGCAAGAGGTACAAACTTATAATGCAAAGCCGATTCTTCGGGAATATAATCAAGAACATCAGACGTAATAGATTCGGTGACTGTGCGAACAGGAATATTCAAAAATTCACCCTTTGCAATAAGAATGTTTTCGAGACTAATACCGCGCTGCATAAGAACCGTATCGAGCTGAGCTCCATCGGTAGATACCTGCTTTTGAACCTCGCGCACATCATCTTTTGTGAGGAGATTCTTTTGTACAAGAATATCAAGTACGCTCATAATAAATTATCGTGTTCCTGCTGGCTGTCGTGCACCTAAGCTTGGATCATTTGCAGAACGCTGTGGCGCAGCTCCTGGAATCGGTGCGAATGGATTATCGCGACCAACCGGCTGTGGAGCAATCTGCTGAGTATAATCTGAAAGGCTTCGGTATGCTGGATCAGCAAAAAATGAAGCATCAATTTTAAGACCTTGAATCTTTGCCAACAAATCAAGAATTTCGACACCAACATCACCAGCGGCTCCACCGCCCGCAGCAAGCATCATAGGGTCATTGATGATAAAAGAATCCCCTGCAACATCACTTGGCTTTTCGCGCGAGTATAAATACCAGCCAATAGCCACAATAACGAGGACGGCGAGCGCAGCATACATTTTATTGTTGTTTGTTTCTCCATTCATATAATTATTGTCGTAGCCAATATGTTGTTAATTCGACACTGTAATCATATGTTCCCGATTCATTAACTGTAAAATTAAACTTTGAAATTTCAAGAATTCTCAGACTCTTTTCGAGCTCTTTGAGCAATTCAAGGAACTTATCGTATGTTGTCGTTACTGAGAATGAAATATTAACTGAATCAGGCTTTTGCTGTGTCCCTGCCTTTGGTGTGTATTCTGGAGCCACAGTTTTTGCAACATCTCCAATACGAATATTTTTCATTGTTAAACCAAGACGAGCACCAATTCCATTCATATCAATAATAAGTCGAACACTATCAATAGAATCAGGAATCATGCGGTTAAGTCGCTCAATATCTTGAGCGGGAATACTACTATATGCTTCAGCAAGAGTATCGCGCTTTTTGAGAAGCTCTTTTGATTTTTCAATAGCTTCAAGATACTGATCATTTTGAGCGCGGATTTCTTTTACTTTTTGATACTTACTATCAGTAACAGTAAAAAATATTCCGACCGAGATAATAATGAGGATTCCAGCAATAAGGTTTCGATTCATACAATTAGAAATTTAAATCATCAAGATTACCAAGGTCGACATCACTTGGGGTCTCCGCTGAAGTTGGAGCCGGAGCAGCTGGTGCACTAGTTGTTTGACCCTGCGCTTGTGTATTTGTAGTACCAAACTGACTGCGGTACAAAACATCTTTCGGATCAATTTCACCCGAGAATGAAAAACTCACAAAACCATTTTCATTTACTGCAAAGTCAGCCAATACTGGATTTTTAATGCGTGATTGCCCTGCCAAAACATCAGATTGGTATGCAACAGTTTGGAAACCAGCACCTTCACCAACCATACTAATTTTAATTGGATCACCAACCTTAAGTGGTGGAGTAAATGTAAAACTCTTATAACGAACACTCTGCACCGTAACTGCTGACAAAATATCAAAAAGTGCTCGTGGAGTTAGTAATGAGTTAAGATGCTCTTGAGCAAGAGTAATTTTAGTGTTGAGCTTTTTAAATATCTCAAGTTGTTCTTCACCAAAAGAGCTTCGATTTTGAGCCAAAGTCTCTTTATATACAGCTTGCTGCTCAAGGGCAGTTTTTTCCCATAGATAAACTCCGCCGACCGAAGCAACTGAGCCTAAAAATATCATTATGCTAAGAATAAGAAAAATACTTACCGGCTCGCGAGTTCGAGTTCCGGGATTCTCCGCAATGAGCGGCTTCTTAGGTATAAAAGATGTTTGAAATTGCTGGCCAGGCATAGAGCTAATACACTAATTATATAGCACTTACCCTGAACCGACGATATAAACTGTGTATATCTTTTATCAAACCCACCCAAGCGCTAGGCAGATTCAGAAAGACGGCGCAAAGCTGCACCAATAGCAATGGCAAACTCTGGACCAGCTTCTTTAAGTTGATCGGCAAAAAAGGCTGGAGTCTCAACCTTAGAAAATGGGTTGGCGTACACAACTTCAGACTGGAAGCTTTGAGCGGCAAGGTCAACAAAGCCTTTCATAAGTACACCACCACCTGTTAAAAATACCTTAGAAATTGCTTTATTATGCTTTCTTTGGAAATTAAGGAGCACACGATTAGCTTCATAGAAAATATAATCAAGATTGAGAGTAATAACCTCGGCCAATTCTTTGTACTCAGGGCCACCTTGCAAACCATATACGCGCTTAAGGTTTTCGGCTTCGTTTACTGGTATACCCATAGACTTCGATATGGCAAGAGTAATATCTTGTGAGCCGCGGTTAATTATGTGCGAAGCGCGCAATATACCACGCTCTATAATATAGAGCTTTGTTGAACCCGCACCCATATCAACAATCATTTGTGGCTGTACTCCACGCTCAAGTACCGCACGAACAGCACTAAAGAGTTCGATTTCAAAAAAAGATGTTGTAACACCGATACGATTCATAAGGGTCTGATAGCCCGTAAGTGACTCATTATGAATTGCCACCACTAAAACCTCGGTCGTATTGCCTGTGCTTTGAGTCTGAGCCTGCACTTGTGACTGTGCTTGTGGTTGGGATTGTGATTGATTTTGACCCTGAGTGGCAGCGTTCGCCGGAGTCTGCACCTCGGCATTACGAACAGTTACAGGGACTGGTTGCGCTTGAACAGAAACACTGTCGGTATCCTCGGGCAAAGTTTCATCCTTAGGAATAATTGACCAATCGAGCATTACTTCATTAATTGGTACGGGAATATACTTGCGCGCCTCAAGGGTAATCATTTCGGCAAGTTGCTTTTCATTAACCGAAGGAACCGTAATAAAGGTAATGAGACTTGAAGCCAAAGGAATAGCTAAACCACCACTTTTTGTAGTTACATGTGATTCGCGCAACAGATCATTAAAAGCTTCGATAAGTTTTTCGCCAGAGAGTTGAGCTACTCGGCCAATTTCAACACCACCATAGGGGCCAATAGCGAGTTCACCATAGGTTTCAAGAACAGCTCGCCCTTTTTTGCGGCGCAACTGCACAACTTTAATTGCCGAGGAACCAATATCAATACCTATAACACTCTGTTCTCGAGGTTTAAAAAGCTGTGTAAGAGAGTCTAATAAAGCCATGTATTGAGTATACCATAAATGACTTGCCAAAAACCACCTTGCCAATACCAATAATTTTATTTTTTCTTGAACCCGCTCGTGTAGGATTGATACACACACTTAACTGGCCATGAACAGGAATCCTCACCGACAAACATATATACAAAGAATATTCGAAAATTTTCTCGATCAAATCTTTGGCCCACAACCCCGCTTTTATGAGCCTTGTTTTGCTCCAAATATGATTCCCTATCTTCATGGCCGAAAAATTCCCATAATGCCCTATCAATCAATACTCAGCATGCACCCTTTAGCACCTAATATTCGCACCATCATGCACGAAATTAAGTTTTTCAAAAACCCCTATGCCCTTACTTTGTGTATTCCCTCATATATACAAGGCATTACATGGCTTGCCCAAAGAATACAAGCATACGACATTTACCTTATCCCTTTACCCATGAGTAAAAAGCGACTCTTACAAAAAGGCTACAATCAGTGCGAATATATCGTGCAAGAATTACTTAGACAACAGAAATCTTCTTTAGAATTAACAAAAGCAACATTTCATTATGCTCCACTCTTAATAAAACCTCATCACACACGACAACAAGCAAAATTGAATCGCGAAGAACGTACGAGTGTAGACCCACAAACCTATTCATACAATAAAAATGTCGCGCACAGTATTCACCAAAAAATTCAAACGAATCGGCACACTGCCCTCTATATCATAATTGACGACATAACCACCACAGGAGCCACATTGAGAGCAGCACTTACCGTACTCAAACATACATTAGAGTACATATATAGCAGTGAATGTGACAGCAGAAGCAATCGAACAACAAAGCCGCCTCAGCAAAACTATACGTATTGCGCCCTTACCTATGCATATACTCAAATACAACAAAAGGCTTAACTCGAGTTTGAAATAGACATAAAGCACTTTTTCTGACAGAATACAGAACACATACGGAGGGGTGTCAGAGTGGTCGAATGAGCCTCTTTGCTAAAGAGGTAGGGCTTAACGGTCCTCGCGGGTTCGAATCCCGCCCCTTCCGCTGTAATTAAAAATGCTGGGTTTAATACCCAGTATTTTTAATTACGACCGGGATTCGAAAGGCGGAGGCGCGACGGCGCCGAGCCGGGGTCGCGGAAATTTTCACCAGGAAATTATCCGTGACCGAAACCCGCGTCTCAAAAATTACTCCCTAATCCTCGCCGAAAACTCCGGATCATTCGCATAGCGCATTGCCCTTTCATTAATATTAAACTTCAGTCGAGCTTGCTCAAAAGTTACATCCGTATCAATTAAACCCAAATCGTATGCAAGCTTGTCAGAATTTGCTGGCAATAGAATTCTCACATCAAAGAATGGCATGATGCGCGGAGAAATCTTTTGAATATGCTGCACAATATTTGTTGTGCATGTATTCGTAAGGGTATTGTAAAATTCAGGATTAAGTGCAACGTCATTTGCTCTTTGCACCATATCAAGAAACAACATTCGTGCTTTATCGGGCGTTGTCTTTATTGGATACACATAGACAAGATCCTTGCGGTGATTTGAACGCAATTTAATAACGTCACTTTCATCAGCAATTACGTACATAAGCTCGTACGCATTAAAGAGACCCTTAAAAGGATGGTACGACTCGCCTTTTTCTTTGCGAATCTCTACAGATATTGCCACAAACTGTTCCCCTTCAAATTCAAAACTTAAAAAAGTATGCGCTGAGCCAGGTATTCCTTCGAAGGGCTCGACAACGTACCACACTCTTTGCAATTTCTTAAGATCAAAAGCCTTATCATAATAACGGGCCGTATAACTTGTAGTAGAAGCGTATTCAAAATTTCGAATATTAAATATCGATACACTATCTCCATTAATATCTACCCTAGGAAGAATAGCCTGATCATCATTCCACTCGCGATTATTTGAAGGTTGAGTTACGAGCGCAACAATACCAAAAATACAAAAAATGATTGCAATGAGTATACCTACAATTTTTGTACAACGAACAAACCACATTCGAGCAAGGTTCATAGTTTGAGTATATCAAATACATACGAATAAAGAAAAACCCACCACCCTTTCGGGTAATAGGTCTTTTGCTATCCGATATAGGATCGGGTATTGCCGCAGATAACCCGAGACAATTTAGTGTTATAATTATTTTATATGAAACAAGTACAATTTGGACAAGTTGCAGTAATTATTGCTCTCATCTTAATTTTTATAAGTGCAATCGGTGGCCTTTATATATTTTCGCAAGAAAAATTTGACCTTAAGCTTCCACAAAAAGAGGCTTCAAATCAAAACGTAACTCCTACAGCAAAGGTTAATGTTGCACCAGAATCAAGTATTCGATACAGAAATTTAATTGTTATGAAAGGTCTTTATTCTTTTAACTACCCCGAGAATTGGGAAGTTGATGGATCAGAATATTCTGTCAGTCTCATAAAAATTGAAAACGACATTGGCCAACCTCAAATGGAGTTATCCTTTTCGAGTGATTTAGAAAGGACTATAGATACTTATAATGGAGGACACTCAGGAGTTGATGTACGTTTTGGTTCAAATAATTTTAAGCAATCAACAAACCTTGCTTTGAGTAATCAGCGTTTTGACCTCTATCATATTCAAATACCGACCGCTAATGATATTAAACCTGGAATTACAGTAATGGTATCTAAAGATGCTCAAATACCGAGTGGCGTTCTTAAAGAAATTCTCAGCAGCATTAAAATTGATCCTACAAAGTTAAATCAGACACCTGAGGCAAAAACTGTAGAGCAAAATACTGCAGCAATGAATTCAGCCCAAATAAGAGCAGTATTAAATCAGTTTTCAGCATCAAGCGAACTCTATATTGATGCAAACCAATATTCATATGCCGGTATTTGCAACAAAACAAATAGTGTCGCAATTAAAAGTGGTATCTCGCAAACAATCACCATGATTGAAGGTATGGTAAAAGCGAGCGATATATATTGTAATTCTTCTGCCCAAGCATTCGTGTTTGCCGCACCAGATTCTGCAACCTCTTACTATTGCATTGACAGTACAGGATACCGTTCAACTCAAACAACAAAGCCAGGAGTTCTTGCATGCAAATAGTCGATAGCTGAGGTCTTCAAAATAATTTAGAGTGTAAAAAACTGCGACCGTTTCAAGGTCGCAGGTTCGCATTAAAATCCGAGCTGGTCCAACTGCTGCACGAGCTTCTCTTTACCTACCGCAAAACTCTCTCGAGTCATTGGGCAAACACGGAGCTCTGCGGGGAGCGGCACGAAGTCTCGCTCAATAATTCGGCAACATGCAAAGATGTAGGCGAGATCTTCAAGTGGTGTATTACCAAGATCACCAACAGCCAGCCTCAGGTTTTCCTGCGCGGTGTAACTATCATAACACTGCCGCAGTATGTCCTGAACAGACTCTTGTGTACTTTTTTCTCTCAGTTTCACTACACAAGGTTCTCGCCGGCGATGTAGGATCAAACACTCACGGACTTCGTCGTCGGTAAGACCTGTTGGAATAATCCGTGGGCTAAAGAAACTAACTAAATGCAAAATACCAAAGCCGAACCGAGCGCAGACACCTACATAGTCTTGCTCAATGGCACTCTGTAGATGAATCATATAGACCCTCCCTGTTGTTGTGATTATTCTTCTTTTCAAAGACTAACAAATTGAACGCCATTCGTCGACTCAATAAAACGTAGTAATCGAACTGAGTACAAAAATACCAAAAAACTAAGCACCCTCCCCTTTTATCAAAAAATCAGTATACTAGGGTTACGGAGGATTGGATGAGTGGTTTAAATCAACGGTTTACTAAACCGTCGTCTCTTAACCGGGACCGTGAGTTCGAATCTCACATCCTCCGCAATGATCAGAGAAGACGGCTCAATGCCGTCTGAGCTGAGCATCAATGCGTGAGGAGTGTGGGATTCGAAAGCCGGAGCGCGACGGCGCGAGGCGGGGTCGCAAGATTTTTCACCAGAAAAATACTTGTGACCGAATCTCACATCCTCCACCAACATGACTAACCTCTCCCTTCTTAAACAAGAACTCTTCTCTATTGCTGACCCTCAGCGAGCATTGTCATCTGCTCGATACTTTAAAACTGGACCGGGCGAATACGGCGAAGGTGATATTTTTATTGGAATCTCAGTTCCCGATCAAAGAAAGATTTGTAAAAAATACACCGACCTCAGCCTCAAAGATCTAACTTCTCTGCTTCATTCGAAAGAGCACGAGCTCAGAACTTGTGCACTATATATTTTGGTAGAAAAATTTGAGAAAGAAAATATAAAGGATGAGATTTTTAATCTGTATTTAAAAAATACACAATGGATAAATAACTGGGACCTGGTTGATGCGAGTGCTAGTTATATTGTCGGAGAATATCTTGATAACAAAAAAGATAAGATGAAGGTTCTCACCTCCCTTGCAAATTCAAAATCACTTTGGGAAAAGAGAATTGCAATGATTGCGACAATGGCATACATCAATAAAGGCAGACCCGAGGAAGCAATTAAAATTGCAGAAATACTCATGAAGGATTCGCATGATTTAATTCACAAAGCAATTGGCTGGATGCTCCGTGAAATAGGTAAAAAGGTCTCTGAAAAAGAGCTCTTAAAATTCCTCGACAGGTACGCAACAACAATACCACGCACAACCCTACGATACGCAATTGAGAGACTACCGATTCAGAAAAGAAACTACTATATGAAGCAAAAAGCCACCCTGCTTTAACCAAAGACATCGACCTTCGAGAGCTTCATTAAAGCAGTAAGCGCAAGTTTTTATTTTTTGTTAAACTATCATGACAGCAAACTTGGCTACCCCATGATCTCCCCCACCCTACAAACAAAAAACTATACTATTCGCCCCTTGAATGCGAACGACATTTCACTGTGGCAACTCTGGGATACTGATCCAAAAATCCAAGCATATATGCCTGAGCCCGTAAACACAGCACAGACTCACCAAGAACACCTTGAATATCTTTCTGAATGTGAAAAAGACGTAAACGGATACTACTGGTCAATCGAAACTCAAGATGGAATCACTATTGGTACCGTATCACTCACAGAAATTAACTTTCATCACAAAACCGCAGAGATCGGTATTGTAATTGGCAATCAGGACTATTGGGGTAAAGGCGTGGCAACTGAAATTATTTCTGAACTCATCGCTTACTCATTCAAAAACTTAGACATTGCATATATACAAGCAGAGGTTGAAGCAGAAAATATTCCCATGCAAAAAGTCTTAGAGAAGGTTGGCTTTAAAAAAGATGGTATTTTTGAAAAAGCTCGCATTAAAAACGGGCACAGAATTAATGTTGTACACTTGAGTATTGCTGTGTAATCTGCAGAGCAAAATAAAACCAGTTACTGTACGCAGCAACTGGTTTTTCGCCACCGCCGTAGCGGGTCACTCCTCGATGAGCAGTCTTGTCTCGACGTTCCTTGCCGAATCATGCAAGGAGGCAACGATCCGCTCGATCATTGATGCGTCCTCAGTGGGAACCTCTTCCCCTTCTGCGCCTCGGCAACACAGCTCAAGAATCTCACGGAGCTCCTTGAGTGCGTCTTTGAAACTTGCCTTATCCGGCTGTGCAGTAAGTAGCTCACGATAATGTCGACTCTCGCCGTGCGTGATAGCCCAGCCGAAGCCGCGACCCTCTTCTTGAGTGATCATGATGAACAGATCACTCAGGTTTGCTGCGATTGCAAACTTTGTTGAATTGGTTAAACCCATAACATATTCCTTTCTCGTGTGATACTAGCAAGAAACTAAACAAAAGCAAAACAAACCGTGTTTAATGATTGCTCTTCAACAAATCCTTATTCCCCACATAATACTTCCACAAAATCTTCATATCATTTCGAGTTAATAAATCGAGCACTTCTGTTTCTTCATGCCATTTAAAATGAGCAATCTTCTTTTCTTCTTCAGACACAGGAATTTGTTCAAGAGAACCGAGCTCTGCAACAACTAAATGGTAATGAGCGAGGCGATTCACATTTTTTACAGGATGAAAAAATAATCCGTGAGCAACGCAGTCTGTCGGAATAATTTTACTCACATTCGTATAGCCAGTTTCTTCGGCAATTTCTTTAATTACTGTTTGCTCGAGTGTATCACCTTCTTCAATACCACCTGTCAAAAAACCAGTCCAAGCCGAAGCAACCCAGTGGGCCAATAAGTATAAATTCTGCTCAGGGTGCTTAATTACAACAGCAATAGGATTACGCTCAACAATGGGTAAACCCTCACGAAAAGAATCGGTTCCCCCAGATCGATTAATATCAACATCAGGATATTTTTGTAGTATGTTTTCGAGAGAGTCCATATTATTTTTATATTATTTGTTCATATTATTTAAGAGGCATACGAGCGAGCTCTGAATTAAAACTCCTAATTGTAAGCATCTCTTGTTGCACCTGGCCAAGTTTGACGTACGAATCTTGCATCTTTTGTGCAAATGGAGCCTTAAGCTCACCACCGAGCATTGAATAAGCATTAGAAGCATTTAAAATCTCTCCGAAAAGAGCAAGGTATTTAAGTGCGGCTATGGTATATGCACGAGTAGTTTCGTTATTATTTAAATCTGTAAGTTTCTGTATATCCGATCGCGCAGCACTCGCCACTTTTGGTAAATTTTGAAACTCAATATTATTTTTATTGTTCTCAACATGAGGAACACTTTCAACCAAACGAATTGCTTTTTCTAACTCTTGAAATTCTTGCGCAACAACCTTTGGTGCATAGTTCTGAGTTGCAGTTACATAAGCTCCGGCGCCTTGAGTATGAAATGAGCGATAGATAAAATATATACCCACACAACCGAACACCAGGCCAAGAGCAATAATTGCGTATATATTTATATTCATGCACTTAGTATATACCAAAAAGAAAACCCCTCAAGAATGAGGGGGGGTGTACGCCCTAATGCCAGCCACCGAGCTGCCAAGCACTCGTCGAATCTGTGTGTGACCACAATACAGACTGGGATACTGGTCCCCGAAGGGTTTCTCCCACAACCATCGCCCTCTTGCCGCTGCGGCGAGCGATTTTAAGCTGTCCAACCGTTGCTCGAGCTAACGGTTGGTGGTTACTCCCAACCTTACACTAGGGCGTACTCACCCACTATACACAATTTGCGCAAAAAGAAAACTGGTGCTCGAAAGCAACCAGTTTTTTGAAAGGTGGTGCAAGCTGTGGGCTTAGGCCACAGTCACCACAATATCCCCTGACTCGCCGCTTCGGCGACGGCCAAACCGACCATGCTTATGCAGCTCATTGGCGATATTTTGCAACCACTGCTCATACCGCTCTGTTGTAATACTGCGGTCAGCAAAGAAAACGCTACCGAGTGCCTCGCGCAAGATGATCTTGAGACTGTTGAGCAAAAGGGTGACCCTACTATCTTTGAGAATGAAATCAAACTCAATGTTTCTGCCCGAGTCATCACGGATGGTGATTTCGAGCATAAGCTCGCGGCCGCCACCCTCATTATGGTTAATTTTGATATAAAGACAATCCTCAGGATTACGAAAGACTTTCAGTGCTTCCTGGGGATCAAATTCTGGAATTTCAAATTCTATCATATTACTAAATAAACTATAACATAATTAATACATCTTGTAAATTATTATCCTCACTACGAACTTATATACTTAACTCATGCCCCGCCCTACTACCCAAGAACTTAAAGGCTTTATCACTATCATCTGGAACTACTATAAAGAAAACGCTCGCTCTTTTAATTGGCGCAATGATATTACGCCCTATAAAATTGCAGTGTCAGAAATCATGCTCCAGCAAACTCAGGCTGATAGAGTGGTGCCTAAGTTTTCTAGTTTCATTGAGCAATTCCCTTCTTGGAAAGATTTGGCCGAGGCAAAACCAGCTCAAGTATTGCTTGCTTGGAAAGGCTTAGGTTACAATAGCCGCGCTCTACGATTACAAAATTTAGCTCGCCACGTTTGCAAACTTAATCCGCCCGAACTACCCAGTTCATACGAATCTTTAATTGAGCTCCCCGGAATCGGCCCCAATACTGCCGGTTCAATCCTGGCTTTTGCCTTTAACATTCCCCGACCATTTATTGAGACAAATATTCGCTCAGTATACATACATCATTTCTTTAAAAACACCGACCGAGCAATTAATGATTTAGAAATCTTGCCTATCATTGAAAAAACTCTTGATATGGAAAACCCTCGCGATTGGTACTATGCCCTCATGGACTATGGAGTTTTTCTTAAGAAAACATATAAAAATCCGTCGCGAAAAAGCCAGCATCACGTTAAACAATCAGCATTCAAGGGTTCGCGCCGCGAGCTCCGCGCGGCGCTCCTCCACCACATAGCCTCAGCACCCACCCATACGCGCTCAATAAAAGCTCTCAAAAAATTTGCGGAACAATATAAACAATACACACCCCAAGTCTTTGATTCAATCATAACCACCCTCATTGCCGAAGGCGCACTCATAAGCAACAAAAATTCATATAGTATACCCGTTTAAAATAACGTATAATAACTGCAAAGAATCGCTAGCAAAATATTTTTATTATGCCCCAAAGTATTGCCATCATTATAGCTTCGCTCTGCGCTACGGTATTCACCTTTCTTTTTAGTCTCGAAAAGTTTAGTGGTCAAGTCGAGCGCCTTGCAGGTAATCGCTTTAAGGAACTTATCAAAAATGCTACAGATCGGCCACTTAAAGCTGTTCTTGTCGGCATCTTTACAACATCAATACTTTCCTCAAGTACAGCAGTAAGTGTGCTTTTAGTCTCATTGGCACAAGCTGGGATTATACCTCTCTATAATAGTCTTGGCGTAATTATTGGGGCAAATATCGGAACGACACTCACAACTCAACTCGTAGCTTTTAAGATACTTAATGTTGCTCCATATATTCTTATTATTGGTTTTATCATAATGCACCTTAAGACGCCCCTGCAACGCTATGGAAAAGCAATATTTTATTTTGGACTTGTTTTCTCTTCTCTGTTCATAATGTCCCTCATCACAAGTCAGTTTTCAGAGAACCCTTTTATTGTTAATATTGTCACGCACACATCAAATCCAATTATTGCCATTATTGTTGGTATATTCTTGTCGACAATTTTGCAATCGAGTCTTGCAGGAGCGGCCGTAGTTGTAATTTTGGCAAGTCAGGGCCTCCTTGATTTTGGGCAGTCGCTGGGTATTATTCTTGGTACCAATATCGGAACAACGACCACAGCTCTACTCGCCTCACTCGTATCCGACAAGAGCGGCAAACAAGTAGCCCTTGGTCACCTCATCTTTAATGTAGTTGGCGTAATACTTTTCTTACCCCTCATAAATCCTACCGTGAAATTCTTTACGAGCATTGATATAACACTGACGCAACAAGTCACATTCTCGCATCTGTTTTTTAATATGTTTACTGCAGTAATATTCTTGATTGGATTTAGACTTTTCTACTCAGTAGTTCTCTTTCTTACAGGATCACGACCGCAACAACCACATACTCACTAAGGATTCTTGTACGCACACTCTCAATATAGTCATGCGAAGCATGTGAATTGTACGGGTATTAAATACATAGCATACCAAGCTAAAGTGTCGTATAATAACCTCATGAAAAAACTCAATACTCGCGATTATATTATTGCCGGAATAGGCTTCATCATTGTCGTAGCTTCACTCTGGTATGGAATTTGGTATTCAAAACCAATTGATAGCGATATCACATTTTGCACCCAAGATGCTCGCCAGTGTCCTGACGGTTCATACGTAGGTCGTGTTGGACCATCGTGCGAATTTGCAGCTTGCCCTGCTCTACAAAACCTCCAAAAAACCACTCAAGAAAAACCCGACCCAAAAGCAGTACAGTCAACAATGACAGCGCTGAATACTGCAACCACAACAACTCTCGAAATCCGCTACACCGACCGAGGTTTTGCTCCCCAAACCACAACCATATCTCGTGGTACCACCGTATTTTTCATCAACAATTCAAATAAAGCATTTTGGCCAACAACCGATGCAGCTGCAGAAGTAAAACCAAACGAAACAAAAATTAAAACCGAGATCTTTGATGCCGGCACAGCAATTGTTCCTGGCGGCAAATATCAATATGAGTTCACTACCGCAGGAACTTGGAACTATTACGATCGCTTTGCAACAACAAGCACTGGTGTCATAGTAGTTAAGTAATGCCTAAGAAAAAGATTCCGAACATCCCTGCTCAAAAGCAGCCCCGCCCGAGTGCACAGCACAAACAAACTTCTCTTGCCGAAAGTGAAGTAACTTTATCTACCCCACTCGAAAGTGTCATTCGCATTAATACCATCCACAAAAAAGCTCTGGCACGTTTACGCATCGTAACTGTTGGCGACATTCTATATCACTTTCCAACTCGCTACGGCGATACGAGCGAAGTTAAAAACATTGCATCACTCACCCAAGGAGAAACTGCCGTAGTCTTTGGAAAAATTTCAAACCTCGAAACATCTAAAGGTTTCAAAACAAAACTCACCATGGCCACAGGCCACATAACTGATGATACCGGCACCCTTCAAGCTGTATGGTTTAATCAACCCTATCTTGCAAAAATGATTCAGGATGGCAGCCTTGTGCGCATTGACGGCAAAGTTTCAGAGCGCAAGAAGGGCGCTAAAAAAGGCCAGCTCTATATGAGCAATCCAAAAATCGAAGTCGTTCACAAAGTACCACTCGGTGTTGGCAATTCTTTATTTGGCGAAAGCGGCGAAGAGCACACTCTTTACCCCGTTTACCCCGAGTCACGCGGTATAAGTTCGCTCTGGATATATCATGCTGTTGAACGCATCTTTAAAACTGGAATCCTTGAAAGAATCCATGACCCATTGCCCGATTTTATACGAGCAAAATATAATTTACCCTCAATAAGTACTGCCCTCATTTGGATTCACACACCAAAAAAAGAAACCGATGCAGCCGCAGCACGCAAGCGATTTTCTTTCGAAGAAATCTTTTTTATTCAGCTACAAAAGAAAAAAGATCGCAAAGAGTTTGAGCAAGAACCTTCATGGAGTATTCGAGTCAATGAAAACGAAGTACAAAAATTTGTTGAGCGTTTTCCTTTTACTCCAACCGATGCTCAGCTCAGAGCCATACAAGCCATACTCAATGACCTTAAAAAAGGTTATGCTATGTCGCGCCTCCTCGAAGGTGATGTGGGCTCAGGAAAAACTGCCGTAGCAGCAGCAAGTGTTTATGCCGTAACAACTTCAACACCTACCGGTCGCCAGTTTGGCCATTTGCAAACAGCCTACATGTGCCCTACAGAAATTCTTGCAACTCAGCAATTTGAATCATTCATTTCATACTTTTCATTTCTACCTATTAACATCGGCCTCATTACCGGTAGCGGCTGCAGAAAGTTTCCTTCAAAATTAAATCCAAAAGGTTGGACAGATATTTCGCGTGCACAATTTCTTAAATGGGTAGCAAGTGGCGACATTCATATTGTCGTTGGAACACACGCCCTTATTCAAAAAACTGTAAAGTTCAAAAATCTTGCTTATACCATTATCGATGAACAGCATCGCTTTGGAACCTCTGAACGCAAAAAACTTGCTCGCAAAGATGCAGCTTTGCCCCACCTGCTTTCAATGACAGCTACTCCAATTCCACGAACCCTTGCTCTAACACTTTATGGCGATCTTGATTTAACTCTTCTCGACAGCATGCCTCCTGGCCGAAAACCTGTCATTACCGACATTGTTCCACCTAATATAGAATCGCGCGAAGCAGTCTATGAAAAGATTCGTCGCGAACTCGAAGCTGGTCGCCAAGCCTATGTTATTTGCCCACGCATTGATGAACCAGATCCAACACGTGAAATGAGTGTTATAGCAAAATCAGTTATTGCCGAAGCCGAAAGATTACGCACAACTGTTTTTAAAGGCTATAGTATAGGAGTGCTCCATGGAAAAATGACACCTGACCAAAAAGATCAAGCAATGCTCGACTTTAAAAATGGCAAAACTCACATATTGTGCGCAACATCAGTTGTCGAAGTCGGAGTGAACGTACCCAATGCAAATTCAATCATCATTGAAGGTGGCGAACGCTTTGGCCTAGCGCAGCTTCATCAATTACGTGGCCGAGTTATACGCGGAAACCATCAACCATACTGCTACGTATTTACCGATTCAACGAGTGAAAAAACTGCCGAACGCCTTTCTGCACTACGTAGTGCACACAATGGTTTCGAGCTTGCTGAATACGATTTAAAATTCCGTGGCACCGGCGATCTTTATGGAACCAAACAATGGGGAATATCCGACATTGGAATGGAAGCTTTGCAAAATATTAAAATCGTCGAGGCTGCCCGCACCGAAGCCGGAGCGATTCTCGAGGATGATATAACTCTCAACAAGTTTCCTCATACTCAAGCCGAACTCGAACTCCGTCATACTGAGCCGCTGCATTTTGAATAGTTGTATAAAAATGTATTGCAAATTTTGTAGTTAGGAGTAAAGTTACTCTAGAAAGGACGCGAAGAATACTATGAAGCGAATCGTAGGAAAAGAAGCACTCCGAGAGTGGTTGAATACACCCGGAACGTCGCCCGTCGAACCGCCCACAGAAACTGAGGTTACCCCAGTAACCAGCGATGATCTAGGGCATGATGGACGTGGAAAAATCGTCAGTGTAGCATATCCTGAGTTCCAGTTTACTTCTCGCTCAGGAGGGATGCTGGTTGACTAGAACCAGAAAAAGTCCAGCATCGCGAAAGTGCCACCCTTGGGTGGCACTTTTCTAAAACCTACCTTGCAATAAAGCGAGTATCGCGTTACCCCACCTAAAGGAGCACTATATATGCCACTTACTACAACTGACGACGTCATCAGTTATGTTAGAACTCACTGGAGACCAAACCTAGCAGCACATTGTGTTCAACTGGTTGAGTCTTCACGATCTACAAAGCTTACCGAAGACGAAATCTTCAGAATCTTTGTGCGCGCATATACACTCGATCGAATGAGTAGAATCCCTCAAGTTGCTTTGGCTCATCTTAAGCGAAATCATATGTTCAGACATGCCTGAGTCATAAACAATTCAGAGAGATCACACAAGCCCCTTGCAATGAGGGGCTTTGGTTTATAAAACTACAATTAGCAGTAACTGATTGCCAAAAGCACCCAATTAAAGAAAGCGGCACTTGCGTGCCGTTCTGTGAAATATCCCCTGCAAAAATGGCTAGATCAGTGCGACTCAAGCATCCTGAGCCGTTCCTCCGCAAGTAAATCTGCGAGAAACGGAACAGTAGCAGCACGCTCCATGAGCGCAATACCTGCCGCGGTTGCACCGAGCACATCGTCAATACATTGGCGGGTAAGTACCTGGTGCCCTGGCTCAACCCAAATACTGGCACCAAGGATTCTGTGCCTCAGCTCCAGAGTGCTCATCACCCTAAGCTTGTCCCCAAGCGAAGAGTCCGAGGGTAAAGCAAAAAGACAACCGAGCCCTACAGTTTTTTTGTTCATCATATGAAACTCCGCGAATAGAATAGCACAAAATTTTGCCTGACAAAACACCTTAAAGTGAATCCTCACTCCGCTCGCATAATATTTGTAAGATAAAAGTTATAATGTATTTAACCCCCACTTCTCTGGAAACATATACTCAACCGCTTCAGGATTTGGGATGAACTTGGCCTTGATTCTTGACCGAGTGCTTCGAAGCTTTGGAAAAGCCACACGGGAGTACTTGTCAATCTCGCAAAACAAACCCTGACAATCTATTGCATGTAATGGCCTTCCCCACAGACCACCAAACTTCAAGTTTAATCGCTCAAAGTTACTTTGCTGAGTTTCTACCATTGATTGAATAATCTCTGGAGCACTGTAGTCACCGTAACTCACAAACGCTTTCGCAAGACCGCGAAGCGCCCCTGGCCCAGCTTGGGTGTATTCATTCTCATCAAAATTGACATGCTCTGAGTAGTTAATGTCGATAGCAATTTGATAAGCCATAAATGGACCAATCAAAGGAAAGCTCTGTAATAATTCAACTAATTGCTTTAAAGATTCGCAATCTAATATTCGCTCGGCGAGGGACTGCTTTAAAAACATCTCCTGAAAAAGAGCAACGTGGTTCTTGTGCTTTTCATCGAATCCGAAAGCTTTGTTTGCACATAAGATAAAAGCGCCTGTATACAATCCACCCATTGCGACTTTTGCTGCCTCGAGCGCTGCCTCAAATCGCCCCTCAGACAAATCAAGAAGATTGGGCTCGTGACCCAGCCATTCAATTACATAATCCCACGTTGCTGGCTTACTAAAAGTTCTAAAGGCAACAATTCTGAAGAGTCTATCTTCTACACTGTCAGTTATCGGGCTGCAAGCGACACGCTTTATCATATACTGAGACACTCGATCTGCAGCTCTATAGACGTTGCAAAATTTGTACTCTTGCAAAATTGGGTCATCTGTCCAAGGCTCTGCTGCACCGCTTAAACGGCGCTCAAATATCTCTTGCCTTCGCGCGGCGAATGTCCAATACATATCAAAAACCTCCAGTCGGGGTACTGGTTGTTGTCTTACGATAAATAAATTTGGTAACCGTTTTGATCTCATTGAGTTTGGTCGATAAAAGCCCCCCGAATCATGCAGTTTTTACATTGCAGGTCTACTATAACAGGGCCTAGTCCACCGTCCACTCACTCACTAAAATGGCCTAGCGACCTTGGCACCATCGATGACAATTTTGTGTGAGAACACCAAAGACCGGACATGCTCATGAAACTCTTTCATCGAGATGTGTCCTTGTCGAGCATTCGACAGCATAAGAAAGCCATCTTCTTTACTAAGATTCAGACCGAGCGCCATAGCACCCATGTTGAAGCCAAGCTGGACCTTTACCTCTTCTGAGAGGTCGTCCCAGTTGCCCACTTTTGAAAAGCGCAACACCTGCTCGCAAGCGTGCACAAGGAATTCATCTTTCGTCATGATTTTTTCTAGCAATTACGGCAATTTACCTGCCCATTTTCTCTTCTCGTTCGATAACCAACTTAGTGGGCGTACATGGATTCGAACCATGGACCCCGGAGGTATAAGCTCCGTGCTCTAACCAACTGAGCTATACGCCCAAACGTGCACATGCATATATCATATGACACCGAGAAGATATATGCACGTGCTACTCTACTACACTTTTGCTTTTGGTTGAATACCATGAGCAATAATGATTGATTCGTACTCGGCTTGCTCAATAGTTTCAACTTCGATCAAGCGAGCTGCAACAGCATCAAGAGCTGCTTTGTGTTGCTCAATAACTTGCTCTGCTTTAGTGCGGGCTTCATGCATAATACGAGAAACCTCGGCATCAATTTCTGCACCAACACGTTCTGAATATTCGCGTCCCTCTACCCCTTTTCCAAACATAGCACGACCATCACTAGATTCAAGAGCAAGTGCCCCCAAAGCATCTGACATTCCAAAGCGAGTCACCATATCACGGGCCAAAGCAGTTGATACTTGCAAATCGTTTGAAGGGCCAGTTGTAACATCGCCAAAAATTTTCTTTTCAACAACATAACCAGCAAGTGTCACCGCTAAGCTATCAAGAAAGTCTGATTTTGTTTGCAACTTTCTGTCTTCGAGAGGCAAATGCAATGTATACCCCGCCGCACGGCCTCGAGAAATAATAGATATCTTGTGAACCGGATCAGCATGCGGAAGCACCGAAGAAACAAGAGCGTGCCCTGCTTCATGATATGCAGTAACTTTCTTTTCTTGCGGAGACAATAAATGACTCTTGCGCTCTGGACCCAAAAGAACTTTTTCAATAGCGCGAATCAAATCAAATTGACCAACCTTAGTTCTATCCTCGCGAGCAGCAAAGATAGCACCTTCATTCATGAGTGAGTACAAATCGGCACCCGAAAATCCTGGGGTTCGCTCAGCAATTACTTTCAAATTAACATCTTCTGCTAAAGGCTTTTTTCGAGCATGAATTCCTAAGATTTCTTCGCGATCATGGCGATCGGGTAAATCAATAGTTACGCGGCGATCAAAGCGACCCGGTCGAAGCAAAGCCGGATCAAGAACATCAGGGCGGTTAGTTGCTGCCATGACAATAACCTTAGCATTCGGTTCAAAGCCATCCATTTCAACAAGAATCTGATTAAGAGTTTGCTCGCGCTCATCGTTACCACCACCTACGCCCGTACCTCGAGAACGCCCAACAGCATCGATTTCATCGACAAAGATAATTGCCGGAGCAGCTGCTTTTGCCATCTTAAACAAATCACGCACGCGTGATGCTCCAACACCTACAAACATTTCCACAAACTCTGAACCTGAGATAGAGAAGAAAGCTACACCAGCCTCGCCCGCCACTGCTCGAGCAAGCAAAGTCTTACCTGTACCTGGAGCACCCATGAGCAAAATTCCCTTAGGAATATCTGCGCCAATATCAATAAACTTTTTAGGGTTACGTAAAAAGTCGACAATCTCTGCCAATTCTTGTTTAGCTTCTTTTGCACCGGCAACATCTTTAAACGTCACCTTTTGATTTGTATCATCAGGGAAAATAATACGCGCTTTAGATTGGCCAAATGACAGTGCCTGCACACCAGCACCTTTAACTTGTCTCATTAAAAACCATACAGCAATAACCACAAGAATGAGTGGAATAATAAATGGAGCCAACTGAGCAAACCAGAAACCTGCTCCCGAAGGGCGTTCAACACCAATTGAAACTTTTGAAAGATGCTCTGGAGTAGCACCGTATCGAGCAAGAGTTTCGGTCAAAGAAGAATCGTACTCTTTTTTAGTAATCTTTTTTACACCGTCAGCGTATGTTGCCTCAACCATATCACCCTGCACTACGGCACTTGTTACTTTGCTCTGAGTAATATCGCGGGCAAATTCAGAAATAGAAATCTCAACCGGAGGAGTGCCACCACTTAATGCTGTATATATTCCCGAAAGCAAGAACAAAACAAGGAAACCACCAGCAAGAATATTCAAAAACCTAAGCCATGATTCTGGTCGTGGGTTTTTAGGTAATTTTGGCCCTCGAAAATTCTTTTTAGGACTTTCCTGCTGAGGAGCTTTTGTTTGTTGTGCGTTTCGTTTCATGAACTGATTATACAGAAAATATTGATAAAATAAAGGAAATTTTACGCATAAAATGCTAGTATAGTTTCATGAGTCTTATTTCGAACAATCGAATACTCCATGATTACGAGGTTCTTGAGCGCATTGAAGCCGGGATCGAGCTTCTTGGCCATGAAGTAAAATCAATTCGAGCAAGTCATGGTTCACTCCAAGGAGCCTATATAACAGTGTCTGCGCAAGGAAACTCTGCCAAAGCAACACTGTCAAAAGCCTTTATTCCCCCCTATCAAGAAAAGAATACCGAAGAATCATACGACCCCTACCGCAATCGCAATTTGCTCCTGAAGCGGGCCGAAATTGTCAGGTTATCTAACGAGCTTTCGAGCGGAAAATTGGGTTTGACTATAGTGCCAATTTCGATGTATAATAAAGGTAGGGTGATAAAGCTCGAAATGGCTCTTGTGCGCGGTAAAAAGCTTCGTGATAAGCGCGAAACTCTTAAAAAGCGCCAGACCGATCGAGAAATTGCCCGCGAGTGGAAAGATCGTTAATAATTTATATGGGGATGCCAGGCTTCGACGTATAGCCTCTTCTTTGTGCGCACAAGCGTGCTTCATTGCCACGTAAATCCAATGAAATCGTAACTGCAAACACTGTAGCTACAAAGGCAAAGTCTGTTTTGTCACCATTCTTTGGTGCAAATGATTTCGCTTTCGCTTACGCTAACGCCTAAGCGACGATCGTATGGTTTTTGTCTACTGAACCATAACGACGCTCATT
>CAZGUZ010000003.1:0-100648 GCA_964529025.1 uncultured Candidatus Saccharibacteria bacterium
CTCTCGATATCGGCTCCACAAACCGAAGTTTTACCACTAAACTATAGCCACCATGCACAAGACTTTACCGCTTTTTTGCAATAAAGTCTAGTACGCCCCCTTCTGCCCTGCGCGCACTCTTTACTGAAGTTCTGGAGTCACAATGAATCGTCCCTCTTGTTCGGGGTCGATATCCGCAGGCTGGCGCATTTCCATCTGTTTCTGCGCTTCTATATAGTTTTTACCAAAACTGCCCATGATTTTTGGCAAAGACGCTATGAGTGTAATAAAACCAATTATCACTATTGCTCCCACCACTGCTGCCCCGTATATAACAACTGAATCATTCTTTGCATGTACATCTGCGCCCGCCTTGAGAGCCTTGAGTTCTGTATACAAGCAATAGTTAAAACCGATGAATACAACCGTTGCAATTGACTGGAATGTTGAAAGAACAAGCTGAGCAGCTGCGCTCTGACTTCCGAAAAGTGCTCCGGTAATAAAACCGAGTATTATAGAGGCGATAACAAAAATAATGCCAAGTCCTAAAACCTTAACAAAAACATCCCAACCGTAACCTGAAACATAGTTTCGACTTACCTGCAAAGCACCGAATCCTCGAGCACCATCAAACATTACGGCATTCATGCTAAACAAGAACCAAACACTCAAAATTATTCCGGGAATAAAGAAGAGGACTGAACCACCCATTGTTGTAATGCCGACAAGTAACATCACAATAAAATAAGGAACGAAATTTTTGAAGGACAAATTAAAAGCCTCACCTGTACTAATTGGTGTGCCTTTTGTTGTAGCATCGAGTGCGTATGTGAGTGCCATCGTTGTAACAACAGTCATTGCCATAATAGCAATCAGAGTAACAACAAACACTGCGATTGTAGCAACACTGAAACTCTTACCCCCAAACAAAGTAACGCTGAACATGATGGTATTTAAAACCAAAGGTATTGCAACAACTACAATTGCAGTCTGAGCATTCTTTTGAATGAGATCCCAAGATTTTTTTACTAAATCAAACATTCCTGACAACTCTGTGATTTGAGGTGCAGGTGCAGGTGCTGCCCCTACTGGATTTTGTATTGTTTCGTTCATATAAATTTAATTATGGGTATATTATACAATACTTTGAGCGCACATCGTCGCTTTAAGACTTTGCATGCTGCATGAGCCGCACTATATGACCGGTACCCCTTTCGTATTTTGTGAATACACAAAATATACTCAAGGGCTTCAAGTCCTCTTGAGATAAGATAGAGTATAAAAAATTGTGCACAGGAGAGGACTTGAACCTCCACGCCTTACGGCATACGCACCTCAAGCGTACGTGTATACCAATTCCACCACCTGTGCATACACTGCAATAACTTCTCACCGAGGTACGAACACTATACCAATTACACAGGATATTTCAACCCTTAATCGTAGAGCTGCTTTCACACCACAACCTAGCAACAAAAAAACCCCGAGTGGGGTCTTTTTGTTTATGCTGTTGCTTCGGGAGTTGCCTCTGCTGATGCTGCTGCAGATGCCAACTTTGTATCTGTATTCTGATCTTTGTCGATCTGGAGGAATCGGCGCATTTGGCGGCGAATTTCTTTTGCTGCCTTTTCGCGAATGAAGTAGAGCTTTGAACGTCGTACTTTTGCTCGGCGAACAACTTCTACAGAGTCAATCATTGGAGAATAGAGTGGGAAAATTCGTTCTACCCCTACTCCGTCCATAACCTTTCGAACTGTAAATGTTGCACCTGATTCTGTACCATGCTTTCGAGCAAGAATAATGCCTTCAAAAGCCTGAAGTCGGAACTTATCTTTTTCTTTAATTTTCTGCCAAACGCGGACAGTATCGCCAGGGCGAATATCAAGATTCTTTCGAGCCTCGGTATCGACAGTACTAATTACCTTGCGAGCTTGTGCGGCTGTATTAATTGCTGTAGCTGTTTCCATAGATGTGACCAAATCTATCATAAAGAATTAGAATATGCAACTTTTTGGTGGTTCTACGCCCATTTCTGTGAAAGCGTTGAGGAAATCCTCAGGAAAAGGTGCTTGTGCCGTAATTTTCTTGCCTTCAACATTTATAAACTGAATAGCGGCAGCGTGAAGTGCAGTTCGGGTAAAACCAAGGGCAGCCGGTTTTTCAGGAGCATATAAAGTATCGCAAACAACAGGATGATTTACGGCTTTAAAGTGCACACGAATCTGGTGGGTTCGGCCTGTTTTAGGTTCGACTTCTACTGCTGAATACCCCGCTCGTGCTGCATACGTAAAATACCAAGTCTCTGCAGGGCGAAGCTCACCACGCGCTCCGCGAGTTGCTGACCAGCGTCTGAAATCACTTGGTGATCTTCCTATCGGTCGGTTGATGATTCCATAGGTATCTTTGAGGGCTCCATAGACAAAAGCATAGTACTTTTTGCGAATGGTTCGATTTTGAAATTGCTCTTTAAGGAGCGCATGGCCTTCTGTGGTTCGAGCAATAAGAAGAACGCCTGATGTTCCCCTGTCGAGCCTGTGCACGATTCCTGGGCGCTCTATACTGCCCCCTTCGGTGAGTTCTATTGGTTCGCCTACGATATGTGCTTCGGGATATTTTTCAACAACCCAGTCGGTAAGAGTTGGCTCTTGTGTTTTTCCATCTGAATGAACTACAAGTCCAGCCGGCTTATATATAGCAACAATATGCTGGTCTTCGTAGAGTACTTTGATATTAAATTGTTCGTGTGGAAATGACATTATAGGTGTATGTATGTATATAGTTACGCATACGCTTGAAAAATATGCAAATATGCGCTAATCTATGTGTGTTCGTTAATAGTTATATATTTGGGCGCTTAGCTCAGTTGGTAGAGCAACTCTTTTACACAGAGAAGGTCAGGGGTTCAAGTCCCTTAGCGCCCACAATTCACAAACACCACACACTCGACACTCTTGCAAATATTGCATAAGTGGTGTTGTATATAGTTAGCATGAACACAACACCCGTTACGGTAACCGCGGTGCAGCGCCTTCTTGCTCTTAGTGGCTTAGTGCCGCTCGCTTGTGCGCTGTGGGGATTTATCCCCTATTCACAACATGCCGAATTGACGGCTGGGGCAGCAGTTACAATATTTGCTGCCCTCACCCTCATACGAGGACTCAAGCTCGTATTGAGGTTCCCGACCCATGACGAAGTTCGTGCCTTCATCACACCACAACGCATGTGGCGCGTAGTTCGCGCACCGCTCGTCATTCTATTGGGGTATGCAGCACTTGTTGTTACCCCACTATCCCACCAAGGCTTTGCCATGGCGGAAGTTGCGGGAGCCCTCCTCCTCTTTACGGGGTGGAAGCTCTTGTAAAAGTACCCCCGGCGCTTCGGCGTCGAGGGTACTTTATATTTTTGTTGTAACAATACCTACGTGAGTGATGTCGAGTACTAGTGATGTCCTGCTGTTTTAGGGTCACTTGCTGATGCAGCTGCTCTTATTTTTGCTTGAGACAATTCATGCTCTGCACGTGCTAATTCTGTTTGTAGGTGTGACATTTCGGCTCTATGCTTTTGTTCAGTGCCATCATGCCCTTTATTTGCAGCTCTGATTTCGCGCAAATTATTTTCTGCAGCTACGATTTCGCGATCAGTATTTTTTACTTCTACCGTTAAGCGCTCGCGCTTTTCTTCAAGCTGCTGTAGCTTTGCTGCCAATTGATGCTCTTCAGAGATTCGAGTTGCTGATACTCGAGCCTCTTCTTGCATTTGTCCTTGCAAACGCTGCTGCCTTTGATGAAGTTCTGCTACCTGCTTTTCGAGTGAGTGTGCGTCGTGTGCAACCATATGTGTAAATTATTTTTATATGTAAAGTATATCATATGGGTTTTTGATATAAAGAAAACCGATTCGCGAGAACCGGTTTTGTGAGGCGCCTTTGTGAACTACCTTATTATTCCCAGCCCGGCGGCGGCGTGGGAGTGATGGTGGTGCGGTCGTAGCCAGTGCCATCATCAACCAGGGCATGACTACGCCAGAAAGTGCGCGCACTTTCCTGATCAGTCTCAGTCTGCTTCTTAAACCGCGGATCACAGGGCGTCATAGGGGTACGATTACCCCAATAACAGGAGATGACCGTGAAGCCAACCTTATTGAGGCGCACATCCCTCTTGAGGATAAAAGTGACCGTATTGCACCTAATCCCAGTCACTCCTACCACATAACGCATATACCTCCCTGAAGAGAAGAGCTTTGCGTAGAAGACTCCGTGGAAAGTGGCCGGCACACACTTGGCAATGCCCGAGGTTTCCCCCGTGCACGCCTCAACGATTTGGAACTCCACATCAGAGACAGTCAGTTGACCACTCGTGACCACTCCGGTCAGAGCGCGATTGTCGATACCTTCACGTCCATATTCAACAAAGAGATTAACTCCCTGACACTGGACATGTTTGTAATTTTTCATCTACATACTTACTAACACATAAGTTGCTATATTGTCAATAGCTTGCCGAGTTGGAGATACTCATGCGTACCAATAAGAAAACGCAGGGGCTCTCTTACACCCCTGCGCTCCGCACTTGATCACTTGGCATCGCTGTGCTCGTCTGCCCCCCTTGATATCTTCGACCGATCTTCATCGGTCATCTCTCGGACTCTGAAGTCCGAATCAAGGACATATCTACCGAACTCGACTTTTCTAGTGCCGCTATCGTATGCCGCACAGGCTTCCCCAAATGAAAGATACCTGCGATCACCATTGATCTTCATCAAATACTTTGGAAATTGATCCGAGTCACTCATTAATTGATTCTCCTTTCTTGTTCAACCCTATCTTAACTGTTACGGAAAGTAAAGAAAATTCTTCTTGTTCTCTGGTATGTGCCCCTGGCTGGAATCGGTCACAAAAATGTATTCGCCGGCGCTCATACATTTTCGCGACCCCGACTCACTTCCCTCCGCTACTGCGGAGGGATCTCGCTTCGCTCGATGCGTTCGTCTTTCGATTCCTCCTTAAGAACATATATACCAAAAAAGAGACCGCAGCCTCTTTTTTGGTATATTGTGCCCCTGGCTGGAATCGAACCAACATCAACGGCTTAGAAGTCCGCTGCTCTATCCATTGAGCTACAGGGGCAATGCTGTGACTATAACAAAAAAGCTCTTAATATTCCACCTGCCCCACTATACAACGCGCAATGCGCACAACAAATTGCGTACGCGCTGTTACTCAGCTTTAGATGAAGGAGTAAACTCCTTAATATCACGAGCGCCGCGAATTACCTCTTGGCGTACGAGAGCCTTCTGAGTAAAAGCTTCGAGTGACTTTTGCGCTTTAGTAATATCAAAATCGCGAGTAACTGCTTTTGATTCTGTGGGAATAAATCCAGTTACAGCCGTTACGATACTTCTATACTGTATCAAACCAATGATGCCGCCAACAATAACGAGGATGCATGTAAGGAAGCATACTATAAACCAATCAAAACTTGAGTCTCGACCTAGATCGTGAAAACTATTCCACATGCGCTGCGAAACTTTCTTAATATGTTCAATTATGTGAGTAATTTGTTCCATATTATTTCATCAATCTAAATGTGTAATTAAAGTCCACCTTCCACCCTGCTTGTGCTTTTGGTGTTGCACCGCCCTGCACTGATTCTGAACGAGAGTCATTAATTGTTAAAGCATTAAAATATTCAAAATTGATGCCGCCGATTTTTCCAAGATATGGAAGATTTTCTACAAGCATGAGTGTTCGCGTTACAGCATTCCATGAACCGCGAATTGATAGTTTAAAATTTGCTGGAACAATCTTTTCATCCCCTCCAGAACTAATTGATGAATCTATTGCATCAATAGTTATATAAGCGCCTGTTTGATTGCCAAGGCTTTCAACTTCTTTAATAAAATTAACAATGTCAGTTCGAGCAACAAGGTGTTGAGAGAATGTTGATTCGAGTTCTTTTCCAGCTTCAACCTGTGCTCGCAAGGTATGAATATTCTCGAGCTCTCGAGTCATTTCAACAACAGCTTGGCGCTCTGCAGCAATACCATCACTTTTTTTATGGAGCCACACAACACTAAAAACGTACACGGCGATAATTGCAGCAATTACTGCTACCGAAATTGAAATACGAGCAAGAGGATTTAATTGCATCATGGTAGTTGAATCTTAGGAGCTATAGCTTTAAACGACAATGAGAATGGTATTTTTGAACTCCTTGCCAAATTTGATATCGGCAAACCAACCGCAGAATACGTAATTTCATTTGTTAGGCTTTCGGTTAAACCAACAAGGGCATCACGAGTAGCCGCTTCCCCTACGAGTTGTACACTATATGTTTGCTCTACCCCTTTGAGAGTTTCATCTGCTGACTTCTCGGGAACAATAGAAAAAGATTTAATGGTGATTCCTGGAACAATACGACTACCGAGCCTTTTAACTAATTCACTTAGTGGAATTTGATGCTCAAATGTAGCAAACTCTTTTACAACAACATTCGATGAAGTGAGTTCCGACTCTAACTTTTGTGCACCAGCTTCTTCTGTGCGCTTTTTGAGTGCTGCAACCTCGCTAGAAACTTCTTTATTTGTAGCGTAAATATAAATGTACGATGGCAATAAAAGAACTGCCGAAACAATAACTGAACCACCAATCATCCAAGCAATAACAACCGAGAGTCGTGCTCGATATTCCGAGATAAGCTTTTCTATATTTTCTTGTGGTAAGAGTGAATACATATATTAAAGCGCTAACCCTGCTGCAGAAACATAATCCAAAGAGTCGACACGCTCAATGTGTGGCACGTAGCCATCATGATCAATTGCATTCCATGCATGTGCCATTTCGGCAGGAATATTTGTATTGCGGGTAATGTATGCCGAAAAACCCGTAATTAAAGTGTCGTGTCCGCAGAGCACAATAGAAGTAATTGCTCCAAGTTTTCCTTCATGAGACTCCCAATATTGAATCACCCGTACGAGCTCATCTTTAATAACCGAAATAGTATTCGAAGCGGCTTCAAAAACTGTGCGCGATTCTTTAGTGTCGGTCGCCCCTTTCTCTTTTTTAATCTTAAGAGCCTCTTCTCGAGAAACATTAAAAGCTTTTGCTATTGCATCGGTAATACTGTTTCCACCGTACGGAACTGTCGAAGTAAAACAAACCACGCCTCTCGATACCACATAAATACCAGTCTTTGATCCCATTGAATGCAAAATAACGTACGTCTTATTATGCTTCTCTGTATCGCCAAATACTGCCCTACTAATTGCTTTAGCCTCATTATTAAAAGATGTAACAATGTAGCCAGCATTCTCGAACACTGTTTTGTACGCATCAACCACTTTAATTGGAACCACCGAAACACTTGCTTCATGAGTATCGGGAATGAGTTCGAAATCAAAAAGAGCCTCGGCCGGAGAAATAGGAACATTTTCTTCGAGCTTAAACTCAATATTCTGGCGAATCTCTGAGTGTGACTGCCCTGCTGGAACCTCAGTCCTAAACAAATACATTTTTTCTTCGGGTAAACATGCGGCAATAAAATTTGTTGAGAGTTGTTTCTTAATCTTTTCAAGAGCAGCCTGTACTGGTTTTGGATCATGAATATAACCAGACTCAATAGCGCCTGTTGGTAAAGGCTCATTAAGTGCAGTTTTAATTTCATAACCACGAGGAGTTGCTTTGTACTCTACTGCATAAATTGCCTCATCCGAAACGTGAATACCGGCATGGGGCATTTTAAGATATCGCGGAGCTGGGAATATGCGATTAAACTCTGTAAGCATATACATATTGTACTACAGGTTCACCACCCTCATTGTTTAGTTATTCAGTATTTATTGAGCTTACAGTACCTTAGCTTGCTTTTGTTCCAGGCGGAATCGTTGCATTCGGCTCAAAGAGAGAAAATCCTCCTTCGGGAGTAGAAATCGCAAAAAGCATACCATTACTTTCAAGGCCTTTAATTTTGCGTGGCTCCAAGTTAGTTACAAACATGCATGTTTTGCCCACAAGAACAGCTGGATCAGGAAAATACATAGATATTCCCGAAACAATCTGTCGAGGTTGAGGCTCAAAGCTACCAAAATCAACCGAAAGTTTTAAAAGCTTATCTGTATCAGGAACCTTTTCTGCTGAAATAATCTTACCTGCTCTAATTTCAACCTTACTAAAATCATCGTACGAAATACGCACATGGGCCACGGGAGCCGTAGGAGCCGCAGGAACATCCTTAACCACATTTGTCGCAGGGACTTCTTTTGCAGTTTCTTGTTTCGTATCTACCTTATTTGTATCTATTATTTGATTATTCATGTGTGTAATTTATTTTATCGAGAAATCTCTGAAGAATAAGTGCAGCTGCCGAAGCGTCATGGAGCGGACCTTCGCCCTGAAAATGTGCCGCATGCTGACTTGTAAAGTACTCTGGCTCTAATTGCACTTTTATACCCTCATTCTCTAACAGTTCTTTGAGCTTACGAACATGAACCATAATACTATTGTCCACTCCCTTACTATTCTGTGAGTCACCGAGAACCGCAGCCTCACCCCCCTCTTTCTGTATGTAGAGAACAACATCTTGTAATGCGGCCTCAACGTTGAATTCACCTTTTCTTTGCTGAACTTGTATAACAGTAGACGGAAAAGCGAACTTATTCTGTTCATCAGAGCGAGCAATACCTATACGGCGAGTTCCAACATCAATACCAAAATATTTCATGTATCGATTGTACTCTGCATAGGTAAAAAATGCCACTATTGAAAAAAACAAAAAAATGTGTAAATATAGACAACGTTCACCAATGGATGGGTGGCTGAGTGGTCTAAAGCAACAGTCTTGAAAACTGTCGCCTTCGCAAGGGGGCCGTGAGTTCGAATCTCACCCCATCCGCCAAATTAAAAAGTACTGGCTCCTGCCAGTACTTTTTAATTTTGAGATGTGTGTGAAGATGAGAAAGCCGGAGGTATATTGCGAGCAGCAGCGAGCAATACCGAGGCGGGGTCGCGGAAATTTCTGAGTGTCGACGAAGAAATTATCCGTGACCGAATCTCACCCTGCCCTATTCAGAATGTTCTATTTTTGAATCTTAAGCTAAAATGAAAGCATGGAGGATAATAGAAACCAGTTATACGCCGGAATAATTTGGATCATTTCGGCAGTTGCACTTGGAATATACGGGGTACTTCTTTTTCTTAATTCAACAATCCCCGGCATTAAAGAATTAGTACACTTCCTTTCAAATATCAATGATGGGTATATTTATTTAGCCGCTTTCATTTCAGTACTTGTAGAAGGGTTATATTTTGTAGGAAGCTTTTTTCCTGGAGCAAGCTTGATAATGATCCTTGCGATTATCTCAGGTACAAATGGGTATATAGTTTTTTGTACAACATTATTACTCATCTTTATCGGTTGGAACATCGCGGGTATAGTAAATATTTATCTCGCAAAAATATACAGAGAAAAGATAGTAAGGCTACAATACTCCAAAGAATACCTAATCAAGGACCGTATTTGGGCAACTTGGTTTCCAGCCTTTAGATCAAGCTATGAAGTTGCTCAGGTAATGGAGGGAGGCAGTCCAATGGGAGTTTTCCTCTCTTCATTAAGAGTCAAGTTCTGGTCCACCCTGTTTGTAGGAGGATTAGCTCTCTCTATCCCTTTTGTGCTTGATATCGACAACTTATCTAGCCGTGAAAACTTCTTCACCATCTTCATTGTCTTCTCTATTAGCTTAATCGTAGGTATTAGAAAAATTAGAAATTATCTTTTATCAAATTAACCAAATAAGCCTCGTTACATTATGCAAAATTCAGAAAAAACAATACAAAGAAAATACTCAATTTCAGACTATGACCCTAACTGGATAGTAAAGTTTCAATCAATAAGGAACTTTGTGTCAGAAGTTTTTAGGAGCAAAGCACTGCAAATCGAACACATTGGCAGTACATCAATTCCAGGAATGAAAGCTAAGCCCATTATAGATGTTTTAATAGTTACAAAAGATGTAAGGGACTTGTCTCAAGAAACCCTTAAAATGGTTGCCGCAGGCTACGAGTGGACTGAAAACTATATCGCCCCTGATTCAATTATCTTTTTCAAGGCTGACTCATATGGAGAAAAGCTCGAAAATATCCATGTGTTTTTGGAAAATGCACCCAAAGTAAAACAGTTTCTCATTATGAGAGACTTTTTCAGGATGTTTCCAGAAAAGGCAAAAGCTTACTCTGATCTTAAAGAAGCCAATGCCCAAAAATATCCAGACGACTACCTAGCATACCGAGCCGCGAAAAAACCTTTTTTGAATGCAATAGAGAAAGAAGCTTACGAATGGGCCGAGGGCAGAAATTATTAAATATACAATTACGCACCAAAAAATGAAAACCTCTCTATACCACCTACAGATCAATATTTCAAACGCTCAAAAATCGATTCCCTTTTATAAGGATCTGTTGGGCTATTTCGAGTACAAAATCATCGACGAGAGCGATAGTCACTTAGGAGCCACAAATGGAACAACAGACTTTTGGCTCATTGAGACAGAAGATACTTTCAAAGCTGCGGCTTTTCATCGAAAACAAACAGGGCTCAACCATCTTGCTTTTAGAGTTAATACCAAGGAAGATGTGGAAACTTTTGTAAATGAATTTTTAAAACCTCGAAATATTACCCCGCTCTATAGTTCACCGAAAGATTATCCCGAATATTCTCAAAACTATTACGCCGTATTCTTCGAGGATCCCGATCGAATCAAATTAGAAGTCGTATTCAAGTAATTCAAAAACCCCAAGAAATCAAATACATAACAAGAAACCGCCCAACATTTAAGTGGGCGGTTCTGTAATCGCTGCAATAAAATCATGCAGCGCGCAAGAGTCCTGTGGTCACGACCTCATCTTGTCCATTCCTGAAGCTGGCCTCGATAGCAGGCAACATTGCCCGCAAGCGACAAGCTTCAGTGCACAACCCCTCATCTTCACCAAACGCGCATACGTCATTGAGGAATGCGATCAGAAGGTCAAGCTCTTGGCAACGATCAAGTCGAGGTACTGACCTCACAATCACCTCACCGTCACCGAGGTGTCCCTCAGCAATGAAGAAGGCAAAACCGCAATCCTCTCCACCAATACAGAGCTCAAGGTCATCTTCGCGCGCAAGGATTCTCTCGGCAACTTCTGGGCATTCATCCAACACACCTGTCATAACAACCTTTGGTTAATGTTTCCAACTCTCCACATCCTAACAAAGTTTTTAATAATCACAAATACTCACACTCCCCCTTTTCCCTGCATGCTATAATAAAAGCATGTCAGAACCACTCATAGAATGGCAAACACTTGAGTTCCACCATCGAGAGCGCACCAAAGATTGGTATTGGGGTGTAGCTATTATTTCTATAACCATTGCTGTCATTGCAGCAATTCTTAAACAACCCCTCTTTTCACTCTTTATCATTGTTGCAACTGGCACACTCCTTATCAAAGCAACACAGACACCGAAAACACTTACATGCTCAATTACCGATCGAGGCATTGTTATCGACGACACACTCTACCCTTTTTTGAACATAGAATCTTTTTGTGTCGTTGCTGATGAATACGATCCTAAGATACTTATTAAGTCATCAAAAACTCTCATGCCCCTCATTGCAGTTCCTATTGATGAGGTCGACCCCGAAGCTGTACGCGAAATACTTCTTAAGTACATTGCCGAAGAAGAACACAATGAACCTCTTGGGGTAAAAGTACTCGAGAGACTTGGCTTTTAGCCATTTTACTGGTAGAGTGTGCCTGTTATCGTGCAACAATATATGCCCTCGTCGTTCAATGGATAGGACAAAAGTTTGCGGAACTTTAAATCTAGGTTCGATTCCTAGCGGGGGCACACATTAGTGAGACAGATCGAGAGGCATTAAATGGCCAACATGTATAAAGAAACTATTAAAAAATTTGCCTTAGCAAATTTAAAGTCATTAAAATTTGTTCAGCTCGGAAATTCTAGGTCTTGGTTTGTTGATAGAGGTGATTACCTCGTTGTTTTAAATTTTGAATCTGCTGGGACTAAAAAAGGTACTTATATTGATATTGGTCTTAATTTTCTTTGGAACCCAAAAACTTATATTTCCTATGATTTCTTTTTTAATGGAAATCCTCGAATTACACCTTTTATTGAGTATCAATCAGAAGATCAATTTAAAAGGGAGCTAGATAAATTTTTGAAAGTAACCCTTAAAACAGTAGGTCAATATCTTGATATCGAAGATATTAAAACTCTCTCTGATCTGATCGTGGTAAGTGACATTAATCCATCAGATGGAAATTGGTTGGTTTTTCATAAAGCAGTATTAGAAGGTTTAGTTGGAAACACACAAGCATCAAGGTTCTTTTTCAATGATTTAATTAAATCGGATGAAGTGTCGGGTATTCCCTGGAGGAAAGAAAGGTTGGATGATTCAAGAAAACTACTTTCTTCCCTACTCGAATCGAGAGAGTCTTTTACAAATCTTATATCCAAAAAAGTCGCTGAGGGTAGAGAAATGCTAAAAATTTAATCCGACTGAGACACCTCAGGTCAATCCTCGAAAATTACCGCAAGAACCCTTGTAGACTCTTACCTTACATAATCCCAGACCGCGCAAGGGCACCAAAAAATGTAATGCTCAAAGTAGTATTAGTACGCTATACTATATTCATGAACATAATCACATACATACTTACATTGTTAAGCTTAGCAATTATTGATGCGGGTTGGCTCTATATAACAGGATCACAATACAGAGTGTGGCTTGGACATTTGTTTGCTCCTTCATTTAACTTTATTCCAGCAGTAGTCTTTTACATTCTCTACACTGCGGGAGTAGTATTTTTTGCAGTCTCTCCTGCCCTCAAGAGCGGAGCATCGCTTGGACACGTATTCTTTATAGGTGCCTTTTTAGGACTTTTTGCATACGGAACATATGACCTTACCAACAATGCGACAATGCGTGATTGGCCAATCATAGTAACTATTATTGATATGGCTTGGGGAGCACTCCTTACCGGAGGAGTAAGTACACTCGTAGTGCTTGTATACCGCAGTTTCTTTGCTTAAAAATTACGAGACGTAAACGAACAACAAAAAACCGCTTGCGCGGTTTTTTGTTACTTTGAGATTCGCTTGATAGCTGCTACAAGTCGAGACTTTGCCCGGTCTGCCGCACCTTTCTTAATTGAGTGAACCTTTGCTGCCTTATCGTAAGCCTTGAAGAGTTCAGGGAGAAGCTTTGTTGCCTCATCTGCCTTTTTGTCTACAATCAATTTTCGGAATTTCTTGAGTGAAGAATCAATGGCTGAAATGCGGCGAATATTCTTAATTCGCTTTCGCTTTGAAACTCGTAGTGCCTTTTTTGCTGAAGATGTAATTGCCATATAACGTGTTGTAACAACAAACATACCACATCGTCAGAAAAAAGCAACATTCACGAGGTCTTTTTAGGTGTATGATAGTAGTATGATTTCAAAACTCACCGGAACACTTGATTCGTATGATGATAAGAAGCTCATTATCGACGTTCATGGCGTTGGATATCGTGTATATGTAACGGGCGATACTCTACACTCAGTAACACACCATAAGGGTACTAATACCTCTTTTTCGCTCCATATTCATAGCGTAATACGCGAGGATGCTTTTGATTTATATGGTTTCGCTGCGCCCGATGACCTTGCCCTCTTTGAACTCCTCATTAGCGTTTCAGGAATCGGTCCAAAAACTGCTCTTGGTGTACTCAGTGTAGTTTCGGCAAATAACCTTCGCCGTGCCATTCAAGAAGAAAACGCAGCTTCGCTCACAAAAGTTGCAGGGATTGGTAAAAAAATTGCCGAGAAAATTATTCTCGAACTCAAAGACAAAATTGATACTATTGAATACACAACTACTGTTACCGACACTCCAAGCGCACATGCCGATGCTATTGAGGCCTTGAGCGCACTCGGTTATTCACCTCAAGATGCTCGCGATGCACTTAAAAAGATTGACCCTGCCCTTACATCTACGGCAGCAAAAGTTCGTGCCGCCCTTAAAGTACTCAACTAGTGCGGATTAAAAACTAAAGAGCCTGTACACCAAACACTCGATTCATGAGTTCTCGAGTTTTTTCTCCGAGGATTCCGCTCTCGCCTGTTATTCCACTATCCTTTTGGAATTGAGTTAATGCTGCTTTAGTACACGGACCAAAGCGACCGGTAATTGGACAATCAATAAATGATGACTTTCCTGGATAATAACCAGCATTAGCTAAAGCGATCTGCAAAGCATAGGTATCGATACTTGGTTCGGTTCCGAGGGGTTTTGTCCAAGCGTATGGTAAAGAAACTGTATCAAATAAAAAGTTAACATCGTTGCCGCTACCAAAAAAGTCTTGTATTCCTAGATATGTATGGAAAGCAAAATCTTTCATAACCATGTCGCGCACATTAGTATTTTGCACCTTAGGTTCGTATATATATGCGTACTCAATGAGCATACTTGCTGACTCTGCTGTATTATACGAACCAATTGCAATGAGGTCTTGTGATTCTATGATGCCAGCACTCTCTTTGCCAAAGGTACTTTGATTATTGTACTTAAGGAGTCGCTTGCGAATATTCTCGGCAACAGCATGCGTTGCAATTGCGTTAGAAAACTGACTCTCGGGAACATAAATTGCAAAGCCTTCATACACACCTGGTATACGCGTATTTTTTCGTGGATGATCATTAAAATGCAAATGGAGTGTTATATCAACATCATTTTCATTTGCCCATTTATTTATGCCGTACAAATGAAATGCCACCTTACTTGGAGCCTTATTGTGTTTAATACCATTTGAAACAGCTGCGAGATCCCCCTCATGAATATGCTCTTGCATGAGGGTCTTTTGAGTTGATACGAAATCTTTAATTGCTTGTTCATTGGCATCAAAATATGCTTGTATTTCGGGATTCCAACTTTCTTTGCCACGAGCAACAATAACATCGTATCGAGAATTATTCTCGAAAAACTTGGCTAATTCTTGAGCAACATCAACAACTACATCGCGCTCATTAACACCACCAAATGCTGTTCCCCCAAAATCTGGCTCATGCCCTGGAACAATGAGGATGCGCACCTTAGGTGTTCTAAACTTGCTTGCTTGAACATACTTTGTCTGAAGCTCTGCCACCGTAATGCTTGGAGCAAAGAAAGCAGCTGCCATATTTTTAGCTGATGAAGCCACTTCGACCATTGCCGTAAACGAAACGTGGTTATGCTGCTTAAGAAGATTAAGCCCAATTGAACCCATGACAATAAGACACACTGCAAGAATAGCGTACACAAAGCTAGTTGCATGTATCTTTGATTGATGTTTAGATTTCACAGTACATAAATTATATGCCCGAACTCCCAGAAGTACAAACAACCGTGCGGGGAATACTCACCAAAGCTTGCGGTAAGAGCATTGTGAATGTTTGGACTGACTATTCAAGCCCTCTGCCCCGCTTTAAGAATACGATTAAAAATCGCATTCATTTTGCGCAACTCAAAAAATCAACCGTTGGAGCTACTATTGTTTCGGCTCGGCGCATGGGCAAATACATTATTATTGATCTTTCAAATGGTACTCACCTTATCATTCACATGAAAATGACGGGGCATATTATGTATGGAGCATATACCCATGACCCACACAAGAATGAATGGCGACCAACAAATACGGATCCAAAACACCCTCTTAACGATCCCTTTAATAAATTTATTCATTGTGTACTTTCACTTTCGGACGGTAATTGTTTGGTGCTTTCTGATATGCGCAAGTTTGGTGTAGTGATACACACAACAACAGAAAACTTACACAAGCACATTCCCCAGCTTGGACCAGACCCACTCGAAAAAAGTTTTAATGCACAAACTTTGCACGAAAGACTTTTACTGTCGCCCAACAAACCAATTAAAGCAGTTCTTCTTGATCAAGAAATCCTAGCGGGCGTCGGCAACATTTATGCCGATGAATCTTTATGGCGAGCATCTATTCACCCCCTCTCTAGCCCTAAATACATTACGCATGATGCTATAGAAAAACTCCATGAGGCACTTGTATCAACACTTCGTAAAGGAATTGATTTTGGTGGCGACTCAATGTCAGACTATCGAAACATCGACGGCGAACGCGGAAAGTTTCAAGAACATCACCGAGCCTATAGAAAAACAAGGTTACCCTGCGAACTCCCCAACTGCACCGGAACCATTAAGCGCATAACCGTTGGTGGTCGCGGTACACACTTTTGTTCAGTACATCAAACTCTTTATAAAAAATAAATTGTGCAAATTACTGCGAACTTGCTCGAATAGCATATACAACCACCCCTGCTGCAACTGCTACATTAAGTGATTCTTTACTACCGTACTGAGGAATTTCATAAATTGAATCTGCAAGAGAAAGGGTTTCGGCAGGCATTCCGTGTCGCTCTGATCCCAAAATTATTGCAACCGTTTCTGTATTTACAGGTGTTGTGTATGGCAAAGACTTTTCGTGTTGTTCAAGAGCAATAACCTTGCCTTGCAGATTTTGAGACTTAAAATCTTGAACGGCATTTTGTACCGTTTCGACCCGACTCCACTGAACAGACTTTTCGGCACCGAGTGATACCTTAACAAAATCTTTACGTTCACGATTAAACCTATCGAGCGGTCCGGGGGTAATTCCACACAAAATAATACGCTCCACCCCTGCACTATCGGCAGTTCTAAAAATTGAAGCGACGTTTTCGACACTGCGAATTGAGTCGAGTATGAGTGTAATGCGTGGTATCATGTAGGTACATTAGCAAATTATAAAGTTATTTCCATGCCCTCACTGTTTCCTGATTTATTTTCATATAGCATGCTTGGAGTTTTTGCGGTTCGCTTAATTCTTGGCTCTACCCTACTTACACTTGGAATTCATGAAATTAAACGTCGAAACACAGAGTCATCACGCTTTGTTTTGTATGCGGGCATTCTCAAGGCTCTTGCTGGAGCCATTATTGTCCTTGGACTCGGAACACAAATTGGTGCAATTATCGCAATCGTAGTTCTAGGAATTCATATTGCTCTTAAAATTAAGAATCAACAGTTTTTGTCTGACGGAATCAACTACTATGCAATCCTCTTTGTTCTATCATTGGCAATACTCGTCCTTGGCCCTGGTGCTTTTGCTTTTGATTTGCCTTTGTAATTAAGTACAACAAGCTGCGAGCATTCTTGAAAAAGTCCAAAACTATGGTATGATGTTCGCGTTATCTCAAAAATATTTAGCCGTATGCGCCCATAGCTCAGTCGGCAGAGCACCTGCCTTTTAAGCAGAGGGTCGTTGGTTCGATTCCAACTGGGCGCACTTGAATATAAAAACTACCGCACATATGCGGTGGTTTTTATATTCACAGGAGGAGTCAGTTGGAATCGAACACCGGAGCTATGTGAGCCGAGTACGGCCATAAACGTAATTCTTGCTTTTTTAATCAGGACGTCTTATTATATATACATACGGCTTCAGCCTTCCCTCGAAAGAGGGTATTTATTGGAAAAGCGCATTACTTTAAGATAAAAGTGATGCGTTTTTTCTACCTCCCCCACCCGACAATAAATTTTTCAATTTCCAAACCAAGATCGGTCTCGCCTTTACGAGAGTTGTGGTACATAGAAACCAAAGAATCAGCATAAGCGCGAACAGTAGGAGTACCTAATTTTTTGAGTGCTGCTTGAGCTTTTGAAAAAACATAAGGATTAACTTTTGCCTCTACTGCACTTTTTGACTGTGCTGCAAGCAAAAGATTTTTAACGTACCACCATAAAATTCCATGAATTTGCTCGGGCTCGCTTCCACGTACTCGGGCTTCATTATATAAATTCCATGCTCGCAACGTGTTTCCTGAACCCAATGCATCGGTAATTCCAAAGACATTAACTTCTTGTGCCGGATTTTGAGGGGACTTCGCCGCGTCTTCAATGGTTTGAACTTTCTCAGCAACCTTTTCGAGCTTTTTCATATGTGCTGCAGAAAGCTCGCCGTCGACAACAATAAAAATACTCTCTGATTCCTTGAGGGCTGGCGCATGATCAAAAAAAGTCTCGAGAGTTTCTGTTTGAGCAAATACATCTTTAATTACAACAATAAACTTTTTTTCAAAAAGTCCTTGGCTTGCAGAAAATTTAAGCGCCGTATCACTACCCCACTCTTCTGCTTCAATATTAAAAATCTCTGCATCAGGCTTTTTTTGGTGAAGCTTTTCCACGAGTGCTTCGGCTTTTGCAAAAACTTGTTGTCGATCTTTTCCAATGAAAGCGTAAATCATATTCAAATAAGGTTAGTGCCGTTATTTTTGAATCAGGGGCTGAGTATCCTCCCAGTTTTTACCATAGCGAGCTTCGGTGGTACATACAACACCGTGAGTAATTTTGGTATCGATAACACTTTCCATAATCTTTTGAAGCTCTGGAACAATATCGAGTCTATTCTCATCAATTTCAAAAACGAGTTCATCGTGCACCTGAATAAGCATATGTGCAACGCCTTCGAGCTTTTTTGCTCGAATATATTCATCAATGCGAATCATGGCCAATTTAATGATGTCAGCTTCTGTTCCCTGAATTGGAGCATTAATTGCCATGCGCTCAGCACTTGCTTTAATATACGGAATCTTTGAAGAGAGTCCCGCAAAATAACGTCGACGACCAAATAAAGTTTCGGTATAGCCCTTTTTTGTTGCTAAAACTTTTGTATCGTTAAGGTACTGGGCAAGACCAGAAAACGTTGCAAAATATTCATTGTAGAATAGCTGGGCTTCTTCGCGAGTTGAGCCAAGATTTTGTCGCAAAGCATTAACTCCCATTCCATACATCACACCGAAGTTAATTACTTTTGCTTGGCGGCGCATATCTTTTGTAACTTGTTCGGGCTCAACCTTAAAAACCTGAGCAGCAACTGCTGTGTGAACATCGCGGCCTTCTCTGAAAATTTCCATGAGTTTTTCATCGCGCGACAAAAAAGCTGCAATACGGAGCTCCATCTGTGAGTAGTCAATAGCAACAATTGCTTTGCCCTTCTCCGAAATAAAGCCCGAGCGAATAGCTCGACCCAAATCGCTCTTATTAGGAATGTTCTGAATATTAGGATTTTCTGAAGCCATGCGACCCGTTGTTGTTCCTGCCTGAATGAGTGTTGAATGGATACGGCTATGCTCATCAACAAGAGTTGGAATTACATCAATGTATGTCGATAATAGTTTCGAATATTCTCGATACTTAAACACTTCATTAATTATTGGGTGCGCATCGCGTAACTTTTCGAGCTCTGATTCTTTTGTAGAAAGTGCTCCTGTACCTGTCTTCTTTTGATTCTTGGCCTTAAGACCGAGTTTATTAAAAATGATTTCACCGAGCTGTTTTGGTGAGGCAATATTAAAGTTTTCTCCGGCTAAATCCCAAATTGTTTTTTCAATTTTAGAGAGCTCAGCATGATATGTTGCCCCAAGTTTTTGTAGGTACTCAACATCAACCTTAATACCAACAGCCTTCATACGCTCAAGCACCGGTATGAGCGGGCGCTCAATGTCGTTGAGTACACTCATGCTTCCCCGCTTTTCAACCTCTTCAAGGATTTTTGTGCGAGCCTCGGCAAAAGAAAAAGCTCCAGAAAAATTATATATTTCGTCGAGGTTAGGGTTTGTAATATTTGAATCAGCAACCCACAAAGCAACAGCCGTATCGTGAACGAGCTGCGGATCCAAATCATCAATCTTTTCTCGAGAATTTGCTCGATTCTCTGCCTCACTCACACTTGTCATTCCATCATCATCAAGACCTGTTTGAGCTGCTTTTTTACCAGACACTGCTGTGCGAACTCTTTCGGTAAGGGCACGGAACTCGAGCTCAGAAAAAAGCTTTTCTATATCTGCCAAAGAAATTGCCTCTTTCCATGTTGCGGGCATAACAAAACTAATTGGTGCATCGCGACGAATGGTTGCAAGGGTTTTACTAAATAAAGCCTCTTCTTCGCCAGCTTCGATAAGGCCAACAATGCGGGGTGTAATTCCAATAGTTTTACAATGAGCAGTGAAAGCATCTTTATCTTTCTTAAGCTCTTTATACATTTTTTCTATCGTGCCAAAGTTTTGAATAAGAGTTGCTCCTGTTTTTTCGCCAATACCTTTAATACCAATAATATTGTCAGAGGTATCGCCTCGAAGCCCTTTATAGTCAGTAAGCTGTTCTGGACCAAAACCAAAGCGCTCGCGAACTGCCGCTTCGTCGTACATAATGGTATCTTTAATACCCTTTTTAAGGGTGTAGACCTGTACGCGCTTTCCCGAAACAAGCTGAAGCGTATCCATATCGCCCGAAGCAATAACAATATTTATTGGAGCATCTTTGAGTATTTCGGTAATGGTGCCGAGCATATCATCGGCTTCAAATCCTGGTTTGTCATACATGGGAATTGACCATGCAGTAAAGATATCTCGCGATCGCTGCATTTGTAGTGCCAAATCATCGTCGGTCTTTTTTCGCCCTGCTTTGTAATCTTTATACACCTCATGCCTATGAGTCGGTTGTGGCAAATCGTAACATGCAACAATGTAATCGGGCTGTACGTCTTCGATTATTTTAATGAGCATAGTTACCACTCCATACAAAGCACCAGTAGGTTCGCCCTTTGACGATCTAAAGTCAGGCAAAGCATGATATGCGCGGTGAATAATTGCATGAACATCCAAAAGAACCAATGTTGGTATCTTGGTAGGTAATGAATTTTCTTGTTCACTTACGATTTTTTCTTCTGGAGCATTCTTGTTTTTCATGGAATTACATTTTAATGTCGATTCCTCGTGTCGTTGGGTCAACGAAATTGCATTCAATAGAAATATAGTCAGGCGGCAAAACGTCTTTAATATTATTTGGCCACTCTACGATAATTAAATTGTGGGGGTCTTTAATTATTTCATTCCAGCCGAGGCGAACTATTTCCTCCCCTTTTTCGAGTCGGTATGCATCAATATGGATAAGATTTTTAAATTGTGGGTGATCAAGAGTGTAAATCTTTTCGAGAACGAAAGTTGGACTTGTCACTGATTCACGAACACGTAGAGCTTCGGCAACACCTTTTACAAAGGTTGTTTTACCCGAACCCAAATCACCAAACATGCACACCACTGTTGCGTGTGGAGCTGGAGTGCGCGACGAAAGTTTTGAAACAAAAAACGAAGCGAGTGATGCTGTTTCTTCAGTGCTATGAGTAAGGGTAATCATGCCTCTATGGTATCAGTTTGCAGTAATACACGCAAAAGAAAGCCGCCCGTTGCCGAGCGGCTCCTGAGACCAACACCCTTATTTGGGTGCCGGCCACACAACTGGTGGTGGAACCACCAGCACATCTCCACGCCGAGGCGCGGATGAAACCCCACCAAATCCACCCCGTTGAGGGATGGTTTTTTGATAGGATGAGCTATGGGTTGTGGTAACTGTCGCCACAACTCCACCTTGACCTGTTGCGGTCACGGCTGGAGCGATAGCAGCATCGCTCCAGGTTTCCTTATGACCCCTGGACCATGGCAGGTCCCACGACACGCTACGGCGTGCCGGTCGAGCCGGTTCACCAAGGGTTGCCCCAATACCTTGCGTAACTCGAGGGTCACGCCACTTGGGGCCCGGTGTGAAGGTCGTTTCCGACCTCGTGGTACTTGAGTATGATTCGAGCACGACAGCCTTCCCCGGCTTAACCGGGGCTGTAATCGGCACCGCAGGCAAACAGCCCACAGTACCGACATGCGACACCCCAATGGGCGCCACTGCGACCGGAGCTGGCACCGCCAGCCCTCCGCCTCGGGGTATGTAATACCCCGCTCCAGTGCCGACATGCGTCGACACCGTTGAGACTGGCGTAGGGCCCGGAAGCCCCCCGCCACCTCCGCCGGTTCCAACGTAGACAGGCCCCGGCAGGTTTTGGGCCAGAATCTGGCCCGTCCAAAAGAGAATGGCCGAAAGCCACCCTCCCTTAGCACAAATTTTAAAGATCTTCATCCGAACTATATTATACCATATTTAGTAGATATAGGCAATACTCCTATTTTACTTAAAAACACGTGTAATTACCCACCCTTTTATAACCACACATTATTTAATTTGATTCATATTCAAGGTATACTTACACCATGATTACTTTTGATGAAGACAAACAAGATCGCCGCTACAAAGATCTCCTTAAGAAAGAAGAAGAAGATTTAGTAAAAATCCTTGCTTCAAAATTTAACTTAGAATACATCGACCTCGCTGGTATCCCTGTTACGACCGATGCTCTTCGTATTATTCCCGAGGCTGACTCTCGTACAGCTTTAGCAGCTGCTTTTGCGGTTATTGATCGCCGCCTCAAAATTGCAGCTCGCGAGCCTGAAAATGAAAAGCTTATTGAAATCCTCGGCACCCTTAAAAAGAAAGGCTACGATCCTGAGCTCTATATGGCATCGACAGCAAGCCTTGAAAAAGCTTGGAAAGCCTACAAGGATCTTTCATTTGCTTTCGAAACAAAAGCTGGCAGCCTTGATATTGCCAATGAAGAAATTGCAAAAATTGTTGATGAACACCAAACTCTTGAGCAGATAAAAGAAACTCTTACTACAATGCTTGCAAATCGAGCAAGCTACCACGTGTCTCGAATACTCGAAATTATTTTGGCTGGCGCACTTGCAACGAATGCTTCTGATATTCACCTAGAACCAGAGCAAGAATACGTTCGCCTTCGCTATCGACTCGACGGCATTCTTACCGATGTACTCAATTTTGACACTCAAACATACACACTGATCCTGTCGCGTATCAAGCTTATTTCTGGCCTCAAGCTCAATATTAAAAAAGACTCTCAGGATGGGCGCTTTAGCGTTAAGCTCGCTTCTAATGATATAGAAATTCGAACCTCAATACTTCCTGGAGCATACAATGAATCTATTGTGCTTCGTATTCTTAATCCAAAATCTATTGATGTGCCTATGGAAGCACTTGGTATACCAAAAAAACTTCTTTCAATTATTATGGATCAGATCCGTAAGCCAAATGGAATGATACTGACAACTGGTCCAACAGGATCAGGAAAGACAACAACACTCTACGCTTTCCTTAAAAAGGTTCACGATCCTCAGATTAAGATTATTACAATTGAAGACCCTATCGAATATCACCTTGCAGGAATTGTCCAGACACAAACGAATGATAAGGGGTATACCTTTCTTGAAGGTTTGCGCTCCGCTCTGCGCCAAGACCCTGACATTATTATGGTAGGAGAAATCCGCGACAGCGAAACTGCTCAAATTGCAATTAACTCTGCTCTTACAGGTCACTTGGTGTTTTCAACACTCCACACAAACTCTGCTGCTGGGGCCTTCCCTCGCCTTATTGACCTTGGGGTAAATTCGAAAATTATTGCTTCGGCTTTGAGTATCTCTTTGGCGCAGCGACTCGTGCGACAATTGTGTCCTCATTGTAAAAAAGAAGTTCCCCTCGAAGGAAACCATCTTGAAAAAATTACTTCTATCGTTCAAGAAATTACTGACCCAGCAGAAAAGCCATCAAAAGTAAGTAGTATGTGGTTACCTGTTGGTTGTGAGCACTGTAACGGCACCGGCTATAAGAGTCGCATAGGAATCTATGAAGGTATTCTTATTACTCCCGAAATTACTTCGGTTGTTGATATGAATGGTAGCGAACTCGAAATTCAAGCGGCAGCAAAATCGCAAGGAATACTCACTATGAAGCAAGATGGTGTATTGAAAGTGCTTTCTGGAATAACTTCTTTTGAAGAACTCACTCGCGTTATAGAAATTTAAAAGACTGCACGCAAAAAAAACACTTAGTTTAGTTTTTTTGTATAGTTGTGCCACCCCTTCTTGTGTGTTCTTAACAAAAAACACAACCAATCGTTAAAATGTGGTCGTGTCAATTGTTTTTTTACTCCGAGAGGAGTACCATATTTATAGCTTTACTGCAGTTTAAAAAAGTTCTTACGAAATCAAGTACAGAAATCTCTAGGCAATACTTTTAATGTGACCATCAAAAGCTAGAAACAGTTCCAAGGATAACCCCAGTATGCCAATCACGAGGATGACAACCAGAATGTCCTCGAAAAATGCATCCGCGACCTGAGTAAGCAGGCCGATTGCCTAGAGATTTATGAACTTGATCGTACACGCATGATCGAGTCGTTACTGTAATGTGCAAGAGGGCTCAAGTTGTGCGCTCTTGTGTTCATAAACAATATAGCAGAAAACAAATTATATGTCAAGTACCCTGCCCCCACAACACGGAAAGCCTCATTTAGGCGACAGTGAGCCGCTTGGACTCAAAAAAGAGGCTCAGCATCTTGATACGACCCTCAGACCTTCTCGTTGGACAGATTATATTGGCCAAAAAAGTATTAAAGACAATTTACACATACTTTTAACTGCTGCACAAAAGCGACAACACCCTCCTGAACACATACTTTTATACGGTCCTCCAGGACTTGGTAAAACTACCCTAGCTCACCTTGTAGCAAAAGAGCTCGGCGCACAAATGAAAGTTACTTCGGGCCCTGCAATTGTTAAAGTTGGTGACTTGGCAGCAATTCTTACTAACCTTGCCGAAGGCGACATTCTCTTTATCGACGAAATTCACCGCCTTAATAAAGCCATTGAAGAAGTTTTGTATCCTGCCATGGAATCCGGCACCTTGGACATTATTATTGGTAAAGGCCCCTCGGCTCGAACAATCCAACTCGAACTACCACGCTTTACCCTCATTGCTGCAACAACGCGTATTGCAATGATTTCTTCTCCGCTCCGATCGCGCTTCTCTGGTGGAGTGTTTAAGCTTGAGTTTTATTCGGTTTCCGAGATCGAGCAAATTATTGAGCGCTCAAGCACGATTCTTGGTATTAAAATCGAAGCCGAGGCTGCTCATGAAATTGCCCGCCGCAGCCGCTGCACACCACGAACAGCCAACTATTTTCTTAAGCGCTGCCGTGACTATGCCGAAGTTCATTCAAACAATTCAGAAGACCCTCAACTTACTAAAGCTGTTGTCGTGTCTACCCTTTCTATGCTCGGCATCGACACCCTGGGTCTTAATGCTGCAGACCGAGAGATTCTTAAAGTAATGATTGGCAAGTTTGCTGGCGGCCCTGTTGGACTTAATACAATTGCTGCTGCCCTTTCCGAAGAACAAGCAACTATTGAAGAAGTGTACGAACCCTACCTTATTCAACTAGGCCTTCTTGAAAGAACCCCTCGCGGCCGAACAGTAACAGCAAAAGGTCATGATCACATTCAGCAATTTACTTCGTAGTAAAATCTGGTTTAATTGAATATATAATACAAAACGATATGGCAGGACATAATAAATGGTCAAAAATTAAACATCAGAAAGCAAAGACTGATGCGCAAAAGAGTAAAACCTTTACTAAAATGGTGCGTCTTATTAGTGCCGAAGCAAAAAAGGCTCAAGGAAACCTTTCTGCCCCAGGACTTGCTGCTGCAATTGAAAAAGCTAAAAAAGAAAATGTTCCGAACGATACAATTGATCGAGCAATTTCTAAAGCAACAACAGATACAAGTGCAGCAATGGAAACTGTTGTGTACGAAAGTTATGGCCCAGGCGGTTCTGCAATCGTAATTGTTGCCCTTACTGACAATCGCAACAAAACCGCACAAGAAGTTAAACACATTCTTTCAAATCATAGCTGTGAACTTGCAGGTATTGGTAGTGCTCTATGGGCTTTTACAAAAACTCACGAAGGTTATACAGCACAAACAACAGTACCTCTTGAAGATGCTGATGGCGAAAAACTATCTGCCCTTGTAGAAGAACTCGAAGAAAACGACGACGTGCAGGATGTCTACACTAATGCCGAATAGTATGCGAGTCATCGCTATTGATCCGGGATACGACAGAGTTGGAATTGCAGTATTAGAAAAAACTTCGGCACGTGAACGCGAGACCGTTATTCACTCCGAGTGTTTTACGACTTCAAAAAATGAGAGTATGGCAGTGCGCCTTAATGCTGTAGGTTCTCGAGTTGCACAAATAATCTTAGATCATCACCCAGAATTTGCAGCCCTTGAAACTTTATATTTTAGCAAAAACCAAAAGACTGCCCTTTCAGTTGCCGAAGCGCGCGGTGTGCTTGTATATGAATGTGCTCGAGCAGGACTTACTCTATTTGAATACCCGCCATCGCACATTAAAATTGCAATAACTGGTCATGGAGCAAGTACCAAGCACGAAATCATGGGAATGATTCCTCGCTTAGTTACTATGAAAAAAATCGACATTTTTGACGATGAATTTGATGCTATTGCTGTCGGTATTACATGTATTGCGCACGAGTACTCGCGCTTGGCTAGAACTATGAAAAGTTAAGAAAGTATCGTGGAATATTATTTTCCACAAAAAAATTATTGCAAATTTTTACAGCTTTTGTTACAACTATACAAACCTACCGATTAAGTTTGATTAAATTGTATTTAAATCAATGGACACAGAAGAAACAACACCAGCAGAAATAGACTTTGATCCTCGCAAAAAGAAGACTGAGGACGAAGAAGATGAAGCAGCTACTGATGCTCCCGAAATTGACCCTGAATTTTTTGAGGGCGATGACGGCGAAGATGAAGACGAAGAAACTCTTGATGACGATGAAGTAGATCCTTTCAAGGATAAGTGGGAAGAATAATACATAGTACTCATAAACAAAAAAAGCGTATAACGCTTTTTTTTGTTTATGTGTGGACTTTAACTATTAGACTCTGCCCTTCTTATGTCTTATGCAAGAGTTATTTTTACAAACTTCTTTTTTCCAATGCGAAGATTAATATTTTTTGTAAGAACATAATCTGCACCAATTACTAGAGCTTCGTCATCAACATCATGAAAGGCTCCGCTTTCGGCAAGTCGGCGGAACTCCCCTTTTGAAGCAACAATCTTTTGTTCAATAAGACAATTAAGAAGAGTTGTGTTTGGAGCTACAATAATTTCTGTAGCATCTTCGGGCATTTCTTTTTTACTAAAAGTTTTTTCAAAAACCTGCTGAGCTCGTTCGGCATCTTGCTCTGAATGAATTCCTTTTACAATCTCAAAAGCAAGCTTAACTTTTGCATTGCGAGGATTTTCGCCATTCTTAAGCTGATCTTCTACGACTTTAATTTGGTCGAGAGTCATATCGGTGCACAATTCCATTGCTTGAACAATAATTTCATCACCCCAACTCATAACTCGGCCAAAAATATCTTCGGGTGTTTGATTGAGTGCCACTGCATTGTTTTCGGTCTTACCCATCTTTTTACCTGTAGGGTCAGTAAGAAGTTTTACAGCAATTACAAACTTTTCTTTATTCTTAAGTGATTTGAGCAAATCACGACCCATGAGCATATTAAAAGTTTGGTCATTGCCACCAATCTCGGCATCGGTTTCAAGAGCAACAGAGTCGTACCCTTGCATAAGTGGGTACATGAATTCGTGGATATGAATTGGCTTATTGTCAGCTTGTCTTTGTGCAAACATATCTCGCTTAAGCATTTGATCTACCGTAACCAAAGAAGAAAGCTCGAGCACATCAGCAAAATTAAGCTTTGCTAGCCATTTTGAATTAAATACGAGTCGAGCTGGGTTTGATCCACCAAAATTCAAATAGTGTGATGCTTGTTTTTTATATTCAGTGCAGTTTTTGAGCACTTCGGCACGTGTAAGCTTTTTTCGTGTTGTAGCTTTGTCGGTAGGGTCGCCAATTGTAGCTGTAAAGTCACCGATAAGGAGTGTTACTTTATGGCCCATTTTTTGAAACTCTCTGAGCTTTCGCAAAGTAACAGCGTGGCCAAGGTGAAGTGTTGGACCGGTAGGATCAATACCTAAATAGATAGAAACTGGCTTACCTTGGAGTAATTTTTGTGTAAAGGCTTCTCGATTAGGAAAAATGTTTTCTACTGATCGAGTAACAAACTCGTTAACTACCTCTTTTTGAGTAATAACTTCTGGTTTTTTGGTGAAAAATCTCAACATATATCTACTCTATCACACGTGAGTTGCTTGTGCTACAATCGTAGAAAAGGCACATATGCATACAAAAAATAAAGGTTTTTTTCGAAATATAAGAAATTTGTATTTTCACATACAGAAAGCAATTCTATTTTCTTTAACTCTCGGGTTTATCTTTGCCGGAATTATCATTCTATGGCTCTCTACCTTACAAATTCCTGATCTTAAGACATTTAGTGATCGCCAAATTGTTCAATCTACAAAAATTTACGATCGAACTGGCGAGGTTTTGCTCTACGATATTCATGAGAATGCAAAAAGAACGGTTGTTCCCCTTTCCGAAATATCGACACATATCAGAAATGCAACAATAGCAATTGAGGATGCTGAATTTTATGAACACTTTGGAATTAAACCAAAAGCAATTGTTCGTGCTGTTCTTGCAAACCTTATTCCTGGAGGCTTAACACAAGGAGGATCAACCATAACACAACAAATTATCAAGAACTCTGTTCTTACTAAAGACAAAACGATCACTCGAAAGCTTAAAGAGTGGGTTTTGGCTGTAAAACTCGAGCGCGAGGTTACTAAAGACGAAATCTTGGCAATTTACCTCAATGAAACCACCTATGGCGGAAGCATCTTTGGTGTCGAAGAAGCTGCTCGTAACTTTTTTGGTAAACAAGCAAAAGATGTAACTTTAGCCGAAGCTGCGTATATTGCTGCGCTTCCTCAGGCTCCTTCTTTTTATTCTCCGTACGGAAAAAATATTGACCGACTTGATGCGCGACAGCGTTTAGTTCTTTCTAAAATGTATGAATATGGGTTTATTAGCAAAGAGGAGCGCGATACTGCCGTAGCTGAGCAAGTAACTTTTAAAGAACGAGGCTCAACAAGTATTAAGGCTCCTCACTTCTCTATGTATGTGCGTGACTATTTAACACAGAAATACGGCGAGGACACTGTAGAAAGTGGCGGTTTGCGAGTTATTACAACTCTTGATTTTAACCTTCAAACTATTGCCGAAGAAAAAGTAACTGAGTTTGCTCCTGGTCTTGCTCAAAACTTTAATGCAAGCAATACAGCAATGGTGGCAATTGATCCTAAAACGGGCGATATATTAACCATGGTGGGTTCAAGAAATTACTTTGATACCGAAATCGAAGGTAATTTCAACATTGCAACAGCAAAGCGCCAGCCTGGTTCTACATTTAAGCCTTTCGTGTATGCGGCAGGACTTGAAAAAGGATATACACCAGAAACAATTCTTTTCGATGTAAAAACGGAATTCTCTTCTGAATGTACTCCTGATAGCAAACCAAAAATCAAAGATTCAACGACGATTAAGTGTTACAACCCTGAAAACTACGATCTTTTGTACGAAGGACCAATTACCATGCGTCGTGCTTTAGCTCAATCAAGAAACATTCCTGCAGTTAAAATGCTCTACCTTGTAGGAATTCCTACAGCAATTGATTTGGCCGAGAAAATGGGCATTGAATCCTTGAATGATCCCGATCGTTACGGCCTTACCCTAACCCTTGGAGGTGGTGAAGTAAGCCTTCTTGAACTCACAAGTGCATATGGAGTTTTTGCAAATGATGGCTTACGAAATCCTCACCGAGCAATTCTTCGTGTTGAAGATTCCGAAGGAAACATTCTTGAGCAAGCACAAAACAACCCTGTTCAGGTACTCGATGCAAATGTTGCCCGAGATATTAGTGACATTCTTACCGATAAAACAGTGCGGTCATCGAGTGTGGCACAGATCGTAAACCCAATTGGGCGATCAATTGCAGCAAAAACTGGTACAACAAATGACTATCGCGACGTTTGGATAATGGGATACACTCCAAACCTTGTTGTTGGTGCTTGGGCAGGTAAAAACGACAATACACCTATGGAAAGAAAGGTTGCCGGTCTTATCATTACCCCTCTCTGGGGAGCATTCTTGAGTGATGCCCTTAAAACCCTTCCCCGCGAGGAGTTCAAGACAAATGACACCATTGTTGACCCTCGAACAATTAAACCCGTAATGCGCAACATATGGCTCGGAGGAGAATCTTATTTCATCGACTCAGTATCTAAAAAACTTGCCACTGAACTTACTCCACAAGAAACTCTTCAAGAAATAACAATTCCTGGAGTACATTCAATTCTTCATTGGGTAGACAAACGAGATCCCCTTGGAGCAATTCCAGAAGAGCCTCAAAAGGATTCTCAGTATGAAAACTGGGAGTATGGAGTTCAAAAGTGGTTTGAGGATTGGAAAAAGAAAAATCCAACATTCAAAGAAACTGTTGCGGCAGCCCCTGCGGAAAAAGATGATGTTCACACAGCAGAAAACTCACCTAAGGTTGCCTTCAAGATCGATATCGATGCCCGCCTTGCCCCTAAAAAAGCCTTTCCTTTAGAGATTCAAACTTCATCAAGGTATCCAATTAAAAAAGTTGAATACTTCTTGAACGGAAGAATTATCGGAACTAGTCAACAAAGTCCTTATTCAATAACTTTTACACCAACAAAGGATGAAGTCTTTGCAAAGAATGAAATTGGCGTAGTGGTAACCGATTCAGTATTCAACAGAACCGAAGCAAGAGTTACGATAGACGGAACACAAAGAGAATAATAAATCGCGTAATTACTCGATAGAAACAATACGTAAAGAAGGCACGTTCTCTCTGACTCGCTCAAGGAGGGTGTGTTTTTTTATATAAATCTGGCTTTTAACAATGGGGCTCGCATTTATTTTAAGTATTGCTCCTTTCCACTCAATATCCTCAATTGGAACATGAATGTTGTAATCACTCTTGAGAATCTTAGAAAGCGATGTTCGGGCAACATACCCTTCTGCGCCAATACCCTTGAATTTCTCAAGAAAATTACTGATGTTGAGCATTGAATTGCCAGGGTTTTATCGTAATAATACTTAAACTATTTATTCATTGGCATAACAAGATACATAAATGTTGTATCGCCAATTGGCCGCATAATCATAGGGCGATTTTTACCTGTAAATTGCAAGCATAAACTATCTGTAGCAATTACCTGAAAAACATCATACATGTACTTATGATTAAAGTTCACTTCTATGTCCTCGCCTTCTACTACTGCATTGAGCATGTTTTCATTTTCTCCGATGTCGCTATTCTTTGTTGTAACACTCACTTGCGCATCTTTTGATACAACCCTCACATTCACCTGATTAAACTTGTCTGAGAAGATTGTAGAGAGTTTGAGAGCATCTACAATGTCTTGTTTGAGGAGTGTAACCTCGGTTGTAAATTCTTTTGGAATAATTTGTTTGTAATCAGGAAATACTCCATCAATAACTCTTGAAACAAGAAAAACGCTACCGTATTCAAATGAAACCTGGTTTTTATTGAGTGAAACCTGAACATCTCCCCCTTCAGCAGCTTCGAGTACGCGAATAATCTCGGGAATATTCTTATGTGGAATCAGAATATGACCAAAATCTGCAACTTGTGGAGCTGGTATGCGTTTTTCAGCAAGTCTAAACGAGTCTGTAGCAACAAAGACTATTTGACCTCCTGTTGTATAAATATAAACACTTGATAATTCTTGTTTAATACTTGAAATAGAAGCGCAGAACCATACCGATTTAAGCCCTTGAACAAGAATATGAGCTGGCAACGTAAACTGAATACCCTCAACAACTCTTGGAATTGTCGGAAAAGCATCGTGAGGCTGAGCTTTAATCAAAGTTGAATTCTTTTTTGTATTTACTGAAAGGTTTCCGTTATTAAGTTTAATTTTTACAGGAGCATCAACTTTAATACCTGTAACAAACATAGTGAGAATATTTCCTTGCACGGCAACTGTCCCTTTTTGAGTAACAGTAGCAGGAATTGATATTTCCATACCAAGATCAAGATTTGTTGATCGGAGTGTTACCATGTCATCCCCCGCATCAATGAGGATAGTACTCAAAACCGGTTGAGCAACATTCTTACCAGTTATTTTTTCTGCAAGAGAAACTCCTCGTACCAGAGCATCCTTCTTTATTTCGAATTCCATGTGTATTAATTATATTATTTAGTTAAATACAAGATACTACTACTATTAGGGGTGTGGATTTGTTGAAAACTTTTTATAGAGCTTAACAAAGCGATGTTCTGGTTTTTGCTCATCCACAACCTCTGCACAAAGTGTGGTAGTAACTCGAACAACTTTTTGAGCACTTGTTACTTATCTACGAATCCTCCCCAGTTGCTCCTACTTAATTCACAGGCTTATCCACAAACTTATCCCCTGTTTTACGTCATCATAGAACGGATTTGTGAGATTTCTTGAGCTAAAGCAGAGTCGTCTTTAACGTTATTTTTAATCTTTTCACATGAGTGAATAATGGTTGTATGGTCTCGACCACCAAGCTTTTCTCCGATTGAAGGATATGAAATATTAAAGTCCTCTCGAAGAATATACATAATGATTTGTCGAGGTTTAACCACTTCTTTTTTACGAGTTTTATCAAAAATACTTGCTTCATCTACTCCGTAGAATTCAGAGATAATCTTAATAACCTCTTTTACTGAAACATTCTTCTTTGGTTTCGCTGTGTTCTTAATGAGATTCTTGATTTCATTAATATTAGGAGCCCTTCCCTTAAGCTGAACGTGCATAATAATGGAATTGAGTATGCCCTCAAGTTCTCGAATACTGGTTTCAACATTTGAAGCCAAAAACTCAAGTACTTCATTTTCAAGAATTACATTGTGAAAATTAGCCTTAGCTCGCAAAATTGACATTCGAGACTCTAAATCAGGGGCTGGAATATCAACAATCATACCCGCACCAAAACGTGATCTGAGGCGTTCCTCAAGCTCGGGAATATGATGAGGATGCTTATCAGAAGAAAATACGAATTGCTTATTGTTATCGTGAAAAATGTTAAATAAATGGAAGAGTTCTTCTTGAAACTTCTCTTTGCTCGAGAAAAACTGAATGTCGTCCATGATTAAAACATCGTATGCACGGTACTTTTGCTTAAAATCATTAGCTTTTCCTTGGGTAAGGGCTGTTGAATAATCAAGACCAAACTTTTCTGAGGTTAAATAATGAATCTTTTTCTGTGGAAAGTTCTTTTTGATCTGATTTCCAATGGCTTGCATAAGATGAGTTTTGCCGAGACCTGTGTTTCCATAGACAAAGAAAGGGTTATATACACGACCAGGGTTCTTTACGACAGCTTGAGCCGCTGCATGAGCAAGTTCATTGAATGATCCAACAACAAAAGAATCAAAGGTATAGCGAGGATTAAGGCCGTCTTCTTTAGTTACGTATAAATCCTGAAGCGGGAGTATGTTATTAGGTGCAGGCTGAGGTTTCTGGTTTTCGTGCTTTTTAAGTGTGCCCTCTTTTACGACAATGTATTCAATGGCGCGTATGTCGCTTGAAATTTCGCGCATATTGCGAAGAAGAGTCGGGTGGAACTTTGTAGAAATCCAATCGAGTATGAAGTTATTAGGAACTCCAACGTACACAGTGCCCTCCTCTCTACGGATAATACGAGCTTCGCGGAACCACGTAGACAAACTCGCTTGAGAAATTGTAGTTGCAATGTTTGAAAGAACAGTTTCCCAAAGGCGAGTGTTATCCATACGGTAAAAAGTTATTGCTCTACTAAGTGACTCTAGTATATCGCGTATGAAAGTAGTGCACACTTGTGGCGTTTATATAATTATGTTGAGAAGTTGTGGAAAACCTGTTAATAAAAATTTTTTGAGATATTTTTGGTAGATCACTTCCCTTTTTTAAAATGTAGTATGAAGAGTTGATATTTCTACGGTTTTAATGTACATTAGTATCACTATGTCATTTACGTATTCCCCAAAGACACGAAAGCGAGCAAAGACACACGGCTTTCGAGTACGCATGAAGTCTAAGACAGGTCGCCGAGTTATTTCTCGACGCCGAGCACTTGGCCGAAAGCGCCTCGCTGTTTAGTCTATTTATTATATGTTTAGCCGACGCGCACGAGTAACAACGTCGCTCTTTACTGAAGCATTGGCTTCAAGGAACGTTGTTTCTACGCCGTATGCAACACTACGAGTACTTCCCCATGGGAGTACTCGTTGTGCTATTGTGGTATCTAAAAAGGTGGCAAAAAGCGCTGTAGTTCGCAATAGAATTAAGCGACAGGTTTCCCATATACTTAAAAAAATAAAGCTTCCTACTGCAATTATTCTGGTTTTCATTAAACCTTCATATATTGGTGCGGATAGAAATCAGATTATTACAACTTTTACCGAGATAGTGCCTAAAATTAAGGTTTAGCGTACAATACACACATGTCATACTTATATACCAATTTTATATTTAATCCGCTCTACAACGCGCTTATTTATTTACTCGACCTCTTCCCTTTCCTTGATATTGGTATCGCCGTTATTGTTTTTACCTGTCTCGTAAAGTTTGTTTTATACCCTCTTTCAAAGAAAGCGCTTGTTACGCAGGTTCGCATGAAAGAAATTGAGCCGAAAATGAAAGAGATCCGCATAAAGTATGCGAACGATCAAAAGAAGCAAGCAGAAGAAACATTTGCTTTATATCGAAATGCAAAAGTTAACCCTTTTTCAAGTATCATTGTTTTAGTTATACAGCTCCCTATTATTTTCGCACTCTATGCCGTTTTTGCCCGATCAGGATTGCCTGTAATTAATGAAGCGATTCTGTATTCATTTATTCAGCCTCCAGTTATTGATATGAATTTCCTTGGACTGTTTGATGTTGGTTCAAAAAGTATTGTTTTGGCTCTTATTGCAGGAGCAACACAGTATTTTCAGCTCAAATACTCACTTTCAAATGTCGGTACACCGGTTTCTAGCACACAAGAGAATAAGAGCTCAAACCAAAGTAAGCCCGATTTTCAAGAAGAGTTTGCAAAGAGCATGTCACTTTCAATGAAATACGTATTTCCTATTCTTATGGTAGGTATTTCTTACTCAGTCTCAGCAGCTATTGCCCTTTATTTTATTACAAGCAGTCTTTTTACACTGGTTCAAGAAATAGTAATTCGCCGACATATTAAAGCGTTGCAGCAAGAAGCTGCTACTATCAGTTAACGACAAGTTCTGTAGGTCAATATAAGTTCTATAAACTAATCATTAAGATCAAGAGCCCAAAGAGTGAGGTCTTGTTTATTCATGAATACAAGGTAGTTTTCACGAGGATCAAATACAGGGTCGAGCACATCGATCTCTTGCTTCGCTTCGTCGTATAAATCGCTCAGGAGAACAGTTTCCCCTGTTTGAGTGTTGAGGTACCAAAGCTTATCATCAAAGCTTACAGTGCCCTTATACCAATCGTCAGGCATAAGGTTTCCAAGAGGTGTGCTTGGCACTGCACAGATTACTTCGTATAAACGAACTCTACTCCATGCGCACTTATCGGCAACTGTTCCAAGAACAGTATCAAGAACGTTTCCATCTTTTAATGAATACACTTTAGTTTGAACAATGCGACCGCGTGATTCAGAAAAGAGTATTTTTGCTCCATCTTTACTCATTTTTGTAGTAAGGCCTAAAACATTTGATATTACCTTATCAAATACACGTGTACGAGTGTTGAGTGTATAAGCATATCCCCCGCTTCTACCAGATGCTTTTGTGGTGAGTACAAGAAACTCTTCAGTTGGCCAATCAATATTCCATAAAGGAAGTGGCGACTGAAAGATTTGCTGAGAAATAAGAGGGTTTGAAAGGCTTCCAAGCGATAGGGTGATTCCAGAGTTAATGGTACGCACAGCAACAAAACGCTCACTTTGAGGTGCTGTTATATACGAAAGAATATCGCGACTCGAAATAGTTGGTTTAACAGTATATGTAGTTTCAGCTGTACGAGGTAAACCAAGACCCGGTGTTGATGTTGCGGTTGTCGTCGCTGTTGTTCTTACGGGCACAACCGAAGGGTTAGCACGACTAGTAATAGGCTTAATTGTTTGAATATTGAGTATTGTATGGGTCGGGTTGGTGTCGTTATCACGCAAAAATCCTAAAACAGCATTGTTTCCTGAGGGTGAGAATATTGTTGTGTACACCTTTGGCAGGGTTGTGTTTGATATTTTAACTACAGCACCAGTTTGAAGATTGGTTTCGTAAATGTGACCGTTTCCACGATCCACAAAACGAACTGTTGAAGATGTTGCCGATGTGCTTGAAGCATAAAAACCACTCACTGGCTTATCATATACCTGAAAAAGTCGAGGGCGCTTTACTTGCTGAGGAATCTGCTGGTTTGGCTCCTGACGAGTAGTTGTAGCTATCGGTGCTGGTGCATCAACCCCAGGTGTTAAGCGATTAAACGGAAAGAACCATGGCGATTGATTATTGCCTGTCGTTTGAGCAGGAATAATGGTTGAAAGTAGTTCTGGTCTAAAAAAGAAAATATACAACCCTACCCCGAAGGCTATGCAGAACACTATAAGAAGAGCGAGGAGTATTTTTCTTAACATGTTATTTGTAAGTTGCTTTAATATTTTCGAGGCGCTGTCGATACAAATCAAGATTCTTTTTATAGAACTGAGCTGTTATGTCGTTTTCGTATCCCTCACCAAAAGTTGTTTTAAGTGCTGTCCCTGTTGTTCTTGCGAGCATTCCATTGATAAGCCCTTGGAGCTTAGGTAGATTAGCTGTTGCAAAAACTGTTGGTTGAGCTCCTTGTGTAACAACACGAACTGCATACTTTTCATACCGCTTTTCAAGATCAGCGGTGTCGCGAGCAAAGTCAGCCAAACTTGTAATTGCTTGTCGCCTGTCGTGTACTGCCTTACTCCCTTCTACATCATTCTGTTCAGCCATACTACTAAAAGCGGTATCATAAGGGGCGGTAATCTTGGCTTTTATCTCGGGTATTTTTAAGTTTCGGTACCATATGTTTCTGTCGTCAAAAATAGCATCATTTGGATTCCATGGGGTATTTGAATACTCAATATATTCGGGTACCACAACAACCTTGAGTGTGTCGTAGTAATCACTAAATCTTTCTATAACAACACTTTCACTTTTTGCTAAAATGAATTTTCTTTGAGGTTCTTTAAGTTTTTCTTGTATCTTTTTAATACCCTCATCGTCTTCTGGGTCACTCAGTCTGTATGCAGCTGCTTCTTCCTTAATTTTATCCACCTGGTTTTTATATGTTGCAGATACATCGTCAAGACCCTCGCTCGCTTTTTCATTGTCTTCCGCTTGCTGAATAGCAGCTTTTTGAAGGTTTTGAATTCTTTTTTCTTCATTCTTAAGGAGTTGATCGAGTGTCAGAGGATCAAAAACATTATTTTTATCAACTCCAATAGGTGACAGGGGTTCCTGGGCAAGCTCAGTGATTTTGGGATCAATTGTTTGAAGGAATAAGAAAGAGCCCAGGGTCATAAAAAGACCAATAACTGCATTTTTAATAGTTTCTTTTGCTTCTGACTTCCCTGTAAATGCCTCAGTTGTCATGTACTGAACACCTCCATACATAATCATTACAACAGCCAAGATGGATGCTAATGCCAAAAGAAGTCGGTAAGTATAGCCAAGAATTGCATAAAGGTTTACTTTCTTTACATAACCATCTTCACAGGTAATACCCTCTGTTACTGTTCCTTCTGGTCCATTGACACAAGGGAGTGGCTCAAGGAGTGTGTATTCTCGGCGCTTTGCATCGCCCGAAACAACATTGTTTGGATTTGATGCAACAGGAGTTTGTGCAGGTGTTGGCGTTGGTGTTTGGGCAAATGCTTCTGAAGTAAATAGAGAATAATCACTACCAAGTGTGATGGCTGCAAAAAATATACAAGCAACAATGTGTGATTTAAAAGCTGGTTTCATTGGAGTTTTGAGCTGTATAGTTAATGGTAAATTGTGAGAATACTCTTTGAAGAATATATTCAGGGTTCGTAATTACAAGCCCAACAAGCGCCGTTCCGTTTTCTTTCTGTTCAATACGAAGGGTTGTGGTATCTTTCCCTGCTAGCTCGGGGCGCTCTCTATTGTTGAGGCTCCATTCATAGCTAATGTCTGAGTTTTTTGGTCGAGAGAATGAAAACGGTATAACTTTGTAAGTAACTTCGCTTGATGTTAAAGAAAAGTCTGATGTTACTGCTTTATTATACAATACCCCATACAAAGGACTTTCTTCGTATATCAATACTTCAGGTTGTGTTGCTTCAATCTCGATAACGGCCTCACCTTGAATTGTTTGGTCTTGTGAAATTACTACGACTTTAATTGAAAAAGGTCGCTGTATAGGTGATCCTGCAACAGTCAGGGTTTGTTTTCCATAACCAGACTCTGATCCAAGAACAGTTGAATTTTTTGTCCATGTGTAAATAAGGCTCGCTGGGTCAATGCGTTCCCCTGCACTTGTATACATATGAGGAATTGCAACAAATGTTATGTTTCCTTGGTAAGGAAAACTAGCTTTTCCTTTGTAGAATGGTGGTGTGATACCATCCGAATACCATGTAAGATCAACATCTCCTGGGCGAAGGGTTATTGATCTCTGGTATTTTGTGTTTTCTATGGTCGAAACCGAAACAGTAAGGACATTTGTTTTACCACTTGTAGGAGCAATTCCTTCATAAGTTACTTTACCTATCCCACTCGCTACAACTTTGCCATCAATGGTCCAAACAATAGTTGCACCAGAAAGGTTAGTGTTAAAGCTTTGTATTTTTGCTGTGTAACTCTTATTCGGTCGAACTATTGTTGGGTTAATGGTGAGCTCAAGAGGGTTAAGATTGCCCGAACCAGGTGCAATTTGAGCCTGTACTGTAGTTTGTTCAAAAAAACCACCTACATTAATGAATGGAATGAGCAATAAAACCCCTGCAATCGTGAGAATTGCCGGAATTTTCTTAAGGTGTGAAAAAGTAACACCAAACATATATATAGTATAGCACTTGAGACTGCGAACATTTATCCCCTTGAGTCGCTATGGTCGGGGTGATTGAGGTCGGCGAATCCCCCCGCTATTGAGTGGTGGTGGTCGCAAATTACCATTATTAATACCAGATGCTCCGGCACCTACCATACTCGCAGTGCCCGCACCAGTTGCAACATTTGCTGTGCGAGCAACATTAGCCGCCCCCTCGGCAGAATTGGCAATTTTACTTGCCCCAGCCTTTTTGCCAAATACATTAACAAGTTTAACTGCTTTACCTGCTTTACCAGCAAAAGAATTAGGATCACTATCTGCCTTTACTGTTAACCACGACAAGATTACAGATATTGTCCAAATAGGTATGGTATCTGCAATCGGAATCATTTCGCCCGTTGCTGTTGCTAAAGAATTGGCTAATTGTTTTGCGGTTACTAAGGATACCCCTCTCCACCATAGATAACCGTTCAAGACAAAAGTCATTATTAAAGAAATAATGCGATTGACTGCTATACCACTGCCAAAGAAAATATTGAGCAAAATTTGCGCAATATCAACAATGAGTGCAAACACTAAGATTGCAAACCACTCACCTTTCGAAATTGGTTTATGCATACTAATTGCCCGCAGCCTTCAATTCTTCTTTTGCCTTTTTAATTGCAAGTACTGCAGATGGATTGGTGGTAATAATTTGGTCTTCAGTATACGATGCAATTACTTTAATTGCCACATGCTTCATTCCTACGAAGAATATTCCCTCTCCTACATCTGATTCAAGCAAAAGATACTTTTCTTCATCGGTAAGATTGAATGTTTGCTGAACCGTATCAATTGACGACGGGGATTGCTTAAGAAGAATCTGAATTGATGAGTTGGTAATGATAGGCAAACCATACGGAGATTTAAGGAAGTCTTCTACGTCTTGAGTAATTGTTGCTAGACCAAGATAGTATTTTCGACCACGCTTTGCCAAACCAAGAAGGAATGAAGCTGTATCCTCGGATTTCATCATCCACCAAGCCTCGTCAATAACAAGGAGTCTCTTGCGGAGTTCTCGGCGAATTGCATTCCAAATATAGTGAGTAACAATGTACATTGCTACAGGCTTGAGCTCATCTTCCATGTCGCGCAAAGAAAACACGACAAACTTTTTATTAATATCTACGTTTGTTGGGCGGTTAATAAAGCCTGACCATGTTCCACGAGTGTATTTTGTGAGTCTTTGTACTAAAGAGTCTCCCCCTTCCATTCCGGCAAGAACAAGCTCAAAGTCTGACATGAGGGGCGGTTCTACACTTCTGAAATCAGAATCAGCCGTAATATCCTTAAGGGCATACGTTTCGGTAATTGCTCTATCAATGATCGAATCTTCTTCTTGAGAAAGTCCACCAAGCATGATGCGGAAAAGCCCCACAAGGTTAACGATATGTGAGCGCAAAACGTCAGAAGATGCTTCGTCTTCGCGTGGTACGGGTAGGTCAAATGGGTTAATGTGGTGCTCTGAAGTAAGAGAAATATTAAAATATTTGCCCCCTGTTGCTTCGGCCATGTACTCGTATTCTCGTTCCGGGTCAATAACAATTACCTCGGTATCAAACATGAGGGTTCGCAAAATTTCGAGTTTTGTTGCATATGATTTACCTGAACCGGCTTTAGCAAAGGTTACCGAGTTATAGTTTTCAAGCAAGAAGCGATCAAACAATACAAGCGAAGAGTTGTGGCGGTTAATTCCATACAAAATACCCTTGTCAGATGTAAGGTCAAAAGAAACAAAAGGAAAGAGACTCGAAAGAGGCGAAGAATTGAGCTTTGAGTGCACATTAAGCTCGTCGTTTGCTGCTGGTAAAACACTGCGATACCCTGCTTCTTGTTGGAATAGTGCTGGCTTAAGATAAATAAGCTTAGATTCGAGGAGTGACTTTACTTCGGATTCAACCTTATCAAGTTCCTGTGGAGAATCAGCAAAAATTGTAATGTATACTCCAACATCAAAAAGCTTTTCTTGAGCCTGAAGAAGATTGTCTCGAAGACTTTCAAGGTTTTGATATGCGGCATCAAGCTCGGGGTCACGAACAAGACCCTTTTCTTCGCGAATATTGATTTGGCTTTGTACTTCAGCCACCTTTTTTTGGAATTGCCGCAAAATCTTTGATGTATCAAGGGGATGAACGTAGATAGAAATATTAAAAACCTTATCAAGGTTAATAATTGGAGCAAACCAGCTATCAGAAAGGTAGCGGGGATATGAAATTACGTAAAAAGTTCGGGCTATCTTTTCACCAAGGTTAAGCTCCTTGGGGCTAATTTTAAGGGCAGAAGGAGCAATAACATCGCGAAGTTCGAGCATTCCAGCTTCATATACCTGCTCAGGCAATACTGATGATATTTGAGGTTCTTTTGATTTTTTTGTAAAAAGTGAGTCGAAGATACCCATATTAGTTTGTTTTGATAGGCTTCTCAGTATCTCCAGGATTGAATATTCTATAGAACAATTCTACCACCTCTTCGGTGCCAAGCGATGCAACACGAATTCCACAGCGTGTAAGCCCCTGCTCTACTACGGATACTCGCTGTTCTAACTGGCTTTTATGTTCTTCAAACTCTGCTGTATTCATTGACTTAATCTTTTTCGGAGCAGCAAGAAGCCCAACAAGGCCTTTTCCTTGAGTCTGAATAATTGCAGGACTATAAGGAACAACAACAAAGAAACCTTTTGTCATGATATTTGAGGCTTCTACGAAGGTTTTGATAAATTCAATATATTCGCGAGTTTGAATTTTCATGAGTTCAGTACCCTGTTCTTTGTAACGATCCTCAAGAAGTCCGAGGTATGGCCTAATATCAAGCTCTTTTGATTGAATAAAAAACTGTATTGAGAAATCAAGAGAGTTAATGAGATTTTGAAACTGAAAAATAATAGAGTTTTGCTCATCAGTTGATTTAAGAGCAAAGTTCAAAGAAGAAGCCATGATAATAGCCCGCATTGAGCCATCTTTAAGAATGACGATTCCATCACGAATCTCTTGAATAGGTACAAAATCTTGGGTTGTTTTTGATAATTCAGCCATTATTTTTGATTCATGTTTGAATAAATACTCTCTTTAATATCCAGACTCCATGTCATATCTTTAAGTTTGCTATTAGAAATCTTTGGAACCAGTAGCTGGGCAGCTTCGGCAGCTTCGGGATTTTTTACCATTGCTTCGGGGTTGCGAGGATTCTTTTTCCAAAGATAGAGCTTTGGTGACATATAGTATTTTACCGCAGACTCGAGAATAAAGATAAAAGGCTTGTTGTTTATGCGATAAAAAGCTAGTACGAGTGAAAAAACAAGAACTGGAGCCATAATAATAACGAGTATGGCAAAAGGGAGTAATCCTTCGAGTCGAGTATAGATTAAAAATGACAAACCAGCCCCTCCGGCAAGATAAATAAATTGCTTAAGAGTGAGGGGGCCAAAGATTTTGTCTTCAACGTCAATAAATTGAGGAACTTGAAAACGCATACATATAGTATACCACCAACTATTACGGTCGGTGGTATAACTAGTTCACTATTCTTCTGTGTAAAGCTTTTTGAGGAAAGCTGGTTTGGTATCGCCTAATTCTATCGGTTCCCTGTATGGATCAGTACTACTTGGGCGGCTTTTTGGTGGAGTCTGTTTAAGAAGGTTTGCTATATCGGTTTGTGGCTGTGTTTGAGGTTGGGGTTGAGGTTTTTGCTCAGTTTCTTTGCGCTCTGCACCTGAATTGACTGGAATCTTATTTGTTGGTGTATAATCCATAGTTTTTTGCTGTGTCTGTATGGTTATTGGTTCAGTTGAGCTAATTACGGTAGTTGATAGGGTGTCGTTTTCTTCTATTGCTCGTAAGAGCTCATTGCGCACTTCGGGGTGTTCATGTTCTGGAATATGATCGTGGTCTTCTGAGCTATTGTTTACCCCTTTTATCCTAATTGCATCACCCTCGCCTACTATGTATTCATGCGGATCAGCGTTTTGGGTAGCCTCTTCGTTTACGTATTCATCTTTCGAAGAGTCTCTTAAAGCATCGCGAACGGCTTCAAATACTATAGAATCAATGTCTTTGCCAAGCTCAAGAGCTTGCGAGTGTGGTATGCGCACGTTTGCTTCGAGTCTCTCTACAAATTCATCAGCTTTGGTGAGTCCAGCAAGAGCAAAAGCTACTTCTTGAATAAGGGTATCAATTTGATCAATATGAAGATCGTTTTTTTCTCCAAGCATTGCCGCTGCATGGGTAAGTTCGGGCGAACCAAGAGCAGCCTGAATATGCTCTGGTAAGTTGTCGTATACTCGCTCAATGTCTTGTTGGGTAAAATTCTTCATGGTTTATAAGTTATCTCGCTCGAGTTTCGCTAGGTTCTGAGCAGCCACTTTGTAGTCGTCACGCAATTTTAGGAGCTTTGCTTCTTCTGATGATGTTATACCGTTCGAATCTCGCTTGCGTTTTTCAAGCTCAGCTATTTCCTTTTTAAGATCAGCAACCGCTTCTTTTGCATCAGCTAGATCGAGTTGACGCTGCTTCTTTGCAAGCTCTTTTGCAGCTTTTGCTTCGGCGGAATCAAATTTATCAATAAATCTTCCAATGAATGGAATGTCTTTATGCTTGTCAGCAAAATTTCGAAGAAATGTATTTCGATGAACGTCTGCAACGTTTGATTGACGCTCAATTTTCTTTTCTGCAATTTCTTTGTCTTTTGCGTCGAGTTCTGTTTCGGCAGTATCCAGGGCAATTTTTGCGGCGTCTTCAATACCAACTGCACTATCATATCTAAGTTTTGTATCATTGAGCTCTCTGTCAACGGCGTCGAATATATTTTGCTCTGCTCTTTGGCGATTTTGATCCCCAGCTGCACGTGCAGCATTAACCTTTTTACGTGCCTCCTCCCTTTTCTTCTCCAGGTCTTTTAGTTTTGATTTGAGACTCGATGAGTTTATTCTTGCTTCAGTTAGCGCTGTGCGAGCAGGCTCAACATTATTTATTCTATGAGCATCTCTATCCTCCATAAGCTTTTTTACTGCTGCCTCATCAAAACCTAGGCTTTCTGCAAATGCTACACGAGTCTCTGCACGTTTCTTAGCAGCTTCTTCATAAGGCTTTGCTACACCCTTGATTGCATTTGTTGCAATTCTACCGAGCAAAGGATTGTTCTGAGAAAATCTGTTAAGAGTTCCTGACTCAGCGAGTGCCGACGCTCCGCGCCCAACCGATTGGCGAAATATAAAACTATTTGTGCCTCGCATACCGCTCTTAATCTTTCCCTGACCCCATTTTGAAAAGTCCTCGAACCACTTATTTGCCATTGCACCACCGTAACCTCCTGATTTCTGTGATATTCCAAGAGCTGCACCAAGAACAATGATAATGAGCGCGTAATTAAAGAAAGCTGCTATTGTTCCTGAACCTCCAATTGCAAAGTTTGCAAAATCACCCACTGTTTTATTAACAGCACCACTACCCTGAAAGATGTTGGCAAATTGAGTATTCTGACCAAATGACATTGAGTCTACAATCTTTAGTCCTACATACAAAACCATGAGCATGGTTGGTCCAGCAAAAAGTTGCTTGTAGAAAGTGTCTTCAAGTTGTTTGCGCGCATCTGCAGTTTGTGGAAGTACAATCGCAATAAAATAGAGTGGAGAAAATGCCATACAAAGAAGCAGGATTACAAGTCGATACACCATGGTAATTGCTGCCCCTAAGAATAAGAAGCCAATCATAGTCATAACTGTCACTGCTCCCATGCCTGTAACAAGGGCTTTTGCGGTAAAGCTTTCATTTCCTGCAAGGCTATTACCTACACTTGTCAAAGTCGCTAAGCTGAAGAAAGACTGAATTTTTACTTTCTGCATGATGGTATCGCTGATGCTGTAATCATCGTACGGCTTAATTGCATCATAGAAAGTGAGTGCAACAAGGTTACTTCCATCAATCATGACTCGTGTCGCAAATAGACTAAAGTTGATAAAGAGTCCGCAGATAATTACGTTCTTAATTGTATTAGACAGATCCTTTCCTGTTAGCCCAAGAATAGTTCGAATCGAGGCGAATAACATAACACCAATAAGAGCAATGTTCGAGAGGTCGCGAATTGATCGCCACATGATTCCAATACTTGGCGTATTGTTAACCAAATCAGCCATATTGAGAGTTGCAGATATAGAAACATCAAGAAGTCCTGCTGTTATTTTTACCCACCATCCAGCAAGTACAAGTAGTACGTGTGAAAGCGCGGCAATAAGTGTGCCTTGGAGAAAGTCACCAGAAAGAGTTCCGAGTATTGCATTCGTCCAATCCATAGCGTGTGCTTGGTTTGGCAACAATGACACAAGCACCCCGAGGAGGGTTGCTCCCAACAGTATTATTCTTTTGTTGTTGGTTAGTTTTCTCATTGTCTATTATGGGAAGTATTTGCAGGCATTAGCTTCGTCACGCGCCCTTCGTTCAAGGTCGCGCAAGGTTCCGTTGTTGCTATCTGTATAACTATTATACTCGTCTGTCGCTTCATTTGCTCTAACTTTGTAAAGACTAATGCTTGGAAGTAAGTTGTTATACTCTGTTGCTGCTTTTTGTATATCACCCACCTGACTTGCACTTTCCGCTGTTGCTTTGATTCGAGACAGGTCAGAGATGTTTCTTTCAATAGATTGAACATCAAGGGTGAGGGTTGTAATTTTAGGAACCAATTGCCCTTCTATAATTGCATCCATATCTTTAATTTTATCAAGACCTCGAGAAATTGCATTTTGTGTGAGCCTCCGTGAGTTGCCTTGAAGTGCTGTATTGTAACAAGTCTTTACATCAACAAATTTAATTCTAAGTGCCGAGATATACTTAAGACTTTCATTTTTTGCATCACGGTATTTCCAAGCATCAGTAGTGTAAGTATCGATAGTATCAAGAATGTTACTCTTTGAAGCTTGTAGTTGCTCATAGTTGAATGCTTGCTCTTGCTGGAGCTGTTGTGCAATTCCCTCTGTATCACTTGCCCCTGTTCCACTCACGCCCTTAAGTCCACCCACAAGAACCTTTTGTACTAATTGTGCAAAGAGGGCGTTAATAATTTCATTAAATTCGTCTGCAAGTTCGAGTTCGCGAACTGGTGAGCCAAGAGATGTCTCAAGTGTTCCTGCAATTACAGAACCTGGAGTTTGAGTTTCGCACTTTTTACGAGTTGTTTCATTCGAAGCAGATTCATAGTAGCCCTGAAGCTGCGAGACGTTGTTTGTAAATTCTTGTGAATCTGATTGTCCGCTATTAGCGAGCTCACTATTACGTGCAGCAAGTTTATTTGCTTCAGATTCAGTAATAACTCGCTCATCTTTACAGGTCTTAAATGAAAGGAATCCTTTACCTTGAGAAAGCTCCTGATTTGCTCGGGCATTTGCATTAGCAATTCGTAGAGTTGCTTCGGTATCGGCAGTGACATATGCACCGATAAAGTTATTTTGAGGCTCAGTGGTCATCGAAACGAAAGCTGGCATTTTACCCTGTCTAAAGTCTCCAGCTGTGAAACCGTTAATCGAAGCCCCTTGAGCAGCGTTTGTTGTATTGTTAATTATATCCGTTAGCGTACAGGCTGCTTTACCTTTCTGCTGGAATGGTCGATATCTAAAAGCTAGTTGCAGACGAATATCGATAGAAAAGTTACTACAGAGAAATGCTAGGTCACTGCCCAATATCATTCCGCCGAGAATTTCATCGCCAATGTCGGTAAAGAACTGTCCAGGATCACTAAGGAATGCTGGGCTACCCTCAAAACCATTATTGATCCAGTTTACAACACTTGATGTAATACCACGCAAAATTTGTTTAGCAATACCATATGCAATTGCGTCAAAAGTAAGTTCCTTTATCTGAAGACTCGTCATAAGTCCGGTTTGGATTGATGAGTTGGCAGCTGTAATAGTATTTTGCGCAATGTTTCCTGCATCGACTACGGGTATTGCGTGAGCAGTTTTTGGAGCAATTAAAAGCGTTGAAAGTGGAAAAAATATTTGCACACTTAAAGTACTTACGATGAGAATTGTTGAGACAAATTGTTTTAAAATAGTTCTCATATTATTCTAGTACTAAGCCAAAAAAGTAACCGCCTTCTGTTGGTTCAAAGCTAATTCCCGCAGCATGAAATTGTCTTTTAATTACAAGGTTACTTTCTGTAAAGTTTTCAAATGCTTTCGGGTATCTGCCAATCGCTTGTAAAGCAATAAGAGGGTTTGTAAAGACATTTTTAAATGCTTCAGAAATAAAGAGGAGCTCACTTACGGTATTAATCATAAGAATATGATTGGCGCCAAGTTTTTGTGGAACAGGAGTTTTGAGAAGGGCTTCAATAATTTTTTTGTAGCTTGCAATGAGTGGATCGAGCTCATTAAGAATTGCGGGATTTTCTTTATCGAGCGCATCTTTAACAATGAGTGTTTCATTACGCACCTTAGTTTCATTTGCTAAAAATATTCCACCAACAGCATTTGTATAGTTGCGAAGTGTTAAGGTATCGTTCGCTTCGATTCCGCTAATAACGATAATATCTTTTAATGTATATGTCTTTGGAATCTCTGTATACGCACTCGAAGTAATAAGTTCATTGATTACTGCGGCGCGGCTATCGGCATCATCTATGAGCCCTGTTTGTTTAAGCTCGATATACTTAGCGAAAATATCTCGACCAAACTTTTCTGTTTGATTGAGTTTTGCATACTCTTCTTGTGCTGTTACAACTTTAGGACCTGCTCCGGCAATGCTTGGGTTGCGGCCCTGCTCAACTTCTACTCCATCAAGGATTCCATCACCATCACTATCTTTTGTTTGCGGATTTGTATTCCAAATTACCTCTTCCCAATCTTTAAGACCGTCGCTGTCCGAATCAATAAGTTGTATGTCTTCAACAAGTTGCTTATTTGCAGGATTCGCTACTATTTCTGGTGTATATACACCAACATTTTTTGGAGAAGTAATTTCTGCAAAGAAAAAAACGCCACCAACAAGGATTAGTGACCCTGCGATAAGAATTAAATTGTTTTTTCCAGGGTAGATCACGGGGTGTAAGTTACTCGTTTAATTATAGCAGAGTATCCCCTGTCAATTCTTTAAAAACCCTTAATTCTGTGGACAATTATTACTTTTGCTGAGCGTCCTCTGTCAGTGTCGGTGGTATTTTCTTGTGGAGCAAAAACCAAACGGTGGGTTCAATGTCTTCGGCGCGTATATCGAGCGGCAAATTGAGTTCAGAAAGTACTTTTTGCGCTTCGGAAATATCGTAGTGACCACGAAGGTTGGCAATGAGCGTTTTTCTTCGGCTATGGAAAGAGATTTTAATAAATTCAGTGAGTTTTTTGAATTCTTGTGTGGAAATCGTGTTTAAATCTGAATTTGTGTGAGGAACAAGCTCAAGAATTGCCGAATCAACATTGGGTTGTGGCGAAAAGTTATGTCGTCCAACCACAGCAATAACCTTAGGCTTGGCCAAAATATGGGTAATTGTCGACAAAATAGTGTGTTTTTCACGGGCCATGATGCGATCCGCCACTTCTTTTTGAACAAGAAGTATTAAAGCCTTTGGTTTGGGGTCAATCTCAAGGAATTTCTTGAGTATTTCGCCAGTTATGTAGTATGGAATGTTAGCAATTACTGCATAATCACTTGTTTGTGTCGGCAAGGTGCCAATTCCTATCTCTGAAAGCGATAAATCTAAAATATCCTTATGGATTAAGGTTAGTTTGTCGCTCTTGATTTCTTGTGCAAAAGTCTCATTTAAAATGGGAATTAACCTGTCATCCTTCTCTACAGCAAAAACACGGCTTGAATCAGGGGTTTTTTCAGTAAGTACACGTGTCAAAACGCCCATTCCAGGGCCTATTTCGAGTATTGTTTGCGGTTGATGACTAAGGCCTGCCTGTGCAATTTTCTCAACAATTGCATTATTGTGAAGAAAATTTTGGCCGAGAGACTTTTTGGCATTAATTTGAGCCATATATAGACCAGAGTACGTGTTTTTTACTTAAAAATCAATAAAAATTGCCTTTACTCCACGAGGAGTTTCGCGAACCGATGTTTCGATAAGGCTGGAATCAATGTCCTCAATAAATTCTGAGGCTTGGTTGACACGTTGTGATCCAAAAATGGTTCGGATTTGTGCCCAGCACAGATATAACTTTTTTCGTGCACGGGTTAAGGCTACATAGAAAAGGCGGCGCTCTTCTTCGGCGGCAGATTCGGATATTTCGCCCTCACCAAAGCGCGCATGAGGAAAAAGATCTTGTTCGAGGCCAGAAATAAAGACATATTCAAATTCAAGGCCTTTCGAAGCGTGTACCGTCATGAGTCGCACGCCTTCTCTTTCTTCGGTGAGCTCATCTTGATCTGATGCTAGGGCTGCATCGCTTAAAAATAGCTCAATACCTTCACCATTTGGCAAACCATCGTATTTTGTGGCAAGAGTTACGAGTTCGCGCACGTTTTCGAGCTTTTCAACATCGTCAGGACTACCGTCACGTAGCATAAACTCAATACCAGTTTCTTTAATAACATATTTTACGGCTTCACTCGGCTCAAGAGTTGTACATGAATTACCAATTCTACCCAAAAGTTGCCTAAAAGATTGGATTTTCTCTCGAACTGATCCAGAAAGTGTCTCTTCTTCTCCGGCTGCAATTTTAGCTAAGGTTACTTTACCAATACCGCGTGGTGGAATATTGATGATTCGAGCCACATCACCCACCGCTTCTGGATTTAAACCTGCACGAATAAATGAAAGAACATCTTTAACCTCTTTTCTTTCAAAGAATCGTGTACCAAGGATTTGATAAGGCACATTTTTATGCAAAAAAGCTTCTTCAAGTACGCGAGATTGATAATTGGCGCGATAAAGCACGGCAATTTCGCCAGGTTTAACACCCTTTTTTATAAGTTCACGCGCGGCCTCGGCTATTTCGCGAGCCTCATCGTTTTCGTCATAGGCTTCAATAAGGGCAATTCTCTCGCCTTCTCCGTTATTGGTAAATAAAGTTTTTTTACGACGAACGATATTTTTTTCAATAACAGCATTTGCTGCTTTAAGAATCGTTTGCGTTGAGCGATAGTTTTCTTCAAGAAGAATTACTTGTGCACTTGGATAGTCTTTTTCAAAATTGAGGATATTCTCAATATTTGCGCCTCGCCAGCTATAAATATTCTGATCAATATCGCCCACTACACAAATATTCTGACTTTCACCTGTTAAAAGCTTTGAAATAACATACTGAACACGGTTGGTGTCCTGGTATTCATCAATATGAATATATTTCCAGCGTGCTGTATATTGAGCACGTATATCTTCCCTCTTTTCGAGTAAGCGAGCCGTAACATAGAGCAAATCGTCAAAATCGAGCGCTTGTTCTTTGCGAAGAATTGCAGTGTATTCTTCCCAAACTCTGCCAACCATTGTAGAAAAGAAGTCTTTACTCTTTGCTACATACTGTTCATGCGACACATAGTCACCCTTTTCTCGAGATATAGCCCCTAGAATTTTCATGGGATCAAATTGTTTTGCATCAAAACCGAGCTTTTCAAGGGCATCTTTGACTGCTCGCTTTGAATCATTGCGGTCATAGATAGTAAAGTGTCGAGGAATACCTAGTGCAACATGTTGCTCCTTAAGAATATAAACACCGAGTGAGTGAAAAGTGCTCACAAAAGGGCGGTCCGGCATTGAGACAGGAGTATTTAGTCCCTTGTGGTTTTCAAGGAGGCTGTGGACACGCTCGCGCATTTCTTTAGCGGCTTTGTTGGTAAAGGTAATTGCTAGTATAGAATCTGGCTTAACACCATTTATAACCAAGTTGAGTATTCGATGCGTAAGTGTTTTAGTTTTTCCCGCACCTGCCCCAGCCAAGATAAGTAAAGGTCCTTGAATAGAATTAACTGCCTGTGCTTGTGCGGCATTAAGACCGTGGGTTATTGAACTCATAGTGTAACTATATCATTCATATTTGTATGAACGATAAATTTAAAAATAAAATAAAGATGCACGCAATACCTCTTTTGACATCTGCCACATAATATTGCCTTAAAATTGACCCTTAAAAAGCCTATTGACTCTTTGCTCTGACTCGCGTATCCTATCCGGGTACCTTTAAGGCAAGGTATAAATTAAGTGGCTTAACAGAGCCATTTAAAAGCCGAAATTCTTTGATTCTGATTGCGGTAATTATTGACAAACCGCCACACTGATTGAGCCTTAATTTCATGGATTTTAATTTCAAACAATTTCGAAAAGTTTCTGCTAAAATTTTAACCTTGTTACTACGAGGTTCAATTGTCTGTGCCCTCTTTGGATCACCCATTGCAGCTCATGCAGGGGTGTTTTCATTTGTAGAAAACATACTTGTCGGAGATTCAGTTACACAAGCAAGTGCATATCAAGTTCCCGTGCCTGAAGGGGTGAATACTCAGAACATGAGTCTTTTAAAAGCAGCGGCACACTTCGATCCTAACCCCACTAAGGGAAAGACATCACCTACTATTGTTTCAAACACCGCCCTACTTGCTTTTGTGGGTCCAACAGGGACAATTGCCGACATTGAAGGTATCGAGTCGCACCACATTCATGTGTACGAGGTTCAAGAGGGAGACACTTTGAATGAAGTGGCCGCAATGTTTGATGTTTCGGTCGAAACAGTTGCTTGGACAAATAATCTTAGGGTAACGAGTCAGCTCCGCGAAGGTCAAAACCTTGTTATTTTGCCGGTATCAGGAATTTTGCATACGGTTTCAAAAGGTGAGACTTTGTCAGGGTTGGCAGAAAAGTTTGATGTTTCAGTTGATGATCTTGTTGCATATAATGCCGAAATAAGCCCAGATTCTGAACTTATGATTGGCGATGAGCTTATTATTCCAGAGAAAGCTGATGAAGAATCTTCTGTTGACCTGCAGAATGAAACACCAAAGAAATCACCATCAGGAGCCCTCATTGCAAGCTCTAAAGTTCCTGAATACTACGGATATTATATTCGCCCCGTTGTTGATGGTGTAAGAACTCAAGGTCTCCACGGCTACAATGCGGTTGATTTGGCTAGTAAAGAAGGAACCCAAATTCTTGCTGCTGCTGCCGGAAAGGTTCTTATTGCAGCATCATCAGGCTGGAACTATGGTTACGGAAACTATGTAGTAATATCGCACGATAATGGAACTCAAACCCTGTATGCTCATTTGAATAAGGTATACGTTTCACCTGGTGACACTGTAGAACAGTCAGAAACTATCGGTACTATGGGTTCAACAGGGCGATCTACAGGTCCTCATGTGCATTTTGAAATACGTGGTGCAAAAAACCCGTTTTAATTAGCTATCGCGCGGAAGCGATGTTCTATAGCTCAAAGCTTCAATTACGTGGTTGCGCAAAACTTTTGTGCTTTGATCAATATCTGCAATAGTTCGAGCCACACACATAAGGTTGCGTGTAATTCTATGTGAAACATTTATTTTTTGTGTGTATGAAACAAAGATTTGTTGAGCTTGTGTATCAAATTCAAGTAAACTTATGGTCGGCTGCCGTAGATAACCATTAGAAACTCGAAATCCAAATACTTTGAAATTTCTATCAAGCATGTATTGCTGTGCCTCGTAAGCAGATTTCTGAGAATATGTTGTATGTGAAGGTGCTTTCAGTCGCTCGACATTTTTGGCGTAGGTATCTACTCGGCAGCAAATACTAAAGCGTTCAAAAAGTGGTTCAGAAATCTTTTGTATATGTTTAGAGCGAGTACTCGGTAAACAAGAGCATGATTTAATCTGAGAGCCAAAGTAACCACAAGCACACGGGTTCATTGTGGCAATTACATAACACTGCGTTATGTCGGTACGAGCAATACCGTGACGCGTTATATGTACCCAACCTTCTTCAAGTGGTTCACGCAAAGCCTCGAGGCACTTTTTATCAAATTCCCCAAGCTCATTGAGAATCAATATGCCTTTATATGCCTTACTTAATTCTCCGGGGAGCTTTCCACCAATGAGCGAAGCCGCACCAATACTATGGTGGGGTCGCCGTATGCGGGTAGTATCTTTTTTTGCATTACTGCCATGTTCTTGTATGCAAGAAAATATCAGCTCTTCTTGTTGTGTTAATGGGGGTAGTAATTGTGCAGTTGCGTCAGCGAGTAGTGTTTTACCTGAACCTGGCGGCCCAAATAAAATTGTGTGGTGTTGCCCAATTAATCCAATAAAAAGGGCGCGTTTAACTTTTTCATGATGAATAATATCCTTAAATACGCACTCATTACGGAGTGGCGCTTTTGGCTCATCGACCGTACTTTTGGTAAAAACGATTTTACCTGAAATTTTATTAATACATTCACCGAGATGAGTAACAGAGAGTGTGGCGAATCCAAATTTTTCAAAGATAGAGGCTGACTCCGGGTGGCAGACAATAGAGTATTCAGAAAACTGAGAATATTGAGTGAGGGTTTTTCCGCACGTATAGGGTTGCTCAATGGGCAGGATAGTTCCATCAAGGTTAATTTCACCAAGAAAAATAAAATTATGAGTAGAAGGCTTGATTTGCCGAGATGCACATAAAAAAGCATATGCTATACCGAGGTCATAGTGCGAACCCTCTTTTTTGAGAGTGCTTGGTGACAACAATACCGTGGTCTTCATGTTGGAATGCCGGGGCGAAGTAAGGCCACATGCTTGTATTGCTGCACCAACCCTTTCGCGAGCCTCATTGAGTGATGTGTCACCAAGTCCAGCAATAGTAAAAGAGTAAAGGCCGGGTCGAGTGTCTACCTCAATGGTTACGATTGAGCCATGAGGGTAATCGGGCTGAATAGAATGTGTGCGGGCGTATCCCATGGGTAAAGTCTACCCACTAAACATAAAATAAAAATAAAAAGCGATTCAATAATCGTTTAATATTTTGAGAACAAATTTATAATTTACTTTACAATTGCTGTTCGAGCAGAAGGATTAGCCTCAAGTCGAGCCCTATCAATTGGTTTACCCGTATTCTCGCAGATTCCGTAAGTACCCTTTTCAATTTTCTCAAGAGCATTTTCAACATCTTTGAGTTGAACTTGAAGCTGTTCGGTTACAACCTCATTTTCATCAAGCTCTTCCATAAGATCGGCTACTTCGTTTTCATCGGCATTATCTACTTCCATTCCCCCTGTTGTTGCTTGCCAATCTGAAGGATTGTCAGGATTTTGTCGAGCAATGCCCGAAAGTTCTTCTTGTAGGAGCGCTTTTTCTTTAAGAAGCTTTTCTTTAAAGAAAGCTAGGTCTTTTTCATTCATATTGGTTATAGCTATTACTCTTTAATGTTATCGCGTATATACCGTATTGTCGAGCGTTTCGAGCACTCTTTGAAGCGCCGTCTCATTCTGAGTAATAATTATTGTGTCATTGTCAATAAAAGTATAGATGAGGATAGGGTTTTCGCCGGTTCTGGCAAGCACTCTAACATCAAGATTTTTGTACACTTTATCACTGAAAGAAGGTAGTGCTCTAAAGAGTACTGGATTTGCAACCTGCAATGGAACAACCGGGGCAACAACAGTAGTTGCGGCCGTTGTCGTCGCCAGCTTTGTTGTTGTGGCTGTCGTACTGCGCGTACTTGTTGCGTTGCTGGTACTAGTTGCAGCACGTGTACTTGTAGTTGTTGAACTTGTAGAGGTTGTAGCTGGTGGCAGGTTTGTATTTCGTGGAATTTGAGCCGGAGCTGATCCTTCAAAAAAAGATCCAATATCGCGGTACATAGTTCTTTCCCAAGCTAACATTCCCGCATATGCATTTTGGAAAAAATTATTTTTAAGAATAATTACAGGGCTATTTTTTTGATTAACCGTGGTGTATCCAATAAAATATTGTGGTAATAAGTTTCTCACAACATTTTCGGGTATATCAAGCTCGAGACTTACAAGGAGTTCTTTGATGGGAATTCGTGTTAAGGTTTCATTTTGTCCACGAGTAGGTATTATTTCTACAATTTTTGTTGTTTGGGGTGCACTTTGTACGGTCGAGACCAGAGTAGGTCGTAATTGTCCGGCTGAAATCGAATTAGTAGCAAAAGAACGCTGCTCAGCATTTGGTAGGATACTTGCAAACTTAAATGTAGTTGTTTGTGTAGATTGTATAACTTTATTACTCTCAAGAAACTTTGACCCATACATATAAAGTACATAGCCCCCTCCACCAAGAAGAGCAAAAACAAGTACTACCTTAAGAATTGTGCCCAAGATATTTGTCGAACGATTTACTTGTTGCGTTGCGCTCTCACCTTGCCCTGTTACTGTTTGTCCAACGAAGTTAGGTTGCTTTTCTGTCTGGCCAGTTGGGTTAGTTGGCTTTTCTACACGATTCTCTGCTTGTTTTTTTACCGTCTCAGCAATTGCAATAGTTGCAACAGAAGTTTTCTTGCGCTTAAGGCTTTCAGCCATATCGAGTTCGTATGTTCGCAGAGCCTTCTGAAACATAAAAGGATCTACAGATTTTTGCTGTAGTCCAGGATTAGTCCCACCAGCCATACCCGATGGAATTTGATTATTTACGCTGTTTTGCAGATCGTTGTTCATGCTTTTGATCAAAGAACTCAGGGTGAACTGCTTTTATAGATAGGTTAAGACGCTTTCGCACATCGATCTCTTTAATTATAACAGGTACTCGGTCGCCAACACTCACATAGTCGGAGATAGAGTCAATTTGAAATGGTGCAATTTCTGACACATGTACCAAACCTTCTGTTTTTGGATCAAGCCGTACGAACATGCCAAAAGTTGTGATTTTTGTAACCTCACCTTCAAGACTATCGCCAACTGCAAAAACTCGAGTCATCTCTTTAACAGTTTCAAGAGCTTTTTCTGTTGTACCGCTCTTTCCTGTGATAAACACTTTTCCGTCGTCGTCGATATCAATAGAAAGACAGCCAGTATCAGCAATTATTTTTTTAATAGTTTTTCCGCTAGGGCCAATGAGTAAGCCAATTTTATCTTGTGGAATTGTCGTTGTAACAATGTGTGGAGCGTGCTCGGATACAGTTTTTCTTGGAGAACCAATTGCTTTTGACATTGTTCCAAGTATTGACTCACGGGCCGAACGAGCGCGCTCTAGGGCTTCTTTAAGAATAGAAACACTAATACCCGACACTTTAATATCAAGTTGAATAGCAGTGATTCCCTTCTCTGTTCCGGCAACCTTAAAATCCATGTCACCGTAATGATCCTCTGGACCTTGAATATCTGTTAAAAGTTCGTACGAATCACCTTGCATAACTAGACCAATAGAAATTCCTGCAACTGGGGCCGCAATCGGAACGCCACCATCCATAAGTGCAAGTGTTGATCCGCAGACAGAAGCCATTGATGTAGAACCATTCGAAGAAAGTGCTTCAGAAACTACGCGAATAGTATAAGGAAAGATTGTTTGTGACGGCAAAACTGGCAAAAGCGCTTTTTCAGCAAGGGCACCATGACCAACCATGCGACGGTTAATTCCACCAACTCGGCCTGTGCTTCCCGTAGAAAATGGCGGAAAGTTGTAGTGGTGCATATAGCGCTTTTCTGCAGAAAGCTCTATTTCGTCAATTATCTGAGACTCTTTCGGTCCACCAAGAGTTAATACAGAGAGGATGTGGGTTTTTCCTCGGTAAAAAGTTCCAGTACCATGAAGTACAGGCGAAATGCCACCAACTGATGCAAAGATGGGGCGTATTTCATCAAGTCTTCTGCCATCAACACGTCGTTTATGGTTGAGTGCTTGGTCTGTAATAAACTCTTCAAGTTTCTTCTCTATAAAATTACTTGAAATTGTTGGATGGGGCGTTTCATCAAGATCATCGATAGCGTCCGTCCACAACGATCGAATAGTACTGAGGGCCTCATCCCCTTCTTGTGTTGTAAGGAGGGTTTTCTCGAGTGATGGAGCTATTTTTTGACCCCACAACGTTTCGAGCTCTTCTGGAATTGCAATTTTTTCTGTTTCAGCCTTTTCTATACCAACTTTCTTTATGATGCCTACTTGGAATTTATTGAGAGCATTAATTTCTTTTTGTGCAGATTCAAGGGCTGAAGCAACAACATCCTCGGCAATTTGATTACCTGCAAATTCAATCATTGAAATACGATCTTGGATTCCGCATGCCAAAATCTCAAAGTTTGGTGCTGTCTCTTTTTGTTCAGTGATAAGGGGGTTAACAATAAGCTTATTCTTGCCGTCAAAATTACTGAGTCTCACAGCCGAAACAGGCCCATTCCATGGAATTTTCGAAGTACCTAAAGCTAAAGAGGCTCCAAGAACAGCCAAATAATCAGGATCAGTATTGCCAAGAGCAAGTACCGTAATAATTACCTGCACCTCATTGCGGAGGTTTGAATCAAACAATGGCCTAATGGTGCGATCTATAATTCTTCCCGAAAGAATTGCACCTTCAGATGGTCTACCCTCGCGGCGAATATAGCGACTACCAAGTAATTGGCCCGATGCATAAAACTTTTCTTCGTATTCAACACTGAGAGGCACAAAATCTATCCCTTCTTTTATAGACTCAGACATGACTGCAGTAGCAAGTACTACAGTATTTTCGCATTTAATTAAACAAGAGCCATGAGCTTGTTCGGCAAGATCGGTAAACTGAACGGTAATTTCTTTGCCTCCAAGGGTAGTAGAGAATTCTTGAAGTTTCATACATATAGTTTACCACCTTGCGAGTGCTTTTTTGTACAAGTTTCCCCCAGAATAGCAAAATATTCTACGTAATTAGAGCACGATATTGTGAGAACCGTATGCTACTGTCGGTCTTGGTGTGAATGTCCACCTCGGCGCATTTTATTGCGAATGAGATAAGGATTGATATTGTCATCAAGATTCATAAAGTCATCAGCGGATTCAATGAGTTTGCTTGAGGTTGATTTCCCGAATGAAACAACTTCTACTTGGCAGCCTTCATTGGTTCTAAGGTATTCTACAAGTGGAATAAAATCACCATCTCCTGTTAAAAGAATTACAGCGTCGAGCTTTGGGGCTAGCTTAATTGCATCTACTGCCATACCAACATCCCAATCAGCCTTTTTATTGCCTCCTGCAAAGATTTGCAAATCTTTTGTTTTAGTCTCAATGCCCATTTTTGTAAGAGCGTCAAAAAATGCTTTTTCATCACCTGCTTCGGTGGTGATTACGTAGGCTACGGCTCGAATAAGGTTGCGGTCTGCTACTGCATCTTTAACGATCTGTCCAAAATTTACCTTTGCGTGATAAAGGTTTTTTGCACTATGATACAGATTTTGTGCATCAATAAATACACCAACACGCTGGTTTCTATGTTTAATAATTGCCATATAATAAATTTATATAAAAATACGAACGTTATAAAAAACTCAACAAACTAACGATAAAGCTCACAGTAAACAAATAATAAGAACTAAAACTGTTAATATAAAAACAGACTCACTCTATATACATAATAAGTATACACCATATTAAACAAAAAACCGCTGAGCGGTCTTTTGATGAAACTACTTCTTGAGCTCGAGTTTCTTTGCAATAGCTGCGAATCGCTTTGGATTCTTCTTCTTAAGGTAGTTAAGGTGAGTTTGACGGTCTGCCACCATTGCTAGAAGGCCACGTCGTGAGTGATTATCCTTCTTGTGCTTTTTAAGGTGAGACGCCAATTCATCAATCTTCTTTGTAAGAAGTGAAACCTGAACCTCAGGAGAACCTGTGTCCGTATCATGAATCGCTGCTGTCTTTATGATTTTTTGCTTCTGCTTTGTCGTTAGCATGTTGGCACTACAATAGCACATATGTTTTTTATTTGCAACTAAATTCCCCAACTGAACCTAATGGTATACTAATACTATGTCGCACAATCTAGAGGCACTCAAAAGACAGTTTCTTGAATATGTAGAAATTGAAAAGGGGCGCAGCCTCAGTACAGTTATGAATTATGAGCACTATTTATCACGTTTTATCGACTTTTCAGGGGCAAAAAACGTAGAAGATATAACAGATTCAGGTATACGAGAGTACCGTTTATGGCTCAACCGCCAAGAAGCAAGGACATTGCGTACTGGAATCAAAGAAACACTTAAGCGACGCACTCAAAACTATTATCTTATTGCTTTGCGTTCTTTTCTTAAGTATTTGGCTCGCCAAGGCATAAAAGCTGTGCCTCCAGAGCGCATTGAGCTCGCAAAAGTGCCCGAACGCTCGCTTGATCTGATTTCTAACGAAGATCTTGAAGCTTTGATGAAAGCGCCAGGAACATCAACATTGAAAGGATTACGCGATACTGCCCTTTTAGAGCTATTATTCTCAACGGGTTTGCGCGTATCTGAGCTTTGTGGCCTACATAGAGATATAAATTTGTCACGCGATGAATTCCCTGTTCGAGGAAAAGGCGAAAAAGTTCGAGTAGTCTTTCTTTCTGATGCAGCAAAGAGGTCAGTAAGGCTGTATTTAGATGCTCGAAAAGATATGGACGATGCTCTGTTTGTGCAATTGCCCGTACATGAAAGAAGAAAGAATAGTAATGGGGCAAAGAATGGAGTAAAGAGTGGAGCAAAGACACAAAAATCTTCAGTAAAATCACGGAATTCGGGATCAATGCGACTTACTCCACGGTCCGTCGAAAGAATAATCAAATTTTATGCAATTAAAGCCGGAATATCAAAAAAAGTGACGCCTCACGTTATTCGTCACTCTTTTGCTACTGATTTATTGAGAAATGGCGCAGATATTCGCTCAGTACAAATGCTTTTGGGCCATGCAAATATCGGAACCACACAGATTTATACCCATATTACTGACAGCGAACTCCGAAATGTTCACAAGAAGTTTCACAGTAAGAGCCGAGAAAATAACTCAAAATAGCTATTTGTTGAGAGCGATTTGCTGCAAATCCCCTGTTATACCCGTTACATCACCTTCAATTCCTGTTGCATTACCAGTAGCACCGCTTGCATCCCCTTCAAGATTGGTTACATTCCCAAAAATATTGGTAACATCACCTTTAAGATTTGTAATATTTCCCTCTATGTGAGAAACATCTCCCTTAAGGTTTGAAATATCACCAATTAAATCACTCACATCGCCCCGAACGTTCGTAACGTCGCCACGAAGTGTGGTTACATTTCCTGAAATATTGGTAACTTCGCCGCGAATTCCACTTAAATCACCCGAAAGATCACTAATGTCACCAGCAACAAAAGTCGTATCGCCTCTTACGTGAGTCACTTCCCCGCTAATATTCGATACATCGCCCGAAAGGCCAGAAATATCACCCTTTATTTTTGTGGCATCACCCCGAATTTTGTGAATTGTAATATCGCCATAAATATTTGAAACATCACCAACGAGATCACTAAAATCACCCCAAACTTCGGGATGAAGGCCCGTCACCTTTTCTGTATTAATCTGTCTGCGCGTAGTTGTGTGGTGGATCATACGTTTAAATATATTAGAAGTATACAAGGACTTCGTAAGATGTGCTATGATGCCAGCATGAAAATTATCTCATGGAACGTTAATGGCTTGCGCGCAAACGCAAAGAAAGGTGGTTTTGATTGGATACTTGCGCAAAATGCTGACGTCTTCTGTTTTCAAGAAACAAAAGCTCATCCAGATCAGCTTCCAGAAAATGTTCGAAATCCGCAAGGCTACCATTCGTTTTTTGATCACTCCAAGGTTCGTAAGGGATATAGTGGTGTTGCAATATATAGCAAAGTAGAGCCAGATTCTGTTGATTATGGCATGGGTATTGAAGAGTTTGACCAAGAAGGTCGCATGCTCGCTGCTTTTTTTGGAAAAATAGTAGTAATTACAGCATATTTCCCTAATGGTGGCGGTGGCCAACATAGATTAGAGTATAAGCTTCGATTTTACGATGCTTTTTTACTGTATATTGATAAGCTCAAGAAAAAAGGCTATGGAATTGTGTTCTGTGGCGATGTTAATACTGCACATACAGAAATTGATTTGGCGCGACCAAAAGAGAATAAAGAGAATACCGGTTTCTTGCCAATTGAAAGAGAGTGGATCGATCAGGTTATTGACCATGGGTATGTGGATATTTTTAGAGAAAAGAATCCTCGAGCACTCGATGTGTATACATATTGGGATATGAAAACAGCTGCGCGTGAAAGAAATGTTGGTTGGAGAATCGATTATTTTTTCATTTCGCGTTCTTTAGTTGAGTCTGTAAAAAACGTTGTAATACATAGTGATATCTTTGGTTCTGACCACTGTCCTATTGCAATTGAAATAAAAAAAGTTGGTTAGTTTTTACTAAATAAAAGACATAACTTTTTTATATAAGACAAATGCATGAGTTATCCACATTATGTCCTTTACATGTCTTTTATGCTTGCTATAATGATTTCAGACCAAGGTAACACGAACCGAGAATGTGTAACCTTAAGGTGCGGAAAGTCATTGTTCTTTTATAAAACGAGGGGTAGTTTCTCATAAGTTAGTTAGGAACACCTTTCAATTGGGTGCATTGCACCTTGCGTTCGCTTACAAGCATATTTTTTTAGGGAGTACGTCTCCCATTAGTTCTTAAAGCAACAGCAAGGGCCTCGCCACAAATGATTGGGTGATTCCATCTCAAACCGCGTATTTCACGTGCAGCTCGACTTAACCTCGGCCGCAAATGAAAACGCGGTTTATTGTTGGTTGTTTTTTCAATTAGCCGTATGTTTCATGACAAACAAAGAGCAAAAAAACCCTTATTCTAGGGCTTTTGCTAGGAAACGTGATATTTTGAACGTATTTTATCTATTTCTTGTTTTTCAACCTCCTCTTTTTTAGTTCTACCCCTATCTGCAAGTTCCTTAAGTTGCTCAGGTTTCATGTTTAACATCTCTTGTGAGCGTTTCATGAGAAACTCTTTTGTATTTAACTGAGGGTCTTCAATGACTTCTTCAAGCAAAGCATTAAGAATAAGGCCAATTGTGGGTCCTGCAGGTATATTAAGCTCTTTAATGAGTGTTGTGCCATCAATTTTAAGCATTCCTACGGTAACGGGGTCATGCAAGGCTTCCTCGATCATAGCCTTATATTTGCGAAGGCGATATGGGTCTTCCTTGGGTCTTCCCGTCCCTATTCGATCGCAAATGCGAAGATTCATAAGGTCCCAAATGTTTTCACGACCCACATTTACTATCATTCTGCGTACGGCTGATAGAGTGATTGACTCTGTGTCTGTGAAAAACATGTGCCAGCGCACCAATTTTACTATCTTTTCAATAGTTTTCTTCGGATAATGCATCCTTTCAAGGATTCTCTGTGTTACACGTGAACCAACTACTTCATGGCCGTAAAACGTGTATGTGCCTGTTTCATGCGAAACACGACGGGTTTCAGGCTTTGAAATGTCGTGTAATAGAGCTGCTAAGCGAATATCGAGCGGCCAACCCTTACCTGCTGCACCTTCAAGACTATAAAGAAGGTGGTTATATACGTCATATTCATGCGTTCCGCGCTGTTCTATGCCTATACCCTGCTCGAGTTCCGGTATGATATAACGCAAAATACCAAGCTTTTGACAGCGGATAATGCCTTCTCGCGGAGAGCTACTCATAAGAATCTTATTAAATTCATCACGAATGCGCTCTATAGCAATGTGTTTGAGTAATTCAGAATGCTCTAAAATGGCCTTTTCTGCTTCAGCGTTAATCGTGAAACCTAGTTCGGCAGCCAATCTCACGGCTCTAACCATGCGCAAAGCATCTTCTTTAAAACGGTCTTCGGGCTTCCCTACGGTACGTAATACTTTGTCCTTTATATCATCTTGTCCTTTATAAAAGTCAATGATTTCGGTGATTTTTCCATCTTTTATGCCCATTGCTACAGCATTTACGGTAAAGTCTCGCCTTTCAATATCGTCACTGAGTTTTGTGCTAAAACTTACACTGTCTGGCCTACGATAATCGCTATAGGTAGTTTCGGTGCGGTATGGAGTAACCTCAATGATCTTAAGTGTTTCATCTTGGGTATTTTCATCAACTACTCCAACTGTACCAAAGGTGTTTTCGTAGAATGTCTTTGGAAATAGAGAAATAATCTGTTCTGGCGTGGCATTTGTTGTAATATCCCAGTCTTTTGGCTTTCTGCCGAGTATGAGGTCACGTGTACAGCCACCAATGAGATAAGCCTCATACCCTGCTCCAATAAGGATCTGGGCCGTAATTGCAACTTCGCGAGGTATAGAGAATGCGTATTGATCAAGGTTCGCCGAGAGTTTCATGTGTAAATTATAGAATAACTTTGGACTTTTACCTAGTTTTGGAGTAGTATACGTATGTTCGCAGTTTGCTCTCGTGGTGAAATGGATATCATACCGGTCTTCGGAACCGTTGTTGGGGGTTCGAATCCCTCCGGGAGCACAAGATGTATACATTACTTGGCTTTTTAGCAGAGTATTGTATACTCTTAAGCAAGTGAAAAGGTGTTCTGTTTGATAATGCGGGTATGGTTTAGTGGTAGAACACGTCCTTGCCAAGGACGAGATGGGAGTTCGATTCTCCCTACCCGCACATACGACCCCTCGATAGTTACTATTGTTAGTGTGCTACATGGTGTGTAACGGTAATTTGTGCACGTTTAAGTTATACGACACTTGCGGTAAAGGCTAAAGACATATTGCACATTATCGACAAAAGCCTTTTATGGCCGAAGACTTTTACACAGTTATCCCCTTAAATTGTGGATAACTCAGGGGAAAAGTGTATATCTAAGTCAAAGACTTTGGCTTATACAGATCTTAAACGACAAAGTGTGGCTTATTTACGTTGTTCGTTAAACATGTAACGTTTCACGTGAAAACAAATGACTGTATCTATTGAGCTCATTAAAGCGCCATAAAGTAATTAAAGAAAAATTGAAGATCATTTCATCTTTTCTTAATGTAGGTTTGTCATGCTGTATGCATGAATACAATTCAAAAACAGAATAAAAAATTAGATTCACGGGTATCTATTAAGAAAATTGGTCAAATTGGTGAGAATATAGCAACTCGCTTAATAAAAGAGCAGGGGTACACCATCCTTGATCGCAACTATCGTAAGAAGGTTGGTGAAATTGATATTATTGCTGAAAAGAACGGAATAATCCTTTTCTTTGAAGTAAAGACTGCATATTTAAGGGAAGGGGAACCTAAGTCTTTTCAGTGGGTCTTTCTTGAAGAAAAGATAACACCTCGAAAACAAGGTAAAATTCGCAAGGTTGCAATGCACTATCTCAGCGAAAAGCGTATTGATGCATCAAAAATTTCAATGAGCGTAGGAACTATTTGCATTGCAATTCGTAGGGATTTTGAGGTTTTTAGCTTCAAAATCTTAAAAGATGTTGTGGTATAAGGATATATATGGTACATTGGTCTCGTTACGGAGCGTAGTGTAACGGCTAACATTCCTGTTTTGGGAACAGGCGACTCCGGGTTCGAATCCCGGCGCTCCGACCATAATGCAGACTAAAGGTTTTCAAAGAAATGTTGAGGATTTTGAATGTGAGTATTGTCATACTCCAATAAAGGGTAATGGTTACACAAACCATTGTTCAATGTGTTTGTGGAGTAAGCATGTAGACATCCAGCCTGGTGATAGAAAAGCCACCTGTGGCGGTTTAATGAAGCCTATACGCATTGAATTTAGAAATGGCGACTACTATATCACCCACGAGTGTCAAACGTGTCATTTTACGCGAAATAACAGGGTAGGGAACAATGACAATTTTGACAATGTGGTTAAAATAGCAAAAGATACTGCTGATAAATTGGTAAAAGAGGGTAGGATCTAGCCAATTTTTTCAGATATGCTATATTTTATGGTGTGAGTATTTGCGGGATTAGTTTAATGGTAAAACTACAGTTTTCCAAACTGTTGTCGGGAGTTCGATTCCCCCATCCCGCACAAAGATTAAATGTTATTGTAAACAAGCAAAAAACCGCCATTTGGCGGTTTTTTGTAGTTCAAACGCTCGTATTATTTTACAGCGTCCTTGAGAGCCTTAGCTGCTCGGAACTTAGGAACCTTCATAGCAGGAACCTTAATAGCTTCTCCTGTTCGAGGATTTCGAGCTTCTCGTGCTGCTCGTGTCTTTACTGAAAAGATACCAATACCAGCGATTGATACTTCTTCTCCTTTCTTAAGAGTTTCAACGATTGAGTTGATAACTGCTTCTACAGCCTGTTCTGCTTGCACCTTTGTGCTACCAAGAACCTGATGTACTGCATCTACAATTGCCTGCTTATTCATACTTTGTATGTGCGGCGCGTCTCCCGCATGCTATTTGTAATGTCGCTCGCGACGCACGAGCCTACTTAACCTCTCGCGTGTAATTATAATATAGCTAGCGAGTAAAGCAATAGGGCTTTATTCAGCCACAAATCATAAAACAAAATTGACCAACACTACAAATTTGTGTTGGTCAATTTTTCGGCTACTTTTTTAATTGCTATTAACGAGCAAATTCAATTGCACGAGTTTCGCGAATCACATTCACTTTTATCTCTCCAGGGAACTTTAACTCTTTTTCTACTCGCAGAGCAATATTGCGTGCTAGATTTTTAGCTTCAATATCGGTAACAGTTTCTGGGGTAACAAAGATACGGATTTCGCGACCAGCTTGAAGCGCATATGCTTTTTCGACACCCTTGAATGAATTGGCAATGTTTTCAAGATCGGTAAGGCGCTTAATGTAGTTTTCTATACTATCGCGGCGAGCACCTGGGCGTGAACCTGAAATTGCATCGGCAGTCTGTACGATTCTTGATTCAACAGTTTCATAAGGATATTCCTCATGGTGTGCTTGCATTGCTTTAACAATATCTTCAGCAACACCAAATTTTTGCAGAATCTTGCGGCCAATTTCTACGTGAGTTCCTGTCACTTCATGGTCGAGTGCTTTTCCAATATCGTGGAGCAGGGCACCAGTCTTTGCAACCATGACATTTGCACCGATTTCTGCTGCAATCATGCCAGCAATGTGAGCCATTTCAATAGAGTGTTGCAAAACATTTTGCCCATAACTTGTTCGAAAATGTAATCGGCCAAGAATGAGCACTAAGCGTGGATCAAGTCCTATAATACCCGCTTCATATATAGCTTGTTCGCCCTTTTCTTTAATAATGCGATTGATGTCTTGAGTTGCTTTTTCAACAACCTTTTCAATCTTCGCTGGTTGTATGCGACCATCTTTTACGAGCTCTTCGAGTGCTTCACGAGCAATTTGTCGACGAACTGGATCAAATGAAGAAATGGTTACAGCACCTGGCGTATCATCAACAAGAACTTCGGTACCCGTTGCGCGTTCAAATGCTTTAATGTTACGACCTTCTTTGCCAATAATTTTGCCCTTAATATCGTCGTTAGGAATACTTACCACCGTCGACATTAAGTCTTGAGCGACCGAATTTGCAAGGCGCTGAATCGAAACAGCTAGAATATCTTGCGCTTTGCGTTCGAGTCTGTCTTCACCTTCAATATCGAGCTTTTGCATGCGAACAAGCAAGTCATCGGCAGCATTCTTTTCTATGGTTTTAATGAGCTCAGCTCGAGCCTCAGCTTGCGAAAGGGAAGCGATCTTTTCGAGTGTTTGCGTTTGTTCAGCAATTAATTTTTGAGCAGACTCTTTGAGCTGTTTAACCTCTTCGATCTTTGCTTTTACCTGAGCTACTTCTGCATCAAGCCCTTTGCTTCGAGCTTCAAGAGCATCTTCTTTTTTGAGAAGGCGAGCTTCGGAATTTTTAAGGATCTCCTCTTTTTCACGGATTTCGGCACGGGCACTCTCGAGCACACTTCGAGCTTTCTCTTCGGCAGTTGCGGTGATGTTCTTTGCTTCTTCCTTTGCACCAAGAAGAAGTTCTTTAATTTCAAGCTCCACAGAACCCTTTTTTCCGAGGGAAATGATGTAGCGTAAAAAATAACCAAGAATTACACCAAGTATGCCTGAAAGCCCTAATAATAAGGCAATAAGTTTCAGTGACATATAATTGGTGCTTTTTCGTACTTTGTCGTGTTGGGAGTTGGCCTACAGTTTGTGTTTTGGATATTCAGACCGTCAGGAGGTAAGCCAGGATTACAGAATTACAGAGTTAAGCAACGAAAAAAGCGTTTTTTCTAATGAATAACGCTTTTATCGTATAACACTTATATGATTTTGTCTACAATTCCGTACTTTTTGGCATCTTCGGCTCCCATAAAGAAGTCTCGGTCGACATCCTTTTCAATCTGAGCTAGGCTCTGACCGGTATTTTTTGCCAAGATTTTATTAATTCGAGAACGAGTATTAATGATGTGCTTTGCAGTAATTTCAATATCAGAAGCCTGACCTTCGATTCCGCCGAGTGGCTGGTGAATCATTACCTCGGCATTTGGTAGGATAAAGCGTTTTCCTGGTGTTCCTGCTGATAAAATAACAGCTCCCATAGATGCAGCCATACCGACGCAGACTGTAGAAACATCGTTTTTAATGTGATTCATCGTGTCGATGATGGCCAAACCTGCTGTAACTGAGCCACCTGGCGAGTTAACATAGAGTGAAATCTCTCGTTTTGGGTCTTCTGACTGCAAGAAAAGTAGCTGGGCTATGATGATATTTGCTGTATGGTCATCAATCACTCCGCCCAAAAAGACCACGTTATCCTTAAGTAATCGTGAATAAATATCGAAAGCGCGCTCCCCTTGAGGCGATTTTTCAATAACTGTTGGTATAAGAATAGACATAGCTACATTATAGACACATTGTTGAAACAGTAAAGTCCTCGTATACTAAGAGCATGCGTCTTCACCGTTTCTATATTCCCGAACCTTTACCTCAAGCTCCTGTACTTGTTGTTAATTATCCTGAGCATTTACACCAATGGAAAAAAGTTTTTCGTTTTATTCCAGGGGATACCATCATTATTTTTGATGGATCGGGCTTTGAGTGTACAGCACAGTTCTCTTATTTAGATTCAAAAGAGGCTCGTTTAGTTCTTCAGGATAGACAAAGCCCTGACAGGGAAGCTGCGCGAGAAATCCATATGTATGTTGCAATAACCAAAAAAGATACTTTTGAGGTTATTGCTCAAAAGGCAACCGAGCTTGGAGTTGCACGAATAATTCCAGTCATTAGTGCGCGCTCAGAAAAGAAAGACATTAATATGTTGCGTTTTAAAAAGATCGTTATTGAAGCAACAGAACAATCTGGGCGAACAGTTGTTCCGCGAATTTATGAGCCAATTGAATTCGAGAAAATCTTTGATGGTATAACTGCTCCATGTATTGTTTGGGAGCCTCGGGGTGTGCCTTTCGTTGAGCAAAATGATGCTTCATTGTCACAAAAAGTACTATGTATGGCAATTGGCCCAGAAGGTGGCTGGACACCTGATGAGCTTGAAATGTTCCAAGAGAAAGGAGCGCTTGTGCGCTCCTCAGGAAAAACTGTATTGCGAACCGAAACGGCTGCAATTGCTTTTCTTTCTCTACTTATTCTCGCTCAATAGTTCGAATACCTTTTCGTTAGTAAGATATGTTTCTGCAAAGATCCAAGCTCGTTCTTTGTCGGCGTCTTTATATGTTTTTGTGATTCGTTCTACATGCTCAGCAATTGTTGCTTCAGGAATCTTAACTTTTTCTGCGTTAGCAATATTGTTAAGGATAATTTGTAGCTTTGCTTTTTTCTCGGCTGAAGGTTTCCAGTCTTTGCGCAAATCCTCGAGAGTTTTATTGATGTGCTCAAGATATTCATCCATTGTTGCACCAATGCGTGCAATATCATCTGTAAATTGCATTTCAATTCGTGATATTTCGCTTTCAACAAGAACCTCTGGAATATCGATGGTTGTTGCTTCAAGTAGAGCGTCAGCAATTTCAATGCGGCGCTTTTCCTCGGCCTTTTCTACTTTTTCTTTTGCAAGATTCTCTCGGAGCTTATCGGTAAAATCCTTTGTTGACTCGAATTTGCCAAGTGACTTTACGAATTCATCATTAAATTCTGGCATTGCACCATCAATTGCTTTTTCGTGAGACTCTTGATTTTCATGACTATGATCCTCATCGCCATGCTCATGAACATGTGAGTGAGCAACTTCTCGTCGGAGTGAGTTAATTACCTTTTCAACTTCTGCATCGGTAACTTCTTCTGGGGTAATTGGTTTTTCAGTAATAGCTTTAGCTATTTTCTTGTAGTCGGGAAGGGTGACCTCGGGAACAACAGCAGTTGTTATGGTAAATTCAAAGTCATTACCTTCGGCAAGCTTGGTAATTGTGATTTTTGGGCGGCCGAGAGCATCAATTTTTTCTGTAATAAGAATTTCTGGATATGCTTTGCTCAAAGCAATTTCTGCCATTTCTTCAAGAATTGTTCCCATACCAATCTTTGAAATGAGCATTTTTTCAGGAACAGCACCTTTTCGGAATCCAGGAATAGAAATTTCTTTGCCGATTGATGTGAGCGCTGCTTTTTTATAGGTATCAAAAATTGAAGCGGCAATTACTCCTTTAATTTCAACTTGTGAACCAGGAATTTTTGTCACTGTTGCTGTTGTGTATTGGCGTTGTGTCATATTGTCGCAGTCTACAAGGACATGGCCAATATTGCAAGTTTTATGCAACAAAAAAGCGCTTGAGAGCGCCATTCTGTTTTTTTTTGAAACTAACTTAGTTAGAAGTTGAGGTCTTCAAGCTCGTCTACTTGGATATCAAGACCAGTTTCTTGTACTGCAGTTGTTTGTTCTGGAGATAGTTTTTCTTCAACAACTACAGATGCGGCTGGAGCCTCGGGTGTTACTTCTTCATCTGACACTTTCTGTGCCCAGATATAGAGAGCTGCAACGATGAGGAGGATGACAATAATGAGTGATCCTACAATTGGCCCGATTGATTCGTGAGAGTGCGTTGTTGTGCCAGCTGTATTTTCAAGAGGCTTTTGTGCAACAGGCTCTTGTTTTTGTACAGGTGGAATTGTTGTGTTTGGTTCCATAATTTTAGAAAATTTTATTTAGTTTGTACTTTCTGCACTTACTGCTGATGGAGCAGCTGTTGCTGGTGCCGCTACCGGTGCACTAGGAGTAGTTGGTGCCGGTGCCTTTGCTTTTACAAGAGAAACAAGAGTTGTAATAGCTTTTTTGAGGGCAGCATGAGCGTCTTTAACTGCTGCAATCGCATTCTCTCCAACCTCGCGAGCCTTTTCAGCATTGATGTCTGTTGAGGATGTTGTTTCGTCTGAACTTGGAGTGTAATTTGTGAGTTCGGTTACGGCAACTTTTGCAGCATCGATCTTGTCTGCCGCTTCATCGAGGAGTGCTGGTACATAACCTACATCTTTACCAGCTTTTTCTGCTTCGTCTACTCGAGCTGATACTTTTGTATATGCAGCAACGAGTTGACTAAGAACCTGGTTAAGTCGAGCTATGAGAGCTGTCTTTCGAGCTGCAAACTCCTCTTTTTTATAGGTTGCACGAACTTCTTGTCGAGCATCCTTCTGTTTTTCTCTGAGTTCCTTAATTGCTTCACCTCGCTCACGTGAAGATGTTGGTATATCACGACGAATTTCGGCTATACCATCCTTTCGGTCAAGTCTTATTGCTTCGAGAGCACCCTTTCGAGCATCTTTTGCTTGTTCTTCAGCAAGTTTTCTATCTTCAAGGATTTTATTTCGAATATCCTTGTTGATTTCACGGCGTTCTTCGATATTTGAGCGCAATTCTTTAATTGGGCCACGTGCATCACGCTCAGGTTTAGCCGTTGAGTTTTCGTTACTACTTGATGTGTTTGTTGGCGTTTCTTCGATTAAGAGGGTTGGCTCTGTATCAGTTTGTGCTTCTGCGCGAGAAAAGGTGGTAAGACTTAATGCTGCAACGAAAACCATTGTGCAGGCAATGGCCAAACTTGTTGCACGGTGATGTTTTTGTAATGAAATTGACATATCTTATATAGTAAATGGATAACACAATAAGTATACCGTGTTTTGTACATGCAAAAAGCGCCAAACGGCGCCTTTTGTGAATAACTTTTAATAGAGAAACGTTTACTTTGCAGCTTTTGCTTCTTTGTAAAGTTTCTGACCTCGTTCAAAAGCTTCTACTGCCTCTTTCTGACCCTTAAAACCTGTAACTTCTACAACTTTATTCTGAAGTTTCTTATATGTTGAGTAGAAATGCTCGATTTCTTTGAGGGTATGAGCGTTAATATCCTTTAAATCCTTAGTATCTGCCCAGCGAGGATCATCTTTTGGTACAGCAATGATTTTATCGTCGCGATCGCCTGAATCAATCATGCTCATGATGGCAATTGGTCGTGCTCGAACAAGGATTCCAGGAATAAGGGGGTATGTTGTTAAAAGAACAACGTCCACCGCATCACCATCATCCCAAAGTGTCTGAGGAATAAAGCCGTAATCGAAAGGGAAGTCCTGAGCTGTGTGAGCTACACGGTCAAGGGCAATAATACCTGTTTCTTTGTCGATTTCGTACTTATTCTTTGCACCTTTATTGATTTCAATAATTACATTGATTGCTTCTGGCTTTCCTGGAGCAATATCATGAAGTAAATTCATATTATTTGGCTATAAATAAGGTTTTTAATACTACTATTCTACCTCAGAATCACTGTCTGCACCCTTTGTTTGAGAGTCACCTTCTGCGTGAATATCGATTTTCCAACCTGTAAGCTTTGCTGCAAGGCGAACATTTTGGCCACCTTTTCCAATTGCAAGTGACTGTTGATCCTGATCCACAACGACTGTTGCTTTGTTCTCTTCTTTATCAAGCTTAATTGATACGATTTTTGCTGGGGAAAGGGCTTCCTCGATGAATTTTGCTGGATCAGCATTCCATTCAATAATATCGATCTTTTCGCCACCGAGTTCACTCATAACTGTTGAAACTCGTACGCCGCGCTGTCCAATAAGTGAACCTGTTGGATCAATATGGCTATCTGTTGTAGCAACAGCGATTTTTGATCGTGAACCAGCTTCGCGAGCAATTGCCTTGATTTCTACGATACCCTGAGCAATTTCTGGAGCTTCAACTTCGAAGAGCTTATGAAGGAATTGCGGGTGTGATCGCGAAAGACGAAGCATAATACCCTTAGGACTTTCCTCAACAGAGTAAAGATATGCCCGAATTCGTTCCCCTTGCTTGTAGCGCTCACCAGGAATTTGTTCTTCATAAGGAAGAATTCCTACTGCACGGCCCAAATCAACGAATATATTGCCACGCTCTGTTCTTTGTACTGTTCCCGATATAATATCGCCTTCTTTTTCGCCAAATTCGCTCAAAACTGATGTTTTTTCAGCTTCACGGATCTTCTGAATGATTACTTGCTTAGCTGTTTGAGCAGCAATTCGGCCATAATTATCCTTTTGCTCAAGAGGGAATACGATTTCATCGTCAACATTGGCATCTTTCTTAATAATGCGAGCGTCTTCAATAAGAATATGATGTTCTGGGTTAAATCGAACCTTAATATCCTCTTCGGCTGTTGTGCTGAGGTCTTGCTCGGCTTCTTCATCGCCTTCCATAATGACCTTTGAGCGGTCAACGACGATTTTTACTTGGTAAAACTCAGTTTTTCCTGAATCAAGGTCAAAAACACAGCGAACAATCTGGCCTTTTTTGCCAAATTCTTTTTTGTACGCTGTTGCAAGGGCCATTTGAATAGCCTCGAGCATTTTTTCACGGGGAATACCGCGCTCCTCTTGGAGTTGATCAAGAACTGAATTTATTACTTTAAGGTCAAACATATTTAGTTGTGAGTTATGCTCTTGCCACTATATGGCTTTGTTGAGCTATTTTGTAAATTTTCCTAAAAAATAAGCTCGCCGTTAAGCGAACCATTACGTAGTAGAGTATGTATCAAGAAGGGGGAGATGTCAAATGCAATGTGGTGTGTATTTTGAGGGTGACCATACTCGCTCTGTGCTCAGAGCGGTATTATATCTCGGGCGCCTACGCGCCCTCCGATAATTCCCCCTCAAAATACACACCACATTGCATGAGGTACACCCAACACTGCAAAGAGTCACTTTTGCCACCTACGCGCCCTCCGATAATTCCCCCTCAAAATACACACCACATTGCATGAGGTACACCCAACACTGCAAAGAGTCACTTTTGCCACCTACGCGCCCTCCGATAATTCCCCTACAAAATACACACCACATTGCAGGTACAGTGCTGTTGTGAGCACACAACAAGCACGGTCCACCCAAAGCATAAGGCGATGTATTAGTTATACCCACTTTTATACTACTTTTGCTGAATTATCGCGGTATAATTAAGTAAATATTCCTCGCTATGTTCATCGAAGATACCCAACTAAAAAAGTTCATTCTAGACTCGAACCTGGTCTCAAAGGCAGATTTGGATGCCGCTGCTAAAGAGGCAGAAAAAAAGAATGTAAGAATTGGTGAAATTCTTGTAAACAACGGCAAAATTACCGAGGATAATCTTCGTCGAATGCAAGCGTATGTGCTCGGCATTCCTTTTGTTGACCTCAAGAATAAAAAGATTCCATTTGAAACACTTTCAATGATTCCTGAGCCTGTTGCTCGAAATCATAATATTGTGGCTTTTAAAAAGTCTGAAGACACTCTCGAAGTTGCAATGCTCGATGTTGACGACTTGTCAGCAATTGATTTCGTAAAGAAAAAGGTTCACCTTAAAATTGTTGCGCGACTTACTGATACTGAGTCAGTTAAGAGTGCTATTGTTCAATACCAAAAGAGTCTTAAGGCTGAATTCGGCGACTTGATTCAGAAAGAAACTGCTTCACTTAAAATGATTGCTGAAAGTGAAGGGCAGGAAAATGTTTCTGGTGAAGACCTTAAGAAAATTGCAGAAGATCTTCCCGTGGTTCGCATTGTCGACACACTTCTTAAGCATGCAATTTTGCAAAATGCTTCGGATATTCATATTGAACCAATGGAAGATCAGCTTTTGGTTCGCTATCGTATTGACGGCTTGCTTCGCGATGCCATGGTTTTACCCCGCAGTGCTGAGCCATCGATTACTGCTCGTATTAAAGTTTTGTCGAATCTTAAACTCGATGAAAAGCGTTTGCCACAGGACGGTCGTTTTAAGGTGGACATGACGAATGAAAAGGTTTCATTCCGTGTGTCGATTTTGCCAACATACTATGGTGAAAAAACTGTAATGCGTTTGCTCCGCGAAAACGTTTCTGGTTTTACACTCGAAGGTTTAGGTTTTCATGGGGAAGGGTTAGAAAGACTCCACCACGCTACAACTCTTTCAACGGGAATGATTCTTACGACAGGTCCAACTGGATCAGGAAAGACAACAACCCTCTATACTGTGCTCGATATTCTTAATACTCCCGATGTAAACATTTCTACCATCGAAGACCCTGTTGAATATCAAATGAAGCGAATTAATCAAACGCAAGTAAAACCTGAAATTGGTTTCTCTTTTGCAGTTGGATTGCGAACGCTTGTGCGTCAGGATCCTGACATTATTATGGTAGGAGAAATTCGCGACAATGAAACCGCTTCTCTTGCTGTTAACGCTGCTCTTACGGGTCACCTTGTGCTTTCTACTTTGCACACAAACTCTGCTGCGGGTGCTATTCCTCGTTTGATGGATATGAAGATTGAGCCATTTTTGCTCGTGTCAACACTTAACATTGTTGTTGCTCAAAGACTTGTGCGAAAGCTCACTGATGCAAAAGAAAAGTATTTTCTTTCTAAAGCTGAATTATCACAGCTAGAAAAAACCATTGATCTTGAATCGGTGCTCAAGACTCTTAAAGAAGAAAAAATTGTAGAGAAAAATGCCACATGGGAAAAGATTCCATTCTGGAAACCAGCCAAAAAAGAAGGTAGTGATGGATTCTCGGGACGAATTGGAATTCACGAAGTGCTTAAAATGAGTCCTACAATCAAAGATCTCATTATGAAGGGTGCAACGACTGCCGAAATCGAAGCTCAAGCAAAAAAAGAAGGAATGATAACAATGTTTGAAGATGGAATATTCCAAGCAGTGCAAGGTTTAACAACGATTGAAGAAGTTCTCCGCGTAATATCAGAATAAGTAAAAAATATGCCCCTCTACACATATAAAGCACGAAATATCGAAACCAAAGCCGAGGTTGCAGGTGAGCGTGAAGCTCATGATAAATTCGAGATTTATAAAGTTCTCAAAGAGGAAGGGCTTGAAGTGATTTTGGTTAAAGAAAAAAAGTCTTCAAATTTTTCAATGAGTCTACCTTCATTTCTTAATAATGTTAAGACTCCTGAAAAAATTGCTTTTGCTCGAAATCTAGGATCAATGATTGAGGCCGGACTATCAGTTTCTCGCGCATTGTCCGTGCTCGAACGCCAGACATCAAATAAAAAGCTCCAGGTAGTTATTACCGATCTCATTACCCGTATTAGTCAGGGTACAACTTTTTCTGATGCAATGGCTGCTCACCCAAAAGTGTTTTCACATTTGTTTATTTCGATGGTCAAAGCTGGGGAGCAAAGTGGTACTTTAGCACAAGCATTTAAATTAGTTGCTTTGCAAATGGACCGCATGTACACACTACAAAGAAAAGTTCGTGGTGCACTTATGTACCCAGGAATTATTTTCTCGGTAATGATTATCATTGGAGTTTTGATGTTGACGTACATTGTGCCAACACTTACAAAAACATTTATTGAACTTAAAGTTGAGCTTCCAGCTTCGACAAAGTTTATTATTTTTGTGAGTGATCTATTCCGCAATCACGGAATCCTAACACTGTTTGTATTCATTGTTTTTGCTGGGCTTGTATATTCTTGGACACGAACATTACAAGGAAAAAAGTTTTTTGACTGGGTATTCCTTAAAATCCCTGTTATCGGTGAAATTGTTCGCGAAGTAAATACAGCTCGAACAGCCCGAACTCTTTCTTCACTTTTAACTTCTGGTGTTGATGTTGTTGAATCTGTTCGCATCACGGGCGACGTGCTGCAAAATTACCACTATAAAAAGGTGCTCGAAGAAACAGGAGAGAAGATTAAAAAAGGTTCGCCAATGTCTGAGTTTTTTATTTCACACAAAGAAATCTACCCAGTCTTTCTTGGAGAAATGATGAGTGTGGGTGAAGAAACTGGAAAGATGGGGGAAATGCTTTTGGGAGTAGCAAAATATTACGAAGAAGATGTTGAGCAAAGGACAAAAGATATGTCGACAATTATCGAACCTTTCCTCATGGTGATTATTGGTGCCGCTGTAGGATTCTTTGCTCTATCAATGATATCGCCAATGTATTCACTTACAAGTGCAATTTAATATACGGCAGTAACGGCATCACTAATAATATTTATGTTGAAATTACCAACTAAAGTACAAAAAGGATCACAAGGATTTTCTTCAATAGAAGTTCTTGTCGGTACTGCTGTATTTTTGGTTATTTCTCTTGCTGCATACAATGCTTACCTTGGAGTTTTTAAAATGGTTGCATATGCTCAGCAAAAGACTGCTGCGCTCAACTTGGTGAATGAGCAGTTTGAAATTATTCGCAATCTGCCATATTCGCGCGTGGGTGTGGTAGGCAGTGTTCCTGCAGGTGATATTCCATATACACAAACTCTTGTGCGCGGAGGTATGACATTTAATGTTATAACCACGGTTCGAAATATTGATCAGGCTTTTGATGGAACGATTGGCGGAATACCAAATGATACCTCACCAGCTGACAATAAGGTTGTTGAAGTTCGCATTGAATGTCCTTCATGTGAGAAGTTTGCACCAATTGAATTAACAACTCATGTCGCTCCTAAGAGTTTGGAAACAGCTTCAACTAATGGTGCTCTTTTTATTAGAGTTTTTGATGCTAATGGCCAGCCCGTTTCCGGAGCTAACGTTCAGGTGGTGAATAGACAAGGAACTTCTACGATTACTATTAATGACACAACTGGTGTAAACGGCATGCTTCAGCTTGTTGATGTTCCTCCAGGTAATAGTGCCTATGAAATTACTGTTTCAAAGAGTGGATATTCTACCGATAGAACATATACTCCAGGAGCAGTAGGGAATCCAAGTCCTTCAAAACCTCATGCAACGGTAGCTCTTCAGCAAGTGACTCAAGTAAGTTTTGTTATTGATCGCTTAAGTTCTTTGGCTATATCAACAATGAATAATGCTTGCTCACCAATTTCGGGAGTACCACTTACTCTCACAGGCGATAAGCTTATTGGTGCAGGGGTAGTTAAGAATGTTCATTCATTAACTACTAATGGTAGCGGGGCATACACATTATCCGATATTGAGTGGGATGCTTATTCATTTACAACATCTTCAGGTTCATATCAAATTGCTGGAGTGAGTCCACTAAATGCTGTCGCCGTTAACCCTAATACTACACAGAACGTCTCGGTTGTTTTGCAAACAAAGAATACACCATCGCTACTTGTGTCTGTTCGCGATTCAAATACATTATTACCTCTTGCTGATGCAGAGGTAACTCTTAGTGGTGGTTCATATGATTCAACTAAAATTACTGGTCGTGGTTCATATTCACAAACTGATTGGAGCGGGGGAGGTGGCCAACTTAATTTGCTTGATGAAACAGAATTTTATTCTTCAGATGGAAATATAGATTATAGTTCTCAGGGAGAAATTAAACTAAAATCAACTTTAGGAACGTATGCAAGTAGTGGATCTATTGAATCGTCAGTGTTTGATCTAGGTTCAGCAAGTGTATTTAATCAGCTTGTGTGGACACCGGCGGATCAGCAGCCAAGTACTGGTCCTAATGCAATTATGTTTCAGATTGCTTCTGCCACAAGTTCAACAGCAACTACTACGTGGACATACCGCGGTCCTGATGGAGCAACTGGTTCGTACTACAGTGTTTCCGACACTCCAATTAATGCAGTACACACTAATGATAGATACTTTAGGTATAAGCTCATTATGAATACGGCAAGTACTACTGTTACTCCATTAATTTCAGACGTTTCATTTACGGCCACCTCATCATGTATTCCTCCGGGACAAGTTATTTTCTCAAGTATTCCAGCAGGAACATATACACTTACGGTATCAAAACCTGGGTTTACTGATTATGTTACAAGTGTAACTGTGGGTACTGGTTGGAGTGAAACTAAGGTAATTCTCGGCCCATAATTAACCTCGATGAAAATACAATATGCAAATGAAAGGAAAATAAGAGTACAGAAAAAGTCTTTAACAAAGCAAGGTTTTTCTTTGGTTGAAATCTTAGTTGCAGTTGCGGTATTGTCGATCCTTGTTATTGTTGTCGGTTCTTTTCAAAGGGATGTTTTTTTCTTAGGTTCAGTACTCAGAGGTTCTGCAACTGCTGCGCAAGATGCCCGCTCCATTATGCGCACTATGACAAAAGAGCTGCGTGAAGCTGCACCAAGTAGTAATGGCTCATATGTTATTGAAAGTGCAGCAACCTCTTCAATTGTTTTTTATGCTGACATTGATACCGATGTTCAGCGCGAGCGCGTGCGATATTTTATTGTAGGCAAAGAATTGCGAAAGGGGGTTATTCAGCCAACGGGGAACCCGGTTACATACCCTACAAATACAGAAACCTTTACTATTCTTGCTTCGACAATTTCTCCAACAACGTCACCAGCTTTTCGTTATTATGATTCTTCATACGCTGGAACAAGTACATCAATGACCTATCCAATTGATACTGCTCGAATTCGTTTGGTACGTTTTGATTTATTACTCGACCTCGATGCTAATCGTTCACCTGTACCACGTTCATATACTACACAGGTTTCCATTAGGAATTTGAAAGATAACTTGTAAAATATATTTATGAACTTTAAAAAAGGTTTAATACTCGTGAATGTGCTCGTATTCGGAACAATTGCAATTATTATTACAGTTGCTTTGGTTCGCTGGGTTGGCACTGTTATTGCAGCAACGCGACAACTATCTGCTCGTGAACAAGCGTTCCATATTGCAGAAGCCGGTATAGATTATTATCGCTGGCATTTAGCGCACGCCCCAACTGATTATACGAATGGAACAACAACACCGGGGCCATACAATTTTCCTTTTACTGATAAAGATGGAAATCGAATTGGGCAGTACTCGCTTTCAATTACACCTCCACCAACAGGATCAACCGTGGTAACCATCGTTGCTACGGGTACCGTTGATGCATACCCAGGCGTCGCTCGTGCAATTCGAGCACAGCTTGCTATTCCTTCGCTTGCGAAATTTGCTGTAGTTGCTAATGACGTTATGCGTTTTGGAGCAGGTACCGAAGTCTTTGGGCCAATTCACTCCAATGACGGAATTCGTTTTGATGGTATTGCACACAATTTAATTACAAGTTCGGTTGCTTCGTACAGTGATCCAGATAATCCTGGCCCCCTCAGATTTGGAGTGTATACAACAGATAGTCCTACTGATCCATCGCCACCTGCTGCTGTACCAAATCGCCCCGATGTTTTTATGGCAGGTAGACAGTTCCCATTACCTGAATCTGATTTCGTAGGTCTTACGACTGATCTTGCACAAATGAAAGCAGATGCTCAAGCAAATGGTAGGTACTTTGCTTCTTCAGGTTCGCAAGGGTATAGAGTGGTTCTTAAAACAAATGATACGTTTGATTTGTATCGAGTAAACACTCTTGTATCAATGGGTAGTAATTGCACAAAGCAATCAAGTGAGCCCTCAGGATCGGGGTGGGGTAGTTGGTCAGTAAATACCCAGACACTTTTAGGAAACTATGCTTTTCCTGCAAATGGAATCATCTTTCTTGAAGATCATGTGTGGGTCGAAGGTCAAATTAATACAGCACGTGTGACAATTGTCGCAGCTCGATTCCCGATTAATTCATCGACATATCGATCAATTACAATTAATAATGATTTGCTCTATACCAATTACGATGGGCGAGATGTGGTCGCACTAGTCGCACAAAACAATATTAATGCAGGCCTACGCAGTGAAGATGATTTACGCGTAGACGCAGCCCTTATTGCTCAAAATGGTCGAGTCGGCCGATATTACTATCAAAATTCAGGATCAGGAAATTCAAGTTGCCAAGGGTATCATGACAGAGATGTCATTACTCTCTACGGAATGATAGCAAGTAATAAGCGATACGGTTTCTCGTATACTGATGGAACTGGCTATGATATTCGAAACATTATATATGATGCAAACCTATTGTATGCCCCACCACCAAGCTTCCCGCTAACAACCGACCAGTACAGTATTATCTCCTGGGAAGAGGTTAAGTAAGTTAATGTGGATAACTCAACTTGTGTGAAGTAAGGAGGGGAGTATAATGATGACTAAGAGAAAACTACCAAATGGGACGCGAAGGCGTTCCATTTGTTTTTGTTTGGTGTTGTGCGGTTTGATGTTGTGTTTGTGCTTTATTAACCACATAAGTTTTATTTTTTTATGAATCACGATCATCCAGTTGTTAAAAAGATGTTAGAAGGATGGGCGCTCTCTGTTGCGCTTATTCTTGTTTTCTATGCAGGTTACGGAATTGGTGCCTATGAAAGAGAGATTGAAGCTGAAGCAGCTCAAACCGCCGCTTCATACAATGCTATCTTTCGTTTAATGGGAGCAGGGGTTCCAGCAACAACAACTGCTACATCAACCGGCTCAGCCACAACAACTCCAACAGCTACAACAACAAAAGCTGTGTCTCAGGCTATTCTTTCTGTTAAGACAGATAAGAGTGAGTATCCTCGCAATGCCGACGTTAAAGTGGAGTGGAAAACAAAGGTTGCTCCACAAAAGGGAATGATTGCTGAGCTCATTGATATGAAAGATCGATCAGTGGTTCAGTTTGAAAGAATTGATTCAAAAACAAATTCAGGAAGCTTTGGTTTTATTCTTGATCCAAAGAAGACCGATGAAGATGTTTTTAGAATTCGAATAAAGGATATTGCTTCAGGTGTTACAGCAATATCAAATAAGTTCTTGATGACAGCTCAGTCTTTAGTAAGTACACGTGTTATTGGTAAGCCGACGTTCTACTATGGATATGAAGGTCAAACAACAGGACCAGAAACAGTTTCTGTTTCATACAAAGTAAATTTTACTAACAATGATAGTGTGCCTGTATATTTCTCAAAGGTATACAAAGATTTCTCAAATATTAAAGTAAGTCGAAGTAGTAATGAAGGTGATATAAAGACTTTCAATCCAGCAGACTTTAAGGGTGGATTTGTAAGTGTGCGACATGAGTGCGAAGGGGATACTCTTTATTCAACAAAATTTGATGTACTTAAGCCGGGCAAGACAATGACTTGTTATATTACTGTGGCAGCAGCGGGTTCACAGTTAACTATGAACGGTCACTACTTCATGCGCTTAGCTATTGAAGGTTTCAACTTTCAGAAGAGTATGACAAGTGTGTCACCAGTTATTGTAGTTAAGCCAACAGCTCCAATGACTCTTGATGTAACTCAAGATAAAATATTGAGTAAGACTACTTCACAAGAAAAGGTTGCACAAGTTGCAATTGATCGTGTTGCTGTAGAACAAACTGCAAACAGCCTCTCTGCTGCGCAGTCATTACTTACAGCAAGTGTTTTGCCAGGGTTGTCAGTCATTGCAGAAGGGGTGCTCGCAATGCTTAAGAAATAATAAAGTATTAATGTGAGTAAATTCTGATATGAAAAAACTGATCATCGGTAATTGGAAAATGAATCCTGATACGAAAGTTGAAGCACAGCGAATTATTGCTGCAGTTAAAAAAGCAGCAACAAAGCTTGCTCGTACGTCCGTGGTGTTGTGCCCTCCATTCGTCTATATGCCTTTGGTGGCGGGAAAGGGTACATCACTGGTAGCGCTTGGTGCGCAGGACGTAGCACCAGAGGTTCAGGGTTCATACACCGGTGAGGTAAGTGCCAATATGTTGCGCGATAGTGGTGCTGCGTATGTCATTATTGGCCATTCAGAACGTCGAGCAATGGGCGAGACAGATGAGTCAATCTCTCGAAAAGTTGCTCGTGCACTCGAAGCAGGTGTGTCACCAGTCCTTTGTGTGGGTGAGAAAACCCACGATTCAGAAGGATTGTATATGGAGGAGTTACGCCTCCAGATTCGACATTCTCTTTCGGGAATTGAGCGAAAAGACGCTCATAAGATTATTGTTGCGTATGAACCAGTATGGGCAATTGGAGCCAAAGAAGCAATGACTCCAGCAAACATATTGGAAACAACAATATTTGTGCGCAAAACTTTGTCTGATATTTTTGGACAAGATAAAGCGCTTAAGATTCCAGTTCTCTACGGCGGTTCTGTGAACTTTAAAAATGCCGGCGAGATTGTGGATCTTGGAAAAGTCGATGGACTCCTTGTAGGAAGGGAGAGTATAAATCCACCTGGGTTTGTAGAATTGCTTAAGGTGGTAGAAGCATTATCAAAATAATAATAGCGCGTACGGTAACGATATGAAAACCATTCGAGACATAGCACATATAGATGGGGTAAAGGTATTACTTCGCCTTGATCTTAACGTGCCTATCGAACACGGAGCTGTTGCGGACGATTTCCGCATCAGAAAATCTTTGCCGACGCTTAAGTGGCTTCGTACACGCGGTGCAAAAACAATCATCGTGAGCCATATAGAAGGGCCAGGGAACAGTGAGGATTCACTCGAACCTATTGCTCGCTATTTAGAAAAACAAGGTCACCCTGTAGTGTTTATAAAAAATTATCGTACAGCAATGGAGCATATTGCACGTATGAATAATGGTGACGTTGTGCTTCTTGAGAACCTTCGCTTACACGAAGGAGAAAAGAAGAATTCTGCTGAATTTGCACAAGAGTTAGCGTCATTAGCCGACATCTATGTAAATGAAGCGTTTTCTGTATCTCATCGAAAACATGCATCAGTCGCGGCAATTACTGGTTTCTTGCCAAGCTATGCAGGCCTCTTATTCGACGAAGAGGTTAAAAATCTGAGTGTTGCTTTTCACCCTCAGAGACCGTTCCTATTTATTTTAGGGGGCGCTAAGTTTGAGACCAAGATCCCGCTTATTGAAAAGTTTATGGAGTCTGCAGACACAGTGTTTGTAGGTGGTGCGCTCTCAAATAATTTTTTCAAAGAGCAGGGTAAGGAAATTGGACTCTCAACAGTCTCTCAACAAGACTACAATTTAAAGCGCTATTTTAATTCTCCGAAGCTCATGCTTCCTATCGATGTGGTGGTAGTGAAGGATGGCATTCGTAGCGTTAAGCGTGTCGATGATTTGAGTCCAGAAGATTCAATCATGGATGCAGGCCCCGAAACAATGGCTGCATTAAAAAAGAAAATTAATGCTTCTCGTTCTGTGTTATGGAATGGCCCACTTGGACTCTATCAAGATGGGTATAAACAACCAACGCTCGATCTTGCAACAATGATTGCAGATAGTGGAGCTCAATCAGTGGTAGGTGGTGGGGATACCCTGGCTGCAATAGCAGAACTGGGTATTGAAGATAAGCTAAGCTTTGTATCTACTGGTGGTGGTGCAACGCTCGATTTCTTGGCAAATGAAACATTGCCTGGAATAGAAGCCTTAAAATCAAATTCAATCTCTTAACCAATGTAATTTATTATCAAAACAAAAACCGCGAAAGCGGTTTTTGTATGTCTGTTTTTATTTAAGCTCAGCGAGTATCTTTTGTTTATTTCCTTCAAAGTCTTGAGGATCTCCGTGTGGTGAGTGTGGGTTAGGGTATATCCAAACATGGGCATGATGAACTTCTTCGCCAACTATTTTAGAATGTATTGCTTCAATACCAAAAGCTTTTTGTTGAGCAAGGGCAATTTTTTGAACCACTTCAAAATACTTTCCGATATTCGGTGTATCCCATACCCAGCGCAAATGTTGTTTAGGAATCACAAGCGTATGCCCAGGTGACAGCGGTCGAATATCAAGAAAAGCAATAAAATCATTATCCTCATAGATAATGTGACTCGGTATTGTTCGTGCAATTATTTTACAGAAAACACAATCGTTCATAATGCTAGTATATCGCATTCATAGAGAGTGGTATACTCGTTCCATGAAGTTTAACTACGAGCTCCACCCTCAACTTTCACCTGACGATCTTAAGGCATATGGGTCACTACATCCACTCTCGGCGCAGCTTCTTGCTAACCGTGGAGTGCCAGCAGAAAAAGCTCGCGCTTTTATTGAGCCTCACTATGAAATGCATACGCATGATCCACTCTTGCTCAAAGATGCAGTTAAAGCTGCTGAGCGTATAATTCGTGCAATTGAAAATAAAGAAAAAATAGTTATCTATACCGACTATGATACCGACGGAATTCCTGGTGGAGCGATGTTTGCAGATTTCTTTTCTCGTATTGGATATACAAATTTTATTAATTATATTCCGCACCGACACAATGAAGGTTTTGGTTTCCACGCACATACCATAGAAGAGTTTGCAAAAAATAGTGTGAGTCTCATCATAACTGTTGATTGCGGCATCACTGATGTTGATGCAACTGCAGCAGCTCAAGCTCAGGGTATTGATGTAATTATTACCGATCACCATTTACCTCACGGAGAAATTCCTCAAGCATATGCAATTGTAAATCCGCAGCAAGATTCTTGTTCGTATCCCGAAAAGATTTTATGCGGAACAGGAGTCGCTTTTAAACTCATTCAAGCAATTATTAAAGTAAGAACTGATAAAAAACTTGAGCACGTTTTTGCGTGGAAAGAGGGTCATGAAAAATGGCTCCTTGATTTAGTTGCAATTGCAACACTTTCAGATATGGTTCCGCTTGTCGGAGAGAATCGTGTTCTTGCAAAATACGGTCTTAAGGTTTTAAGAAAAAGTCCTCGACTTGGTTTGCGTAGTCTTTTTACAAAAGCTGGCACGCCGCTCGCACATGCAACTGAGGATGATATTGGTTTTACTCTTGGGCCACGCATTAATGCTGCTTCACGCATGGGTGTGCCCATGGATGCTTTTACCATGCTCCGCGCAACTGAACAGGATGAAGCAAATAATGCAGTTGCACATTTAGAGAAAATTAATAGTGAGCGTAAGGTTGCCGTTGCGCACATTGCTCGCGAGCTTAAAAAAGTTTTAGCTGATCGTGGTGTCGACTTGAATAATCCACCAAAAGTTATTGTTGCGGGCAATCCACACTGGCGTCCTTCTTTACTTGGTCTTGTTGCAAACTCACTTGTCGATGAAACAGGTTCCGCAGTGTTTTTGTGGGGCCGCGATGGAGAAGGTTTCATAAAGGGTTCGTGTCGCGGAAACGGGGAAATGAGCATTGTGGAACTCATGGAAAATGCCATACCTACTCCCTTCCTCGGCTTCGGGGGACATGCGGTATCTGGCGGTTTTACAGTTGATCTTGAGCATGTTCACTTGCTCGAAGTGCTCCTCAAAGAGTCGTACGAAAAGATTAATGCAAGGAATCAAGCCGTAGATTCTCATGCCGGCATTGTTCGAGTTAAAAATGTTGATACGGTTTTACCCATTGAAACAATTTCGTGGAACACATTTGCAGCTGTCGATGCACTGTCCCCCTTCGGCATGGGTAATTCGAAACCAATTTTTAGAATACCCAATGTTTCACCAATAGAGGTGCGAGCCTTTGGAAAAGAAAAGAACCATACAGAACTTAAGTTTTCTCATGGTAGGGGTAGTCTTGCAGCAATTGCCTTTTTTGTGAAACCAGAAGATTGGGAAAAGAGCCTTGGCCGTACGTTACACAGCAATTTAGATCTAATTGCCCACCTTGAGAAATCAGTTTTTAGAGGCAGGCCAGAGCTAAGGCTGAGAATAATTGATATACTATAGAAATGAAATTTCGAATATTTTCTGATGGTTCTTCACGGGGTAATCCTGGACCAGGTGGTTGGGCAGCAATAGTGTGCGGTGATACATCTATACAAGAGCTCGGTGGCTATGATGTGCACACAACAAATAATCGAATGGAGCTTAGTGCTGCCATACACGGTTTGCATGCAACTCCGCGGGCAAGTTCTGTAGAAATAATTACAGACTCATCATATGTTCTTAAGGGAATGAAAGAGTGGCTTTCAGGATGGGAAGAGCGTAATTGGAAGACTCGAACAGGTGAAGATGTTGTTAATCGTGATTTATGGGAAACGCTTGCATCTCTCGTGCGAGCACGAACGGTAAGCTGGGTTCAAGTTAAAGGTCATGCTGGAAACCCTGGCAATGAACGCTGTGATGAAATTGCGACAGGGTATGCACTACAAAAAAAAGTTGAGCTTTATTCAGGACCTCGAGAGGGTTATTCTATCGATGTTGTGACGGTTGTAACAGAGGGTTCACGGGCCTCGAGTTCATCTTCAAAGTCTTCATCTAAATCACGACCAGCATATTCGTATGTAAGTATGGTGAATGGTGACATTCAAACCCATGCAACTTGGGCTGAGTGTGAGCGTAGGGTAAAGGGAGTCTCTGGTGCACGATTCAAAAAAGCAATTTCTGAGTCCGAAGAAACCCTTATAATTTCTGAGTATAAAAAAGTTATGAAGAAATTATGAATTTTTTGAAGATTTTCTTATTTCCTTTTGAGTAATTGTGTGTAATCTTTAATAATGAGATATGTATACACTTCGTACATTGCTTTGTGTACTTTGTGTGTAATTGCATTTGCTCGAGTGTGGTATGCATATGCTCATCCATACGTGCCGAAAGTGGCATTAAATATAACCGCAGAGTGTAGTGGTCAGATTTTGCGTTACCCAGACATTCGCGAGAACTTTCAGTACCTCTATGTGAAAACCAGTGTAGATTCACCGTGTGGCGGTGAGTTGATTTTAGTGCGCGCAAAAAGCTTTCATAAAATAATTCCTGGAGACACTATTACGTTTCGGGGTCGTATTGAACCTGTGCAAAATTTTGCCTCAGAAAACGATAGGGAATTTAATTTGAAAGGTTTTAGGGCAAAAGATGGTGTGTATGTAATTGCAGAAAATCCCTCTATTGATTATAGGGGTAGTGTTAAGTGTGGTCTGTTTTTATATAAAACTTGGTATATATGCGCAATACGCAGTTTATATAAAATAAAAACAGATATATCTACGCAGTTGCAGTATGTACTCCCGTATCCAGAATCATCATTAGCGCTCGGTATTGTACTTGGTGAAAAACAAGGACTAGGGAGAGAACTCCTTGAAAAGTTTAGAGTCGCTGGTTTATCGCATATTGTAGTGCTCTCGGGCTTCAATGTAACCATATTGGCATATGCAATTGGTACGATGCTCTACGGGCATTTATACCGGGGTATACGCACTATATCTATTGGCGGTGTGCTCATCACGTTCGCCTTATTTGTTGGTCTAGGATCGACTGTTGTGCGTACGGTAATTATGGCTTTGGTTTGGGCTGGAGCAGAGTTCTTTTATCGACGTCCGCGATCGATAAGGGTAATAGCAGTAAGTGCATTAAGTATGATTGTATATGAGCCACTTATAGCTCTTTATGATCCATCATTCCATTTATCATTCCTTGCACTCATTGGTGTTGTGTACCTATCGCCCCATATACATAAGCTTTTCAAAAAGCTTATTAAATTAAAGGGCTCAACACTCTTCGATGGGGTTCTTAAATCAGTACTCGAGACCCTAGCTACAACATTCAGTGCTTTTATCATTACAGCACCTTATATATGGATTATGATGGGTGATGTAACCTGGTGGGGCTTACTCACCAATATTGCGGTAATACCCGTTATTCCAGTTGTTATGCTTTTAACGGCCCTTGTGGTACCAATAACAACACTATCCCACGTTAGTGGGATAGTGTTGGCGTACCCATTATCGCTTATATTGAGCTGGATACTCTATGTGGCACATATTCCAGAGATTGTGTCTTTGAAATGGTGTTGTGGTTGGTTTACTTACTGAGAACCGAGTTAAAACGCTTTTCGAGCACATTCCAGTTGAGATTCTTAATATAGTCTGCTATGTAGTTTTTCTTTCCCGAAGGTAAATAATCGGCTACGTACGAGTGTTCCCACATGTCTAAAGCAAGAATACTTGGGCAGCCCTGTAGTTGGCCTAAATGCTGCTCGTCTACCCAAGAGAGCAATAAACGTTTATCATGAATATCGTATGAAAGCATAGCCCAGCCAATGCCACGGGTAAGGGCAAGGGCAGTTAGGTTGTTTATGAAGCCTTCAAAACTGCCAAATTCTTGGGTAATTGCTGTACGAAGAGCACTTCCAGTAGTGAGTTCTTGAGGTCCACCAATAAGGCTTTCAAAATAGATTTCGTGGTTTCGAATACCATTATATTCAAAACTTAAGCGGCGATTGAGTTCTGCTTGAGCATATGTTGTAAGGTCTGGGTTTTGAGTCGAAATCTGTTTTTCATTGAGGGCATTAAGAATAAGATTTGCATTCTTAACATAGCCGGCATAAAGCTTAAGGTGCTCTGCAATCGTTGTTTCGGATATTCCTTGTAATTGAGGTACACTGAATTGTCGCATTTCAAATTGTTTCATAGTATGAGTATATCATTTAACGTATGACAAAATCCAAGAACTTTATACCGTGGAATTCCTATCGTATGGGTTTTGTCATATCTGCTTTAATAATTCTTAGTGCTTTTGGTATTTATTTTACCCATCAGGTACTTGAGTCGAATAATAAAGAGTCTCAAATAATATTCTTTAATGTAGGACAGGGCGATTCTATCCTTATAAGAACAGAGCAGGGGCACGATATCCTCATTGATGGCGGCCCAAATAGTGCCGTGCTCAAAAGATTGCAGGATGAGCTGGGCTTTTTTGATCGCACGCTTGATCTTGTTATTGCAACACACCCTGATCTTGATCATATTGGGGGCTTAAGCCATGTGCTCAATAGGTATACGGTAAAAAATCTTATGGTTTCGGGGCATGGAGCCACAACCACTCCTGCGCGCATATTCAATCAGGCTATAGAAAATGCTTTACAGCATGGTCGTTTAGGTACGACAACAGTTGCCCGTCGTGGCGATGTTGTAATGAGCGGCAATGTCCGTATCGAAGTACTTTTTCCTGATAGACCGGTTAATAATGATTGGGACACTAATACAGCTTCGATTGTTGTTAAGGTTCAAGAAGGAGATACTGATATTTTACTTACCGGTGATGCCCCTAAAATGATAGAAAGATTTTTAGTAGAGCAGGGCGATGTTCATGATATTGAAATACTTAAACTAGGGCATCACGGTTCAAAGACATCTACTGATCCTAAGTTTTTAGATGCTGCAGAGCCAAAGGTAGTTATTGTTTCGGCAGCTAAGCCAAGCCGATATGGTCACCCGCACCCTACGGTTATGAAGCTTGTACAAGAACGAAACATCCCCAGTTTTGAAACGGGGGATGGTAACGTTGTCTGCTCTTTAAAAACAGTACAGTGCACGAATACTCGAGGTATTAAATAAGGCCAGCTTTTTTAAGGGTAGCAAATGCTCCTCGCTTCTGAATTGTCTTGAGGGCACGTGTAGAAACTGTAAGAACGATTGTTTTTTTGAGTTCAGGAACGTAGATTCGCTTTTTCTGAAGGTTGACGTACTTTCGAATTTTACCTGTTGGGTTAAATTGAGTAGCACGAACAGCGTTAGAGTATCGTCCTCCGTTGATTGAACTTCGCTTTGTAATTGCGCAGACTTTTGCCATATAAATGAAATTAACGTATGCACCATACTATCAACTCTTTGCATTTTTGGCAAGTGGCATACTATCGTATATGATAGATACATGATTGATGTAATTTTTGGAATCGCTATTCTTATCATGTCTGTGGTTGTTCATGAAGTTGCTCACGCCTATACTGCCGTGCTTTTAGGCGACCCAACACCACGCTTACAGGGAAGACTCACCCTTAATCCAATTAAGCATCTTGATTTCATCGGTTCTTTACTGGTGCCACTCCTTACATATATGGCCGGAGCTGCTTTCGGCTGGGCAAAACCTGTCCTTATTAACCCTTATAACCTTAAGTATGGTAAATGGGGCGAGTTGTACGTAGCTCTAGCAGGGCCTGCTTCCAATATACTTATTGCAGTATTTTTTGCAGGTATTATACGTACTATTGTTCACTATGAGTTTGTGGCTTTAATACCTTTTGTACAGATTACTGCCATGATTGTTCTTATTAATATCGCTTTGGCAGTCTTTAACCTTGTACCTGTGCCACCGCTTGATGGTTCAAAGATACTCTTTGTACTCATTCCTGCTCGGTATATGCATATACGCGAGACTTTTGAGCGGTACTCACTCATCTTTGCAATCATTATTCTTTTCGGCCTTTGGCGCTTTGTCGAGCCAATTATACCTATTATATATAGAACACTGCTTGGGGTTTAGCTGAGAGTTGCCCAAAAAGCATATATATAGTATAGTCTTTGCACGTTTTACAACGTATTAATAGAAACGAATGGTGAGTAATTCAGGCGGTGCGCGCACTCAAGCGCCGTCCGAGTGAAGAAGTCAGCATTCGTGTGCCCTAATTACCGCATGTAATAATGCCAACAATTAACCAATTGGTTCGAAAGAGCCGAACACGGTTTGTGCGAAAGCCAAAATCAATCGCACTTACTCGTAGTTTCAATGCAATTACTAACCGTCCAAGTTTCCTTCATTCTCCATTTAAGCGCGGAGTGTGTATTAAGGTAACAACAAAGACACCTAAGAAGCCTAACTCAGCTGTTCGAAAGATTGCCCGAGTTCGACTTTCAAACGGTCTCGAAGTTACAGCCTATATTCCAGGAGAAGGGCATTCACTTCAGGAACACTCAGTGGTTCTATTGCGAGGTGGTCGTGTAAAAGACGTAGGTCTACGATATACCGTAGTTCGAGGTGTGCTCGATGCTACAGGTGTAGAAAAGCGACGAAAGGGTCGAAGTCAGTATGGTAATAAAAAGCCTAAGGCAGCAAAGGCATAATAGCTCTATATCTCTATGCGAAGAAAAATAAACAATAAACGACCACTTCCTGCGGACTTGGTATACAATTCAGAAAAGGTTTCAAAGTTCATCAACTATGTGATGGAACGAGGCAAGAAGAATGCCGCTCGTACAGCAGTATACGCAATGCTCGAAGCAATTAAAGAAAAGGCAAAGGTAGAAAACCCACTCGAGGTTTTTGATACTGCTCTTAAGAATACAGCTCCACAGATGGAAGTTCGTTCACGACGAGTTGGAGGTGCTAACTATCAGGTTCCTCGCGAAGTTCGACCAGAACGCCGCCAGGCTCTTTCTATGAAGTGGATTATCGAAGCTGCTCGAAGTAAAAAGGGCCAGCCAATTCACCTTAAGTTAGCTGACGAAGTTATTGCTGCCTCAAAGAATGAAGGTGAAGCAGTTCGAAAGCGTGAAAATACCCACAAGATGGCAGAAGCCAACAAGGCCTTTGCTCACTTTGCATGGTAAAGTAAGTGCACACTATAAAATAATATATGAATAGAGACTACCCACTAGAAAAAGTTCGTAACTTCGGTATTATTGCCCATATTGATGCCGGTAAAACAACCACATCTGAACGTATTCTGTTTTATACAGGTATGATTCATAAGATTGGTGAAGTTCACGATGGTGAAACCGTAACTGACTGGATGGAACAAGAGCGAGAGCGTGGTATTACAATTACTGCGGCTGCTATTACATGTTTCTGGAACCCAACTTACATGGGCAAGGATACATCTAAGAAGGTTCGTTTCAATGTTATTGACACACCAGGACACATTGACTTTACTGCCGAAGTAAAGCGATCACTCCGCGTGCTCGACGGTGCTGTTGTGGTATTCGACGGTGTAGCAGGTGTAGAGCCACAGTCAGAAACAAACTGGCGCTACGCTGACGAAGACAATGTTCCTCGTCTATGTTTCATCAATAAGATGGATCGTATGGGAGCAAGCTTTGAGCGTTCATACCAGTCTATTCTTGATCGATTGAGCAAGAAGGCTGTTCGATTCCAGCTTCCAATTGGAACAGAGTCTGAACACAATGGTGTTATTGACCTTCTTAAGATGAAGGCATATTACTTTGAAGGGGAAATGGGTCTTGAAATCCGCGAAGATGAAATTCCTGCAAACCTCAAAGCAGATGCTGAAAAGTACCATGCAGAACTCATCGAAAAGATCGCCGAAACTGATGACAGTCTCATGACTCAGTACCTTGAAGGTAAGACTTTTGATATCGATACCCTTAAGGTGGCTATTCGAAAGGCAGTTATTGCCAATAAGATGTTCCCTGTATACACAGGTTCAGCTCTTAAGAATAAGGGTGTTCAGCTCGTACTTGATGCCGTTGTTGACTTCCTTCCATCTCCACTTGATATTCCCCCTGTTAAAGCAACTAATCCAGTTACTGGCGAAGAAGTTATTCGACACGCTTCAGATGAAGAGCCATTTACAGCTCTTGCTTTCAAGCTACAGAATGACCCATTCGTAGGTCAGCTAACGTTCTTCCGAGTATATTCAGGAAAAATCGAGGCTGGTACATATTTGTACAACTCTACAACAGGTAAAAAGGAGCGTTTGGGCCGAATTGTACGACTCCAAGCTAACTCTCGTGAAGAAGTTAAAGTGGTGTATGCCGGTGAAATTGCAGCAGCTGTAGGTCTTAAGGATGCTCTTACATCACACACATTCTGTGATGAGAATAACCCAGTTATTCTTGAACCAATCAAATTCGTAGAACCAGTGGTTTCTATGCGAATTGAACCTAAGACAAAGGGTGATCAGGAAAAGATGGGAACAGCTCTACGAAAGCTTGCTAATGAAGACCCTACATTTAAGGTTTCTTCAAACCCAGAAACAAATGAAACTATTATTTCAGGTATGGGAGAACTCCACCTTGAAATCATGGTTGATCGTATGAAGCGAGAGTTCAACGTTGAAGCAAACATTGGTAAGCCACAGGTAGCATATCGAGAAACTATTCTCGGAACAGCAGAAGCTGAACATAAATATGTTAAGCAGTCTGGAGGTAAGGGCCAGTATGGTCACGTAAAGATCACTCTTAAGCCAATGGAAAAATGGCCAGAAGGAGAAAAGATTCCTAAGAACGTGAGTCGATACGAAGACTTCGAATTCATCAACTCTATTAAGGGAGGTGTTATTCCAAACGAATTCATTCCTGCTGTAGAGAAGGGTGTTCACGAAGCCATGGATCGAGGTATCGTTGCCGGATTCAAACTCGTTAACGTATCATGTGAGCTTACATTCGGTTCATACCACGATGTGGACTCATCTGAAATCGCTTACAAGATTGCTGCTTCACAGGCCTTCCAAGAAGGTGCTCGCCGAGCAAAGCCAGTTATTCTTGAACCAATCATGAAGGTAGAAGTTCTTTTCCCAGAAAAATTCATGGGAGATGTTACAGGTTCAATTTCTTCAAAGCGTGGACAAATTGAAGGCATGGATGAACGTGGTCAGGCAAAGGTTCTTCGAGCTTTTGTTCCTCTATCAGAAATGTTTGGCTATACAACACAGCTACGATCTATGACATCAGGTCAGGGTTCAGCTACAATGGAATTCGATCACTATGAAGTGGTTCCAGCAAACGTAGAAAAGGCTATTGTTGAGGCACGAGGGGCGGGGTCAGCAAGAATTTCTCAGTAATCTATACGGGTATTCACAAAAATCACCGTGGAGTACGTGTTTGGCTCGTGCTTGAGCCAACACTACGCTCTCGGGCGCCTACGCGCCCTCCGAGAGTCCTCCACGGTGATTTTTGTTTACCCGTATAGATTATCGAACATGTATCGTCTAAAAGTATTTGGTCGTACTCGACCGATACCTTACTCTCGGACACCTACGTGTCCTCCGAGAATCCACTGCAATTTTATATTTATTGTATTACCAAGAGAAAGCTAATCGGCAGTCTTTTATGTTCATTTGCTGTGTGCTATTATCACGGTAGAAAGGAGAACATATGGCTTTCAGTATTTTATGTAAGCATTGTGGCTGGCAAGAAACAGACCATATAGAGGGAGTGGGGCCAGATGATGGGGATGTGGCTGAGGGTCGTACACACTCTCTTGCCGATTGTCCTGGTTATCATCCCGAAGATGAGGAACAGCATAGGCGACTCCGTGAAAGAGCGGAGGAAGAAGAGATCAGTCGGTTGGACAGAGGTTTTGGGGTTCTACCAACGTGACTCCGACTCTGGCTTCAATGGCAAAAAAACCGGGAAGCGTTCGCGCTTCTCGGTTTTTCTTTGGTTACGTGTTCTGGAGAAGGGGTGGGGTGGGGTAGAACCTACTTCTTTTTTGGAGTTGATGTTGATGATGCGTCTTTATCATCAGTATCCTTAAATGCGCCTCGGATGTATTTAATTGAGTCTACGATACTCTTGGCTAGTTCGGGGATCTTCTTTGCGCCGAAAAGGAGGACTGCTACAGCGGCGATGATTATAATTTCTTTTGTTCCTAATCCAAACATGGTTTTGTATTATTATGTACTATGTACTATGTACTATGTACTATGTACTATGTACTACGTGCTAATAGAGCGGGCAGTTTCTATTTATCTGAGTTGTCAGTCTTATCTTCGTCTTTGAAAGCTCCGCGAAGACTTTTAACTGCATCTACAAGACCTTTTGCAAGCTCAGGAATCTTCTTTGCACCAAAGAGAAGTATTACGATTACTGCGAGTATGATTATTTCTTTCAAGCCAAGGTTAAACATTGTTATGATTTATGGTTTATAAGTATGGTGAGTTCAAACAAGATATACAAGGGTGACGCCATCGCTACTAATGATAAACCGTCTGTGGGTGGAAGTAAAGACGTAAGAATGAATAGGCCAAGTATTACCAACCTTCGCTTTGATCGCAACCAAGCCACTGATAGGATTCTAAGCTTAACTAAGAGGGAAATAACGAGTGGGAATTGGAATAGAAAGCCTAATAATGAGGATGTAATGATAATTTGAGACAGAAAAGTTGATATGTCCCAAATATTCTTTATTCCTAAAGACTCATTTACATTTGCCAAAAGCTCAAATGAATAAAAGAGAATAAAGAAACCATAACTAAAGCCTAAAGTAAATAAGAAAAGAGAAACTGGTATATTTAAAATGAATGCGCGCAACTCTTTTTTATTAAGGGCAGACGATGCAAAGCTAAAGAGGTGATATATAAAAAGGGGGAAAATAACAATGAGTGCGCAGAATATACCAATATTAATTGCAAGATCAGCAAATTGAAGAGGGGAAGTCGTTGCAATGATGACATTGTCATAGTTGAGCACAGACACAATATTTTTTATGACAAAACCTGAAGAAAGAACGCCAATGCCAAAAAATATAAGTGCAATAATTGTCGAAGAATAAAATCTTCTTTGTATGTCTTCGAAATACGGTAAAAACTCGGTAAAACTATCTTTAAGTGACTTCATTTATTCCGACATTATGAATATGTTTCCGCCTGCATTTTCAACAAGTGGAATTTCGGATACGGGGTATTGGCTACCATTTGGCTCTACGACAATATCAGTAAGAGAGCCTGAATAAACTGCAGAGGGTAGCTCTACAATAAAATCTTGGCCTTCGCCCTCTTGAAAATTTACATCAGTTAATGCCATGGTTTAAGACTAAGGGTTTGCTGCGGCTGCTGTATTGTTAACAGTTTCTATGACCTCAGAAAGTGCTTCTGTTGTGTTTGAAAGTGTATCAACCGCTTCGCTTACAATATCAACAATTGTATCAGCTGAAGCCTCACTAGGAACAGCTGGAGCCGGGGTGATTTCTGCTGGTGTTACTGATGCTGCGGTCGTCTCTACAATTGCTTCGGGTGTAGGGTTTGGCGCTAGAACTTCTTCTGGCGTTGGTGCTAATGCTGGTGTTGAGGTAGGTACTGAATCAGAAATATTGATTTGAGGCGTTGTTGTAGAGGATTCAGTAGACGTAGGTGTAAAGAGCTGTGGTGTTGTTGATGAGCTATCGGTCGAGGTCGATGTAGAACCCGTAAGGGGCGTAGAGTTTGAAATTGGTGGCTGTTGATTTGTGTTGACCTGCGGTGTAGTTGTGGCGGTCTCGGTATTTGTAGGTGAGTCATCCACTGTAGGTTCTTCTGTAGATACTGCTGGTGTGCTTGTGGCATTTTCCGTTTCAGTTTCGAGAGGAGTTGTTCTTTGTTCATCAATTGCTGCTTGTTCGGTTGCAACCACTTGATCAAGAGACTGAGCCTCAAGAGTACCAGCCGTCATCTGTGCCAAAAGGGCATTAGTCATGCGCACAAAAGATGCTGCAGTATGAGTTGATTCGGGATCAATTTTGAGAATAGCTTCGCCTAGATCCTTTGGACTATTGAATTGATAGACTAAGCTACCGTATTTAATATATTGTGCTTGAAAAGATCCGGCAGTAATATCGGGATACTTGAGGTCGTAGCACTCAATAAGTGCACTATCCTCGTAGTCACCTGTGGTAGTGAGCACACGCAAGTTAGTATTTTCGGCTACACTTTGTCCTTTTTCAATGTGTATCATATTAGTTTTGAGTAAGAAGTGCTCGAACCTTAATGTTATCAGCTAATGATGTTGGAGTGTAGCGGATATAAGTAGTTTCATTACCTTTGTCAGTAGTGTTGTATGAACCCCATGTGCTACCATCGTTAGTTGATTTTTCCCATGTACCAGAGGCCGATGCCGTTGTTGTGTCATCAAGGATAAGGCCGTCGGTTTCTGCATTGTAGAGTCGAATACGTAGGGTTGGAACTGTTCCACCGAAGGCTGTGGCAAATCTCCAACCAAATATTTTTGAAGCAACAGAAGATTGAGCAACGGATGGTTGGTAGTGGCTGTCAGTAGTATTGTCTTCGTAAGTACAGCATATGTTGTATACGCGGTTAGGAATACAAATACCTCCAATAGTTCTGAACTCGAGGGCGAATTGCACTTCGGTACCTGCAGTTGCTCCAGAGAGATCCCCGGTTGTATCAACTAAAGTCCATGTTCCGGTATTGTCACTAATTCCTGTAGTTCGATATAAAATTCGTACAGGCTCGGTTGGCATAGTAAGAGCACCTTCGCCTAAATAATCAGCATTGTTAATGTATACACGAGCAAGTTTTACCGCATTAGGAGTTGCAAGGGCGGGGGTAATGAGTTGCTGGTTAACACCTGTGTCTGCATAATCCCAATCTGCTCCAATGGGAAGGGTATACATAATGTTAGTACCAGATGCGGATCCTGCTCGGACAATATAAGCAAGTCCATTTTGTGACCATACTGAAAGGAATGCTCCTTGTGTGGTTACATGAGGGGTAGAGTTCGAATCGGCTATTGATTGATCTTGTTGACCTGTATCAGTAAGAAAAATATGGTCAAAAGGACGAGACCCACTTGCATCGTATTGAGTAATGTACGCTCGTCTGTGCGCTATGGTTGAACCTGTAGCCGATGTGGTAATAATAAGACGATCAATTTGGTCTGCGACCTCTACGGCAGAGATGAGGTTTGTAAGGCCGTAGGTTCCAGTACCACCAGTCGGAACCTCACTCATTTGATCGGCTACCCATGTTGTGCTCCCTTGTGTAATGTCAGTGAGCGGTGCTCTGCATATACGAGTTGTGGTTGCAAAGTATAAACATTTAACCCCAGAGCCTGGTCCATGATTAAGAATACCGATTCTGCCGTTATTACTCTGACTTACGTTTCCGGTAACCGTCTGAGTTCCAGTTGTGAGTGTGTATGCTGCTGCAGATTTGCCAGCACCTAGGCCACCGAGTAAGGTAAGGTCAGCTCGGAAGTTGTATTTATACACCTGTGGAGTCGTAGCAGCCTGCACTTCAATAATATACGCATCTTGCGATGTCCAGCTTGCACGATCGTCTAAGGCAAGTCCTCCGGCAATTCCGTTACCACCCACAATTACATATGAAGTACCAGAGCCAATGGTGCCCGCACTCGTTGCTAGTGTTATTGATGTCGTTGAACCAACTGCGGTGATTGTGTACCAGTTTGTTATTGAGGCGGGGTTAGTTGAGCCAAAACCAATTTTACAACCGAGGTGTGTAGCTGCGGCCCAAGCAGTTCCTGAACCAGTTACAGCAGTTGTCGAAACAGCAACAGTACCTGTTGAATATATTGAATCACGGTCAACTAATCCATAGACTGCTTTTACTTTATCTACAGTTGTGGCCGCTGCAATTGTGGTTCCAGAAACAACGAAGTCATCATAAGAAATACCCGAGGCCAATGATAGACCAGCTGCTGCAATAACGGTACCTGTAGTAGCGGTAAGAATTTTAAGATCTTCAATTACATAAGCGGTACCACCTGCAATTGTGAGGTTTGCTGCAGTACCTCCTGTTCCACTCGCTGTTACGTTTGTTTGAATAGTTATCGATGTGTCAGAACCCACAGCATTGATGTAGTACCATGTATCAATTTGGCCAGGGTCGGTACTACCAAAACCGATACGGGAACCAACTGTCATGCGCGCAGATGACCAAGCGGTATCAGTTCCTGTAACAGTTGCACCAGAGACATCAACCGTTCCGGTTGTATATGTGTCATAAACTGCACGCATTCCACGAATCACGCAGTTACCAGCTCCAGCAGGGTAAGTAAGGGTAATAAAGCCGCGCCAGCTAAATTCAGACGTTTGGCGGTTGAATAAGAATAAAGAAATACGACGAGTTGGAGCGGTTGCAGAGTTGTCAGCAAGAAAAACCCATTCCTTGTGAACTGTTCTGTCAATCACGAAACTAGTTCCCGCAGTAATTGTGCCAGCGCTCGATGATAAAGTTAATGATGTATTAGAAGGAATTGCTGTAATGGTATACCATGTAGTTATTTCGGCATTGTCGGTTGAGCCAAAGCCAATTCTTGCACCAATAGGAACTCCGTTCGTGAACCAGCCGGTCCCAGTACCAGTTACTGTTGTTCCGGATACTTCGACCGTTCCTGTATTATAAAAACCGTGTTTATATATCCAAGAAACAACATGGGGAAATTGGCTAGGAATTGCTGTTGATGTTTCGTTAGGGCGACCAACTCCAATTTTCGTGGGCCCAGCGAATTTATCTGTTGGATTGAGTCCTGTGTATTGCTTAATGAGATCACCAAGCATTGTTTTTGTTGAATCGTAGCTAGTATAAGGTGTGGTAGCTCCTGTAAAAATGTGTTCAATTGCTCGTTTTGCCATGGTGTGTGCTATTACTTTTTATACTTCTAAATAATCAATGTTTACTTGGATTGTTGTTGTGCCAGAGATACTACAGTATAACACCTCATCAACTCCGCCCTCAATGTAATTGGGGTGATTGTTGGAGCCGTACAAGCCCCCAGTCTTCGGTGATATGTATCTTTCATAGTCTGAACCTCCCGAAGTGAATCTAAATGCTACCGATGTAGCATCGGCAGTTAGAGAAAAGCGCGAAGCGTAGACTCGAATCTTTTTCCCTGATGCTGGAGTGTGAATATTTCCAGAAGAAGAAAGGGAAGTGGTAATTTTATTTACTCCTTGTCCTGAAAGGATATTTTGAAGGCTTTCTTCGGTAGCGGGATTAATTTTTACATTACTTGCATTTTTAACCCCAACGGTACTTGTAGAAGGGGTTCCTCCCATAATTAAAGCCTCGGCTTTTTGTGGGAGGAGCTGTGACGCTGCAATACCGACACCGGCTATGCCGAGTATTTTAAGAAAGTTTCGCTTATTCGCGTCTTTGACGCTTGCACTTTCAGACTCAGAAGCTAACTGTGTAGATTTTAACATTGCCTCCTCGGCAAGTTTTTTCTGAGAAAAAAATCTAAATGAATAACTGTTAGGCAGCAACATGACGTTTACTTATAATTTTAGCATGTATCTCTGCAAATATTTTTTAAATCGTATTTTCTGTGGATAAAAGACAAAAGATTCCTTTACTAGAAGTTTATATGAACTATAATATAGATAATATATGAGCTCTACGTACAAAGTAATTTCTTTATTTTTCTTATTGTTACTTGCTTCGTACGCTCCACGTATTTTTGCAGCAATTGAAGTCTCTGTGGGTGATGTAATAACTATCGGAGAGTTTGTGTATGATGATGATTACGTTGCTACTACCACTCCCTGTACAGTAAGTGTGTATGATCCTACAAATACGCTTAAGGTTAATGCAGCTAGTATGCTGAGTAATCCTAATGGGTGGCATTATTATGATTACACTGTTCCACTTGATGGAGTGAGCGGTCTTTGGCCGTCTTTCATGACGTGCGGACATGCACTTAATGGCGATTTGATAAAAGGGGATAAGAGCTTTTTGGTGAGAGCACGACCAGCTACCCAGGCTGATGTTATTAGTGCCTCAACATCAATCACGAATGCTCTTGGAGGTACGAATACTCGAATAGAGAATGCTTCTTCGTCGATCGTGACATCATTACCAGGGCTCATTTGGTCATACAGTGCTCGAACATTGTCGAGCTTCGGTACTTTGGTAACTGATAGTACGGCTTCTGTTTGGTCAGCCGGCACCCGTACCCTCACCACGTTCGGAACTTTGGCATCTGACGTATGGTCAAACGGTACACGTACCCTCACTGGTGCCGGCCTCACTTCAGGCTCACTTGCAACACTTTCTGACCTCAACTCAGCATCGACATCTATTGTCGCTTCAGTTAACTCAAATACAAACTCAGCTACAGCTAACATTACAAGTGATGTGAACAACAACACTAACGCTGTTATTGCCACAGCCTCATCTTCAATTGTTGCTCTCACGAATGCCAACACCAACACCATTGTTGCTCAAGCATCAACATCTCTTGGCTCATCAATCGGTTCAATTGCTTCAGCAATCACCGCTATACCAGCTAACGTTTGGTCAGCCGGCACCCGTACCCTCACCACGTTCGGAACTTTGGCATCTGACG
>CAZGUZ010000003.1:100748-110417 GCA_964529025.1 uncultured Candidatus Saccharibacteria bacterium
AGCTAACGTTTGGTCAGCCGGCACCCGTACCCTCACCACGTTCGGAACTTTGGCAACCGAAGTTTGGAGCGCAACAACTCGAACACTTACTTCTTTGACACTCTCATCACAGACACCATGGACAGTATCCGTATCTAATTTCGGATCAATAACAGCTGAGGATACATATAGAGCAACAGTGACAACGGTATATAACGGAACACTCACTGATTCACAAAATGTACCAACGGTAACAATATACGATCCTAATCGAAACGTAATTGTAAGTGGTGCTGCTATGACACGAACTGCAACAGGAACCTATGAATATGCATATGTAACAGCACCAAGTGCTCCAGCTGGTGTGTGGGAGAGTGTGTTCTCGGCAACAGTTGAAACAGGAAAAGTATTACCAGGAAATGACTACTGGGAAGTTGTAACAAACCCAGCACAGGTAATCATCAATAGTGTTAATGCTACAACCGTACCAAATGTAAGTGCAAACGTTACAATTACGAACGAAGGATCTGGCGGCTATGAATACCAATATGAATGGTGTGTGGTATCGACTGCAAACAATACCTGTGGAGGAGGGGATGATGTTTACCACGCCACAGCAGCTAAGTTTATTCTTCCCGGAGAAGACTTTAATACAAACTTGAGTGCAACTGTTCCAACAGCAGGAAACTACTACTTTAAGTTGGTAGTATACTTCGGAACTGAAAAATCAGGATCTTCACGAACATTCTCTGTAGCTGCGGCTCCAAGTAGCGGTGGTGGCGGATCAAGCTCTGGTGGAGGCGGCGGTGGCGGAGGAGGGGGCGGAACAACAATAGTTCGAACTGCGCCAGTTGGTAGTTGTAAGGGGGCAGATTTTAACGGCGATAATAAAGTTAATTCCGTAGACTTCTCAATTCTTCTTGCTTTCTGGAAAACAAAACCACCTTTTAAGAATACCTGTGTCGATATCAACAAAGACTCACAAGTTTCATCAACAGATTTCTCGATAATGTTGTCGCAGTGGGGAACTCAGGGAAGAAAAATATAATATATGAACAATCGTAACCTCAAAAATAGTATATGTGCCGGTGTGGCTTATGTGGCCCTAGCACTTCTCTTTGCTTTTATTGTTCCGGCAAGTGTATTTGCTATGAGTGTTACTGTGGAACGACCTTTCGATTTTATTCGAGTAAACGATGTTGTTATTCTCGACGTCTTTCTTGATTCTGGCGAAACCGAAATTAATGCAATTGACGGTGTACTTAAAATAGAGGGTGGTTACGAAATTCAAGCAGTATATACAGCCGGCTCAGTTTTTGATGTTTGGCTACAAAAGCCAACATATGCAAATAAAGAAATTTCTTTCGTCGGTGGCACAACCGATGGTGTTTTTGGCTCAAACCTTAAGATATTCTCGGTTGCACTTAAGGTAACATCAGCAGAACAGCTCACTATGACCCCGGTTAATATCAAGGCATTCCTTAATAACGGTAAGGGTACACGAGTAGCTATTGCTCCTGCAGCGCAAAAGATTACGATTTCAGATACACCAGGCGAAACAAAAAATGAGCTCGCTGCACTACGAACGACAGATACCATTCCTCCTCAGGATTTTACGGTGGCAATAAGTAATGATCCAAGTCTTTTTGATGGAAAATACTTTGCAAGTTTTGTAGCTATCGATGATGAATCAGGAATAGAGAGCTATACAGTAAAAGAGCAAGGTTTCGATGCTGTTATAACTGGCAATACGTATGTTCTTCAAGATCAAACTCTTAAACGCACACTTTCAGTCACAGCTACTGATATGGCCGGCAATGAAAGGGTGGTTAAAATCCACTCAGACACTGGACTTGCAGTAGATGATTCAATTAACTGGTTGGGTATTATTGTAATCCTCGGTATACTTATTGTAATGTTTCTTGCACGAAATTTACTTAAGGGTTTAAAGAATAAAATTTTTAAGCTCTTCATACTAGCTGCATTTATCGGCATTTCTGCCAATAATGTTTATGCAGCTGACATTCTTGTCGAAGTAAATGACAATGAAGTAAATATCGGCGACATCATTACGGCCACGGTATATGTTAATTCTCCTGATCAGCCAATAAATAATGTCGAAGGTTTGCTCTCTGTTGATCCTGCTGTTGTAGAAATACAATCGGTAAGCAATTCTGGATCTGCTCTCAGTCTTTGGGTTGAACAGCCCACATACACAAAGAGTGCGGTTACATTTAATGGCGGTACTCCAAATCCAGGTTTTACAGGCACACGGGGCAAGGTGCTCACACTTTTCATGAAGGCTTTTGCACAGGGCAGTTCTCCAGTTCTATTCCAAACTGCATATGTTCGTGCAAATGATGGCCTAGGAACAGATGTGCTTAAGAATAAAATTAATACAACCGTTGCTGTTACTCCACGTATTGAGCAAGTACCAGCGGTTGCTATTAATCTTCCAGCAAAGCCACGAGTAACATCATCACGTACTCCAGATCCAGAAAAATGGTATAACACAAAATCAACAACAATTGCTTGGTCTTTGCCGAGTGATGTTACAGCGGTAAGAACAATATTGAGTAAATTTGATACTACAGCACCTACAATTTTGTACCGCCCAGCAATTTCTTCTCGAGTTGTTGAAAATCTCACCGATGGAATCGTATATTTCCATGTTCAGCACCAAAATGCAGCTGGTTGGAGTGAGGTAGCTCGTCAGCAAATTAAGATCGACACAACAGTCCCAGAAAAACCAAGTCTCACTTACAAGCAACTCGATTCAGGTCGTATCGAACTCTCATTTACCAGTGAGGATGTAACATCAGGCATAGCTCGATTCGAAGTTGTAGACGAACGCGGCACAGTATATACAGTAACTAACGTTCAAGATGGAGCTGCTAACTTTATATTCCCAGAAAGCACTACCGGCACACAAAAAATTACTGTACGAGCTTTCGATGCAGCCAATAACAGCAGTGAATCTACTCTCGACATCGTCTTCCCACAGCGAAATGTGGTCGTGGAAGAAGAAATGGTAACAGTTGAAGAACCAAATTATGTATATTGGGGCCAGCTCATCCTTAATATCCTATCAATTGCAGTACCAATTATTGCAGTACTCCTCGTAATCATTGCTCTCATCTATATCGTATTCATTCGACTATCACAATGGGGAAGTGAGCGAAATAAGAGAATCAATAAAATAGAAAAAGAGGCACTACGAATGATCGATATACTCAAAGAAAATGTAATCGAGGATATACATTTGTTCAAAGCAGATAAAAGCATACAAGATACCGAAGAAGCAGAGCAGGTCTTACTTAAAAACCTTCTCCAGGATTTCAAGAACATTGAATTAGCAATTACACGCAGAATCAAGCGAATAAAGAAAGAAACAATAAAGAGTTCTAAAACCGATATCTAATATCAATTATTTCTTTGTAGGTTCGGGTACGGACTATTTCATGCTTGAAATAGTCCTCGTTCTCGGACACCTACGTGTCCTCAAAAGCCCCTCACCCTACATAAGAAATAATTGATATTTCAACATTCAGAGTAGTACTCACTCCCAGACATCTTCGCATAACCACAAAAAACCCGATACAGACACGTCAGCATCAGGGTTTTTTGCTTATTGGAATCATTTAACTGAATTGACATGTATCATTTTATATGATACTATTAATATAGTCACAGATCCAAGTGTTGCGCGCGTGCGTAGCAAATGTGGATCAAAATGCAGTTTAAGTTCGTTGACACTATGAAGAAAAAAGTTGTTGGTTGTTTGGTCATTGCTGCCTTTTTGGCCATCCTCGGGGTAACGTGGTCGAAGATCGCAACTCCTCGTGGTGGGGCGGTCTCCGCAAGCACGACCGAGGGTGTTGTTACTAACACCCTAACCATCCAGCTCGATATGAAGCAGGGGTGGTAATTCGTACATGCTGTGTAGCAAAGAAGAAAACGAAAGAAAAGCGAATGAAAGCAAAGTTGTCAGTTGTCTTGTTCATCATCAGCATCCTCCGCCTGTCTGTTTGGGCTGAGGGGTATCGGGTTCCGGCTGCTGTTGCCCTTGAGGGTAGCGGGGCCATCTACGCCCACATCCATTCCAAGATCGACAAGTTGAATCTTGAGGCCGTGGGGGAGTCAGTTCCTGCCCCAGTGTTACGGCAGATCAGCCGGGCTGAGCTTAACGAACTCGGCTTCGAAAACGGAACTTTCACTGAGCTCGCAAGGGCGGTGAAGGACTTCCGGTTCGAGGCTGGACAAATCGTGGCGCAGGGCCCTAGCTGGGTATTTGTCAGTGCCGGTGCATTCGACGCCGAAGGTCGTCAGATCTTTGGTGGAGGATTCGGATCTGAACCTCAGACCCGTAAGGGTGGAGGGTATACCATGAGCGGTACGTTTAACTGGATGCCTCTCATCAGGGAGATATCGATCTCCGCCTATGATCTGATGGAAAATGGAGATGTCGCGGAGCTGACAGTATCCACAACAACCCATTGGTGGAGTCAGACTACCCACTATTATCCGGACCTCAAAGGGAATTTCACAGTTCCTATCAGTGCTTTGACCGCAGGGATGGTCAGAGTGGTCACTTCACGCGGTAACGCGTGGGGGTACAACATTGGCGTTGCGGACTCGATCCTCAAGCCGGTGCTGGGCGAGGAACTCATTGTTGGGGTTATGGACTTCAGATCCTCTACCTTCTGGACTTACACAGAAGGTGAAAGCCCTACGGTTGAGTTCTGGTACGACCAGAGCGCGGGACATGTTTACGGAGAGTATCCCGTGATCGAGGTCGAGTCAACCTCACGGTTCGAAAGGGTCGTGAGGATCAATACTGCAGTTCCCATCCGTAACCACCCTGAAGGAAAAGTGTCGACCAATCCGCACAAGCTGCGGGTGAGGTCTGCAAGGGCTGGTACATCTTTCGATGTGCCGATCGATCCTACTTCAGGGTATTTCGAGATCGTTCTCCCCGACGAGGACGATATCTTCCAACTCTTCTTCACCTATCCGGGTGTCGAAGGGTGGGGATCAGCCATCATCAATGGCTGAATCCTGGGAGCTCAGGCTCCCACTACAAATTCTGGGAAGCGTTCGCGCTTCCCAGTTTTCTTTTACCTACCAGTGCTCAAGAACACCTATATTTATTCGAATGTTGAAATATCAATTATTTCTTATGTAGAGTGAGGGGCTTTTGAGGACACGTAGGTGTCCGAGAACGAGGACTATTTCAAGCATGAAATAGTCCGTACCCGAACCTACAAAGAAATAATTGACATTTCAACAAAATCCTGTAGTATCATATCTATCGCATTTTTTGCGTATTTAGCGTTACCCGATGAGAAAACACCAGAACTCTCAGGAGGTAGCACATTAACAGTATCTTTATAGATAATAACGGCTTAACTGCTACTTTCTCAAGGTTTGGGACGCTTCACGCTCTGATCTTAGGAAGGTAAAAAGTGGCCACAATTAATGTATGGCAGATTTTAATCGTACAAAACCACACGTAAACGTAGGTACAATTGGTCACGTTGACCACGGAAAGACAACTCTTACAACATCTATCCTCGCTGTTCAGGCTAAGGATGGTTTGGCTCAAGTTAAGGGTTATGCAGATATTGCAAAGGGAGGAACAGTTCGAGATGCAACAAAGGTTGTTACTATTTCTCTTGCGCACGTAGAATATGAGTCTGATGCACGTCACTATGCTCATATCGACGCCCCAGGACACGCAGACTATATTAAGAACATGATTACAGGTGCCGCTCAGATGGACGGTGCTATCCTTGTAGTTTCTGCTCTTGATGGTGTTATGCCACAGACACGTGAGCACATTCTTCTTGCAAAGCAGGTTGGAGTGCCTCGTATCGTAGTGTTCCTTAACAAGTGTGATGCAGTAGCCGAAGCTGATCTTCTTGACCTAGTTGAAGAAGAAGTTCGAGACCTTTTGACAAAGAACGGTTTCGACGGAAAAGCAGCTCCAGTTATTCGAGGTTCAGCCCTCAAGGCTCTTGAAGGAGATCCAACATGGTCAGCAAAGATCAAGGAACTCATGACAGCGCTTGATACATATATTCCACAGCCTGTTCGAGAAGTTGATAAGCCATTCCTTATGCCAATTGAAGACATTTTCTCAATTGAAGGCCGAGGAACAGTGGTAACAGGACGTGTAGAACGAGGAACAATTGATTTGAACGCAGAAGCTGAAATTCTCGGTTTCAAGGATACTCAAAAGACAATTGTTACTGGTATCGAAATGTTCAATAAGCAGCTTAAGCAAGCTCTTGCTGGCGACAACGCTGGTATTCTTCTCCGAGGAATTGGAAAGGATGACGTTACACGAGGTATGGTTCTTGCTAAGCCAGGTTCAGTAAAGACACACACAGAATTCGAAGGAGAAGTATACATCCTTAAGAAGGAAGAGGGTGGCCGACATACTCCATTCTTTACAGGTTATAAGCCACAGTTCTATATCCGAACAACAGACGTTACTGGAGAAGTAGCTCTTGCTCAGGGAGTAGAAATGGTGATGCCAGGAGACACAGCAACATTTAAGGTTAAGCTTGTGGCTCCAATTGCTCTTGAAGCAAATATGCGCTTCGCTATTCGTGAAGGTGGTAAGACTGTAGGTGCCGGAGTTGTTACAAAGATTATTGCGTAATACGCAGCACATTATTACTTACGATGACCACAGCCTCTACAACAAAAAAGACCGTAAAGAGTGCACCTAAAGCAAAGGTGGCTCCTAAGGCAGACGGCGTGGCTAAGCTCCGCATTCGCGTGCGTGCATACGAGAGTAAAATCCTCGATGCATCAGTGAAACAAATCATTGATACAGCTATTCGCTACGACGTTACCTTTAATGGACCAACTCCTCTACCAGTAGAGAAGAAGATCTATACGGTAAACCGCTCAGCATTCATCTTTAAGAATGCCCGAGAACAATTCGAAATGCGCGTACATAAACGCATTATCGATATCATTAATCCCAACCAAAAAATTATCGAAGCGCTAACGAACTTGAGCCTCCCATCAGGAGTCAATATCGACGTGAAGATGATGTAATACCATGAAGTTCATTATTGGAAAAAAACTGAATATGACGCAAGTCTTCGACAAGAACGGTGTAGCGCACCCAGCCACTGTACTTGAAACAGCCCCAGCGGTTGTTACACAAGTGAAGACCACTGCAAAAGACGGGTACGAAGCGGTGCAGATTGCCTCTGGAGCACAAAAACCTCAGCGACTTTCAAAGCCAGTACGAGGACACTTTAAAAACCTCGGTGCTTTCAAAAACGTTAAGGAGTTCCGTATGGCAAATCCAACACTCAATGTTGGTGACAAGGTTGATCTTTCACAGTTTGCAGAAGGAGACTTTGTAACCGTGAGTGGAATTAGTAAGGGTAAAGGCTTCCAAGGTGTAGTTAAGCGCCACGGTTTCGGTGGAGGACCACGAACACACGGTCAGAAGCACTCTGAACGTGAACCAGGTTCTATCGGAGGAGGTCTTCGAAACAAGGTTCCAAAGGCTATGCGAATGGCAGGCCGAATGGGAGCAGATCGAATTACTGTAAAGAATCTTAAAGTTCTTTATGTTGATACGAATGCCAACTTGTTATATGTAGAAGGAGCGGTTCCAGGTCGTCGAGGAACTGTGCTTGAAGTGGTGAGCAAATAATCTAGCCTAAGAACACTATTATGGAATACACAGTATACAACCAGAAAGGCGCTTCGGCAGGCAAGGTGAAGCTCCCAGAATCAATCTTCAATCTTCCTTGGAACGCTGACCTCGTTCATCAGGTAATGGTATCTATGCGTTCAAATGAACGAGATCCTATTGCTCACACAAAGACACGAGGTGAAGTTTCAGGAGGAGGTAAAAAGCCATGGCAGCAAAAGGGAACTGGTCGAGCTCGACACGGTTCTACTCGCTCACCTATTTGGGTGAAGGGAGGTGTTGCACACGGTCCTCGTAATGAAAAGAATTACGAACGCAAAATTAACAAGAAAGTTAAGATTAAGGCATTATACACAATTCTTTCTCGTAAGTTGAAAGAAGGTGAAATCCTTTTTGTTGACGCTCTTTCATTCTCTGCTCCAAAGGCAAAGGATGCAAAAGCTGTCCTCGGCTCATTGGCCTCAATCAAGGGCTTTGAGAAGTTGGCAACAAAACCAAAGAATGCTGCCCTCATTACAGTTCCAAAGAAGTATGCAGAACTCACAAAGAGTTTTGGAAACTTCGGTAACGTAGAGGTAACAGACTTCCGAAGTATTAACCCTCTATCAGTGTTGAACCACAAGTTCATTATTATTGCTGATCCAGAGGCATCATTCTCGAAAGAGACTAAGTAACTACCATGGCTATATTCGGAATTGGAAAAACAAAAGAAGCGAAGCCTGCAAAAGCAAAAGCTCCAAAAGCTGTTAAGGCAGTTAAGGCTACAAAAAGCTCTGCTACCGTAGAGGCTCGCAAAGATGTGGTTATTCGACCACATATCACTGAAAAGGCGGGAATAGCGGCTGAATCAAAGGGTGTATATACATTCCGAGTTTCACCAGACGCTACAAAAACAACCGTTGCAAAAGCTATCGAAGCTATGTACAACGTTTCGCCAGTTAAAGTGAACATTATTAATCGCTCATCTCGAGATGTTGTTGTTCGAGGTCGACAAGGAAAGGTTTCAGGCTTTAAAAAGGCTATGGTTTTCCTTAAGAAGGGCGATAAGATTGAATTTGTATAATCGCCATGAAATCATTTCACCCACACACACCGTCACGACGCCATATGACAGTGCTTCCTTTCCGGAAGTATCTTACAGCGTCAGAGCCACATAAGGCTCTTACTTACGGTCGCAAGCGACATGTAGGTCGAAACAGTGACGGACGAATTACTGTTCGACACAAGGGAGGTGGCCATAAGCGATTGTATCGAGATATCGATTTTGCTTACGACATTAAAGACATTCCAGCTCGAATCCTTACTGTAGAATACGATCCAAACCGAACAGGTTTCATTGGACTCGTAACTTATGCTAACGGAGCAAAGCGATATGTTCTTCTTCCTAAATCAATGAAAGTTGGCGATAAGTTCATTGTCTCTGATAAGGCAGACATTGCAGCTGGTAACCGACTTCCACTCAAGCGAATTCCAGTTGGTACATTCGTGTACAACCTCGAAATCAAAGCTCTAGGTGGAGCAAAGATGGTTCGTTCAGCAGGTAGTTTTGCTCAGGTAATTGCTCAAGATGCTGGATATACTCACATCAAACTTCCTTCAACCGAAGTTCGAAAGGTAATTGATACAGCATGGGCAAGTATCGGTGCAGTATCTAACGAAGAATCACGACTTGTAAACATTGGTAAGGCTGGACGATCACGATGGCTCGGTATTCGACCAACAGTTCGTGGTACAGCTCAGAACCCAGTTGATCACCCACACGGAGGAGGAGAAGGTCGTCAGGGACGAGGTCTTCGCCGTGCTAAGACTCGATGGGGTAAACCATCAGGAAAGGGTCAGAAGACACGAACACCAAAGAAGTACTCAAACGTATTTGTGGTGTCGAGACGAAGGGTTGGAAAGCAGAAGATATCTGAATAATAAATAAATATAAAATTGCAGTGGCACGGTATTCGGTCGTACTCGACCGATACCTTACTCTCGGACACCTTCGTGTCCTCCGAGAA
>CAZGUZ010000004.1:0-75000 GCA_964529025.1 uncultured Candidatus Saccharibacteria bacterium
CTCCATCTACCGAGTTTCTCGCAAGTCTATCGGGATGCCACGCCAAAATACCAGTAGCTTCGCCTTTTTCCATTCGCTCTATCATTTCACCAAACACCGGACGACCTGGTATTTTGGCGGTCTGCTTTTCGACAAAGACATCCACTACTTCCAGTTGTTCTTTCAACGCGAGTTCCTTTAACTCCGAAAGTTGGTCAGCAATACTGCGGACTTGTCTGTCTTTGTCGTCCGTAGACTTGCGAGTGTAGATGAAAAACTTTTTGGTTTGATTATTCATAATGTATTGGCAAACGAGAGAGCCACGCGGAGCGTGGAAAAACCTTTTGGATTCGGGAATTTTTGGCGGGAATGCGTTTGTGTCGCGCCTGCGGCGCGACCCCATTTCGGCTTCCAATTCCGATTTTCAATTTTGGCGGTGTGTATTGGACGAAGTTCGAATGTATTTCGGGCAAAATCCGCAGGATTTTGACGAATGATACTTGCGCCTCGGCCGCGCTCGACAAGCTCGCGCGGGGCAAAACCCAAAAATTTCCTATCATTTTTATTTGCGGCTCCCCCCACACCCCCCGCCGCGAAGCGGAACATTTGAAAGGAAGGAAATTTTTGGTTTTGCCGCCGCCGCTTCAATATCAACATACTTGTAATATATCACATTATTGTCATAGGACACAATATTTGGTTATAATACATCTGTGAATATGAAAACCCCAATATCTAAACTTGGCAAAAACATCAAGCGCATACGCGAGCAAAAGGATATGACGCAAGGCGACATTTGCCGCGCGGTCGGGCTTGATCGTGCTCAAATGAGCAATATTGAAGCAGGCAAAGGCAACCCCACGCTTGCCACTATTGAGAAAATAGCCCAAGCGCTCCGAGTATCAAGCGACGAGCTTTTGAAATAAATATATGAACCCTCTTTTTTCAAACTACATCCAATCTGTCACAAATAAATTTACTCACAAGGAGACAAGTGAGATGGGTTATCGTACAGATTTTGAGAATCTACTCAAGGGAATCTTTGAATCAATAAACGTTCAACCTATCGGACACGACGACAAAGCTACAAACGGCAATAAGCCAGACTTTGTGATCAAGAAAAGTGGCGTACCAATTTTATATATTGAGGCAAAAGATGCGGGAGTCTCTCTCGATAAAGTCGAAAAATCAGAACAAATGGCGAGATATTTCGGCTATGCAAATTTGGTGCTTACCGATTATGTAGAATTTAGATTTTATAGAAACGGACTTCCGTATGGAGAACCTATTAAAATTGCCGAGTACGATTTAAAAGAAAGAACCACAAAAGCATTTCCAGAAAATTACGACCTACTTTCAAAAACACTCCTTGATTTTGCGCAATCTCACAAAGAACCAATCAAATCTGGGGCGCATCTAGCAAAAATAATGGGTGGAAAGGCACAACGAATCAGAGACAATGTAAATCAATTTCTTGGTGTTTCATCGGAGCAAAACAAGGAATTGCTTCGCGTCTATGAAGCGATCAAAAAAATGCTCGTTCACGACCTTACACCAGAGACATTTTCGGATATGTATGCGCAAACACTCGTTTATGGGCTTTTTGTTGCTCGATATTACGACGACTCAGCAGATACTTTTTCTCGTCAAGAAGCGCGCGACCTTGTTCCGGCTTCTAATCCTTTCCTTCAACACTTTTTTGACCACATCGCCGGCCCAAATTTTGATAAACGCTTGAGCTATATCGTCGATGAGTTGTGCGAAGTATTCCAACACGCAGATACTAAAAAGCTTGTGGAAGAATATATGGCAGACGCCGATCCGATCATTCACTTCTATGAAGATTTTCTTAAAGAGTATGACCCGGAATTACGAAAGAAAATGGGAGCATACTATACACCACTTCCGGTTGTTAATTTCATTGTCCGCTCAGTGGATCATATTCTACAAAAAGATTTCAACTTGCCTCAAGGTCTTGCTGACACATCCAAACTCCCAGACGGGAAACATGCAGTCCAAATTCTTGATCCAGCGGTAGGCACAGGCACATTTATTAGTGCTACGATTCGACTAATTTACGAAAGACTTCTAAAGCAAAAACAAGAAGGCAGATGGCCAGCATATGTTCACAATGATTTGCTCCCTCGCTTACACGGATTTGAGCTGATGATGGCTCCATACACCATTGCGCATCTCAAATTAAGTCTTGCTTTTAAGCAAACTGGCTTTTGGAAATTTCACCGAAGATTAGGAATTTATCTGACCAACTCACTTGAACAGGGTGATCAACAGCAAAATCTCTTGTCTTTTGGGTTTGCCGAAAGTATTGCCGAGGAAGCAAAGGAAGCAGGAGTAATAAAAAATCAAACACCGATTATGGTGGTGATTGGTAATCCGCCGTATAGCATTAGCTCTGCCAATAAAGGTGAATGGATATTGAATCTAATAAAAGATTACAAAAAAAATCTTGGTGAAAAAAAGATTAATCTTGATGATGACTACATAAAATTCCTTAGATTTGCCGAATACTTTATAGAAAAGAATAAAACAGGGGTAGTTGCGATGATTACCAATAATTCATTTATTGACGGCATTACTCATCGCCAAATGCGCAAGCATCTACTTGAGACATTTGATGATATTTATGTGCTTGATCTTCACGGAAATTCAAAGAAGAAGGAAAAAGCTCCAAATGGAGGAAAAGATGAAAATGTTTTTGATATTCAGCAAGGCGTATCTATAAATATTTTTGTTCGTAAAAATCAGGACAAAGAAACTTTGGGTTCTGTTTATCATGCAGAGCTTTATGGAAAGCGCAAAGACAAATTTAATATGCTTGATAAATCAAGTATTGAGAAAGTGGAATGGAAAAAACTTGATTATAGTGAACCTTATTATTTCTTCGTGCCGAAAGATTTTAGTGAAAATGTTGAATATGATAATGGGTTTAAAATAAGTGAGTTATTTCAAACTTACTCAGCAGGAATTAAAACTAAGGTTGATAATGTAGCAACAGATTTTGACATGGATGTTCTCTCAAAGAGAATACAAGATATAATTCAAGTTAAGTATTCTCTACAAGATATGATTACTAAGTATGATCTCAGCCCAAAAACGACATGGGAATACAATAAAGTATTAGAAATCAAGGATTTTGATGAGAGGAAAATCACATCTTACGACTATCGCCCCTTTGATGATAGATTTACGTATTACGATAAAAACTTTTTGTCTAGAAGCAGGTCGGAAGTAATGGATAATTTCTTTAGTAGAGACAATATTGGGCTAGAAACATCAAGGAATGGTGATTATGTTTTTATTTCTAAAATTATCTCAGACGAGCATTTTGTGTCAGATAATTCATTCAAGTTTCCTTTGTATGTTTTTTCCAATAATTCAAAAACACCAAATCTAAAAAAGGAAATTGTTTCTGAGATAGAGAAAATTTCAGGAAAGGTGACACCAGAAAATATTCTGGATTATATTTATGCAGTTTTGCACTCACCAAGTTATCGTGAAAAATACAAAGAATTTTTGAAAATTGATTTTCCGCGAGTACCATACCCGAAGGATAAAAAGCAATTCTTTGAACTTGTTGCACTGGGTACAGAACTTCGAGAGATACACCTACTCGAATCTTCAAAAGTAAATCAATACATAACTTCCTACCCAATAGACGGCACAAATGTTGTAGAAAAGATTTCGTATAAAGATGGAAATGTGTTTATCAACCCCGAACAATACTTTGGTGATGTGCCAGAAGTCGCATGGAATTTCTTTATTGGTGGTTATCAACCAGCACAAAAATGGCTCAAAGATCGCAAAGGCCGTGCACTTTCCAATTCTGACATTGAGCATTATCAAAAAATAATTGTTGCACTTACTGAGACAAACAAACTAATGAAGAAAATTGATACATTTATTAATTAACTCAAACAATATGAACAAACAATTTTTCAAAGATACATTAGGTTGGGGATTCTTGCTCTGGCTTATCGGTTATGGCCTAAGCATGATTCTTTTCTCTGTTATGCCACTTTGGGCAATAGGGTGGATTATTATGCCGATAGGCACCGTTATCACGCTTTGGGTCTTGTTTAAGAAAATTAAGGCAGAGAGTTTTGGATATTATGTGAAGCTTGCTGTGGCCTGGGTTCTGATTGCAGTAGTTTTTGATTATTTCTTTATTGTCAAAGCATTTAATCCTGCTGATGGCTATTATAAGCTGGATGTGTATTTGTATTACGCTCTAACTCTAGCACTTCCGCTTATTGCCGGCTGGATAAAAAGCAAGAACACAACATGAAAAACTTATTGCAATTTACATCAGAAATGTGGCTATACCCCGGGGAAACGGGTAATTGGCATTTTATTTCCCTCCCTAAAAAAGCGGCGGCGGAAATTAAAAAATCTTTTGGCGGATTGTCTCGCGGATGGGGCTCTTTGCGCATTGAAGCAATAATCGGAAAAACATCGTGGAAGACATCTGTTTTCCCGAACAAGAAACGAGGGACCTATGTGCTTCCCATTAAAGCTGATGTACGCAAAAAGGAAGACATAAATGCCGGAGACAAAGTAAAAGTGAAATTGACTATACTTGTATGAACATGTTTAAACCAACAAAGGCAAAGACGGTAAAAGAATACCTTGCGGCGGTGCCAAAAGAACGCAAGGATACGATTTTGTTTTTGCATGATTTTATCCAAAAATCAGCGCCCACGCTCAAACCGCATTTTGCAAACAATATGCTTGGCTATGGGAGCTTTCCGTATCTTAATTACAAAAAAGAAAAGATTACGTGGCCAGTTGTGGCGCTCGCGAATCAGAAAAATTATATTAGCATGTATGTTTGCTCAATAATTAATGGACAATATGTTGCTGAGAAATACGAAAAAGAGCTTGGTAAGGTGAGTGTCGGCAAAAGCTGCATCCGATTCAATAAGGTCGAGGATATTAATTTGCCGGTCTTGAAAAAGGTAATTAAAGAGGCGGCGAAACGACCCGGTTTAGTTATGGATAAAAGGTAAAAAATGATATAAGATAAATACTATGAAAACATTAAAATGCGACATGTGTGATCACGAGGAGAGTGCGGAAACGTTCGAGGAGTGGATGAACAAGCTAAAGCCACATTGGGGATCTGCTCATGCGGAGGACATGAAAAAACACATGAATTTGCCGCCAGAAGAGCAAAAAGCACTCATGCAAAAGTGGATGGCCGACAACAAAGCTCGTTTTGACGTGGCATAAAATTAGAAACAATTTCAATATGAATAAAAACGTTATTGTAGAAATCGCACAATTCAAACTTGTAGCAGGCGTAAGCGAGAAAGATTTTTTGCAAGAAGCCGAAGTGGTGCAAAATAATTTTCTTGAAAAGCAAAGCGGCTACATAGACCGCGAGCTTCTAAAAGACAAAGATGGTCAATGGGTGGATATTCTCCACTGGAACTCAATGGAAGAAGCGCAGAAAGCTGCCGAAGTGATGATAAGCGATCCCGCAACACAGGACTTCATGCAAAAAATCGACCCCTCAAGCGTCAAGATGTTGCATTTGGAAATTGTAAAGAAGTATTAACTTACAAATTACAAGGGAGCAACCCTCGCCGTTTTATAATGTTTGCTAAAAACGGCGGGGACTTGTGCGCGCACTGGGCGGGTGGGGCAAGCACAAAGAGTTACCACGAACACCGCCGAAGCCACAGAGCGAACACGAAGCAACACCGAGCAGGCATCGTGAGCGGAGCGAGCGACCAGTGAGAGGTGCTTGCGAAGTGCTTGCGAAGTGTGAGCGGACTACCGAACTACCACAGAACGCGGAGACGGGAGCGCCTCGGGCCGACGCAAACGACGGAGAAAAGGCGGGCGTAAAACTGGCAAAAATGCTAAACTACACTTATAAGCCTTTTTGGAGGAGTGAAGCGGCGGCGGCAAAACCAAAAATTTCCTTCCTTTCAAATGTTCCGCTTCGCGGCGGGGGGTGTGGGGGGAGCCGCAAATAAAAATGATAGGAAATTTTTGGGTTTTGCCCCGCGCGAGCTTGTCGAGCGCGGCCGAGGCGCAAGTATCATTCGTCAAAATCCTGCGGATTTTGCCCGAAATACATTCGAACTTCGTCCAATACACACCGCAATGATCAGAGAAGACGGCTTAATGCCGTCTGAGCTGAGCATTAACGCGCGAGAAAGTGAGATTCGAAAGCCGGAGCGCGACGGCGCGAGGCGGGGTCGCAGGCCGAACCAGTAGGTGAGGACCTGTGACCGAATCTCCCTCTCTCCGCCGTGACAATAAAGTATCAGAGTTTACCTGTGTGCTTATGTAGGCAGTCTGACCCGAATACTTAAATATAGTGACCTAGGCTATAATGAACCTATGAACAAGAATATAATTATTACCGTTCAAGCATTGGCACTTTGTTTTGTTGGGTACTTCATATTTCAAAATACACAAAACTCTGTTAATGCAAATCTAACTCAAGTCGGCGGTATTGATTGGAATAAGCCCTTTGAAAAGAATCTTGCGCTAGAGGATATCTATAATAAATCGGATAAAACCATCTCACATCATACTCTTTGTATACCTGTTAAAAAATTTCACTGCGATGCTAGTTCTTGCGAAAGTACTGATCCTAAAGTTTTTAATTTAATTAGTGGTAATAGAGAGAATCTTATTGTTTCTCGTTGTGATGCTAACGGGTGTGATACCTATAAGTCAGTTTTTAATGATTCGGGTGAGTATAAAAATATTCAACCTATAGATCCAAAGGGATTTTTATTCAAAATGTCCTACAATACTGTCGACAAAAAATTTATAGAGATTACAACTCTTGGGCTAGATACTTTTGTATCATATGGTTATTGTTTATATAAAAAAGAATTTTGAACAAATAATAATCTTGATCCACGTGCCTCATATTGGATAGTTTAAACATGCTAAGATAATCTTACAAAGATTAAGAAATTTGGTGCTTAAACCACATGGCCTGCAACAACTGCTCGAATCGAGCACGTCTCAGCGGGAGTAGGTGTTAAATACGAGAAGGTGAGATTCGAAAGCCGGAGCGCGACAGCGCGAGGCGGGGCCGCGGGCGAATGCACCAGCGCAAGGCTCGTGACCAAATCCTCCTCTTTAGTGTATGTAGAATTGGTATAATGTACCCATCAATTATGGAAAAATATCTACCTGAAAACCTGCCAAATATTTCTGAAATAATAAAGGACAATCCTTCAATTGAAAAAATTGCAAAGTTTTGTAATAAAAGAGAGTTTATTCCTGTTAGGCTTGGTATTGTTTCGCAGCCACAAACGCACTCTAACGTAAGTATTTATGGCCGTTTTGTTATTGTAAAGCAGAACGTAATTGATAACTTGAAAAATAAAAATAAAAATAAAAATAAAAATAAAAATCCAAAGCCAGAAATTAAACAAGATTTTATTGCGTACAATAGAGTAACCGGAGAGGCTGTTTATTACTCAGGTGGTTCTAAAAAAAATGTCAGTCAACATAAAAGTATAGACTCTTTTTGTAAGGAGTATGGAAAAAAGCAGGATGGTAGCATGGGTCAATATGAATGCTACATCTGCCCAGGGTCTTCAAAAGTAGTAAGATATGAGACAAGACACCACTGGTATAAAGACGAGAATGATAAAGAGCTTCCTAAAGAACAAATATTTAGAAAAGAAATTGCAGAAGTGATTAAGAAATTTCGAGCTAAAATTCTGTAAAAATTTTCTGAACGGCAAAGTCTAATTTGGTAAACATCTCCATGAAAACTCCAATAAACCCACAAACCGGAAGAATATCAATTACTGACATGTTCGGCAAAGAGCTGGCAGTGCTCTTGTCGAATAAAATTGTTTCTGTGTATAAAGACTTTCCAACCAAAGCATTTTGTACAAGCGTGGGGCATCAAGTTGTCGGTAAGAGCTATACTCAACGTGTTGAAATCATTGCAGACAATTTAAAAAAGTATTTACCAGATCAGTACGAAGAAGCCGTTTCAATTCTTTCGCAAATACTTGGCCCAGAAAATACACAAGAAACGGGTATGTTTACACATTTCTATTGGCTCATGCCCGTCGGTAAATTTGTTGAAAAGTATGGACTCGAATACTTTGAGCTTTCAATCAAACTGATTGAAGAAATTACCAAAAGAAATACGGGTGAATATGCCATTCGGCCATATGCCCGCAAGTATCCAAGTAAAATACTTGCTGTGTGTGTTTCATGGGCGCAGAGTGATAATTTTCATTTACGCAGACTTGCTTCTGAAGGGTTACGACCAAAACTGCCTTGGGCAACAAAACTTGATGTATGGAACGATAATCCAAAACCAGTATTTGAAATTCTCGAACTACTTAAAGGTGACAGTATTAAATTTGTGAAAAAGTCAGTTGCCAATCATATGCGCGACTGGATAAAGGTTAATCCTCAAGCTGCGCATAAAATTTTACGCACCTGGGCAAAGTCAAAGAATGAACATACACAGTGGATCGTTAAGTACTCACAAAGGTAAACACTCAAGGCCTTTAAGAATAGTGTGCGCAGATTTTCGCAGTTCGACAAGTCGCTCGTGGGGAATCTTCTTATAATTTGCTTCAATAAAGCCTAAGCGACCCTCGGTTGCTAGTTTTGTATGATGAGTATCAATAAAGTTCCAAAAGAGGGTGTCGATGGTGGTGCACCATTCGCCCCGTTTAAAGTAGCTCATTTTAAGAATATAATTTGATCCTGCTATATATGGTTTTGTTGTAATAAGGCCACCATCCGCATAGAGTGCCATACTATATACATTTGCCACCATTACCCAATCGTATGCATCAATGTACATTTCCATAAACCAGTGATATGCCTGGTGGGGCTCTATTCCACAAAGATTCATAAAGTTTCCGAATATCATGAGTCGGGGTATATGGTGAGTGTATGCAAATTTAGAAAGTATATGTACGTGATGATCGATAGGCTCGATATGTGTTGTTCCTGACCACAAAGATTTGGGTAAATTATTGTGTGCATTAAAATAATTTCCTGAGCGAAGAGTGTTGCCTTCAAGCACATAGAGGGCTCGTATATATTCTCTCCAGCCAATAATCTGGCGAATAAAACCTTCAAGCGATGCTAATGGTATTGAAGCCTGAGAGCAATATGCCAGAGTGTATTCAATAACCTGGTGGGGAGTAATGAGTCCACAATTAAGGAGTGGTGATATCGTACTATGAAAAACTGTGGGAGAACTAGTCGTCATTGCATCTTCATAGGGGCCAAAGTCATGGAGTCTATACTCAACAAAGCTACACATATGCTTGTATGCATCTGCATGTGTAATGGGGCACCAAAATTCTTCGGTCTCGCCAAAGTTTTGTGCAAAGTTTTTTTCGACATAGTCTCGAGCTTCATTGATATAGGGCGATGTCTGTCGCACAAAAGTCTGTGGAATTGTATGGTCGCGTGGCAACTTTTTTCTGTTATCAGCATCATAGCTCCAAGAACCTCCTAAAGGTTTATCTTGCGTAACTAAAATATTGAGTCGCTTTCGCTGCCAAATATAAAAGTCCTGCATGCTATATTTTCGACGCAAATGATTTCGCTCTGCAAAAAAGTTTTTAAACTCTTGCTCGGGCGTAATGAACATGGGGCTTTCAAGAACATTAAATGGAATTGAAAGGGAATTAAGCTTTTCAATAGTTCGCTTATTGAGCCAATTATCAGTTGGATCGTACCATGTAACGTGGTTCACTGATTTTTCTGTAAAAGGTATTTTTTGGGTATATTCAATATAGCAAACATTAATGTTGTTATTCACTAAATAATCAAAGTATGCACGCATGCTTGCTCGATGGAGTATAAGTTTTTGCTTATGAAACTTAAACTCCGAAAAGAAGAGTGGATCTTCGACAATAAAAACAATATCAGCATGTGCCAAAGGCGCAATGTCTTTAAAGAGCTGGTGCGGGAACACAATAAAAGCTTTTGTTTGCATACTATTTTGTAATATCAAGAGCGACGCGTATGGCTGGCTTTGAAAACTTAAAACCGGAACCTCCTGTAATAGCTATTTTCATACAAATAGTATACAGCATGTTGTGCGTCACTAGCCTCATAATATATGAAGGTGTTCATATGTTGATGCAGCAAACGCATATGTGCCCAAGAATTAACTTTTGATATACTAGTTCTACATACAACAATGTCACAAGAGCAATCACAACAGCAGCAAGCTGAACAATTACGCCCCAAAGTAGGCCTCGGTGTCTTTATTGTTAAAGACGGAAAAGTTCTTGTCGGAAAACGAAAAAGTAGCCATGGTGATGGCGAATACTCCCTTCCGGGCGGCCACCTTGAATACATGGAATCATTTGCTGACTGCGCTCGCAGAGAAGTGCTCGAAGAAACTGGTATAGAAATTACCGATATTGAGCATATGTGCACTATTAACTTAACGGCATATGCACCTCGTCATTATGTGGCAATTTGTATGCGTGCGACCTGGCTTCGTGGTGAACCGCAGGTACTTGAGCCCGACAGAACACATGACTGGATATGGTGTGATATCGATGCTATACCACAACCTCATTACCGTGCTTTAACGCACTATATCGAAGCATATACAACAGGTCGGACCTGTTTTGATACACAAAGCACGACTAGCCCTTTCGAGAACAAATAATAATGTAAGTTACCAAACGAGAATCAGCCGATGTGGTGATAGTAATAGGGTAAGTGGCAATAATAGTGAATTGTGATGATTCAAGAGCAAGCTTAAATGTTGCGAGTTCACTTGTATAGGCAATAAGTTTACCGCCAGTGTTTAAATGCTGTTCGGCATATGCAATAAATTCTGTATAAAGTTTTGTAAGGTTGATTCCCTTAGCAATCTTCATACCAAAAGGTAGGTCGGACGTAATAATATCAAAGTTTCCAAAATCAGGGCGAGCAAAAATATCAGCAACTTTAATTGTTATATTCTTAATGAAGCCAGCATTCTGAATATTGCGTATTGCTCGTGTAGCAGCTTCATTTGAATGGTCAAAGCCAACATAGTTTAAGCGAGGGTTAATTTGAGCGGCTTCAATAAGGAGTGTTCCGCTGCCAGAAAATATATTCAAATATGATTTTGCTTTAAATAATCCGCAAAGACTGTTAATTGCATAAGCAATTGTAGGGTTAAGGCTGCCTTCGCTATGGTTTGTTTTATATCCACGCACAGAAAGCGGTCGAGGGGTCATTTGCACTGAAAGCTCCCAATCGTACCCTGGTCGAGCAATTACAATTTTAAGATCAGCTTCTTCTGCCTCGGTGAGCTTATAGGTGCTTTCAATATACTTTTTAAGCGCAGTTACCGCCTTTGAATCTGAACCAGCACAGCTAATTTTATAGGTTGCAAATTCTCTTGGTTGTGATGATTCATGGAGAACGGTAAAAATAAGATCACCAAGAAGCGATTTGTGATTTGAAAGATAGTAGGGGTTAAGATGTGTACCTCGGCGCATTAAGCGTATACGAGCAACACTTTTAAGGTTTCTGAGTGTACTGAATGTTGAAGAACAATCAACAGTTATGCTTTCTTCGCCCGAAGCATCGAGAACTTTAATATCAGAATGTTGAGCCAATTCTTGCACAACAATTTCTTTAAGACCCTTAAGAAAGTCGAGGGTAATATAGGTAGGTGAGAGGAATTTCTGAGTGCTCATATGATATATAATAATATCATAAAATATGAGCGAAGTAAAGGCTTTTTGTGTCCCACGAGTATCAGGATTTACTGTGTTGCAATGTGAACGTATATATCTTCGAGTGCTTTTACAGCGTCACCTGCTGCAATGTTGTTTTGATGATAGAGTCCGTCAGTACAATCGCCAGCTGCCCAGATTCCTTTGCATGATGTGGCTTGCGTGCGAGGGTTAACAACAATAGTTCCTACAGGTGTAAGTTCTACAAGATCTTTGACAAAATAAGTTACAGGTAAAGCACCGATTTCGATAAAGATTCCTGTTGTTGGTATATGTACGATTTTGCCAGATTCTGCGTTTTTATATGAAATTCCTTCAACAAAACTTGAACCGTGTACTTCGTGAGGAATTGCATTGGTAATAACTGTAAGTTTTGGGTTTTGAGAAAGCTTTTCTACAGTAACTGGATCGGCCTTAAATGCTGTACTGCGATTAAGGAGGGTTACACTTTTACAATATGCTAAAAGTTGAGCGGCGCTTTCAAAAGCGGCGTTTCCACCACCAACTACTACAACATCTTGATCAGCAAAGAGGGGACCGTCGCATGTTGCACAATATGTAAGGCCTTTGTGTTCAAGTTTATCTGCTCCAGGAACCTCAAGTTTGCGGCGTGAGCTACCTGTAGTCACTAAAACAGTTTTTGTAGTGTATACGAGCTTTTCAGAGCCTTTAGAGGTAGTTACAGTAAAAGTCCCATCTGCATTTTTGGCTACAGTTGAGCATGATTCACCCGTATGAATATCGACAGTTGTGCCCGCATATGCGCGCAAATGTGATTCAAGAGATTTTGATAGATCAGTACCACTAATTTTTACCGTACCAATCCAGTTTTCAACACCATCAGAAACTGAACTTTGACCAAGAAAGTCTTTGGTAATAAAAAGTGTACGAAGTTTTTTTCGCGAAGCATAGACTCCGGCTGCAACACCCGCAGGACCACCACCAATAATTGTTAAATCATACATAATTGTGTGTTCTGCGAATGTATCGCTTATGATAATTACTTAATCTTTGAACGTCGAAGAAAAGCGGGAACTGCACCCCATTCATCGTCATCGTTATCAGAAGAATCCCTATCATCCTTAACTGGAGCTGTAACAGGCTTAATATCGTCAGACTTTGGCGCTTGTGGCATCGAAGGCGCTGAATTTGAAAGGGAATTAAAGATTCGGCCGCGTGGTTTTTCTTCTACCTTGGGAGCTTGTTCTGGAGCACGGCGATCTTCAATACGTGGTTCACGCAAATCACTACGAACATCAGAACGATTTTCAGAAAGTGGTTGTGGCTTGCGCTGTAAAATAGTTGCTTGAAGTGGGGGAGTTGGTCCACCTGTTGGCTGCTGACCTTCGGGGAAACCAGAAGCAATAACTGTTATGCGAATCTCATTCTTTTTGAGTTTTTCATCACGAGAAGTACCAAAGATAACCTTAGCTTGAGGATCAATTGATTCGGTAATAACCTTAGCGGCATCTTGGATTTCGAACATGGTCAAATCTTCGCCACCAGCAATAGAGAAGAGAACACCCTTTGCCCCTGTAATTGATAGGCCGAGTAGGGGTGAGTTAATTGCCATTTTAGCAGCTTCAATAGCGCGGTTTTCGCCCGAAGCATGACCAACACCCATAAGAGCTGGGCCAGAGTTTTCAAGAACTGCTCGAATGTCAGCAAAGTCAATGTTAATGATACCTGGTGTTGTAATAAGGTCAGAAATACCCTCGACAGCTTGGCGAAGTACTTCATTACACATAGCAAAAGCATTTTTTGAAGTAGTTGTTTTGTCGATTGTAGAAAGAAGGCGGTCGTTAGAGATAACGATAATGGCATCAACTTCTTTGCGGAGTTCTTCGAGAGCGTTTTCGGCAATTCGTGAGCGCTGGGGACCCTCGAAAAAGAAAGGCTTAGTTACAACAGCAACAGTAAGAGCCCCGAGCTCTTTTGCAGTACGGGCAACAACAGGACTTGCTCCACTGCAGGTACCACCACCCAAACCACCAGCAATAAATACCATGTCAGAACCTTTAATGGCTTCTTGAACTTCATCACGAGTTTCTTCGATAGCGCGGCGGCCCATATCAGGATTCATTCCTGTGCCAAGACCACGGGTAAGATTTTTACCAATGTGAATTTTCTTTTTTGCAAGAGAATTATGAAGATCCTGAGCGTCAGTGTTGATTACGATAAAATCAACGCCTTTAACCTTAGAGCTGATCATATGATTAACTGCGTTTCGGCCTGAACCTCCGCAACCAATAACTTTTATTCGGGCAAATGCTTCAATTTCGGGGATGATGTTTGGCATGTGGGTAATAAGATATTCATAATTCTACCAAATACAATGAGGTGAACGCAATGCCACACACGAGCACTCTGTGTTCTGGTATTATGGCAAAAATTGTTTGATCCAAGCAATGAGGTTATTTTTAAACTTACGAGCCGTAATAAGACCTGTAGAAAGCGAAGGTCCTTGTTCTGCATTAAGACCAAGAATACAGAGCCCGTAAGCTACTGCCCATGTTGTATCGTGCTCAATTTCGCGAGTTTCGCGCGAAAGGGGCATTTCGCCACGGCGAGCAGGTAGTTTAAGTGTTGTACGCGCCATTTCTTCAATGCCGTTAATGTATGAGCCGCCACCAATAAGGACAATTCCTGCGGGTAATAAGCCATTACGATGAAGTTTTTTGAGGTGATTTTCAATAGCGTCAAAAATGTCGCCTGCGCGAGCTTGAATAATATCTTCGAGCTTTTTGCGCGGATAAGCAGTGCTTGTAATTGTGCCGATTTTAATGTGCTCAGCTTCTTCGAGTGAAACTTTAAGGCCAAGAGCAATATCGTTAGTAATATCGGTTGAACCAAGAGCAAAAACTTCGAGTGATACGGGTATATTATTTTCAAAAACAGCAATAGAAGTCGTTTCGGCGCCAATATTTGCAAGAACACACCCTGCAATCTTTTGTGTTTTTGAAAGCGTAATAAAGCTTGAAGCAAGTGGTGCTGCCATAACATCAATAACTTCAACACCAGCGCCCTCAATGACAGAAATAATTTCATTTACATGTGCTTCGAGGCATGCTATATAGAGCATTTTGACTTCGAGTCGATGAGTTTTCATTCCCTCAATCTTTCCGAGGGCTTGTTTGCCGTCGAGTGTGTACGAAAGGGGTATGCTATGAAGAATTTTATGATTAAGCGATAGGGCAGAAGGAATAGCTTGTTCGCAAGCTTCGTGTGACTTTTCTATATCGAGGGCTGTTATTTCGCTATCAGCTCGAGAAATAATTGCGGCTCCAGTTGCAGTAAAAGACGTTAGGCCAACTCCGCCTACCGAAACATATGCTCGTGAAATTTTTCTATCAATGCGTTTTTCTGCTTCGCGAAGGGCAATGCGGACCGAACGAACAGTTTCTTCTGGATTTTGTATATAACCGTGTCGTACTCCTCGAGACTCAACAGCAACACTTGCAAGAATAGTAGGTAAAGCAGAAGAGCGCTGTTGTTCTTCTGCTACAACCACTTTTACATGGTGAGTTCCAATATCAATACCTGTAACGATGTGTCGAGCCATATGAGCTAAAGCCGAATGCATGCAGATATAAATGTCGTATTCGACACTTATATACCAAAACGAGTGCGTAATTCAGCTTCAATACTCTCCATTGTACTACCATGATCGAATCCCTTCAAATGGACACAACCGTGGATAAACAAAAAGGCAAAGAAATTATCGTAAGGGCGGTCAAATTTATGAGCTTCTTTCTCGGCGAGTTCGGGGTTGATGTAGATTTCTCCGGCAGATTCAGAAATGGGAAAACTCAAAATGTCTGTGGGCTCATCTTTACCGCGGTATGCTTTATTAAGATCATGAATTCTTTGTTTATCAACAATAACTAAAGAAAGGTCGTAGTTTTCGCCAAGAGCAGCATCTTTAATGTCGGCAAAAGCCACGCGGGGAAGCGTGGCTTTTGTTTCGTTATGGATTCTGAATGAATCATTATCCATTATAGAGTAGATTAGCGAGCTCGCTTATCTGTCATTTTACCAAGCTTGATGAGCTCTGCAATTTCAGCTTTTCGGCGGAGTGACTTAAGAGTTTTTTGCTTAGTTTTGTAGTGTGACAACTGACGCTCTGCATATCGAATGCCGCGTACTCGTGGGAGCACTCCAGAACCTTGAACTTTCTTAGTAAAACGGCGGATGAGGCTCGTTGCGTTCTCGTGTGAATTTCGTGATACTTCTACGTTTATCATGGGATGTATGTTACCACACGGCTAATTATTTCGCAAGGATTCTCCGAGTTTTTTCATATATGCCGTTAAATTGTCAAAAAGAACGGCCTCTTGTGAGCGAGTTTTTGAGTCTCGCACCAAGACTGACTTTTCTACGGCTTCTTTCTTGCCCATGATAATTGTATAAGGAAGATCGAGCTTTTCTGCGTGAGATACCTGTGCACCAAGCTTATCCTTAGGGAGTGATTGGTAGAGCGGTATTTTTGCATTTCGCAAGATTTCAATTACATGCAAAGAAAGGAGTTTTGCTTCGAAGCCGAGCTGAATAAAGTATACCCAAGGTTTCTTAGTTTTAAGGAGTGGTTTTCGTAGGACTGGGTCTGAACCTTTAATAAGGAGCGATAGACCAACGCCGGGTATATCTTTTTTGGCCCCAACTTTTTTAGAAAGGCCATCGTAGCGAACCCCAACTGCAAGTGTTCTATTGCCTTTAGATTTCTTAGTGTCGTAATCAAGGTCGACGATTTCGAATATTGTTTCTGAACAATATTTTCGGTTACCAATGAGTGCATTGTTAATTTTATACGGTATACCGAGTGTTTCAAGGAATTCGAGCACTTCGCGGAAATGGTTGCGACTCGCTTCAGACAAAAATGACATTGATTTAGGAGCAAGGGAATTGATTTCTTTGCAGTACGAAGCAGTGCTTGTGACAAGCTCGAAAGGGTCACGTTTAAAAATCTGGCGCGCTTCGGGAGTCATGCTATTGATGTGTTTGCGGTAGTAGTTGGTGAGTTCGCGAGTGAAACGAGCGAGCGAATCCTTGTCTCCAACACTGTTGATTTCGACACCTATATTGGCATAACCTTCTTCGGCAAGCATCATACGAGCAGTTTGAATCAAGGTTGCTTCTGCAACACTGCGTGTGCTACCGATAATTTCGAGGTCTGCATATCGTGGATATGAACCTTTTTTACTTGATTCGCGTTGTATGTGCTGAGCGCTTGCTTTAATTGGCTCTGCAAAATACAGCATAAGAGGCTGAGACTGGCTGTACATATCCTCTTCATCATACATACGGAGTAGGGCTACTTTTTCTTCAACATGGAGGGGTAATTTAATTTCATCATGTTCAGTTGTTCCAACAAAATCACCCTCGGCAAATTCTTCTGAGGTTTTAATGTCATCTTTAGTAACGGTTGGTGTGGCGTGTGGCACAAAACCGTAGTACAAAGGTATTTCACCGATTTTATCGAGATTTTTCCACTCTAGTATTGAAGGATTCTTCTCTTTCTTAAACTGAGACGCTTTATTTTTTTGAGGTGTCATACGTTAATGTATTAGTACTGGGTCCTAAATAATTTATTCAATAGAATCTGTTCCAGGGAAAAGCGATAGCGAACCAAGAGGGAAAAGACGCACAAGTGGCCTGCCAACGATTAGATCTCGAGGTAAAGCGCCCCAAGCACGAGAGTCTGAACTTTGAATGCGATTATCACCCATCACAAAGTACTCGTCTTTATTGAGTGTTGATTCAAAAGAGTCATCGCCCTTATTGTCTGCAAAGACATATGATTCAGGGAGAGCGAAACCCGCAGGGTTTTCGGGTGATTTTATGGTCACATTTCCATTTTTAATTTCAATAGTTTCACCAGGAAGACCGATGATTCTTTTAATAAAGAATGTGCGAGGCTCGCGAGGGTATTTAAGAATAACGACATCACCACGGTCAGGTTCACCAAAACGATATGACAATTGATCGACAATAAGGTATTGCCCAGTTCTAAATGTTGGATCCATTGATGCACCATTTACAACGAATGGATGTATAACAAACATTCGTATAGGCAAAACAATAATTGCTGCTGTTACGATAAACTTTAAAAATTCTTTCCAAAAGCTACTGCTCGGTTTTTGTTCGGCAGAAATTCCTGGTTGTGGTGATGTGTCAATGTCGTTCATAATACTATTGTACTCGGTATATGCACGTTGACACAAGAGAACGCTCCATGTCACACTTTGTATATGGCATATATAATCGTCGGTTTAGGAAATCCTGGACAAGAATACACGCAAACACGTCACAATACAGGGCGCATGCTCGTACAAAAAATTGTTGATAAGCTTGGTGGGGAATTTTCATATTCATCAAAAATTTATTCACAAATGGCAACTGTAGAAATTGCCGGAGAAAACGTAAAATGCATTCTCCCCGACACTTTTATGAATAAATCGGGTAAAGCAGTTGCCCCTCTCATTAAAAGCCTTAAAGCAGCAGAAAAGCTTGTTGTTATCTACGACGATTTTCAATTGCCTCTTGGCACAACCCGCATGGCCTTTAACCGTAGTTCTGGCGGTCACAATGGTGTTGAATCAATCATTAAAGCCCTTAAAACCGAAGCTTTTGTACGCATACGCATTGGCATTGGGGCAACAAAAGCAAGTGGTGCGGTTAAGGTGCTCAAAGGGGCAGAAGAAGTGGAAAAGTTTATCCTCGGTGGCTTTAAAAAAGAAGAATTAGAAAAAATTAATAAGCTTTCAAAGAAGGTAAACGAAGTTCTTGAGGTCTTTGTCGCTGAGGGGCGTGAAAAAGCAACCATGGTTTGTAACTCATAGTGATAACAAAAAAGCGCCCTCGGGCGCTTTTTTGTTTACTTTGTTTTCTCTACGAAAGAGAGAGCCATCTTTTGTTCCTTAGGATCAAAGAGAGTGATCTTAAACTGGTATTTTTTACCAAGTTCAAGCTTAGCTCGAAGCTTTTCTTCATTACCAAATTCTGAAATGTGCACAAGACCGGCAATTCCTTCTTCTACTGAAGCAAGAGCACCATGCTTATTGTACTTAATGATAACACCTTCAACGATTTTATCTTTTTTGTACTTAGCTGTTGCGCTATTCCAAGGGTTTTCCTTAAGAGCCTTGATAGAAAGAGAGATTTTACCTTCTTTGATTTCAATAACCTTAACCTTGATCTTTTGTCCTACCTTAAAGAGAAGGCGAGGATCTTCAACGAGTGACCAGTCAATTTCTGAAATGTGAACAAGTCCTTCAAGGCCGTCTTCGATCTTAATGAAGACACCGAAGTCTACGATACCTGTAACTGTTCCTTCTACTTCATCATCAACCTTGTATTTGCCGATAATTTTATCTTTATCCTTATCAGTTGGGCTCTTTTCAGAGAAAATGAGCTTTCCTTCTTTAGGATTAGCAGAAATAATTGTGACAGAAATCTTTTGACCTACAAGCTTTCGAAGTTCTTCAAGAATTTTGTCTTTATCGCCATCAGCAACTCGAGGATAGTGTTCTACCTTAAGCTGTGAAGCAGGAAGGAATCCTGAAATTCCTTGCCAACCGATAATAAGACCACCTTTATTTGCTTCAAGAACTGGAAGTTCAAGAATAGCCTTAGATTTAATTGCTTCTTCGGCTTCGTTCCAAATAAGAGCTTGTCGAGCTTCTTTAAGAGAAAGTTCGATATAGCCTTCTTTATTGTTAAGATCAGTTACTTTTGCTGCAATAGCGTCGCCAGCATTAAGTTTTTTAACGATATCACGAGCAGTAATGTATTCACGACCGTAAATGATACCTGTTCCGAATGGTGCCAAGTCTACGTATACTGCTGACTTGTCGATACCAATAACTGGTCCTTCAACAACATCACCAACAATTGGAGGGTTTTTTGAGTCCTCAATAAACTTATTCATGATGCTGTTCTTCTTTGAGAGAGATTTTTCATCCTCAACAATTGGAGCAGCGGCCTTTTTAGCCTTAGCTGGCTTTGCAGTTGCTGTAGTTTCAAGAGTTTCCTCTACCTTTTCTACAGCTCCAGCAAGAGCATCTTTGATTTTTTTAAGCATTTGTTATGTCCGCAAGACCCGCTTTTTAGTTAATAAATACACATAATGTGCGCCAGTGCGGGGTTCCTTGGGATATTAATAGAGCACAAATACACACACGGCAAAGCCGTAGCCCTACATTAGCTTATTTATGGGCGTATGTAAAGGGTTTTTGGCAAAATATGCTACCCAATATTTACGCTTATAACGGCGGTCATGCACCTTTGTATAATGAGTTTCGGAATCAAGGTGTACACATGTAAAACCAGCCTCTAAATAAGTCGTCTCAAGATCTTTTTTGCTAAATACTCGCTCTGCATGGCGAGTCTCGGGCAATATATACATATCTTTTTCCGGCCCTGGGGATAATGTTAAGAGCTTTTTTGCGTGTTCATCGCCATCTTTTGAAAGGGTGCGCACAAGGATTCGAGCTTCTGGCTTAAGGATTCTATAGAGCTCATTGAGAAAAGCTGTTCTTTCGGGGGTCGTTAATGAATTTGTTGTTGTAACATCAAGAGCTATATCAAAAGAAGCATCTTTATAAGGTAGCTTTGGACTTGGTATACAGGTATCAATTTTAAAGGTGAGCTGTGGAGAGGGAATACCGCGACGTTCTTGCTCGGCTTGTGCATAAGAAATTGCTGTTTTTGATATATCAAAACCAAAGCATGATTGAATTCCGTGTTCAATTGCGTAAAAACTGTTCTTTCCATTGCCACAACCGATATCGATAAGGCTGCAATTTTCAAGATTAAAACCTTGATCGCGACGAATCCAGCGAATAAAGTCTTTAACACTTACCTGAGGTTCGTAACTGAGGGTTACGAGGGATCCTTTTTTGTATTCTTGCTCCCATGCATCACTATTCTTCATACCTGTACAGTAGCATGAGTTTGGCATGTTTGGTATAATTGACTCATGATTATTACGTACCAAGGCGCAGAATTTTTCCGCATTCAATTCGGTGACATCACTCTTGCAGTAAACCCTGTATCAAAAGAGTCAAAATTACCCCAATCACGATTTGGTGCCGATATCGTACTTTCTTCACTCCATCATGTTGATATGAATGGTGTCGATATGGTTACTCATGGCGAAAGAGTACCTTTTTCAATTAACGGCCCTGGCGAGTACGAAGTTAAAGAGGTCTTCATTAAAGGCTTTGCTTCTGAATCCATGTATGGTGGTTCTGAACTCATTAATACCATATACAAAGTCGAGCTCGAAGGCATGAACCTTTGTTTTTTGGGCGGTATTGTAAACCCAGAAATTAAACCCGAAGTTACCGAAGAACTCGGCGAAATCGACATTCTATTCTTACCTATCGGTGGGCAGGGTGTACTTGATGCTGCAAAGGCATATAAATTAGCTGTTTCTCTTGCCCCTAAAATTATTATTCCAAATCATTTCGGTGATATCGGTGATTCACAAGCTCTTAAAGCCTTTCTTAAAGAAGCTGGTGTAAATCCTGACCCACTCCCTAAGCTCACCCTTAAAAAGAAAGATCTTGAAGGCAAAGAGGGTGACGTTATCGTTCTTGAATCATCAAAAGAATAATATGCGCCACCATATTGAAAAAATTCGACAGCAACCAGAACATGTACGCCACATCATAGCGTATACAGTTTCAGGTGTCTGCACCATTGCACTTTTTGCTGTTTGGTTTTCAAGTTTGTCAGATTTTTCACAAAAGCCGGTAAATCAATTTGCTGTACAAAAGGTACAGCAACAAAAAGTTGAGACTCTCAAAACTCCTTGGCAAACTGCTACAGCAAATATGGCAAATGCTTTTGAAAGCGTTAGGGGTATAACCCAGTATGTTGAAAGTGCTTTTGGTAAAGCAGAAACATATACAGCACCACCGCAATATGTTGAAGTCATTGCAAAGTAATACTTAATAACCGATACCACTATGGCAAAAGATAATTCAAAGAAAAAAGAAGAAATAGTTGCAGCTCCCGAAGAGCGACTCAGTATCGTACCTCGTAGTATTACTACAGAAATGCGTGAAGCATATCTTGACTATGCTATGTCAGTTATTACTTCGCGTGCTTTGCCTGATATTCGCGACGGCCTTAAGCCGGTGCACCGCCGTATTCTTTTTGCAATGTTTGAAAAAGGCCTTACTGCGTCTGCAAAGTTTCGTAAGTCTTCCGTAGTGGTCGGAGACGTGCTCGGTAACTATCACCCACACGGCGACGTTGCCGTGTATGAATCTATGGTGCAAATGGCGCAAGACTTTAAAATGCGCTATCCACTGGTGCAGGGACAGGGTAACTTTGGTAGTGTTGACGGTGACTCTGCTGCTGCTATGCGATATACCGAAGCCCGCATGTCAAAAGTAGCTGCTGAATTGCTCCGTGATATTGAAAAAGCTACCGTCGATTTTAGACCAAACTATGACGGTACTCGTAATGAGCCAACAGTATTGCCAACAGCTGTACCAAACCTTCTTTTAAACGGTACTCTGGGTATTGCTGTGGGTATGGCAACAAACATTGCCCCTCACAATTTGCGCGAAGTAGTAGAAGCAACAAATTATTTTGTGGATAATCCTGATGCAACAAACGAAGATTTACTTAAAATCGTTAAGGGTCCAGATTTTCCTACAGGAGCAATAATGTATGGCGAAAAAGATATTCACCATGCATATTCAACAGGCCGTGGTGGTATTGTGGTGCGCGGCGAGGCCGAAATTATCGAAGACAAAAAAGGCCAGTATCAAATCATCATTTCATCGATTCCATACCGCGTTAATAAATCAGATCTTATTATGAAGATGGCTGATTTAGTTCGCGATAAAGTTATCGAAGGTATTCGCACACTCCGCGATGAATCTGATAAAGAGACTCGCATTGTTATTGAACTCAAACAAGGAGCTCACCCAGAAAAGACTCTTAACCTTTTGTATAAGCACACCCAGCTCGAAGATACTTTCCATGTAAACATGGTGGCTCTTGTTAACGGCGTACCACAAACAGTTTCTCTTAAAACATTTATTGAAGAGTTCATAAGTCATAGACTCGAGGTTATTCGTCGTCGAACTCAATTTGACTTAACTAAAGCCGAAGATCGCGAACATATCCTTTTAGGTCTCAAAAAGGCTCTTGATCATATTGATGAAATTATTACTTTGATTCGTGAGTCAAAAGATGCTGTTGCTGCACATGCTAATTTGATGAAAAAGTTCAAGTTTTCAGAGCGACAAGCAACCGCTATTCTTGAAATGCGTTTGCAAAAGCTTGCCGGCCTTGAGCGCAAAAAGGTTCTTGATGAATTGGCACAAGTTCAAGAGCTCATTGTTGAACTCAAATCTATTTTGGGTAGCGAAAAGAAAATGCGTAGCATTATCAAAGCAGAACTCACTGAAATTTCTGCACGATACGGTGATGAGCGTCGAACAAAAATTGTTCGCCACGGTGTTAAAGAATTCTCTGCCGAGGATCTTATTCCCGATGAAGAAAGTGTTCTTGTCCTAACTAAGGGCGGCTATATTAAGCGAACAAGTCCTGATGAATACCGCAAACAAAAGCGTGGTGGTGTAGGGGTTGTTGATCTTGATACAAAAGATGATGACTTCATAACTCACCTTGTAAATGCTACAACGCATAGTGATTTGCTCTTTTTCTCTGATAAGGGTAAAGCATATCAAATTAAAATGTATGATATTCCCGAGGGTAAGCGCGCAACTCGTGGTAAATCAATCATGAACTTCCTTTCTCTTTCAGATGGCGAAAAGGTAACATCGATTTTGCCAATGCCAAAGGATAAAAAGACAGCCGAAAACCTAGCTCTCTTTATGGTGACACGACAGGGAACAGGTAAAAAGACTGGGGCTTCACAATTTAAAGAAGTTCGTCGATCTGGCCTCATTGCAATTACACTTGATGATGGTGATGAGCTTATGTCAGTACAGTTTGTAACTAAGGGTGATGATGTTGTTATTGTTACTTCAGAAGGCCAATCAATTCGCTTTACCGAAGATGATGTTCGCGAAATGGGTCGCGGAGCAGCTGGTGTTCGTGTGGTAAAACTCGGAAAAGGTGATGCTGTTATTAGCGCAGATGCAGTATCAAAGAATGATGAAAAACCAATGCTCTTCGTTATGTCTGCAAATGGCTACGGAAAGCAAACATCACTCGATGAATACAAAGTGCAAGGCCGAGGAGGCAGTGGTATTCTTACTATGAATGTTACGGCAAAGACAGGTGCAGTTATTTCGGCCAAGGTTGTTACTCCAGAACATACAGAAGTCGTAGCTATGTCAAAGAAGAGTCAGGTTGTGCGTGTTGATTTAAGTGAAATTCCTACACTTGGACGCGGAACACAAGGCGTTCGCGTAATGAAACTCCGAGATGGGGATTCCTTGGCTTCTCTGATTACCATATAGACAGTATACTGTAGGTATGTTTTCTAATCCTACAGATAACTTACTCCAATTTGGAATTACCGAAGGAATGACGGTGGCTGATATTGGTGCGGGTAGTGGTCACTATGCACTTAAAGCAGCAGAACTTACTACGGGCAAAGTTTATGCTATTGATCTTATGCAAAATTTGCTCGATAAGATTAAAAGCGAAGCTGCTCATAAAAAGCTCGTAAATGTAGAAGTAATATGGGCAAATGCCGAAGAAATTGGCGGCACACGCTTGCGTGAAGCTTCTATTGATAGAGCTATTTCTTCAAACATTCTTTTTCAGCTCGAAAAGATTGATACATATTTACTTGAAATTAAGCGTATTCTTAAAAAGGGAGGTAAGCTTTTAATTATCGACTGGTCCGAAGCATCTTCTTTGAATTTATCCGAATTTGTGCCTAAAGATACAATTCTTGCCCACCTTAAAAATACAGGTTTTGTGCTTGAGCAAAGTTTTAATGCCGGCGACCATCATTACGGTATAATTGCACAAAGAATATGAATCAAATATCTAAGTTTCAAATTGGTCTTATTGGCGCTTTCGTCCTTTTTCTTGTTGGTGGCCTTATAGCATTTGCGACATATAAGGGGAGTTCGAGTTCGACAGCACTGCCACCAATAACTATTTGGGGAACAATACCGAGCGATACATTCGGAAGCTTTTTTCAGGTATATAATGCGACATTACCGCAACAGCTTCCCATTACGTATATTCAAAAGTCTGAAGCAACAATTAGCTCTGAATATACCGAAGCCTTAGCCCTTGATACTGGTCCCGATATTCTTTTATTGCCAAGTGATCTTGTATTCCAGAATGAACAAAAGATTTTGCCAATTCCTGCTCAAAGTCTTACTTTGCGCACACTGCGAGATGTCTTTATTCCACTTGCCGAGCAATATGCTCGCCCCTCAGGAATTTTAGCAGTGCCGTTTGCTGTTGATCCTATGGTTATGTATTGGAATCGCGATACATTTACTAATGCCGGTTTGGCAACATATCCACGTACCTGGGGCGAGATTCAAACACTGGCTCCACGTTTTTTGGTGACTGATGCTAATAAGAATTTGCGAAAAAGCCTTGTTTCACTCGGTGAATACCGCAATGTAACCCACTCTCGAGAATTACTTGGTTTGCTTTTTATGCAAGCAGGTAATCCCGTATACTCATTGCGTTCTGGTGAGGTTATGAGTTTTCTTGGTTTTACACAAGAACTCAAAGACATTGCAGAAGATGTAATTAGCTATTTTGTTCAGTTTGCAAACCCTGTAAGCTCTACCTATTCGTGGAATCGTACGTCACCTCAGTCGAAGAGTGCTTTTATAGCAGGAAACCTCGGTCTTTATTTTGGATATTCATCTGAGGTTAGTGACATTAGAACAAAAAACTTTAATTTGAACTTTGATGTTGCACCAATGCCACAAATTGCTGGTTCGGGTTTACGTATGACCTACGGCCAGATCTACGGTCTTTCTATTGCTCGCAGCTCACGTAATCCAACGGCTGCTTTCACGGTTATGATACAACTTGCAGACTATGCCGCTCAAAAAGAGTGGTCTGCGCAAACAAAACTACCACCTGTGCGACGTGATCTTATTGCAGAAGGCACAATTGACCCTTATCTTACGATTTTCTATGATGGTGCACTTATTTCACGGGGCTGGATTGAGCCAAGTTCACAAGGTACCGATCGAGCATTTCAAGGTCTTGTAGAATCAGTTATTTCAGGTAGAGAAACAAAGATCAATGCCATTACAAGAGCTCATGATGAAATGCTCGTTTTATCACAAAGAATTAATGTTAATCAATAAATATGATTTATAAAATTATCAATTCCTTGTGGGTAAGTGTCGCTGTGTTATTTGCTGTGATTTCTGTTGTGCCTCAGCAAGCACTTGCTCAGCCAGCTCAAACGGGCGGCGCTGTACAAACAGGGCAAAACAGAGACTACAGTGGTCTTGTAAAGTGCGATGGTTTTATTAAAGATGCGAATAATAAAGAACTTCCGGGTAATTATACTGAGTGTAATTTGGCCGCTATTGTGTCCATCGTACAGGCCCTCATTAGTTGGTTTTTTGGAATATCAGGCTCACTTGCAGCATTACTCTTTATGTATGGTGGTGTTTTATACCTTTCAAATAATCCAAGTAATATAGAAAAGGCTCACCAAATATTTACCAATACCGCCCTTGGTATTGGTATTGTTGCTACAGCTTGGCTATTTGTAAAGACAATACTTGAATTTGTTGTAAAGCCAGAATATCTATCAATCGTTACAACCTTTTTTGGAAAATAATATGAAAAATAAAATTTTTGGAGCAGTGTGTGCAGTGTGGTGTACTCTATGTATCTTTTCAGCACCTCTACTTATTCAGAGTGCTCATGTTGAGCAAGCTTTTGCTCAGACCCCAACAGATAATCAAGGGCCAGCTACAACTGGTGGCGCTAGTCAATCGGGTGCAAAATTGCCTACATTGGGTAATCCGCTTAAAGTTAAATCAATTGCAGGTGTTGTTGATTTGGTTATCGGCCTTGCTTTACGCGCAGCTTTCATTGTTGCAGTCCTTGCAATAATGTACTCAGGCTTTCTGTTTGTTAAAGCGCAGGGAAGTGATGATGAAATCACTCATGCTAAAACAGTTTTCTGGAATACGATTATTGGAGTTGCGCTTATATTTGGAGCAAGCGGTTTGGTAAAAATTATACAGGTAACTATTGAGGCCGTTAAAGCACCATAGAGAGGTTGTGGATAGTTAATAAAATTATACATGTATATGTGGCATAATATATACATGAAAACTTTAATTTTCCCTCGGTATATTTTTACAATTTTTGCTGGTGTAGTAGCATTTATTCCTTCGGTAAGTTTTGCCGCAAATAAAACACTGAGCGATCTTACATCTCTTTTGGGTTCGTATATGCAACAAGCCATATATCTTATTATGGCTTTTGCTGTTTTAACATTCGTTTGGGGAATTTATAATTATTACCTTAAGCCCGATGCTGATAGGGGTGAAGCAATGAATTATGTTCTGTACGGTACTATTGGCTTCTTTCTCATGTTGTCATTCTGGGGCTTGGTAAATATTATTAAGAATACACTTGATCTTGATAATACTGCACCAAGTATCCCAGTTATTCAGTCATTACAGTTTAGATCGGGTACTCCTGGGGTTGGTTCAGGCGGTGGAACATCTGGAGTTGGTTCTGGTGGGGGTACTTCCGGTGTAGGGTCAGGGAGTTCAAATTATGTGGCACCACTTCCAAACGGCTCAACTATTAATCCTGTAACCGGACAAGGCTCAGGCGGTGGTACTCCCGGACAAGGTTCAGGTGGTGGTACTTCTGGACAAGGCTCAGGTGGAGTGCAAGGTGGAGTGGATTATACACCACCTGCGACTGGACCACTTGATTCGGGTGATCAGCAAATCAACTCCTAGTCTATCCCTATAATGAAAACATCACTTAGTGCCATTGTTCTCGGTGTCCTTGCAGCAGTTCCTTCATTTGCTCATGCTCAGACGCTCACAACTCTTCAGGGAGTTATTGATTATGCAGCTCGACTTGGTAATGCTATTGTTCCGATCGTTATTTCTATCGGTGTTATCTACCTCGTTATTAATATCGTACGATGGTTTATCATTGAACCAGGTGAAGAGCGAACAGCAGCACTTTACCAGGTTCTTTGGGCAGTTCTCGGTCTTTTCCTCATCTTGTCTATCTGGGGTCTTGTGAACATTCTTCGAAATTCATTCCAAACAAATCGATCAGCTCCTACAACTGAGTTCCCAACAGTGTTTGTGCCAAATATTGGTGGCGGTGGAACAACAAGGGGATCAAGTCCTTCACCAGTATCGGGGGGTAATAGTAATTTGCAAGGAGCTGTTGATTTTACTCCCACGCAAAATAATCCACTCAATTCAGGTAATCAGCTCCTTGATTCATAGTTCTCCACAGGGAAGAAAATGAGGTTAGTATTCTTTGGTATACTTAATATATCTTTAAAATAATTGTAACGTATGAAAACATCACTTAGTGCCATTGTTCTCGGTGTCCTTGCAGCAGTTCCTTCATTTGCTCATGCTCAGACGCTCACAACTCTTCAGGGAGTTATTGATTATGCAGCTCGACTTGGTAATGCTATTGTTCCGATCGTTATTTCTATCGGTGTTATCTACCTCGTTATTAATATCGTACGATGGTTTATCATTGAACCAGGTGAAGAGCGAACAGCAGCACTTTACCAGGTTCTTTGGGCAGTTCTCGGTCTTTTCCTCATCTTGTCTATCTGGGGTCTTGTGAACATTCTTCGAAATTCATTCCAAACAAATCGATCAGCTCCTACAACTGAGTTCCCAACAGTGTTTGTGCCACGAATTTAATACAACTATGAATTTAGGAGTTTTGATTGTGCATGCAGCAGCAAGCGACGAAGCTCTTAAAAAGGTGGATGCATATATTTCGGTTGTTGCAACAAATATATTAAATCCAATTATTGCTCTAGGTTTTGTAGCTGCAACACTCCTCTTTGTTTGGGGAGTGTTTAGCTATATGAGGGGAGCTGCTGATTCTTCGGCTCGGGCAGATGGTGCACGCCATGTTTTGTGGGGTGTCATTGGTATGGCAATTATGGTTTCTGTATATGGAATAATTAACTTTATTTCTGCGACAATGGTGAGTGTATTGGAAAAGCAGTAGTAATAACTGATGATTTTGGCAAAAGAATAACCGCGCTTTATGGGCGCGGTATTTTGCTGGCCGAGTGACACGAGGTCACTCGGGCAGTTTCTCGATCCAAATTGTCGATGCCGTTTGCACGGGCGACGACTGGTCGATCCAACACTCGAGGTATGTGGCAGGCGGGTAGTGAACCCGCTTGCTGCGGTCTCCGGGTTTGGCCCGGAGCTCGAGGTTTTCGTTTGAGTCTACATCATAGATGTAGCGACGGCTCATGTAGCCGTCCACCTGGATTACGAGCCTGAGGCCCGAGCCCAGGTGCTTCTGGTCAACCGAGAGCTTGAAGTTTACAACTCCCGGCTTAATGACGGTCGGTTGCCCGACTGAGAGCGGGTACACCGTCACGGTGTACTGCCGCTCATCGCGCTCCGTCTGACGGAATGCGACGGTGGCGGCTTCGGCCTGGGATTCCTTGCGGATTCCCGAAACCCAAGCAGTGAGGGGCTCCTTGAGAGCTGATATGATGAGTAGTCCGACGATAATCGTCACCACCCACCGAATGATACCTACGATCTTCTTTGACGGATCGTTGGCACCTTCTTTTTTCTTGTCTGCCATAGCTTTACGGGGTTCCTTGGTTCATGTTGACACCAGCAGGATTCAGGTCGAATGCCCGAACAACATCAGCGATTTGCTCAGGTGAACAGCCAGTTCTTGTCATGGAGGCAATGAGCGCATCGCGCCTAGCCGCATCGTCAGCTGCTGCATTCGCAAGTGACCGCCTTTGTTCGGTGAGTCTCCTCTCCATCGCTTCATCTTCTGAAGCGGTAGTGAGTGCTAGGCTAACAATCTTGAATCTTCCCACAGCGATGCCAAGCTCAATTTGCTTAGGATCAAGTACGGTTTTCTCCCCGTAGCTGAGTTCAAGATGAGCAAGTGCCGCAGCTTGTCCAGTAGCCCCCTGAACACTGTCAGGGGTCTTCTGGGCAAACCACTGCCTCATGTAGTTGAGCACATGAAGGCGCACCTGTTCTTCGAGGTCTGGGTAACCTTTGCATTCTCCACTGAAGAATCGCTTAGCGGTGATTCCTGCAAGAGGTCGTATGACTTGGTACTGCAAAGAGAACTCCGCACTAGCAGTTCTCTGTACGAGGGTTGTTGACCCTGAGTCGGGAAGAGGTGCGGGCATAAGTGGAAATTGATCCTTAAGAACCAGCACCCTTGGCCCCACCTTGAACTTGGTTGCCACGGTTACCCATGGCGGCTTGACTGTGACAGTGACGGGCATGAACGCTCCATCTATCACTACTGGTGGACCCGTGTAGGACATAACCTTTGTCGGGTCATCGTCTTCGATTTCCGGTATATCGAATCCCTTAAGCTCAACTGGGAAGTTAATGCCAAAAGGGTTCTGAAGTACCAGAATTTCATCTGCTTCGGGCACAATGAGGTGCTTTCCGATGAAGAAGAAAGTTGAAATCAAAGTGACGGCCGTGAAGGATTTTGCCCCACACTTCCACCCTGAGAATCCAATAATCTCCCCCATGGTGTTGAAGACGAATACTGCTAGCGCAGCCACAATGAGTGATGCGACTAGCGAGAGTCCTACATACCCTAGTGGGGTAGACAGGCGGTAGCCCCATTTCTGCTTGAAGCTTGCTCCCTGAGTTCTAGCTATTAATGTTGACATGTAATGAACTTACCATTTGTTGAATGGCACCTTTCTGTATATATATTACAATATAAAATATAGAATGTCAAATATGTTAAATTATGAAAATTAGACAAAAGGAAAGGCGCGCCGCAAGCGGCGCGCCGATTTTGTTGTACTACTGCCCGCACCGTTATTCCGGCGTGAACAGGACGATCCGAGGATCGTTACCGTCGTTCGAGATCTCAAACCTCCTGACGGGCATAGGTTTCTTCTGCCACTCGGCAAAAGGGATTGTGCCACCGGTTTCAAGGAGGACGTTGATGACAACCCCTGGATCGGGGTCGATGTTGAATCTTACTCGATTACTGATCGTCACGGTGGCGACCTCGCCACCGAGGAGTGAGATCGAGCCAACCTGGCTCGAGGTTGTCCAGACATACTCGAGTTGGGGCACCTTAACCTTCCTCTGCGCCTTTTCAGGCTCAGAATATGTGCGTTCTGCACGTACCGACCCCGTTGGAGGACGGACGAGAGTAGAGCGCTCAAGGTGATGGTTCTCGTTGTCCAACTGGTCCTCCAACGCAGCGAGTTTCTTTCGAAGCTCCGCAGCGTCGCGGATTGCCGTGTCACGCGAATGTTCAATTCTCGAGACGTGGTTGGTGAGTTCGCGAATGCGGGCTTCCGAACCGCTTTCGACATCGTGCCGTCGAGGAGTTGTTGGCGAGTTCGTTGCACCGGCCGTGGTGGCCGCAGTTCGCTTCTCAGCAACCAACTGCCCCCCAAGCCAGTGCCGAACACTCGGCACGAAGAGGAGGGCGCAGGCCGTGATGATCACGAGCTTGAACCAATGAGCTTTGACGAATTTCCAAATAGCTGCCCAAATTGCTGTCATGATTCCTTTCTGCCCGTACCTTCATGGTACGAGATCTGTTAATATCTTATCATACTTAAGCAGCAATGTCAATAGCTTGAGGTAACGTATTTAATATGAGAATCCTGCTGTTCTTTTTGCTATAAAATCTATGGTGTTAAAAAGAGTGCAGAAAAAACCGCAAATGCGGTTTAAATAATGTTAAATTGGTGCTGGAGGGGAGACTCGAACTCCCACGGGTTACCCCGCTTGCTCCTAAGGCAAGTGCGTATACCAATTCCGCCACCCCAGCAATGTGCTCCCAGTAGGATTCGAACCTACGACCAATCGCTTAAGAGGCGAGTGCTCTACCAACTGAGCTATAGGAGCTTGATAGAAAATATACCTTAAAACTTGATTTTGAGCAATGCTTGAGTGACTGTGCTAGGGGAATTGAATGGGTGAATCGGTCACGCGTTAAAATTGCTACACAATTTTACGCTCGACCCCGCCTCCTGTGCACCGGTTCGCTACGCTCACATCGGTGCTACAGTCCGGCTTTCGATTCCCGCCTCGGGCACTTAAATAAGCGCTTTCGCGCTTATAAAATACTGTGCCCGAGGCGGGAATCGAACCCGCACGCCGTGAGGCCGCCGATTTTAAGTCGACTACGTATACCAGTTCCGTCACTCGGGCTTAATGGCTAGTATAGCTATATTTGGGCTTATGGTAAAGCGCAGAGAGCCTTGGAGTGGGCTATAAACTGTATGAGAGGGGTTTTAAAAAAGACTTAAGAAAGCGGTTCTCTTGGTACATCTTTTTCTGCTACTTGAGCAAGCTTTGGTCGAACGATTTCGAGGAAAATATAGATTGCAACAAGGGCTACAATTGTACCACCGACAACAACAATACTCAAAACAAGAGGGTTCTTAATGATATCAACGGTAGCTCCAAAGCCTACGAGTATAACTGTGGGTATAAGGCCAATGATACTGTGTATCCAAATAAAGCGCGAGAACTTAATCTTAGTTAAGCCAGCTGCATATGATACGACTTCTGGTAGTGGGGCAAAGACGATGCGGGCTATGATAAAGCCACGCATGTCTTCCATATAGGTTAGGACTGCATCGACATACTGTTCGCTTTTTGCATCAAGTAAAGCGTTAACGATCTTGCGGCCATAGATTCGAGAAATATAAAAGCTTATTACTGAACCCAATAAGTCACCAAGGACTATATAGAGCATTCCAAACCAAGGACCAAAAATCAAACCAGCAACAGGGTACAGGGGTGAGCCTGATATTGGGGCAGCAACGATGGTTGTTGCTTTAAGTAAAATAAGGACAATTGGAGCCCAAATGCCTGCTTTTGCTACGTATTCCTGGGCAGTATCAATAGGAATAAAGAATGAGGCTATAACAAAAGCTCCCAAAAGAGCAGCTACACCGAGCATTGTTCCGTATGATTTTTTCATGAGGCGTAGGCCGGGATCGAACCGGCGCATAGCAGTTTTGCAGACTGCCGCGTTGACCAACTTCGCCACTACGCCAACTGTGCCATACTAGAATAGCACAAAAACTCACGATATTCATTATTTAATATCTGACTGTACTTCGGGGTTCGAAGAAATTTCTTCAATGCGCTGGCGATTCTTTTCGCCAACATCGAGAATAAAGTCAAAACGAGGAATTCTAAAGAGTCGAGATTTTTCTGTTACATAGCTTCGTAGATCGCTGCGCATACGTTTCAAAAATTCAAGTGCTGTTTCGGCCATTGAATCTGGTAGAACGGTAACGAAAATTCGAGCTTCGCGGCCTCGGTCAATGAGTTCGACACGAGTTACAGTAATAAGAGAGGTGCGATTTGATTCACGCTCAATAAAATCTGCTGCGAGACTCTTAATAATATCGGTCATTCGACCATCTTTTTGACTTGAAGTTTTTTCTGTAATGAATCCTCCCATATATTTAAGTTAAAATGTTTTTTCTGCGGTTTTCTCTACGGTATGGAATGCTTCTATTTTATCACCCACTGCAATTTCGATAGAACATTCAATCATCATTCCGCACTCAAATCCTTCGCGCACTTCATTACCTTTAACTTTTTGCACCTGGATTTCGCGGATCTTTCCCATAGCTACTTGAATGTCTCGGCGCATGATTCTGACCTCGTTTCCTGTGCGTAGGGTACCCTCGGTTACCTTAAGACCAATGATTCTGCGGTCTTTCTGACTTCCAAAGAGGGCAAGAATTTTTCCTTTGCCGGTAATTTCTTCGACAAATTCTTTAGGAATCTTTGAAGTTACGATTCCCTTAAGGTAATCAATGAGTTCGTAAATAATTGTATAGGTAGAAATGGTAACCGGTGTTCGTTCAATAACTGCACGGGCTTTTGTATCAACCTTAGTATTAAAGGCAACAATAATAGTGTCAGGGTTTGGAATTGCTGCTTTAACATCGGCTTCGGTAACATCACCAATACCTTCGCTAATAACGTGGATTTTTACCTTAGGATGGCTAATTTTCTTAAGTTCATGATGAATTCCTTCAATACTGCCAGTTACATCGGCTTTAATAATGAGGGGAATATACACCATACCTTCTTCAACAGGCATTGCTTCTTTGGTATTGAGCTTAAGTTCTTTTTCGAGATTGATATTTTTAAGAACCTCGGCCTCGGCTTCTTTTTTGGTTGCTACGATACTAATTGTTGAGCCAACACGAGGAATTGCATTCCAGCCAATAATTTTAACGGGGCTCGAAGGAATAGCGCTTTTGATGAGTTTTCCTTGATAGTTTTCCATGATGCGAATTGGAGCAAAAGCGTTCTCGGCAACAATGAAGTCGCCAGAGGTAATTGTTCCATTGGTTACGATCACCGTAGCAGAAACACCTTTTTTTGTATCAAGATTTGCCTCGATAATTACTCCTTGCGCTGGGGCAGAGTGGTCTGCAGTTAAGTCTTCGAGCTCTGCAACGAGCATAATCATATCAAGAAGATCAGGAATACCTGTTCCTTTAAGGGCTGAAATATTAACGACAGGAGTGTCGCCGCCATAGCCTTCAACGTAAACCTCGGCTTCAGCTAGGGTAAGTTTTGTTCGCTCAGGATCAGCGCCTGGTTTATCAATTTTATTAATAGCCACGATAAAAGGTAGTTGCTCTTTTTTAATGCAATTAAGAGCTTCGAGAGTTTGTGGCTTTACGCCGTCTTCGGCAGAAACAACGAGGATAGCAATATCAGCAACCTTTGCTCCACGAGAACGAATACCAGAAAACGCTGCATGGCCAGGAGTGTCCAAAAAAGTAATAGTTCCTTTTTTACCTTCGCTTGTTGTGTGCTCTACTTCGTATGCGCCAAGGTGCTGTGTAATACCACCAGCTTCATGAGCTACAATGTTTGATTTGCGAATATAGTCGAGAAGGGTAGATTTACCATGGTCAATATGGCCCATGATAACAACAACAGGGGGTCGAGAAGTACTACCCTGTGATACGGGCTCTACATTGTGAGTGCGAGGAGACATGCACTACATCATATAACAAAATGTGCATTTGGTAAAGCTAGTTAAGCTTTTTGCGGGCTTCACTGAGGGCTAGTTTTTCTTCGGCAGTAAGCTCAAATTCTGAGTCGTACTTAGTAATTGGTTTTGAATATACACTAACATGGTCACGAGAATATAAGCTTGAAATAATTACTCCATCGCCATGCTCATTTAAAAGTGCTGTTGCAAAACTTTGATTGCCACCCGAGCCAGTTCCTTTAAAAGGGTTAAAGCGAACAGTATGAATTCCTTGTGTGCTACGCTTAAGGCGACCCTCTACTGTCTGCAAATAGTTCTCAAGCTCTTGGCGAAACTTTTTTAAATCAATAACATCGGTATCAATTGCTCCAAGAGCACCTTCGATATTGTCGGCACCTGTTGTCCGTAAAAACTTTTTGAGCTTGTACTCGAGGCGAATAATAAGACCAGCAAGAATAAGTACAAGAACTATAAGAGAAATAATGAGAATATTTTCGAGTGACATGCTATGAGTATATCAAATTTTTGTAGCAGACTTTTTGTGTGCAAGAATACACCATACACAATTGCATAGAGCAAGGTTACCGTGTAGAGTATAGTTATGAAAATCGTGAGTCATTTAAATGCTGCCTACATAGCATGTACCGAGAGTCTTCATCGCACTTTTGTGCGCAATTTTTGGTACGGTTCATATATACGGGGCTATGCTGATTATGCAGCTCTTACTCCTCTTGATCCAAGGAATGGCTCATTGCATGCACTCATAAGTGGTCACAACTTACGAAATATCTGGGCTAACCCTGGCTCTTTGCATACACAGGGTGTATATGCTCGAAGGGCTTTAGCAGAGCAGAGGAATGTTTGTGCCGAGCTTTTACGCGCACATGCCGACGAAATTATTTTTACCAGCTCTGGCACCGAGGCTAATAACCTGGCTATTATGGGCTACATTGAAGCCCTCATTGATACAGGTATGAAATATGCTGATATGCATATTATTGTTTCATCAATCGAACATCAATCTGTACTTGCTTGTATTGAAGAGCTTGAAAAGCGTGGGGTAAAAGTGACTTATATAAGTGTTGAGCACGGTAAATTTGATTTTGAGGCTTTTGATAAAGCTCTTAAGAATAATAAAAATACTGTGCTCGTTTCGTGCATGATGGTTAACAATGAAGTCGGTATTCGCTTGCCAGTTGAAGACATTGTTAAAAAAGTGCGCCACTATAATAGTGAGAACAATGCGGGCGGTAACAATAAAGCACCGGCACCACGCTGCCGAATTCACACTGATGCTTGCCAAGCAATAGTGCACGAACAAATTTCTCTAGAAAAACTTGGTGTAGATTTTCTGGTTCTTGATAGTCATAAAATATATGGCCCTCGCGGAGTTGGAATACTTTTTGCTCGCCGTGGAGCAGAACTTAAATCTGTAATATATGGTGGAGGTCAAGAAAACGGCCGCCGCAGCGGAACAGAAAACTTATACGGTATACACGGTGCAGTGACAGCTCTTAAGCGAATAAATGAGATCCGTACCTATGAAACCATGCGTATTTCAAAACTCCAAAACTATTTTGAAAACAAAGTTAAACAGTCAAAGATTCTTGGTGCAAAATTTAAGTGCATTGGTGCAGACGTTCGCCGTAGTCCGCATATATCAAGCCTACTTGTGCCCGAAGGAGTAGATGCAGAAATGCTCGTTTTAAGACTCGACGCAGCTCATTGTGCAATCTCTACAAAAAGTGCTTGCTTACGCGATGAAGATGAATCGTATGTTCTTGCAAATCTTGGTTTTAAAGGCCGACACGCTCTACGTTTTTCTTGGGGAAGATATACAACAAAAGGGGATATACAAAGAATGGTGGCAGAGCTTGAAAGAATTGTTAAAATTTTTGTGCAAAAATAGGTTTTGACGATATATAAAACTGTACTATAGTATATATATGATAAATTTCCTCAGAAAAATCTTTAGGCCACACCCAGCATCACTCGATGCTGTTATTGAGCGTCAGTTTAAAGCCAATAAGGGTGTTTTTAAGGATTTAAGAGATTACGATGCAGGAAAAAAAGATATTTCAACAACTAACATCGAAAAACTTATTGGAGATTTACACCAGTAAGCTCGTAGAAAAATTTACACTTTGATTTATAAGTAAAAGAGTGTACTATACAGGTATGGAAGATCTCACCAAACAACAAATTGTTCTGGTTACGATACTCACAAGTTTTGTAACATCTATTGCAACAGGCATTGTGGTGGTTTCACTTGTTGATACAACACCTCAAGGTAATGTAGTTCAAACAATTAATCGCGTTGTTGAACGTACAATTGAAAAAGTTGTTACGCCAGAACCTGCTCTACAACAAGCAGCAGCAGTTCAGACAGTTAAGACAGTTATTGTTCCTGCCGAAGATGTTATTGCTCAAGCTACAGAAAAGACAATTAATTCAGTAGGCACAATAAAATTAGTACAAAGAAATTCTCCAGCATCATTTGTGGCTATCGGTGCAGTTATTGGAGACGGTACAGTTGTAATGACCGATGCTGGGGTAATTAATCAGACAAGTAAATATACAGTTACTTTTTACGGCCAAACAGAAGCAGTTCCAGTTACAGAAATTATTATTCCAAAAAATAGTGCAGTAGCATTTTTAAGATTTGGCCCAGTTCCACCCGGGGTAAAGCTTAGCCCACTTGAAATTGCAGAAAACGATCAAGTAAAAGTAGGACAAACAAACCTCGTATATAATGGCAGAGAAGTAGTAAAAGTAGCCCAAACACTCATTGATGGCCAAGTCGCCTCAACACCAACTACGCCCGATGGAATGAGTTTCTCACAAACATTGCAATTTGTACCAGGATCTTTCGCAGTTAATTTGCAAGGAAAAATATCAGGAATGTATCTTGTAGACACAGCAACAACACGACCAGATTTTCCTTTCGTTTCGGTGACAACACTTAAAAATTCTCGAGCTCTTCTCAAGTAGGATAGTTAAATATGACAGTGAAAATGCAAAAAGTGCGGTTTGACCCGACCCTAATTTATTGGTATAGTTTTTCCACGATATGCCCCCATTCAAAGATTTTACAACCAAAGCTAAAGAAGCAATTAGAAAGGCTCATGAATTAGCAATAGAGCGCGGACAGAATCATGTTAATCCTGTGCATCTTTTGTGTGCTCTTGTTGTGCAAGAAGAAAGTATGGTGGTTTCTATTCTCGATAAGCTCGAAATTGATACAGTTTCTTTCACTGATCATGTTGTGGATAGTATTGAGTCTCCAGAAAACGCAACAGTACTTTCGCCATCGTATCAAATCTATTTAACTCCTGATTTGGCTCAGATTCTTGAGAATGCAGCAAAAGTAGCACAGAGTATGGGTGATAATTTTATCTCTACTGAACACCTCTTTGTGTCGATTCTTGATATTGCTGGCCAAGCTAAAGAGATTTTGTCTAAGTTTAAGATTCAACGCGCTGCTGTTGTGCGTGTTATTGAAGAACTTCGCACACAAAATTCTTCGAATGCAAAGAATGATAAGAGTATGCGAACACTCGCAAAGTACACGCGTAGCCTTACTCGTTTAGCTAAAGAAAATAAGCTTGACCCTGTAATTGGCCGCGATACCGAAATTTTGCGTGTTATTCAAATCTTGTCACGCCGAACAAAAAACAATCCAATCCTCATTGGTGAAGCTGGTGTAGGTAAAACTGCAGTAGCCGAAGGCTTGGCTTTGCGCATGGCAGCGGGCGATGTTCCAGAATCACTTAAGGATAAAGAGCTCGTTTCTCTTGATTTGGGTGCGCTTGTTGCTGGTACAAAGTACCGTGGAGAATTTGAAGAGCGACTCAAAAATATTCTTAAAGAAATTGAGCGTGCCGAAGGTAAGGTGATTCTTTTTATCGATGAAATCCACACAATCGTAGGGGCAGGGGCTTCTGAAGGATCAATGGATGCTTCAAATATGCTTAAGCCAGCTCTTGCTCGTGGCGAACTCCGTGCAATTGGTGCAACAACACTCCGTGAGTATCAAAAGCATATTGAAAAGGATCCCGCTCTTACTCGACGCTTCCAGCCAGTATACGTTAATGAGCCTTCTGAAGAAGATGCAATTTCTATTCTTCGTGGCCTTAAAGAAAAGTACGAGCTGTACCACGGCGTGCGTATTACTGACGATGCCCTTGTGGCGGCTGTTGAACTTTCAACACGCTATATCGCTGATCGTTTTTTGCCTGATAAAACAGTCGACCTTATTGACGAAGCTGCTTCTGCTCTTAAGATTTCTCTTGAAAATATGCCACCAGAGCTCGAAGAAACTCGTCGCAAAATTATGCGCCTCGAAATTGAGCGCGAAGCCCTTAAAAAGGAGACTTCGAAAGAATCAAAAGCTCGAACAGAAAAGATCGAGACTGATATTGCTGACCTTAAAGAAGGTACTTCAGAGCTCGAGCTTAAATGGAAAAATGAAAAAGATACTCTTACCGAAATTAAGCGCATTAAAAAAGACCTTGAGCAATTGCGTATTGATGCAGAGTCTGCAGAGGCTCGTGCCGATTTAGCTCGAGCTGCCGAAATTCGCTACGGAAAGATTCCAGCCCTCGAGCGAGATTTAGATATAAAGAGCAAGCGCCTCAAAAAGCTACAATCATCACGCAGAATTCTTAAAGAAGAAATTACTGCCGAAGACATTGCAGATGTTGTCTCTCGTTGGACAGGTATTCCTGTATCACGCATGCTCGAAGCCGAGGCTCATAAATTGTCGCGTATGGAAGAAGAGCTTAAAAAGCGCATTGTTGGCCAAGATGAAGCAGTGCAAAAGATTTCTGACACCATTAAACGTTCTCGTGCAGGAATTGCTGATCCAAATCGACCAATTGGCTCTTTCATTTTCCTTGGACCAACGGGTGTTGGTAAGACAGAACTTACGAAGGCTCTTGCAGAATTCCTCTTCAATGACGATAAAGCATTAATTCGAGTTGATATGAGTGAGTTCATGGAAAAACATTCAATTGCTAAACTTATTGGTGCTCCTCCAGGCTATGTTGGTTACGATGAAGGTGGCGGCCTTACCGAAAAAGTTCGACATCGACCATACTCTGTTATTTTGTTCGATGAAATCGAAAAAGCTCACCCAGAAGTATTTAATATGCTTCTTCAGGTTCTTGATAATGGTCGCCTTACCGATGCAAAGGGAAGAACGGTTAACTTTAAGAATACCGTTATTATCATGACCTCAAATATTGGCGCTCAGTACATCGAGAGGATGGAAAAGATTGGCTTCTCAGGTTCTGCTTCATTGGCGCAAACCATAAGTGGCGAACGTGATCGAGCAAGCTATGCCGATGTTAAGGATAAGGTTATGGGTAGTCTTAAAGATTACTTTAGACCAGAATTCCTTAACCGCATCGACGACATTATTCTCTTTGATATCTTGAGCAAAGAATCAATTCAGAACATTGTTAAAATCCAAGTTAAAGAAGTCGTTGATCGTTTGACTGCTAAAGACATCTATCTTGAAATATCTCAAGAAGTATACGAATACTTAGCTCGTGAAGGTTATAACCCTCAGTACGGAGCACGCCCATTGCGCCGACTTATTCAGAATAAGATTCTGACACAGGTTGCCAATCTTATGATTTCGCGTGGAATCACAAAGGGTGGAACAATCCTTGTTGGAATTAAGGGTGAAGCATTTACTTTCGATGTAAAGAAGGTTCGAAAGGGAGTAAAAGAATTAGTTGTATAAGACATGAGCTTAAAGAAAGAAAAAGGCCCCAGCACCAGTGAGGGCTTTTTTCTTTATAAATATGTGCTATAATTTGACCGTTATTTTATTTGCGCAGGTGGTAGAGTGGTCAATTACAACAGACTGTAAATCTGTCGCCTTCGGGCTACGGGGGTTCAAATCCCTCCCTGCGCACCAATTAAAAAACCGCCCCAAGGCGGTTTTTAAGTGCGCAGGGAGGGATTTGAAAGACGGAACGAGCGCAGGCGAGCGAGTCGGGTGAGAATGTGTAGCATTCGCAAGACTCATTGAGCTCGAGTACTCGAGGGCCAATGAGTGGACAGACCCTGTAAGGGTCGCAGAAACTTTCAGCAGAAAATTATCTGTGACCAAATCCTTGCATTTAAGCATGCGGCGGTATATTCTCTAGCAAGAATGAAACTCATAATAATGCGTCATGGAGACCATTTCGAAAATGCGCTCACTAAATATGGAATTGGCCAGATAACAGATCTCGGCAAGGCGCTACCGCAAATCATTGCTAGGCATGGCATTGATGTTTCAAGAGTCCTCTTTTTGGTGAGTCCACAAGGAAGGACACGTGCAACAGCTTATAGACTCGAGGCACACCTCGAGTCCTGTGGTATGCAACATTGCCAATACGAAGTCGTAGAAGTATTTGAAAGCGAGGATGATGCTGGCTACCAAAAGGCAGCAGAGCTCATCGCCGAGCGCTGTAAGCGTGAAGACTACACGTTGGTGTGGGTGGTAACCCATTTTTACCATATGGCTAACGTCCCGTATCTTGTACTGAGTCTGATGTGTGGCGAAGGTGTTGCCGACCCAGTCCAAATCTCTACAGCGTGCTGCGACCCAATCCTGATCGACACGACTAATGGTAAGAGCTGGTATCCTCTTTGTGACTAGAGACTGGTTCAATGTCTCACCTTGGTCTAACAAAAAACCGCGCCTAGCGCGGTTTTCTTTTGCAATTATTTCTCTGTCAACAATAGCGTATCAATAGCCGCTTTAACTGCACTATAGGGCTGCGCACCATTAATTGGTACAACCTTACCAGATTTAGTCACAATAAAGGTAAATGGAGTACCCATGACACCAGCATTACTACCATCTTCAAGATCCGCTTGAATCTTATCAGTATGCTTTTGGCTTGCCATACACTCATTAAACTTTGTTACATTAAGCCCAACAGTAGCAGCAATTTTAGGTAATTCATTCTGATCAAGACCACGAGGAGAATTTTGAGTTACCGCCGGAGTAACTTCATAAAGCTTATTGGTATAATTCCAGAATCCATCATTACCACCAATTTCAGCAGCACATTCAAGCGCATGAGCTTCATTACGTGCGTTGGGATGAATATTTTCAAGAGGGAAATGTCGGTACACCCAAGCAACATCACCAGACTTAGCATATTCTTCAGAAATACGCTTCATCGTACCGTGATATGTCTTACAGAAAGGACAAGAAGTGTCAGAGTACTCAACCAAGAATATTTTGGCCTGAGGATTTCCAAAAATGTGATCATTGGCAGAAATTGGAGCAATTTCACCGCTACCTGCTTGGGGAATATTGCTGCCATCATTAACTCGTACACTGGCTCCACGCTGTGTCCACAAAACTGCACCAGCAATTAAAGCGCCAGCGACAATAATTGCCACGGGAATAGTAATTGGTTGCGAAGAAGGGGTGTGTGTTTCCATGTTTTTTATATATGCTAGTATTGTAGCATGATTCGAAAAACAAAGATTACCCCCAAGAAAATTACCAAGAAAGCAGTCAAAGTCATGCCCAAAAAAGCCGCTAAAGAACCAAAAATACAGAAAAACCTAGAATTTAAGGTTGGCGATGTTATGCCCGACTTTTTGGTGAATGATCAAGATGGAAATGCGCATAAGCTTTCTGACTACCGGGGTAGTGTTGTTGTTCTCTATTTTTACCCTAAAGATATGACATCGGGCTGTACGCTCGAGGCTCAAGGTTTTCAAGAAGCATGGCTCCAATTCACCGCTCTCGGCGCTATGATTTTTGGTGTGAGCCCAGACTCAGAAGAATCACATAATAAATTCTGCGAAAAAGAATCTATATCATTTCCACTATTTGCAGATATTGACCACAAAATTGCAGATAAATATGGCGTATGGAAAGAAAAGAGTATGTACGGAAAAAAGTATATGGGAGTTTCTCGCGAGACTTTCGTTATCGATGAAGAAGGAAAACTCATGAAGCACTTTACCGACGTTAAGCCAGCTGATCATCCACAAGAAGTATTAAAATTCATCGAAGAAAATAAATAATATGAACACAACACTTGTTGTTGTTTTAGTTGGAGCAGGGGCATGCCTCGCTACATTTTTAGGGGGATTTTTCGCGCTTAAGTTTAAAGATAGACTGCATTTAATGCTCGGTCTTTCTGCGGGACTTATGATTGCCGTAGCATTTTTTGATCTTATACCAGAATCAATTGAGCTTGCGGTGCATGGAGATGAGCTTGTGCATGTCATGCTTTGGGTAGCACTAGGCTTTGTGGGCTTTATGTTCATTGATCGTTTTGGTGGTCATTATCACTCTCATGCTGATGAGGGTTGCGCCCATGATCACGACAATCATGACCATAGCCATGATATGGCCCAAGCTCAAACTGTAGCACATCAAGGAAAGCTTGGTGCAAGTAGCTTGTCACTTCACAGTTTTCTTGATGGTTTTGTTATTGGTGTTGCTTTTCAGATTTCTGCAGAGCTTGGTGCTGTAGTTGCTTTGGCTGTTCTTGCTCACGGTTTTTCTGATGGAATTAGTACAGTTACACTCATTACTCGCCATGGTGGCGACAAAAAGAGTGCACTTAAATGGCTTTCTCTAGATGCCGCTGCTCCGGTTATTGGTATTATTGCAGGATCGCTCATTGGCGTGCCGTTTGCTTTTCTTTCGCCGCTCTTGGGTATTTTTGCAGGTTTCTTTATGTATATTGGAGCAAGTGATCTCTTGCCCGAAAGTCACCATGCTCATAAAACAGTGTGGACGACGGTGGCAACACTCGTGGGTATGGCAATTATTCTTGCTATAGTTCTTGTTGGGCACGGACATTAATATGATTGATGCAATCGTTCTTGGCTTAATACAAGGTCTTACTGAATTTATACCAGTATCTTCTTCGGGCCACATGGTTTTGTACCATGCACTCAGTTCGACAGTATTGTCGCCCGAAGCTGAGCTTGCATATGACGCAGTATTACAGCTGAGTACATTACTTGCAGTCTTTGTTTACTTTAGAAAAGACATTATTGAGCTCATACGAAAGTTTTTTGCAAAAGAATTTTTACCGATAATTCAAATTGCAATTGCTACGATACCCGCTGTAATCATTGGTATCGTACTTAAGGATTATCTAACTATGCTGCGGGGGCCATATATTGTAGCTGCTGCACTAATTGTAGGTTCAGTAATTATGATATATGCAGAATACTTTTTGCAGAAAAAAGGTGCTGTGAGTTTGCATGACAATAAGCAAGGGCCTGTGCTTTCATTGCGCAAAGCTTTGTACATCGGTTTTTTTCAAGTATTAGCTTTGATTCCGGGAATGTCACGCTCGGGCATGACGGTCTCGGGTGGAATTTTTAATGGTTTGAATCGCGAACAAGCAGCTCGTTTTTCTTTTTTAATTTCTATACCGATCATTGGGGGTTCAGGTGGCCTTAAGCTTATTGAGGCTTTTTCTTTAGAAGGGCTTAATTTTTTTGAACTTGGTGTATCGTCAGTGGTCTCATTTGGAGCAGGGTTAGGTGCAATATATATTTTTATGAAAATCGTTTCGAATAAAAACCTATGGCCATTTATTTGGTATCGCTTAGGTCTTGCTCTTGTGGTAATTCTTATTTCAATTATCAGCTAGTTTAATATGCGGGCTATAGTTGCACAAGTGTAAGAATTAGTGTATAGTATAAGTGTCGGTGAATGGTTCGCCAAACACTCACACTGGATATGGGGTTCGGTATCGCTTATGGCGGTTTACGAATCTCACTCAAGGAACCTTGCATTCCAGTTGCATGTCCTTGAGATTCCTCGGGTTTTTGACCCACCGAGAAGCTTCGGCCCCGGCCAGCTTCTCCTCAGGATGTCCTGAGTACGTTCTTTCTGGGGTTGCTAACACACGTTATGCACCCCATCGGAATAGCTTTCGAGCTCTTCCAACCCCCATTTTTTGAGGCTTCGCCATTCGGTGAAGCCTCTTTTCGTTATTGTGTAGGAAGGGGTTGTCGTGAAGGTAATGATACAAAGATTTGACTAATTAAATATATCGTGTAATATTGTTTTTATGACAAAATCACACATTACTTTGTATACAAAGGCACATCCTTCTGTTCGGGAAGGCCTTTTCTATATACCGTGTGACGCTCTGACTACTTGTAGTGCCTAGACTCGAGTAATTTAAGCGCCACACGTGTGGCGCTGTTCTTTTAATTGTTCTTTTCAACACAAACTCGTAGGCGAAAGGCTCTATGTCAGAAGCAAAAATATGTACTGATACAGCAGAACCGCTGTTCACTCGAAACCCTGTTGGCTACCTTTTTGCAGCAATGTGGAGGTATTCAAGAGGGAATCGGTTGGTTGTTGCGGCGTTCTGGCTCATGTTTGCAGTTGGTGGCATCATTGCAATCGCTCTTGAACCTTACTTTATTGCGCAGATCCTTGATCATGTGCAAAAGAAGGGTGTGAGCGAATCGGATATTCCGTTCATTACAAAGAATCTGTTCGGAATCGTAGCAGTCGCTATAGGTTTTTGGTGTTTTCATGGCCCAGCTCGGGTTATGGAAATTGCCAATGCTTTTTTGGTGCGTCGAAACCATCGAGAATTCTTTGTGGGCGGTGTCCTAAGTATGCCGATGAAATGGCACAATGAGAATCACTCAGGTGAAATCATTGATCGCATGGAGAAGGGTTCTGCTTCACTCCATGGTTTTGCAGGCGACACATTCGACGTATTGTATGTCGTTGCCCGACTCATTGTTACCTATGTAGTACTTATCCATTACAATTTTGTTGCGGGTTGTATTGCAACGGTGTTCTTGGGTATATCTATTTGGGTTACGGTTAGATTCGATCGGATACTTAAGGATCGATATGTGCAAATGTCGAAGGCTGAAAATAAAACAGCTCGCGACGTTCATGATACGGTAACGAATGTTGCAACAGTCATTACGCACAGAGTCCAACATCGAGTATTCGATAGGATTATGTGTGGAATGGATGAACAAGCGAGCATTACAAAGACTACCGCAAAACTCGATGAAACCAAGTGGTTCATTACTTCGGTACTGTGCGCATGTATGCTCGTTGCAATCCTCTGTTTTTACTTTTGGAATGCAATTGAGCGCAAAGAGGTAATTGCCTTTGGCAGTCTGTTCTCCCTCTATACGTATACAAACGGTTTGTCGCAAGTATTTTACCGGTTCTCGGGGTCATACTCGAGAATTGTTCGATACAGGACACGCGCGAAAAACGCAGAAGAGGTGGCCAAGGAATTCCCCACTCATATTGCAGAATCTGAGCGGCTTCCTGAGTCATGGGCGACTATTCGTATTTCAGGGCTTAGTTTTGGTTATAGCACTGATTGCCCTGAAGTAGTTCGAAACATCAATGCCGAGTTTCGGCGGGGCGAAAAAGTCGCCCTTGTTGGAGCAAGTGGAACTGGTAAAAGTACAATACTTTCGCTTTTGCGAGGTTTGTACGACCCCACGTACGGTGTAGTCTTTGTTGATGGTGTGTTTTGGCCGAGTGGTCTTAAGGGTTTTGGGGAGTCTGTAGGCTTTATGCGCCAGACGTCTCAGATCCTTGACGGCACTATTAGGTATAACCTCACTCTTGATGCTGAATACACTGAAGAGCAAATCAACGAGGCAATTGCCATGGCCCGCTTTGATACCGTGGTTCAAAGACTACCAAAAGGACTTGAGTCTAGAGTCTTTGAGCAAGGTGTTAACTTGAGCGGTGGCGAGTGCCAGCGGCTCGCACTTGCACGGAGTATCCTTGCCTCATTCGGGAGGGAAATAATCCTCCTTGATGAACCAACGAGCAGTCTTGATCCGGTAACAGAAAAGTTTGTGCTTGATGGAATCATGCAAAGATTCCGTAAAGAGCTCATCATCTGTTCAACACACAGGTTCGACATACTGCCTCAGTTCGACAGGATCATCGTCATGAAAAACGGTGAGATTGTGGACTGTGGTACCTATGATGAACTTATGGAGCGCTGTTCTGAGTTTGTCAGACTCAAGAGCGCTAAGGTCGAGTAGGGTGCAGGAATTGCACTCGGTGATCGACACAAAAAACCACTCTCGCGAGTGGTTTTCTTTTGGCCGAAGAGATATGACTGGCAACTCGATTGCAAATAGTATTAAAACGGTAGTGTAAAATTCATTGCTGTTTCTTGGGCCTTTTCCCAGTTTTGTGTATTGAGCTTAATGTCGCGAACAATTCCAAGGTCGGGGTACAAAAGTTTGCCATTCTTAAGGGCATACTCGTACACTTCTTTAGTAATCTTCACATCTTCAAGACAGTATTTAATGATTTTGTCGATTTCACCGTTCTTCCACCACGTAATTGCTTCAAGGCCGTGTGCAATTTTATTTTTTCCAAGAGTTGCTTCGGCAATACTGTCGAGCTTAATTCTGCGACCAAGAGAGTTGCGGATCTCTACAAGCAGATCAAGACTTTTAATTTTTGTTAAATCACCGGCATAGTACTTGTTGAGCAAAGGAATATCAAAGTGATCACCGTTAAAAGTGATGAGCATATCTGCAGTTTCGAGGAGTTTCCAAAGCTTAGAAAAATCTTCTTGAAGAAAGCTTGAATATGTATCAGTAGAATAGTCATAGGTGCAAACGACCGATATATCAAGATCCTTGGGATCATTCGAACCGGCTTCTTGGAAAGTGTTTCGTGTTTCAATGTCAAAGACAATTTTACGCATGGTTGTAGGTGCCGTTCTGCTGGCTATTTAAGCTGATAGTCTTTAGAAATTGTGCGAGTTTCGCCAGTTTCAAGATTCTTAATGTCAAAGCTACCACTATTCATTTCGGTTTCGCCAAGAACAATAACGTAGGTTGAGCCGTGACGTTCTGCACTTTTAAATTGATCGCCAATTTTTTTAAGAGAATAATCAATAGCAACGCGTACTCCTTGTGATCTAAAGTTTTGAGCAATATCGTGCGCATAGCCAAAGATATTTTCGGCAAGAACGCATAGGGTGAGTGTTGGACCCGTAGTAATTGGTGGAAGCAGGTTATAAGTTTCGAGCACATCACGCATAGTAACGTCGCCCATACCAAAACCAACAGCAGAGATTGAATCGCCACCAAACATACCAACAAGATTGTCATAGCGGCCGCCACCAAAAAGTGATCGGCGATTATCAGGATTCTTGTCGAAGATTTCAAAAACAATTCCCGTATAGTAGTCAAAACCACGCATAAGGGTTTGGCTAAAAACTACATTTGTAATACCAAGAGAATCGAGCCCAGAAATAACTTGGCGAATTTCATTAAGTGCAAGGTCACGCTCGGCAGACGGCGCTAAGTGACTTGTAAATTCTTCAAAGTTATTTGAATTGATAAGGGCAAAGAAGGTAAGGTTATGTTCGCCCATAATATCAATAGCGGCTTTCTCAAAATCCTCGGCACTAATTTTTGCTTTCTTATCAATGAGTTTTGAAAGAGCGTGCTCTTGTGTGTCAGAAAGCTTAAGAACCGACTTCATGATATAGGTCATGAGCTTTCGGTTATTGAGTCGAATTTCATAGTCAGTTGGCTTAAGGCCAAAAGCTGTCATGATTTGAGATGCACAAGCAATAACTTCGACTTCGGCTTGAATACTTGAAACACCAAAAATGTCGACATTGAGCTGCCAGTGTTCACGAAGGCGACCACGCTGTGGTTTTTCGTAGCGGAAAAGGTTTGGAATAGAGAACCAACGAATTGGTGTTGGTAAGTTGCGGCGCTCATGTGCAACCATGCGAGCTACGGTTGGAGTCATTTCGGGACGTAGAGTAACTTCGCGATCGCCGCGATCAGTAAAGGTATAGGTTTGCTCATTAACAATTTCTTCGCCAGATTTTGCTCGGTAGAGCTCGGCTGGCTCGAGTACCGAAGCCGAATATTCTTCATAGCCAAAAGAACTCACTACATTCTTCCATGTTGAAAATATATAATTTTGTATTGCCATGTCGCGGGGATAAAAATCCCGAACGCCCTTGTATGGCAGTGTTTCTAGGGTAGACATGCTGTTAGTCTAGCATATTTTTATGCATTGTGGCAGAGTGTTTATATGAACGATACTCAGGAACAACTAGTGCAGCCTCGGGCTGTTGTAATTCATAAGAAATGGGGAGAAACTCCGCTTATGTGTCTTGAAGTTGTGCGCTCACTCTATAAAATTCCTAAAACTACTCCTATGACATATGCGGGTAGACTTGATCCTTTGGCTACAGGTGCTCTCATTATCCTTATTGGCGAAGAATGTTTGCAAAAAGATGCATACTTAGGTTTTGATAAAGAGTATCAAGCGCAATTTGCTTGTGGTATTTCTACTGATACCGGTGATATTTTTGGTTTAATTACAAAATTTAGTTCAGAAGTTGTGGGCGGCAAAGACTTTGCGCTATCAGATGCTCATCTATTACAGGCAGAGCAAATCTGTCGTGCTACTACAGAGCAACAATACCCACTTTTTTCTTCTAAGAAAGTTCTGGGCAAACAATTATTTGAGTACGGCCTTGAGGGTAATACTACAATTGATCGCCCATATAGAGCAGTTACTATACACTCATGCAACCTTGCTTTGGGTAAGCAAATTACCGTGCACGATGTTTATGATCAGGTGTGTAAGGCGGCACAAGAGCTCGGCAATGGATTTAGAGCAGACCAGATAGTGACAGATTGGGGCGCATTAGTTAGGGATGGAGTTATTGGCGGTGCTACATTGCCTACGATAACAATGAGCTGCAAGGTTTCTTCGGGCACATATATACGAGGTTTTTCGGATACATTTGCTCAAGAATTTAAGCAGCCTTGGCTCATGACTTCACTCCATCGCAAGCGTATTGGCGAATATGAATGCCCGCAAGCACCACACGACACTTTTGTGATACGATAGAGGTATGATTACCCAGAAAATCTTTGTAAAAGAAGGACCACTCGTCTTTTTGCGCGACGTACTTGGTTTTGAAGTACTTACAGGACTTTTCTTCTTTGCAATTTCTTTTCTCGAGAACTATGAATTATTCTTACGCAACATTGGCGTACTTGAGTACATTCGCTACGACCTCCTTATTATGGTTGTATTTTCTTTGCTCCAAATTGCAATTATTACTTTATTATTTTTGCGATGGTATTTTAGTTTTTATGAAATTCGAGAAAATGAAATCATACGCCGATCCGGCATTATATTGCGCAAACACGTCTCAGTTTCAATGAACCATATTGCTACGGTTGAATTCTCGCAAGGAATTGTTGAGCGTTTTATGAATCACGGAACAATTGTTCTTGAGCATACGAATAACCGAATTACTCGACTCCGCAATGTCGAAAATTATGAAGAGTCGCTCTTGTACATTAAAGAACGTCTACTTAAATTGCGCGATGCTCAAGGCATTCATCAAAAAAAGGTTATTCCGCAGCTTATTACCCAAGGGGAATCATCAAAAGTAGAATTCAAAGAAACTCTACGCGTTGATATACGCAACGGTGGCTTGCATAAAGATGTAGAGAGGGCAGTAGTTAAAACTATCGTTGGTTTTTTGAATGCGCACGGCGGTACGCTTGTTATTGGAGTAAGTGATAGCGGTGAGATTAAAGGTCTTGATAAAGACTATGCTTCATTACCAAGAAAGAATCGCGATGGTTTTGAAAATCATATTGCTACCCTAGTAAAAAATCATATTGGAATTAAGTTTCGACCGTATCTCGATATTTCTTTCGAAAGTATTCAAGAAAAAGATGTATGCGTAATCGACATTGAGGCTTCGCCAAAGCCTGCCTATCTAAAGGGTGGGGAAGGTAAAGAAGAATTCTTTGTGCGCACAGGAAACTCTACCCAACCTTTCTCTATGAGTGAGGCTGAGGAGTATATTAAGAATCATTGGAAATAAAAGGCGCGCGCAACGAAAGTTGCGCGCGTTTGATTAAATGGTGGTTACTCCATGATGCTTCTTGCAGCATCAAGGATTTCCTTGAGGTAGTTCTCAGCTGACCACCCGTTGCCGAGAAGGCCAAAGACTGGCTTTTTGAATGCGTACCTCGGCTGTACCTCAGGCGTGACACGGCCAGTCCAGCCAACTTGTTTGGCAAAATCGCCGAAACTCTTGAGGGGAAGCTTGCCGCGGCCGGGTATAGGATTTCGGCCTTTTGTGTCACCAAGATCAGGTAATGCATCGCAAAGGTGAATCTCTTGAGTGCACCTAAGCAAAGTGCGGGCTCCTTCAAGAAGCATGCGCTCAAGATCACTGTTGGTGTACCTAGCAAGTCTCGAGACTCCGATTCCGCCAGTACACCATTCAAGGTAGTGCATTGTGTCGAACACAACGCAACGGGTGACGGGCGAGCAAGTTGTTGCAATACGGACAAAGTCCGCAATGCTAATCTGCTTGTCTACCACCTGGCACGTTTGAAACAGAAGTCCGTCCCTAGCGCGATGAACTTCATTCTGGATTCTGTGGGCATAGCCCACGAAAAACCCTTGTGTTTCGTTAAGTCGAATCTGCGACTCAATCGGCTCTGTTTTCCGAGGGATTTTGCCGAGTGCAGCAGCCACGTAGTTAAACTTGTGGTTACTCCCATTCTCCAACGACCAGACTTCATGAAACCTCACCTCGAAGGGCCTGCTGTGGCGACTTGTGGTCGCTTCAGCAAGCTCTTTGATTTTGGTAAAGTCTGTTCCGGGGAATGTGACAATCTCAATACCATCGAAGCCAACACTCGCAGCCATTTCCATCTGTTCCCCAAGAGGAATGCTTGGAAATGCTGTAAGCGCTGCCGACGGCATGATGTACGTATGTCGATGTTTCATCTGACTACTTTTTAACACAAAAAAACGCTTTTGTACAGCGTTTCTTGCTTCCTGCTATCAGATTAGAACTATTCCTTAACTGTTCGCTTAAACTTTGCTCGGTCAGTGGCAGTGAGATATTTTTTACGGAGTCGTACTGAAAGAGGAGTGATTTCGAGGTATTCATCGTCGCGCATAGTTTCAAGACCACGCTCAATGTCGAGCTTCCAAGCTGGTGTAAGCATGATGTGCTCATCAGAACCAGAAGCACGCATGTTAGTGAGCTGCTTTCCTTTGCATGGGTTAACCTCCATATCTTCGCCCTTTGATACGTCACCAACAATCATGCCTTCGTAAACGTTAGTGCCCGGCTCAATAAAGATTCGGCCTCGTGCTTGTAGGTTCCACAAAGCAAATGCTACTGCTTGGCCAGCCATCATCGATGACATAGCTCCTGTTGTATGCTTTTCAATTGAGCCAGCATATTCTTTAAAGCCAACGAAACGACTTGCAAGAATTCCTTGACCCTTAGTGTCGATAACGAAAGCTCCACGGTATCCCAAAAGACCACGAGTAGGGATTTCGAAAATCATGCGAACCTGATTTTCTTTTGTCTTCATGTCTGTCATGAGAGCCTTTCGAACACCGAGCTTTTCGATAATTGCTCCAGAGAATTCCTCGGGAATATCGATAGTAAGCTCTTCATATGGTTCAAGCTTAACGCCGTTTTCTTCTTTAAAGATTACCTGTGGCTGTGATACTTGAAGCTCATAACCTTCGCGACGCATATTTTCAAGAAGAACTGCAATGTGGAGTTCACCTCGGCCATATACTTTGTAGTATTCAGAAGAACTAAAATCTACCTTAAGACCAACGTTAATTTCGAGCTCTTTTTCGAGTCTGTCACGAATCTGTCGGCCAGTTACAAATTTACCTTCTTTTCCGGCAAATGGAGAGTTGTTAACAAGAAAGTTAAGCGAGATCGTTGGCTCATCAATCGTAATAGCAGGCATTGCAGGAGTAGCATCGGCATCGGTAATAGTTTCACCGATGTAAATATCAGGAATACCGGCTATGGTAATGATGTCGCCAGATTCTGCTTGGGCTACTTCGACACGCTTTTTACCTTCGAAAGAGAAAAGCTTAGTAATGCGTCCAGTAATTGTTGAACCATCAATCTTTTTTACAAAAACTTGCTGACCATTTTTAATGGTACCGTCATATACTCGGGCAATAGCAAGGCGACCAAGAAAGTTGTCATAGCCAAGGTTAAATGTTTGAGCAACAAGAGGTGCCTCAGGGTTTTTATTTGCCTTTGGAACAAACTCAATAATAGTGTCGAGAAGTGGTGTAAGGTCTGTTGATGTATCGGTAAGGTTCTTTTTAGCAATTCCTTGGCGGCCAATAGCGTAAATTGTAGGGAAGTCGATTTGAATATCATTTGCACCAAGCTCCATAAAGAGTTCGAGCACCATTTCATGAACCTTTTCTGGCTGAGCAGCTGGCTTATCAATTTTATTGATAATAACAATAGGGCGTAGGCCAAGTTCAAGAGACTTCTTAAGTACGAAACGAGTCTGTGGCATAGGGCCTTCCTGAGCGTCGACAACAAGGAGAACAGTGTCGATTGATCGCAAAACGCGTTCTACTTCTGAGCCAAAGTCAGCGTGTCCTGGTGTGTCGACAATGTTAATCTTTGTTCCTTTATAGTTAATTGAGGTGTTTTTGGCGTAAATGGTAATGCCTCGTTCTTGTTCAAGAGCATTTGAATCCATACTACCTTCGTCGCCATGACCACATTGTGTCATGATTGCATCGGTAAGGGTTGTTTTGCCGTGGTCCACGTGTGCGATAATCGCAATGTTTCGTATATCCATATAGAGAAATTAGACCATAATTAAAGCAAAATAATGGCTTAATGTCAATTTATTTGTTATTGAGGGTATAAAATTCTACTAGGGAACTCGAATTCGCTTGAGGAGAGGTGAAATATGCACTGCAATATCGTAACTTAGTGTCTTTGCTTCACGAGCAATTGAATAGAGAGAGTTCTGGTGCATAAAATCTTCTCCGCTCATGACACAAACTTCATCACCTTCTTTAATAATCATAATTTGCGAAGCTAAAGTAATATCAATTGCAGTAATGTTCATGCTTACTCTTCCAATGATTGGGCAATAGATTTCATTAATACGAACGTTGCCATTATTAGATAATGCTCGAGGAATACCTTCGTTGTATCCAAGGGGGATTAGGGCAATTAAGCGGTCGCGCGGAGCAATGTATGTCATATTGTAACCGACACTTTCTCCAGCTTTTACTTTTTTTATACCATAGAGCTTTGCATATACAGACATAACTAATTTAAGAGGAACAATGTCGTCGACAGTTGCACCAATGGTAAGGCCAAACATACCACCGCCAATACGTACAACATTGGCATGTGCTTGATTTGCATAATAGGTTCCACCTGTATTACTGATATGTGTGTATTTGAGTTGCGGAGCAAAAGGCGAGAGTTCTTGTACTGCATTATTCCATGTCGTGATTTGTTCGAGAGATTTTGTAGGATCAGCAGAATCAGAATCTGCAAAGTGTGAAGCAAAACCGTGGACGTGTATTTTTGCCTTCGGACAGACTTCCAAAAGTTCTTTGAGATCAGTAAATTCGTTCGGCTTTATGCCTTGTCGATTCATTCCTGTATCAATTTTGATGTGAATAGAAACAGGTACGGGCTCGAATACTCGAGTTGGTTCGCCTTTGTACTCAATGCGGTACTTAATGAGGTCGCGGAAATGATCCATACTTGAAATCATGTATGAACAATGCGGAATACTGTCATAGTGTATGGTGCGTGCCTCGGTGTAGCCGGCAATAAGGATAGGGAGGTGTGTGCTTTGTGCGCGCAAAGCTTGTGCTTCAAAAAAAGAATCAACAACAAAGAATGGGATTTTGTCGGCAAAATTCTCGGTGAGAATTTGCGCAACAAGGGTTGCACCATGCCCGTATGCATTGCTTTTGAGTACAGGAGCAATTTTGAGCGGTTTGTCCGCCTGCGCTAAAAGTGCTGACCACGCAGAAAAATTGTGCTTAAGGGCAGATTCAGAAATGCGTACGGTAATAAGGGGAGGAAACTTGCCAGCTCGTGCCGAGCGCAGTTTATAAAATATTTGTCGCAAGTTACGACCTACGGTGTACAACCAATGTGTTATAAAAAACGGCATTTTATACATAGAGAGAGTATACAAGAAGTGGGGGGATGTTGCTATTGATGTGTGGGGTTTTAGTGTTGGCAGGTTAGGGTATTGTGAGGGGATCGAGCTACCCACCACGTGCCGAACGTAGTTTATAAAATATTTGTCGCAAGTTACGACCTACGGTGTACAACCAATGTGTTATAAAAAACGGCATTTTATACATAGAGAGAGTATACAAGAAGTGGGGGGATGTTGCTATTGATGTGTGGGGTTTTAGTGTTGGCAGGTTAGGGTATTGTGAGGGGATCGAGCTACCCACCACGTGCTATTTACTATCATTATACTGTATGTTATAATATAAATAGTGAAAACATTTGTAATCTTTCTGGATCAGCTTGAAAAGGCCGGGCTAGATGTAGAAGCTGTAGAAGCCTTTTCTGTGCTTTCGGGCGCAGAGAAGGCACGCATTGCCGCCGCAATGATGGCAGTGATGAGGGTACCGCCTGACTCCGGTCAGACGGTGGTCATGCAGCCTCCTCCGGTCCAGCAAGGCAAGAGCCGGAAGGTACATATCGTCAATCGCACGAGTGGCCTTCCGAAGGTGGAGTGCAGTGTCCACCGAGAATGGCCGCCAATCGGTGTCGTCGCTATTGGCACTGAAATGTGCCTCGGTGATATCGAAGACGTTGGGCCGGGGTGGCGGCTGGCAAACCCAGCTGAGATGCTGTGGTATGTAGCTGTAGTAACACCAAAGACATCGTTCATTGGGGAGAGGGCTGTGGTCCACGGGAAGGGTTATCAACTTCTCCTTAAGTTGAGAGATGACGGGTCCTGGACTCAAGAGTTTGGGACCATGGCAAAGGGCGGGAGTCACTTTCCAGCACTCCTCGTCAAGATCAACAACGAGGACTACATCATCTAGAGTACTTGCTCTGGATGATGCGCAAAAGACGGTCATTCTCGAAAGAGGTGGCCGTTTTCTTTTTTGTACTACGCAAGACTTTTTTGATAAGGATATACGCATTCCACATAACTTTGTATAGGTATCGGGTGATAAGAACGACATTTTATATATAGAGAATTCATACAAGAATGACTGATCGATCACGTAATTGACATATATAGCTAAAAGTAGTATAATCTTCTTCAGAAAGGACCCTATAAACGGTTCATAACGAGCCGAGGGAACAATCAAATGAGTCATTATTTACATAGAGGCCCGTCGAGGGTCGAGTACCTCAAAGCAACCTTTTCGATGGTTGCCTCATCGGTGTTTTACTTCGTCGCAGCTGCCATCGTCTTGGTGGTGGCGCTGTGTCTGAAGCTCGACATCGAGTTTACGTACAGACCTATCTGGGCGCTGTTTGGTGTCATTGTGGCGATTGCATCGCTTGGGCAGTTGTGCTGGATTGTACCCAGCACAATCTACGCCCTGCGAAATGAGTTCAAAAATCAGGTCATCTGCGACATGGAGTCGCGGATCGACACTGCACAAGTGATGCTTCCGTGGCGGCTGCCACGAGAGGTGTGGGATGGGTTGGCTGACGACGCACAACGACTTCGCCGCTCTTGGAAACGGCGACAAGAGCGGCGGCGAAGTGCTGGGAAGTAGTATCCCAGCACACGAGGCGGAGGACTTGTTCCTCCGCCTTTTTTCTTAGCTAGTTTTCCTATTTGCAGTAATAAACAGTATGTATTGCATTTTTTACAAGATTAATGTATTCTGTGATCTATAACAAAGCCATGGCAAAACAGACCCGACTTATACAACTCAAGAATAAGGAAACTGGCGAAGTATACTGGACCGCTAAAAACAAGCGAAAAGTTGAGCGAAAAATCGAGCTCAAAAAGTACAGTTCAAAACTTCGAAAACACGTTTCATTCAAAGAAGGAAAGAAGTAGCAAAAATACCGCTCTGCGGTTTTTTGTTTGCGATTCCGCAATTTTCGCGCTACAGTAGGTGTAAAGGGCGATTAGTTAAGTGGTATAACTACGGTCTCCAAAACCGTTGTCGGGGGTTCGATTCCCTCATCGCCCGCAACAGCAGTATGAGCTAAGCATGTCTCGGCGAATACTGACTCTTGATCGAGCCAAAGAATGGATTAATAAATTTAACTTGGACTTACATTTTACTGGTGTTGGATACAAACAGAGTAAGGCTCCAGCGTGTAAAGATCTTGATATCTATGTTGATGATGATATTGATAAACTCGAGGAGTTGTTGAGTGTTGTTCCACAGCGACTGTTGCTATCGTGGGATTATAATCAACATGTTCCCAGTTCAAACATTGCTCAACGAATTAATTCGTGGCACGAGATTTATAATTTTGTTATTTCAAATAACCTTCACGAGAGGAGTCGATAAATTCTTTGTAAGTTCTTTATAAAGTCGTGGTATACTCTGTGTATGAATCGGTCTCTGGTTAAAGTAAGTATTGTTATGAGCGCGGGAGTCGCTCTTATTTGCGCTCTTATTGTAGGAATTCCTCCACTACAAAATTGGATCACTCTTTCTACTGCGCGAAAAGCTAATTCTGTTTCGTATTCAGTTGCTAATGTGGTTGCTGCTGCGCATCAGGTGTGGGGGCATGCTTCGAGTACAACGTATTTAACGGTTCCTTTTCTTAAGCAAAAATATTCGCTCTCGTGCGAAATCGCTTCTTTGCGCATGGCTTTAGCGTATAAAGGAAAGCCTATTGATGAAGACTTCTTAATTTCTCAATTGCCTTTTGATACCATTGATCCTATTTCTATAGACAAAGTGACGGGCGCTCGAGTTTGGGGTGATCCATATAAGGGTTTTGTCGGCATCATCAATGGAAAAATGCCTGTAACTGGCTATGGTGTATATGATAAGCCAGTATACGACATTGCAAAACTCTATGGCGAAGCCGAGCTCTTAGAGAATGCAACACTCCGCGATATTATTCGTGAAATTCTTTTGGGTAATCCTGTTGTTGTGTGGGGTTCATTAACGGATGGAAAAGATATTTCTTGGTTTACTCCCGAGGGAAAGGAAATTAAAGCAATTGCAGGTGAGCATGCTCGTGTTTTCGTTGGTTTTTATGGTGATCCAGAGCAACCAACAGAAATTCTTTTAATTGACCCTGTGTACGGACATATTCGTATGTCAACAGAAAAGTTTTTGAAAGATTGGTCTCTTTTAGGGAATATGGGTGTTGTGATTCGTTAATGATAAGCCTGTTTTAAATACTTTAATTGTTCGTACCAAGTTTGACTTTAATGTGATTGAGTATTTGCTGGGTATTCTTTGGATCAAACCAAACAATATCAGTATTTTTTTTATGCCAGGTAAGTTGGCGTTTTGCATACTGCCAAATTTTTGTTTCGAGTTCGGCGAGTAATTCCTTTTCACGAGGCGTTCCTTGTGATTTTTCTGCGATAATTTGCGCCATGTATGCATATTCAAGACCGAGCTCCTTGCAGCGTTCCAGAGTTAACTTTTGAGAATCGAGTAAGTGTTGTGACTCGGCAAGCATTCCATTATTGTATCGTTGAATAAGTCGCTCCGAAATCAATAAGCGGAGTTCTGTAAGTGGAGGGCAAACACCAATCCAAATAATGTTGTAGTCTTGTGGGTCTATTTGATAGCTCTGCACTTGCTGTGGAGCGGCATTCTCAGGTTGTACTTTAGACAAAGTTTGCTCGACAAATAATGCGCGAATTAAACGGCGTATGTTATGAGGATCAAGATTTGATGCTCGCTCAGGATTCAAGGTGTGAATATCGTGGAGGATTTCATTGGGTGTGCGCTTTTCTTGCTCTTGAATAAATGAAAGTGGTGTAGGGGGTACATTGTGCATGCTTGTTCGACATAAAAGTGTGTCGATGTAAAAACCTGTTCCACCGCAAACTATTGGAATAGAGTTGTGTGACTCAATTGCAGTAATTGCAGTGCGGGCATATTGTGACCACGTTACAGCACTCATAGAACCCAGCTGTGATTGTGGCTCTTGTATATCGATACAGTGGTGGGGAATACCCGCCATTTCCGTGTGAGTAATTTTACCTGTACCAATGTTGAGGCCGCAGTACACCTGCCGAGAATCTGCCGATATGATTTCGCCACCAAACTGTTGCGCAACTTTAATAGAAAGGCTAGTTTTACCCGCTGCGGTGGGGCCGGTGATGATAATAAGGGGTTTTTGAGCTGTTTTCATGCAAGGTTGGGTGCACATATTCGCAGCAGAGTATCATTCATTTCTCGTTCTGCTTCTACGGCTTGAGCTAGCGTTTCTCATTCAAATATTCATTTCGTATGGTGCCGGAGGAGAGAATCGAACTCTCATGGGTTGCCCCGCACGATTTTGAGTCGTGTGCGTCTGCCAATTCCGCCACTCCGGCATTTATTGCGCTACCTTTCGGTTGTCTATTACACGTGATACTGTAGCAGATTTTTAAATAAAATACGAGACTTGCATTCGAGAGCTGGATCCACTGAGTTGTAATTGACAGACTCGATAAAAATAGGGTATATTCTATTCGTAGTTCTTTATTATGAACCCCCCCCAAAAAAAATCCCCTCCTCGATGTCCTATCGAGGGACGGAGACCCCACAGATGATGAGGTCGACAGTGTCGACCTTTCTACAATGCTCGTTAAGGCGAGCATCAACAGAGCTCCGACTTTTGCAAGTCCGGGGCTCGAGGGTGGCAGCTTTATTGCTGCGAGTAACGGCAACTTGCTTGCCGCAGAACACAACTCCACTCTGCGGTTTTTGCAGGGAGGTACTACGGGTAACCAGGTCGTCATGACCGCAGTTCCCGAGACCGGTAGTGCTGGTATGCTGTTCGGTATTGCGGCATGTTTTGTCGCCGGCCTTCTGTTCCTGCGGGGGCGCAGGGCAGTTGTTGGGTAGAGCCTTGGGCAGGCTTTTCAGGCGGCGACCGTTTGGACGGTCGCCGCTTTTATATTTCCTCAATTTAAATAAACATACATGTACCCGCTATGTTATACTAAGTATACGTTTGCAATGCATACAGCATTTAATGTAATTACTCATTTACCCACATGTCGCAGTACCAGAACGATTCAATTTTTTGGATAGAAGTAGAAAAGGTTAAGCCTAATCCATACCAGCCTCGCCACGAATTTGACGATGCTCGTCTCAAGGATTTGGCTGAGTCTATTCGAATGTATGGAATTCTGCAGCCACTTGTTGTTACGCGCAAAGAAGTGTATCGAGAAGACGGCGGCTTACACACCGAGTACGAGCTCATTTCTGGGGAGCGCCGTTTGCGTGCATCTAAAATTGCTGGTCTAGCACAGGTTCCTGCCCTTATTCGTAGTGGCGAAGATGATGCCCGCGTAAAGCTCGAGCTTGCAATTATTGAAAACCTTCAGCGCGAAGATCTTAATGCTGTTGATCGAGCTCGTTCTTTCCAACGCCTTGCTGATGAATTCGGTCTTAAGCATACACAAATTGCCGAAAAGGTAGGTAAAAGTCGTGAATATGTTTCAAACACACTACGCATTCTTGCTTTGCCTGAAGAAATGCTCAATGCTCTTTCTGAAGGAAAAATCAGCGAAGGTCATACTCGACCGCTCCTTATGTTGGTTGATCATAAAGATGAACAAATGACTTTGTACAAAGAAATTATGTACAAAAAGCTTACGGTTCGCGAAGCTGAATCAATTGCTCGAAAAGTTGCTACTGATCGAGTGCGAAAAAAAGAATACGCTGTTGATCCAGAAATTGTTGAGCTCGAGCAGCGTTTTAAAGAGACTCTGGGAACACGAGTACATATTGAGCGCAAAGATCGTGGTGGCAAGATTATGATTGATTATTTTTCTCCCGAAGACTTGCGTGCCATTCTTGATTTGGTTAATTCAAGTTCTAAAAAAGTCGGCACAACATCGCTCGAGCGTTTTGAATCAACTCTTGCACAGGCAACCCCTGTGCAAACAGTAACTTCGACTGAGCAAGCCCAGACTCAAACTCAAGCTCCAGCTTTGGCTCAAGCTGATGAACTCAATACTGCTGCAGAGGTAAATCCTGCAATTCTTGATGATAGGACAAAACAAGAAAAACAAGCCGATGAAACAGACGAAGATTTATACTCAATAGCAAACTTTACGGTTTAGTTAGTTTGTCCGAGTTGCTATTCCTTCTTTGGGGCTTTGCGAGCAAATCTACCTTTTCGCACAGCTTTTGGTTCACTGAATATTTCGAGGGCTCGCTTAAGTTCGATGGTGTATACATCGTCCTTTTTGAGTGACCTAAAATCACCATCGTGCACAACATATGGACCAAAGCGGCCATTATTAGCAGTTATTGTCTTGTGGGTTTCTGGGTGCTCTCCTAAAACTCGAGGGAGACTCAAAAATTTAAGTGCATCGGCAAGGGTAACACTTGCTATTTCGACACCGCGTGGTATAGAAGCCATTTTGGGCTTAGTTGCTTTTTCAGCTTTACTTGCTGTTTTCTCTGCACGAGTACCAAGCTGAACATACGGTCCATATTTACCGACAAGTACAAAAATTGGTAGGCCGGTAGCAGGGTCAAAACCGAGTGGTTCATCTTTTTTAATTTCGGTTCCATCAAGCATGAGGGCTCCTGTACAATCGGGATAATTACTGCAAGAAAGAAACTTTCCATTGCGGCCAAGTTTAATTACCATATGCTTTCCGCAAGTAGGACATTTAAACTTTGGATCAGCATCGCCAAGATGCGTTGCTTTTTCAAGCTTTTCTTTACTTTTTACCTCTTTAAGGAATGGCTTATAGAATTCTGAAAGTGTTTTTTCGTACTCTTTTTCACCATGTGCTATATGGTCGAGTTTGTCTTCCATTTCGGCAGTAAAGGTGTCGCTAATGTATGTTGGAAAATTTTCTTCAAGGAAAGTTGATACGACTTCGCCAGTATCAGTGGGGAAGAGAGTTTTGCCTTCTTTAGTTACGTACTCGCGCTCAATAATTGTATTGATGATTGAAGCATAGGTGGAAGGTCGCCCAATACCACGCTTTTCAAGTTCGTGTACAAGGCCGGCTTCAGTATAGCGTGACGGTGGCTCGGTTTGCTTTTCAATGTCGGTAATTGAAAGCAGGGTAAGTTTCTCACCCTCTGTTACTTTTGGTAGGGTAACTTCTTCGCCTTGAGCATCGGGGTCAGCTTTAAGCCAACCGTCGAATAGTATGCGGTTACCGTTGGCAGTAAAGTCGGGAGTTTCTGCAGCACCTGTTATACGCGCAACAATTTTTGTACGCATGATTGAAGCATCGGCCATTTGTGAAGCTATGGTTCGTTGCCAGATGAGTTTGTACAGACTTTTTTGCTCATCGGTAAAACCGGCAGATAATTTACTAAGGTCAGTAGGACGAATTGCCTCGTGAGCTTCCTGCGCATTTTTACTCTTTGCAGCAAAAGTATTTTCGGCATGATACTGCGCTCCATACATTGATTTAATTACAGTTGCAGCTTGCGCAATTGCAACTTTACTCAATGTTGTACTGTCGGTACGCATATAAGTAATTGCTCCAGCTTCATAGAGCTTTTGCGCAATTGACATGGTTTTTGAAGGAGAGTAGCCAAGTCGTGTGCTTGCAACCTGCTGGAGTGTTGAAGTAATAAAAGGAGCTCGCGCACTACGTGAGACTTTTGACTCTTGAATTGCTGCCACTTGCCAGTCGTTAGTCTGAGCAGCTTTGAGAATTTTTTCTACAATATCGCGTGATCGGGGCTCTTCTGTAGCAGTTACCAAGAGTTCTGCTCCAGCTTGTGTTTTAGTTTTTGCTTGCAAAACCCAGTATGTCTCGGGAATAAATGCTTTAATTTCGCGTTCACGCTCGACAATAATACGGAGGGCTGGTGATTGTACTCGCCCAGCAGAAAGGCCATAGCGGACTTTTTTCCAAATAACTCCAGAAAGATCGTAGCCTACTAGTCGATCGAGTACACGTCGTGCCTCTTGAGCTTTACGCAAGTTTGTATCAATGGCTCGAGGGTGAGCAATTGCATCTAAAATAGCGTCTTTAGTAATTTCGTGAAAAGTAATTCTTTTTGGGTGCTTGAGGTTTGCACTTTCGGCAATGTGCCAGGCTATAGCTTCACCTTCGCGGTCGGGGTCGGTTGCAAGGTAAACGGTGTCAGCTTTTTTTGCGAGTTTTTGAATATTTGCAATGATATCTTCTTTTCCGGGTGATACTACATATCGAGGCGCAAAGCCATTTTCTATGTCTATTGCTGTCTTATTACTCTTAGGTAAATCACGAATGTGACCCACAGATGCAGTAACAGTGTACCCAGATCCAAGATAGGTGCTGAGCTTTTTAACTTTAGAGGGTGACTCCACAATTACAAGTTTCATTGTGTACAGTATTACACGGTTTTTTAAAAAAGTGCAATTTCTGTGGTCAAATATGTGAATAAACTCACATGAAATGTCGGTGATGTGTGCCGCTATTATATCGGTGCAGACTAGTTTGATAGAGGGGTACGAGCTAATTCATACTGACCAGCACTGAGTGTAATTATTCCTTTAAGCTCAAGGTTGAGGAGTGTTTCGTATATATCGTGCTCTGCCAAAAACTTTTGTTGTTCAAGAGTTTGCACAATTAAATTGAGTGATGCTGGACCATTTTTAAGAATGCTGACGATAGCTACACTCAAGGGGTCGGTGTTTTGAGTAGATGTAGAGTTTGAGACTTTGTGTCGGGTAACTTTTTGCTTAAGGCACGGATGCTCAAGAATATAGGTTCGCAATGTTTCAATGCTTGTAACTGGTGTTGCTCCATGTTTAATTAAGTTATGAGTACCATGTGAAAGGGGCGAGAATATAGAGCCAGGGACAGCAAAAATGTCGCGGTTAAATTCAAGGGCATGAAAAGCAGTAATTAGACTACCGCTTTTGTGGTCAGCTTCGATAATTACAACTGCATGGCAAAGTGCCGCCATGAGTTTATTACGTACAGGAAACATCCAAGGCTGGCTTTGAGCATCGGGCTCGAACTGTGTTACCAAGGTACCACCACGATCAGTAATACTTTGAGCAAGCGATGCCGAAGCGCGCGGGTAAATTACAGTACTCTTTATGCCAGAGCCAGGTACACCAATTGCAGGTATTTGAGCGTCGACAGCTGCTTGTAACGCATATGAATCAATGCCATATGCCAAACCCGATATAATAGTGCAGGGTAAATCAGCTAATGCTTGCACTAATTCATATGTAACACGCTTGCCATATTCTGTAGGTCTACGAGAGCCTACAATGCAAATACAAATCCTATCATGTAAGAGCTGGGTCAAATGCGGGGCTGAGCTGTAAATATATGGCGGTGGGCCAATTGCTGTTTGAATGCGAATGGGTAGGGCTTCGAGTGGTATTTTGTGCATAATTTGATACTATTAGAGAATAATAACTATAGTCTGTCATTGATAGATAAATTGTTAATCAATTATTCTTCAATGAAAGATAAAAAACTTGAGAGAAAACCATGCTCGACATAAAATTTATCCGTGAAAATAAAGAGTTGATTGCCCAAGGTGCACAGAAAAAGCGCATTAAATTTGATGTTGAAGCTCTCATTTCTCTTGATACAGAACGCCGCGACCTTTTAACTAAAGTCGAGAATCAGCGTGCAGAACAAAATGCTGCCACTGAAAAGATTTCTCAAGCACAAGATCAGACTGAACGAGCACGGCTCATTGATTCAATGAAGATCCTCAAAGAAACTCTTCAGGCCGACGAAGAAAAGCTCAAAGAGGTCATGAAAAAGTGGCAAGCACTCATGCTCGAAGTGCCCAACATTCCTGACATTTCAGTTCCTGAAGGTGAATCAGATGCCGATAATCGAGAAGAGCGTGTATGGGGAACTCAGCCTACAATGAATTTTGAGCCTAAAGACCATATAGAAATTATGGAAAAGCTCGACATTGTTGATTTTGAGCGCGGTGTTAAGGTGGCAGGTTTCCGAGGATATTTCCTTAAGGGCCTTGGAGCGCAACTTGAACTTGCTGTGTGGAATTTAGCTGTTGATATGCTTACTCGTCGAGGCTATCAGCTTATTATTGCTCCATCTCGTGTTCGCCGAGAATCTTTTGTAGGGACAGGTATGATTCCGCAAAGCGAAGAGGATCTTTATAAAGTTGGCGAAAATGAATATTTGGCTGGTACTGCCGAGGTTCCAACAATGGGGTACCACATGAATGAAACTCTCGCAGCAACTGATTTGCCTAAAAAGTATTTGGCTTTTTCTCCTTGTTTTCGTGCAGAAGCCGGAAAGCACGGTAAAGATGTTAAGGGTCTGATTCGAGTGCATGAATTCTTCAAGATGGAACAAGTTATTTTATGTGAAGCAAGTCATGCAGAAAGTGTTCGCCTCCACGAAGAGCTTACGCAGAATGCAGAAGATATTATGCAGGCACTTAAGTTGCACTACCATGTTGTGGTTAATTGTGGTGCTGATCTTGGTTTAGGGCAAGTTAAAAAATACGACATTGAGGCTTGGATGCCATCACAAAAGAAATTCCGCGAAACACATTCTTCATCATATTTCCACGATTTCCAAACTCGCCGACTCAACATTCGCTACAAAGATGCTGAGGGAAAAATTCGCTATACACACTCACTCAATAATACGGCGGTTGCAACACCTCGAATTCTTGCATGTATCATAGAAAACTATCAGCAAGCTGACGGCAGCGTTATTATTCCCGAAGTATTGCGCCCATATATGGGAGGCGCAACCGTTATTACTCCGCGAGCAAATTAAATCGCAAAATTTTCTATGTGTGCTCGTACATTACAATCTCCACAGCGTGCTCAACAAGTAAAGATTCGCCAAGGAATTGTATTCGGTAGTTTTTTTGTACTCGCCGTGCTACTTATTGGCGGGGTAGTGAGCTTATTGCGTAGCGACATCCTTAACATTGCAAAACTCGATGTTATTGGCGCTCGCAGTATTAATACTGAGCAAATTTCACTCGAGATTGAAAAATTCTTTGATGAGAACGCTTCTTTATTTGCTCACGAACGCAGCTGGGTTGCTTTTTCGAGTAAAGGCCTCGCTAATTATCTTGAGACAGCATTGCCTGTTGTCGAAGATGTCACGGTTGAGCGCAATGGTTTGGGATCAATAACGGTAACACTTAATGAACGTCAGCCATATGCACAGATGTGTTCTGTGTCAGGAAACGCTCTTATTGTTCCGTGTTTCCATATCGATGCTCAAGGAGTAATTTTTGGACAAATTGCAGAGCAGGGTGCAGAAAGCCTCAACGCCTCATCGACGGTAGCCATGAATATTGAGCCGGCGCATATTAAGGTCGGTTTTTCTGATTTTATTCCAAGCCTGCCCGAAGATCAAAAGCCACAGCAATTTAACCCCCACATTTGGGAAGGAATAACCAATACAATTACAACTTTTGATAGTTACGGACTCATTATTGATTCAGTGCTCGTAGTGTCGTCGACAACGGTTCGTATTGATGTCGGTTCTTTTGTAATAAAAGCGCCGCTCTTTGGTGAGTTTGGTCCTGCAAAAGCGGCCGAAAATGTTGCAGCACTCCTTATTCAAAAATTTAATTGGCATAAAGGCATGCCATTGCCACAGCTCGATTATATTGACGCTCGATACGGTAATGCACTATTTTATCGCACAATTGGAGGTTCTTCATATGAACAAAGTGCTGAAAGTCTCTAGATAATTTAGTGTACAATAGTACTATGCGCAGAAAGAATCCCTACAAGTCTATAGTCTTCCAATATGTACTCTTTTCTTGTGCGGCAATTTTTGCTGGCTTCGCTGGTACCTACTTTGTTGTTAAAGTGGCTTCGCTCAACCAACTTTTTGCTCGCATTCCGCGCTCTTTTAATATTTTTGAACGAACCGAAGAGGTGACTCACCGAGAAATAGCTGGGGGAAGACTTGGTCTATTAGCTCAAGCATACATTGTTAAGCGACTCGATACGGGGGAAATTTTGTATGAATACAATCCCGATAAAGTTTTGCCTATTGCTTCAGTTACAAAGCTTGTTACGGCAGTTGTTGCACGCGAGGCTCTTGATCTAGATTCACGCGTTACGATCGATGACAATATTCTTGCAACCGAAGGTGTTGCCGGTAACTTACGAAGAGGTGAGAGTCTACGAGTTCGAGAGCTCATGTACCCACTCCTCATGGTTTCAAGTAATGATGCTGCCGAGGCTATTGCCCGAGCACAGTCACGATCTGATTTCATTGCACTTATGAATCGCTGGGTTCGCAGTATTGGTGCTACGCAAACAACTTTTGATGATCCTTCAGGATTATCACCACGCAATACATCATCGGCTCGAGATGTTTTGGCAATTCTCGAAAAGATTTCTACTTCATACGATGGAATTATCGATATTACTCGGCTCAAAACTTTTACGGTACGCTCACATGTTTGGCAGAATCCAACATCGTTTCTTAATTTAAGTCAGTACCAAGGTGGCAAGAATGGATATACCGAAGAAGCCGATCGAACCGCCGCTCTATTGTTCGGTATTCCTGCTCAAAAGTATGGCGATGAATCAGAGACGGTTCCCATTGCTGTTGTTATCTTAAAAAGTAGTGATCGCTCAAAAGATGTGCTCAAAATACTCGATACACTTGAGAAAGACTTCGGAGTGCGCTAATCTCGTACATAATGAAACTAGGATCAATCATACATACCCTATGTAAGTATTGGGCAAAAGTGTTGCCAGGGAATAGTGCTTTACATAAGCCACAAACTCCACCACACGATAATCATGGCTTTTGGAAAGATCTTCCTGCTGGTTTTTGTGTTCTTGCACCTATGGCCGATGTTACCGATGCTGCCTTTAGACGAATGATAGCAAAATATAGTCGAATGGGAGCCAAAGGAGGCGGTCCACATGTTATGTGGACAGAGTTCGTATCAGCAGATGGACTTGCTTCGCGTGGGCGAGAGGTATTGTTACGTGATTTAGCATTTACGCCAGCAGAGCGACCTATTGTTGCTCAGCTCTTTACTTCGAATCCAGACAATATGAAGTTTGCTGCACGTTTAGTGAGCGAGCTGGGCTTTGATGGAATTGACATAAATATGGGTTGCCCTGATAAGAGTATTGAAAAGCAGGGTGCAGGAGCTGCAATGATTAAAAACCCTGAGCTTGCTCAAAAAATTATTCGCGCAGCACAACAAGGTGCGCGTGAATATGCTGATGAACATGGTACACAGCCAATTCCTGTGTCAGTTAAAACTCGCGTTGGATATAGCAAGGTTGAAATCGATCGTTGGATTCCACAAATTTTAAGTATGAATATTGCTGCTCTTACGATACATGCTCGTACTCGTAAGGATCTTTCATTAGTTCCTGCAAATTGGGATTATGTTCGTAGTGTAGTTGCGCTTCGAAATTCTAGTACTGTTCTTAATGCACAAGGTATTGCTGTTCCTTGTACAACACGCATTATTGGTAACGGTGATGTAACAACACTTGCTCAAGCTGCGCAGCGCGTTGCAGAGACCGGTTGCGATGGTGTTATGATTGGTCGCGGAATTTTTGGTAGCCCATGGTTTTTTGACTCTGAGTTTAATGCGAGTTCAATGCAAACAATACGCGAACGCTTACTTATTATGGTTGAGCATACAAAGCTTTATGCTGAGCTTCTTGGTGATGTAAAGAATTTTGCAATTATGAAAAAGCACTATAAAGCATACGTGCATGGTTGGCATGGAGCAAAAGACTTTAGAATAAAGCTCATGGAGGCACAAAATGTTGCCGATGTTGAGCGTTGTGTTAATGAATATTGTGCAGCAGAACCAGAACTCGTTGGTCAAAAACTTTCAAACTTTGGTATACTATAGGCATGAAATCTTCAACAAATTCTCGCACTGCCGAACCTCAAACTCATATAACCTTATACCGTAAGTACCGCCCACAAAAGTTTAATGATGTTAAAGGGCAAGATCATATTGTTGATGTTCTTACGGCTTCACTTGAAAATGCAAAAATTGCTCATGCATATCTTTTTTCTGGTGGGCGGGGAACAGGTAAAACAAGTATTGCTCGTATTTTTGCTCGAGAACTTAAAGTTGCCGACACCGATGTTTATGAAATAGATGCAGCTTCGAATCGTGGTATTGATGATATTCGAGAGCTCCGCGAAGGGGTTCGGGCTTTGCCATTTTCTTCACCGTATAAGGTGTACATTATTGACGAGGTACACATGCTCACCAAAGAAGCATTTAATGCTTTACTCAAAACTCTTGAAGAGCCGCCAGCTCACGCTATCTTTATTCTTGCAACTACTGAAAAAGAAAAAATCCCCGAAACTATTGCTTCACGCTGCCAGTGTTTTGAGTTTAAAAAGCCAAGTTTAGATGTACTACAAGCACATATTAAAACTGTTGCGCAGAAAGAAGGCTACACACTCGAAGCCGGAGTTGCCGATATTATTGCCACACTTGGTGACGGTTCGTTCCGCGACACTTTGGGAATGCTCGAAAAAGCCACAGCAGTATCAAGCGACGGCAAATTAACCGTCGAAGAGGTGCGCACGGCTTTGGGTGCTCCAAAAGTGCATGATATTGCCGGTTTTGTAAGTGCTTTTTGCGCCCACAATGCCCAGCAAGCCCTCCAACACCTTGCTGCGCTCGAGAGCGACGGTAGCGACGCTAGTTATGTGTCAGAGCGCATTTTATCGCTCTATCGGCATGCGCTTAGGGCTCGCTTTGAACCAAAGTATCTTGATACAGTGGCAGGGCGTTTGTCCGAAGTCGAGGTGCAAACACTCCACAAAATTATTGCAAATACTGCTGAACAGGCCAAAATCGACGGAAAAGGTCTTGAATTATTGATTGATGCCGTACTTACGACGCGCCGTATTCAAGGTACCTTTGTTGGTTTAGAACTTGCAACAGCGCTCCGTATTGCGTAGTATAGTAGAGCGTAGGTTGTAGTTATAAATAGTTATTGCGGGATCGTCTAATGGTAGGACAGGAGCCTTTGAAGCTTCTAATCTTGGTTCGATTCCAAGTCCCGCAGCAATGATTCGCGAGAAGCCCCTTGTGGGCTTCGACGCGAAGCATCCATGTGGGAATGGATGAGAAGGCCGGACTGAAGCTTCGATGTGAGCGTAGCGAACCGAAGCGAAGGAGGCGGGGTCGAGCGGAAAATTGCAGAGCAATTTTAACGCGTGACCGATTCCAAGTTCAAGCAAGAATAAAAAAAAGCGCCTGGAAATCTCCAGACGCTGTTCGTTCTGCTAAGCCCGCAGTACAAGTACTACGGGTGAGCAGATATCTTGAGTGTCAAAGCTTCGGCTGTCCGAGCTTCGCGACTCTGATCTTGCACTTGCATCTTCACTGATGGGCCAATGCCTTGCGGCAACCCAAAGTGAAGAAGGAAAAGCTGTCCCAGCATATGCCGAAGAAATGACTCCGTTTCTTCGATGAGGATATGAGAGCTGTCGCCCATAGGTGCGTTTACAATGCACGTAGGCATTGAAGCGAGTGAATGCGAGCAACCACACCCATGACCAAGAATCCGACCAGTCTCTCTGTTGATGACTGTTTGTACATGAAGGTAGAGGCGGCTGCATAGCGGCATTGCATGAAGTACAGAATCCGCAGTTTTCCAGTCCATCCCACCCGGCAAGAGGTGCTCAAGCTCTGGGATTCGCTCTTCTTGAGTCGGATTGCTTCGAACTGACATGAACGCCAAGGTGTCATAGAACTGCCGAGGCAGTCTGTCACCAAAACGATCGTGAATTTCTTTCACCGCCTTGAGATACTGAACCTTGAGTTCAAAGAACGCATCATCTGGAGCTGGAGCGAACTCTTCAGTGCTAAATGCCCGTGCAGACAGGTATCCTGCTGCAATGGTTTCAGCAATCTGCTTTCCGAGCCCACAGGAGCCCTTAGTATGCATAAGCTCCATGAAACCTCGCAGGTTCCCCACAAGGTCGGGATAGAAACCTAGCTCTTGAAGTCTGGCGAACGAAGGTGTTGAGTGTGCCACCCTATTCCTTATCTGTTGTATCATCTTAAAACCGCAAAAGATGAATTTTTGCACTGGTTGCGGTTTTATTACAAGACACATTGCATATGTCCTGATTTAAAACAACAACAAAAATTTATGAAAGATTGTGCTTCTCTGCAAATTCTTTACCCATTTTGAACTTGTTAAGGCTTCGATTCCTGCGCGCACTCGGATTACTTTTCTCGATAGTTCGTGCATGAACTACGAGCTTTAACAACTCATTTTCATCCAATGAAGCTGCAAAAGGGAACACTGCAATTGGCTCTTTCTTTAAGCTTGATACAGCAAAAAGTTTTGACTCATCATTCGATACTTTATTGAGAACAAACTCATAAGGGGCATCATAAAAATCAAGCGTATGTGCTATCTGGTGAGCTGCTTTGATTGAATGTGGTGTAGGTTCCACAGCAATATAGCTCACCGTAAACCCTGTAGGAACTCCCGTGCCAGCAGCATCGCTACTTGCTTTTTCGTCTACAACAACAGCCTGAGAATCATTAAGTTCAAGAAAAGGAAGATATACCTTGAGCGAAGTCGATAGGGAGTGACTACATTTGTTTCCACTCAAAATTGTTTCGGTATGAGGACCAGATGCCATTAAGCTGAAACCATTCGCTATGGATGCAGTATATTTTTGAGTAAAAGAATCCATAGGGTTGAGTGAAAACTTTGGTGATAGTCCTTTGTCAAAAATCTTCTTATAGGATTCATTCCTAGTTATTCCTGAGTATTCGTTAATATCGCTCACACTCTCGCCAAGGTAGGGAAGACTGTCGCTACCCATAAGGTTCCATACAAGATCCATATTATGATCAGCATCAATGGCCAAAACCTCGTTTCCTTGGGTATGAAGATACTTCGCCACCGCTGTAGAGAGTGTCGATTTACCGGACCCACCTTTTCCTAAAAATGCTATTTTCATAAATGCAACTCAGTTGCATTTAAGAATATAACCTATATTGGTTTTAATTGCAAATTATTAACATTTAGATATACTATATATACAATGAAAAAAGACCTATCAATTCTTCTTAAAGAGACTGGGCTTAAGGCTACTCGCACTCGTTTGGCTATACTCAATGTGTTTTCTGAAGGGTGCAAGCCAATAAATGCAGAATACATATTCAAAAAACTCAAGGCAGAGAAGACTAATATTGTTACTATCTATAGAACCCTTATGTCGTTCGAAGCCGCTGGCATTTTGAGTCGGGTGGATCTTCATAAAGAATCTGCGCACTATGAGCTTGCTGGGCACCATCACCACCACATCATATGTACCGACTGCGGAGTGGTTGAGAGCTTTGATCAATGTGATATTGGGGATCTTTCACAAAAGACTCTACATAAGTCATCAAAGTTTAGCGCAATACAGCAACATTCCCTTGAATTCTTTGGGGTATGCAAGATGTGTGCTCGAGGCTAGTTCTTGCACCCAACAAGAGTATTCGCAAGACCTCTTGAAGCATTTCCCCAGTATCCTGTTCCTTGTGTAAAGCCGAGGGGTTTAAGAATTGCGTCAGAATTTTTATCTTGAAAAGCTTTTACTGCTGCACGAGTCTGTACAAAATAATATCCTGTAACTGGCAGTTTTGCAGATGAATATTCATTAAGAAATTTTTGGAGTTTAGCAATTTCGTTACTATTCACAGAATCCTTCATACCGAACATTAAATTTTGGGTAAAGTAAGGACAAATTCTTACATTTGATGAATTTCTTGTTTGATTTACAAGAGTAGCCGAACTCAGACCTCCTTTAAGTGCTGTAAAATCCGGTGCTTGGCGAATATAACTGCCTCCGCGGTTCCTGCGGGCCTGTGAGGGGGTAGATGTAGCTGGAGCCTCGGGCTCTGGGTCTTCTGGGGTAGGGTTAATGGTGATTGATGTACTGCTTGCATTACCAACAAAGTCAGTAAAAGTAACTGTAATAGTGGTTGGGTCTGATGAGAAGGTAATGTCTGCACTGTACGCAGAATCAGTACATGTTGCAGCCACTGCGCCAGGGTTAATAAGGATTTCTTCGCTCGTGCAAGTTCCAGTTACAGTTACAGGCGACACTACATCTGTTGCACCATCGAGTGGAGAGAAAATATTTGGAGTTGGTAGCACTGTATAGATTTCAAAAATGTCGTACACAGAGTCTGCAGAAACACCACTCGAAGTTAAACTTGAGCTCGATGCAAATGCAGATACTTGATATGGTCCATCAGTTGTAAGAGCGGTACTCGGGGTGATTGTGTATGATGAGCTCGAGCAGGTAACGTAATCACCAGTTTCTACATCATTAATTTTGAGGTATACCTCTTCACCACTAGTACAAGTTCCTGTAAAAGTTGGTGTTGTGTCATTTGTATAATCATCCGTATCCGAAGACCCAGTATCACTCGCTGAAATAAGATCAGGAGTTCCTGGTACGGTTGGTAATGCAAGGTGATCAATACGAGCAACATATTTGCGAGACGTACTGCGGTAAAGAGTGAATGAACCACCAGCGAGAATTTGATAGTCATTTGGTTGAATTTCAATATCGAACACTGTTGTACCTGTATTAAAGCCGACTCCAATAGCAAAAGTAGAGTCAAATGCTCCGGTTGTAGTTAAGCGAGCAATGCGGTTTGCACTCGTTACAACGTTATATGTTGTAAAGGCGCCACCGACAATAACACGGTCAGCATGGTCAACAGCTACTGTATATACGGTACTATTAAGCCCTGTTCCAGTAGGTGCAAAGGTTGAATCGTGGCTACCGTCAGAGTTAAGGCGGATAATTCGGTTATTGGTAACCGAGTTAAAAGATGTAAAGCTGCCTCCGGCAACAATTCTTCCGAGGGAGTCAATTGCAAGATCTTGAACTTGTCCTGAAGAAAAACCGGTGCCGATAGCAGTTGCAAAATCAGTATCAAGTGTTCCATTGCTATTGAGTCGAGCAATTCTATTAACGGTAGTGCCGTTATATGAAGTAAAACTTCCTCCAATAACAATTTTACCGTCATCTTGTACTGCAATTGCACCAACCGCGCCACCAAGACCTGTTCCGGTTTGCGCAAATGTCCCATCAATTGTTCCGTCGGTGTTTATGCGGACAATATATGGAGCAGCAGAACCGTTATATGTTGTGAAGCTACCACCAACTAAAATCTTTCCATCATCTTGTATCGCTATTGCGGAAGCGGTGTTCCCAAGGCCGGTTCCATAGTTAAAACCAGAGTCAATGGTACCGTTAGAGTTAAGTCGGACTATATACTGAGCCGGTGTTCCCGCATAGGAAGTAAAAGAACCAGTAACGATGATTTTATCGTCATTCTGAACTGCAACACGAGATGCTTGGCCAAAAAAGCCTGTTCCAATAGAAAAACCAGTATCGTGCGAGCCGTCAGTATTTAATCGTATAATTCGGCTCGATCCGACGCCGTTGTATTGCGTAAGGTCTCCAACGGCTATGATTTTTCCATCACTCTGAAGAGCTAAATCTGCCACAACGTTATTGAGTCCGGTTCCTGTCTGTGTGAAAGTTGCATCAAGAAAGCCTGCACTAGCGAGGGCAGTTTGCGGTAGAAAGGATAAACTTAAAACAACCAATAGTAAAAAAACTTTTCTTATAAAAAAAGTAGTCGTTGAGGGAATAATTTTCATAAATTCCTATAAATTATATCACGAGGTTCGCCCACGCGAAAAAATCAAATTTTATCCACATTTTTATTGCATATATAGTGTGCACGTGCTATAATAGTCAGTATGAGCCTCATTGCCGCCGTTATCGTCGTACTCGGAACAGCGAATAATTCACTATTCGCACAACTACCAACAATCACCGAAAAAATTTCGGCTCCTCTTGTTTACACTTCGCATATTTTTGAGCGCACACTCTCGGATGCGGGCTCAACAATTTCTCAGTATTCAGCAGCTGCACTTACAGGTGCCAAAACTATTTCAGAAAATGGTCGCGCTATTTTGTCACTCGCTAGCGGTTCACAAAATTCACAAGAAATTTTTGTTGATTTTGAAGATGAATCTTTGCCTGTAGTAAGTACGCAAGATTCACAAGTTGCTGAACTTAGGTCCACCCCCCAAACCCCAAATCAACCAACATTCCCACCACAAGTAACAACACTTGAAGGTTCTCGTATCTATGTACCCGAAAC
>CAZGUZ010000005.1:0-18118 GCA_964529025.1 uncultured Candidatus Saccharibacteria bacterium
GGTTTAGGTAAAAATATGGAAACAAGCAACTCTAAATCACTCGAATTGGCCAAGCAATTCCTTGGAAAAGAGGTTGAGGTTATATTCGACCGACCACTAGGAAGTAAGCACCCGAAACATGGATTCACATACGAAGTTAACTACGGTTACCTTGAGAATGTAAAAGCTCCTGATGGAGAGGACTTGGATGCATATTATCTTGGAACTAATCAACCACTTCAGAAAGTAACCGGCATCGTAAAAGCTATTGTTCACCGACTAGATAACGATGATGACAAGCTTGTGGTTATGCCAAAAAACATATCAATGAATGACGACGAAATTAGTCGATCCGTTCATTTCCAAGAACAGTGGTTTAAGCATCAAATTTTACGTTAAAAAAGTGCCAGTGCTCTAAAGTTAAAGCTCTAAAAAATGATACACGAGAGTACTTACAAAAAAGTCGACTTCAATGGTGCCAAGGGACTTATCTTTCTTGGAAAGAAGATACTAGCGTATCGCCGAGATTATAAAACCGACAATAAACCAGGTCATATAGATCTGCCTGGCGGAGGCCGCGAAGGAGATGAGTCACCATTCGACACTTTTAAACGAGAAGTGAAAGAAGAGTTTGGAATTGATATTGAAAAGAGTGACATTCAATTTTCTTGTACCACTCAGAGTGCTATTGAACCAGATAAAAAATCTTACTTCTTTGTTGCAAAACTCCCTGAAATAAAAGCATCGGATATTGTCTTTGGAAGTGAAGGGACTGAGTGGCTACTTATGACACCAGAAGAATTCATTTCTAGGCCAGATGGTATTGAAAGACAACAAAAAAGAGTCGAGAGGTACCTCGCAGGGAAGTTGGTATCTGAGTAGAACATTAGGCCGAGCTACCCACTCCCAGTGTATTCTTGTATACTAATACAATGAAACTAACAATAGCGCCGTTTTTCAGAAATCTTATTCTAAAGCCTAAAAAAATCCTCGGCAAAGTAATGAACTTTGCGGGCTATGAAGTTAAAGCTATTAATTCTTTAGATGGTTTTTGGAGCTTTGATACTGAGTTTGTTAAAAACTACGAGCACATACGCAATAATACGGTTGTAAGCATTGATCGCTGTTTCATGTTGTATCAATTAACAAAAGCCGTGCAGCAGATTCCAGGCGACATTGCTGAACTTGGAGTATATAAAGGGGGCACAGCACATATTATTCTTGAAGCAACACGAGGAACTGATAAAAAGCTTTTTCTTTTTGACACTTTTGAAGGTCTTCCGCCAACAGGGGTTCTTGCTATAGAAAAAGACAATATTGAGAATAAAGACAGCTTTTCAAATAATTCTGTCGAGCTCGTTAAAGATTTTCTTTCTCAGAAATCAGACTTTACAAGAGTTATTTTCAAAAAAGGATTTTTTCCTCAGACAACACACGGTCTTGAAAGTAATAAATTCTCACTAGTATACCTCGACGCCGATTTGTATCAGTCAATGAAAGATGGGCTTGATTTTTTCTATCCACGAATGAATAAGGGCGGGATTATTGTTGTTGACGACTATCAATCTCAGTGCTGGCCGGGAACAACCCAAGCCGTTCACGAATTTGCACAGAAAAATAAAATTAGCATTGTCATGACGCAAAGGAATCAGTGTATTATTTTGTGTTAGCTACGCGCCGACCTTGTACAAAGAGGTCTCTTGCCTAAAAATCAGAAGCATGTAATGCTTTTACTAGAAAGGGTTCGTATGGCAAATTTGTTGTATAATCTGCTATTTATTCTACTGTTTCTTGTGCTCTGTGGCCTCATTACGTTGTGGACCACAACGATAAGGGCACAGTGGGCGGGAGCGAGCAGGGATCGCAAACTTGCCTTGGCACTCGCACTCACTGCAGCAGTCATGCTGCTTGTGGGTAGTGGCTATGGTGCAGTATATTTTGGCTGTAAAGCATGCTCGGTACAAAAGGCGAGCAAGGATCTACGAAACCCCGCTGTGCTTGGCATGGCGGGGTTTTTTCGTGCCTTTATTAAGCTCAATAAATGTGGTATTCTGTGCGCATGAATACAGAAGGAACACCCCGAGCATACGACCATCGCTCTACCGAAAAAAAGTGGCGCGAATGGTGGGCTCAAGAAAAAACATACACTACAAACGAAAATTCGAAGAAGAAGTTTTATGTTCTGGATATGTTTCCATATCCATCGGGTGAAGGCCTTCATGTTGGACATCCAAAGGGCTACATTGCTACCGACATTATTTCTCGACACAAAAGAATGGAAGGGTACTCAGTGCTCCACCCTATGGGTTTTGACGCCTTTGGTTTACCCGCCGAAAACTATGCAATTAAAACAAAAACTAACCCGCGCATAGCTGTAGAAAAGAATGTTGCTCGCTATAAAGAGCAATTGGAAATTCTTGGCTGTGACTATGACTGGAGTAGAGAAGTTAATACAACTGACCCAGAGTACTACCATTGGACTCAGTGGATTTTTATACAACTCTTTAAAAAAGGATTAGCTTTTGAATCACATGAACCAATTAATTGGTGCCCTTCATGCAAAACAGGTTTAGCAAATGAAGACATTGAAGATGGCAAATGTGAACGTTGTGGCACAGTCGTAGAAAAGAAACCTCTTCGACAGTGGGTACTTCGTATTACCGATTACGCTGAAAGACTCCTTAATGATCTTGGGACAGAAGATTTAAACTGGCCAAACTCTATTGTTGAGCTTCAAAAAAACTGGATTGGAAAAAGTGAAGGGGCACATGTGAAGTTTGTAATAGATGATACAAGTAAAGAAGGCGAGCCGGATGCCATTACTGTATTTACAACTCGAATCGACACTATTTATTCGGGTACTTTTATAATTCTTGCTCCAGAGCACCCTTATATTCAAAAGTATCAAAACTCAATTACCAATATCAGTGAGGTAAACGCCTATATCGATCAAGTAAAAAATAAAACCGACATTGAAAGAACTGATAAGAGTAATAAAACTGGAGTTGAGCTCAAAGGCCTCAAAGTAATTAATCCTGCAACACAGGAAAAATTACCAGTATGGGTATCAGATTTTGTTCTTGGAGCATATGGAACAGGAGCAGTATTTGCTGATGCGCACGATAAGCGCGACTTTGATATGGCAAAAGCACATAACATTCCACTCAAAGTCTCATTAAAGCCTGCAACAGAAAACGTAGATGCCAGTCTTGAGCAAATTGAAAGGCTTGAAGTGTGCTATGAAGGTGAGGGTATCCTTATTAACTCTGGTGAGTTTGATGGTTTAACATCAGCAGAAGCCCGTCCAAAGATTATTGAAAAGCTTTCAAAAGCTGGTCTTGCTGAAAAAAAGATTAATTACAAAATCCGTGACTGGGTTTTTGCTCGCCAGCGATATTGGGGTGAGCCAATTCCATTAATCCACTGTGCAAAGTGTGGAGTTGTTCCTGTTCCAGAAAAAGATTTACCCGTAAAACTCCCCGATGTTCAAAACTATGAGCCAACAGGTACAGGTGAGTCGCCACTTGCTGCAATTACTGATTGGGTAAATGTATCATGCCCTGTGTGCGGCGGTCCTGCGCACCGCGAAACAAATACCATGCCACAATGGGCTGGTTCTTCATGGTATTACCTTCGATACATGGATCCACGTAATTTAAATGAGCTTGTATCCAAAGAGCGAGAAAAGTATTGGGCACCTGTTGATGTATATGTCGGCGGAGCTGAGCATGCAACTCGACATCTTATTTACGCACGCTTCTGGCACAAGTTCTTATATGATATTGGTGTAGTTTCGACAACAGAACCATTCAAGCGGCTCCAGCATGTAGGCCTCATCATGGCAGAAGATGGTAGAAAAATGTCAAAACGCTATGGCAATGTCGTAAACCCAGATGAAATAGTAGCGACCTACGGAGCAGACACCTTTAGAACCTATGAAATGTTTATGGGGCCTTTTGACCAGTCTGCAGCGTGGAGTACAGACAACATTATCGGTACCCGTCGCTTTATCGAGAAAGTGTGGCGCTTACATACTAAGGTTCAAAAATCAGCTACACCTACCGAAGAACGATCAAGACTTCGGGCGCAAACTATTAAAAAGATTGGTTTGGATATTCCTGAATTTAGATTTAACACAGCAGTGAGTTCGCTCATGGTTTTAGCTAATGCTTATGATAAAGCAGAAGCAATTTCACAAGAAGAATTTGAAACATTAATTAAGCTCCTTGCTCCTTTTGCTCCCCACATTACAGAAGACCTCTGGCATGCACTCGGACACACGACTTCGATTCATACCGAAGCGTGGCCGCAGTACGATGAAAAAATGTGTGAAGCAACAACTTTCACTCTTGGCGTGCAGGTAAATGGAAAAGTTCGCGCATCAATTACCGTCGAAGTAGAAGAGGGGGCAGAATCACTCAAAAAAAGAGTGCTTGAACTACCTGAAATTGCCAAGTGGACGCAGGGTACAGAGGTAGTAAAGTTCGTGTATATTCCCAAAAAAATCATTAGCATCGTTACAAAATAGATAAAATGTGGCTTATTAGTTAAAGATTTGACATACAAGGCGATATAGTGTATTGTACTATGGCTTAAACAGGGAAGAACACGGGCTGACGAGTTCAGTCAAATTGACTCCCAAGTGAATACATGATACAAATGGTGTATAAATTATATGGTAACCCTCAACTTCAAACCAAAGCAGACAACTAAAAAACTACTTTCAGTGCTTCCTGACCGAGCACGCGATGTTTTAATGCATCGTTATGGTCTTGGAAAGGTTTCTGAGCGCATGACACTTGATGCTATTGGCAAGATGTACGGCATTACTCGTGAGCGAGTTCGCCAAATCGAAAACTATGCAATCAATAGTATTCGAAAGGCTGATGCATATAAGACTGAAAAGGCTACTTTTACCGAACTCGAAGAGCTCCTTCACTCTCTTGGTGGAATCGTTGTTGAGGACGATCTACTCCAGCTTACCGCAAAAGATTCTGCTACTCAGAACCACATTCACTTCCTCCTTACTATTGGCGAAGGCTTTAAAAAGCGCAAAGAAGATGAACACTTTAAACATCGTTGGCATGTAAGTGATGATCTTGCTCGCAAGGTTGAGGATTCACTCCACAAGCTTTATGCAGGTCTTGATAACGATGATTTGCTTCCTGAGGCCGAAATGATTTCAGATTTTCTTAAGCACCTTGAAGAAGTTTCAGAAAAATATAAAAATCAAGAAATCATGAAGCGTTGGCTCGCTCTTACAAAAAAGATCGACCAGAATGCTCTTGGCGAATGGGGTGCTGCACATTCTCCGAATATTAAAACTAAGGGTATGCGTGACTACGCTTTTCTTGTAATCCGAAAACACGGTTCACCAATTCACTTCCGCGAAGTTGCAAAGCAAATTACAACAATCTTTAAAAAGAAAGCTCACGTTGCAACTTGTCACAATGAACTAATTAAGGATTCTCGTTTCGTTCTTGTAGGCCGAGGTCTCTATGCTCTCAAAGAGTGGGGCTATATGAGTGGAGTTGTTAAGGACGTTATCAAGAAGATTCTTGAAAAGAGCGGTCCCCTTACTAAAGAACAGATTATTGAAAAGGTTTTGAAAGAGCGTTACGTTAAAGAAAACACTATTATGGTAAATCTTCAGAACCAAAAGTTCTTCAAGAAGAATAAAGACCATACATACGAATATATTGGCGACGACGCAAAGGTAACTGCATAATATACACAAAAGAGCCCCTCGAGGGCTTTTTTGTTGCAAAGTGTAGTGTATACTATAGGCATGAACAGCTTGTTTGAACTATTTAACACCGCTTTTAGCTCGAGCATTGGCCAGCGCTCACTTGATATTTTTATCAATCTTTCGCCAATCTGGGTTCCTATTGCAATCTTTGAAATATTTTGGCCGACATGGGTAAACTACGTGCGAACAGAATTCTTTTTTAAGCAAAAATACAAGACACTCGAAATCAAGCTCCCAAAAGAAATGATGAAGTCTCCACTTGCTATGGAACTTTTCTTAACAACGCTCCACCAAACTGGAGGCGAGGGAACTTGGTATGATAAATTTTGGCTCGGCAAAACTCGACCATGGTTTTCGCTTGAAATAGTTTCTATTGAAGGTGTTGTGCGCTTCTTTATTTGGACCCGAGAAGGTATGCGCCAGTTTATTGAATCTTCTTTATATGCGCAATTCCCAGGAATAGAAGTGTACGATGTTCCAGACTATGCTATGGGTGTGCACCATGATCCAGAATCAATGAATATTTGGGCTGCCGAAATCATACTTACAAAGCCAGATCCATACCCAATTAAAACATATGTTGATTATGGTCTTGATAAGGATCCTAAAGAAGAATTTAAGGTTGACCCACTCGCTCCTTTCCTTGAGTTCCTTGGCTCAGTTGGGTTTAATCAGCAAATTTGGCTACAGATTATTATTCGTGCACATAAAGCTGAGCGCAAAAAGGGTGGAATGCGTATGAAATTTGTGGATGGTCTTAAAGAGGATGCTGAAAAGGTAATTAATGAAATCCTTATTCGAGATCCGAAAACAAAAGTGTCAGGCAAGCCTGATAAAGACGGCAAGATGAGTCGTGTTACTCTTACAAAAGGTGAAGAAGAAATTGTCTCTTCAATCGAACGCAACATGACCAAGCAGCAGTTTGATGTTGGTATTAGAACACTCTATATTGCCAAGAAAGAAAACTTTTCTCCAGGAAATATCTCGGGCCTTTTGGGCAACTGGAAGCAGTTTAGTTCTGAATCGCTCAATGGCTTTAAACCAAATGGCGATGAAGGTAGCCCAAGCTTTAGTTTTCCTTGGCAAGACTATAAAGAAATTCGTCAGAATGCTATGCGTAAAGATATGCTTGAGCGCTATAAAAGGCGAGCCTTTTTCTACAGCCCCTATGTAGGTAGTGCTTTTACTTTTAGCACAGAAGAACTTGCAACTGTTTTCCACTTCCCAGGTCAAGTTGCTCCTACACCTACACTTACACGTATTCCATCAAAGAAGGGTCAGCCACCTGCAAATCTTCCTATCTAATAAAGATTTATTACCATGGACCTCTATCGAGCACACATTATGCGCTTAGTTATTAAGGTGTGCTGTATAGTATGTATTTTTGCTACACCCTTTATTCTATGGACATTGTTTAACGCTCGAAGTACTACAGGTGTAACTTTTCAAGTCACTGAAAAAAGCACCTTGGTTGGTACGTTATCACGCCTCGAAGAACAGGGTATTGTTAGGTCACCACTACTCACTCGCGTTCTCGTTGCACTTTTTGGTAATAGTAATTTAATTAAACAGGGTGAATACACATCATCTGTTCCACTTTCCGACTTCGCACTCGCACGAATGCTCGCTGCCGGAAAGACATCGGCAAACTACATAAAAGTAACAATTCCTGAGGGTCTTACAGTTCTAGAAATTGCTTCGATACTCCATTCAAACATTCCAAATTTTAATACTCCTCAGTTTATTGCCAAAGCTTTACCTTATGAAGGGTTTTTATTCCCCGATACCTATTACTTTCTACCGACAACCAAAGCAGATGTGGTCATTTCGGTTATGAGATCAACACTCACAAAAAAACTTGAGCCGTATGATGCTGAAATTGTTCGCTCGGGACGAACTTTTAAAGAAATTATTATTATGGCATCACTCCTCGAGGAAGAGGCACGCACGACTGAGTCTCGAAAAATGATATCGGGCATACTTTGGAAACGTCTTGATATTGGAATGCCTCTTCAGGTTGATGCTGTCTTTCCGTATATTATTGGAAAGAATACATATGAAGTCTCTTTAACTGACCTTGCTTTTGATTCGCCGTACAATACTTATAAATATAAAGGCTTGCCACGCGGCCCAATTACTAACCCAAGCCTTGATTCAATTCTTGCAGCACTCCGACCAACAAATTCAAGCTATTTGTACTATTTATCAAACCTCAGCGGAAAAATGTACTATGCAGTAACATTCGAACAGCACGTAGAAAATAAAAGGTTGTATCTCAAACAGAAATAAGGAAGGGTGGCACGGAATTGCCACCCTTGGTCATGCACATACCATCAACGGCTTGTGGCATTGCGCATAACTAAAAATAACATATACTGTATTTTACTAACCGTCAAGTTTATGTTAAACCACCGCAAAAAAGTCTATGTGGGTATGTCAGGCGGAGTTGATAGCTCTGTTTCGGCAGCACTACTTAAAGCACAAGGGTACGATGTTACCGGTGTGTTTATTAAAGTATGGCAACCAGACTGGATTCAGTGTACTTGGAAAGACGACCGCCTTGATGCTATGCGAGTGGCAGCACAGCTCAATATTCCATTTATTACTCTTGATCTTGAGAAAGAATACAAAGAAGAGGTTGTTGATTATATGATTAGCGAGTATAAAAATGGTCGCACTCCAAACCCCGACGTTATGTGCAATCGGCATGTTAAGTTCGGAGGCTTCTTTGCTTGGGCTATGAAACAAGGGGCAGACTATGTGGCAACAGGGCACTATGCTCAAGTAGAAAAAGAGCTGGGTACGAACACATATAAACTAATTGCAGGGAACGACTCACAAAAAGATCAGACATATTTTTTATGGACCCTTACTCAAGAGCAGCTCTCTAAAACTCTTTTTCCTGTGGGCAATATTGAGAAATCTGAAGTACGCAAACTGGCACAAAAATTTAAGCTTGCAACAGCCCAAAAGAAAGATAGTCAGGGTCTATGCTTTATCGGCAAAATTGATATTAAAGAATTTCTTTCACACTTTATTCAAACTGAACCTGGAAAAGTTATTGATGAACAGGGTAAAGAAATCGGAAGTCATAACGGAGCACTCCTTTACACCATTGGCGAACGACATGGCTTTACAATTACTTCTGCTCGGCCAGATAGTGAACCGCTCTATGTTATCGCCAAAGATATTGAAAATAATACTCTTACCGTCGGGCACAAGAACCCTGATGGAACACTTCCTCAGGCTAAAAATATAATTACCTTGAGTGATATTGTGTGGAATCAGAATAAACCGCTTATTAACGCGAGGCTTCAGGCTCGTTCTCGATATAGAGCACCACTGCAAACCATTCATTTTACTAATGCCACAACAGTTCAATTTGAGGCGCCGCAGAGCACGTTATCAGCAGGCCAATCACTCGTTATCTATGACGGCAATATCTGCATTGGTGGCGGAATTATTGAAATTTAATAGAAAATAGTAAGCACCCGTTTGGCGGGTGCTTGTCGAATCGGTGGCGGGGTATGATATAATTTACCTATGAATCATTTGATCTATGTCAATAAAGCTGACGGTTCAAAAGAACTCTTTGAAGAGAGTAAGCTTATTGACTCACTCGAGCATGCAGGAGCGACGGCTGAGCAAATAACTCAAATTGTAAATAATGTTGGAGCCGAAATGAAAAACGGCATGACAACAGGGCAGATCTACACTCGAGCTTTTGACATACTACGAACTATTTCTGTTCAAACAGCAATGAAGTATTCATTGCGCCGTGCTCTTTCCGAACTCGGTCCTGGAGGTTTTCCTTTCGAAAGATACGTTGCTCGCATTCTTGAAAAGAAAGGTTATTCAACGCTCGTTGATCAAATTGTGGTTGGGCACTGTGTACCGCATGAAGTTGACATTGTTGCATGGAAAGATAATGAACTTATCTTTGTTGAAGCAAAATTTCATAATGAATTTGGTTTCAAGTCTGATCTTAAAGTTGCTCTGTATATTAAAGCTCGATTTGATGATTTGCGTGGACAGAAATTTATGTTTGGGGGCAAAGAGCGCACAATGACCGACGGCTGGCTTATTACTAATACAAAGTTTACTGATCAAGCTGTAAAGTACAGTGAATGCCAAGGCCTACGACTCATAGGGTGGAACTATCCGCATACCAATAACCTTCAGGATATGATTCAAGAGCTTTCATTACATCCTTTTACATGTCTATCAACTCTTTCAAACACTGCAAAGCGACAACTCCTTGATGCTGGAGTGCTTTTGTGCACCGATATATCAGCTAACCCCGACATGTTACGAAAACTACAGTTTGATGAACGGCATATTTCGCGAGTTCTTCAAGAAATCGACGATGTTTGCCGACTCTAAATAGAGTATGGTAGAGTACACACATGAAATCACACGAGTTGCGAGCACGCTTTTTAAAGTTTTTCGAGAACCGAGGTCATGCAATCTTGCCTTCGGCCCCTCTTATTCCTGAAAACGATCCTACCGTTCTTTTTAACACTGCGGGTATGCAGCCTCTTGTTCCATACCTTATGGGAACACCTCACCCACAAGGCGATAAGCTTGCAAACCTACAGAAATGCCTTCGAACAAACGACATTGAAGACATCGGCGACAAAACTCATGCCACATTCTTTGAAATGATGGGCAACTGGTCCCTCGGTTCATACTTTAAGGAAGAAGCTATTCGCTGGAGCTTTGAATTTTTAACCTCAAAAACAGAAGGTCTTGGACTCGATAAAAATCGTCTCTACGTTACTATTTTTAAGGGTGACGCTAATGCGCCTTTCGACGAAGAAGCAAAAAAGATTTGGATGAGTGTTGGTATGCCTGAGCACCGCATTTACGCAAAAGGAGCTGACTCAAACTGGTGGCCAGCAGTAAAGGGAAAAGATACTTGGACAGGTCCAACAGGCCCATGTTCTGAAATGTTTTATGATATTACCGAAAAAGGTCTCGGAGATCTTTCATATGAAGAATACTGTGCGGCCGATGAAAAACAGCAAGTTGTAGAAATCTGGAACGATGTTTTCATGGAATTCGAAAAGAAAGATGGCACTATTGTTCGAAAGCTTGATAAAAAGAATGTTGATACAGGAGCAGGTTTTGAGCGACTTCTTGCAGTTATCCAAAAGAAAGACAATATTTTTGATACTGATATTTTTGACTTCATTAAGGCATCTATTAAAAAAATATCTGACCTAGAGAAATTTGAAACAAATGTAAAAGCATACCGAATTGTTGCAGACCACATGCGAGCAGCAACAATGCTCATTAGTGATGGGGCAGTGCCTTCAAATAGTGATCAGGGCTACATTGTTCGACGCCTCATTCGCCGAGCAATTCGCTATGCAGATATTCTTGGTATTACCCCTAATAATCTTTCAGAAATAATTTTTTCTGTTGCGGAGACATACAAGGATACATATCCTGAAATCATTAATAATATAGTAGATATTAAAGAAGTTATTGCTAAAGAAGAAGAGAAATTTAGGAAAACTCTAGAAAGTGGACTAAAAGAGCTTAGGAAGGTCGCAGTAAGTAATAATGAAGGAATTATACAAACACAAGCTCTCGATGGTAAGGGATTATTTAATCTCTATTCAACATACGGTTTTCCAATAGAAATGAGTTTGGAAGAAGTGGATAGGTTGTTTTTAGAAAGTAAAGGCCAGACAATTCCTAGCGATATCAAAGAAATCTTTATTAAAAATTTTGAACTAGAAAAAGAGAAGCATCAAATGCTTAGTCGTGTCGGTGCGGAACAAAAGTTTAAAGGAGGATTGGGAAGTACGGGAGAAATAGAAACTCGATACCACACAGCAACTCATTTATTACATCAGGCACTTAGATCAGTACTCGGTACGCATGTACAACAAAAAGGCTCGAATATTACTGTTGAACGCCTCCGTTTTGACTTTACGCACCCAACAAAGATGACGGATGAAGAAAAGAAAAAAGTTGAAGACCTCGTCAACAGCTACATTGCACAGAAACTTACCGTTCATAAAGTAATTCTACCTAAAGCAGAAGCTGAGGCTTCGGGAGCGCTCCATTTCTTTGGAGATAAATACGGCGATTCTGTATCTGTGTACTATATTGGCGATTCTCTCAACACAGCAGTATCAAAAGAATTTTGTGGAGGACCACATGTAGAAAATACAGGCACTCTTGGTACATTCAAGATTCAGAAAGAAGAAGCTGTTTCAGCAGGGGTGCGCCGTATTAAAGCTATTCTTGCTTAAACTATTAAGACACAATTTAATTATCCACAGAAGACTTGCAAAGTAGTGTGGTTTTTTGATATTATTTTTTCTGGACATATGAAAAATCGCAATCTGAAAGAGGCTCGGTTGCAAGAAGCACCCAGGCCCACGCAAGGACTGGGAATCTACATCCGCCCTCCTGCACAAGGCACCTGGTACCCCGCTCCCAAGGGATACCTGAACGGCGACTAAACAACGTCGCCAAACGAGCCACACACCCCCAGCGCGCAAGCGCTGGGGTTTTTGTTTTCCACTAACGACTTGCTTCAGTTGGTTGTATACTATTTGTATGAAGTCTGGATCATTTCTCTCCTCAATTTTTGGCTCGCGAGAAAGTCAACTCGCTCTCATGTTTGATATTGAAAGTACTCGCGTGCGCGGTATTCTTACTTTTGTACAAAAGGGCAGAGTGCCTATAATTCTTGGAATCTGTTCTAAGCATGTTTCGACCCGTAATCATACTCACGAAGATCACCCGACTCGGCAAGCAGGAATTCTCCTTGCTCTTAAAGAAGTTTCTAAAGAGATCTCACATACACTTTTACCCTCAATTGATCCAGCAATTACCCAAATCAAAACAATTTCAAAAATTGATTATGTTCTAGCTTCGCCATGGTCATTTGTGCGCACTCGAACAATTACCGAAGAGTATGACAAGCCACACATGGTGAGCGACAAGGATATACAAAGAATCCTCGAGCACGAAAGAGCTGATTTTGAGACTCTGTATACCGAAGGTAAATTTGCTGACACTTTTGATTTTGACCTTGAATTTATCGAAGAATACATTGTTGATATTCGACAAAATGGCTATAGCGTTCCAAGAATAGAAAAGGCTGCTGTGCGAAAACTTGAAGTAAGTTATATATCGGGTATTGCTTCGGGTGATTTTCTTAAAGCAATGCGCAAGGCTGTGCATGAATATATTCACGCTCCAGAAGAGCATGTGCACTCTTCACTCGTTTTGCAGTACACAGCTCTCAGACACATTGTAAAAGAAGAAGAATACATGTGGATACATATTCACGGTGGAGTAACCGACATAATTAGTGTTATTCGATCTGTGCCTAAAAACTTTGCAACTCTTCCATATGGGCTCAAACATGTTACCGAAAAAGTTGCGCACTCACTCAAAATTAGTACACCGATTGCCGAATCTGTAATACACATGCATTCAGAAGGGCATAATCAGCCAAAAGAAGCCGAATTAGCTTATGGAACAAAGAAAGAGAGTGTAAGAATCGAGCATGCCCTTGAAACTGCAGGCTCAGAGTGGTTTAAACAGGTTTTAGCAGAGTTTAGAACGCTTAATGAGGTTTCGGTACTACCTGCACATGTTCTTGTGTGGGCACACGAAAGATCAGCGTATTTTGCACATCATATTACCAACAATGAACTACCAGCTGATATCGTTGCGCGTGACAGACTCAGAACAGACACAATAACATTTGGCTTTGTTGAAAACTATGTTGGCTTCCACGCTTCTTCACATAAAAGTCTTCTTGTGGGTATGTATGCTATTGCACTCTACAATCACATGCTAAAATAGAGTATATGGTTGCACGTCGTACAATTGAGGATGTTGTTCCACCTGAAGGAAAAACTATCCGCAAGATTAACATTGAAAAGAAGCCGGCAATACGCCGCGCTCCTCTGCGTCGTTCTACAGTAAATTCTGTTGAAGAATTTGCAGAAAACAATCGTATCTCTACAAAAAAGCCTCTGAGCGATGAGGAACCAGCTGCCACAGAGCGCCGCTATATAGTTCCTGATCATCTTTTGCGAAGTCCTGAAACAGTTTCTCTTCGTCGCCGATCTTTTTTTGGTTGGATATTAAGTATCTGTGCTCTTGCTGCAATAATTTTTGCTGCACTCTCTTTGGTTTTTTCTCGAGCAACTGTTTTAGTAACACCTCGAAGTCAAAGTGTTGATACGACAAACTTAGTTCTTACTGCAAAAAAAGAAGCTTTGAGTACAGAACTCGACTATGAACTTTTAACTCTTAATTACACAGCAACAACATCACTCGAGGGTAAGCTGAGCGTTGGCACTGAAACTCGAACAAAAGGTGTAGTAACTATCTTTAACACTTATAGTGCAACACCTCAAACACTTGTTGCAGGAACACGAATTCAGGATACTAAGGGTAGGGTATATCGAATTGACTATCAAGTATCAGTTCCAGGGTACAAGATGACGGGCACAACAAAGAAGGCAGGAAGTGTTGATGTGCGCGTAACCGCTCAAGCACCTGGTCCTGAATACAATATGTCGATCTCTGACCTTACGGGCGACTTTAAGCTCCCTGGCTATATTGGCTCACCAAAGTACACTGGTTTCTATGCTCGACTCAAAACTGCTCTTGCTGGGGGAGCCTCAGGTCGAAAAGTAACTGTCGATTCTTCTGACCTTGAAGATGCAGAAGAAAAACTTAAAGAAGAAGCAAATGCTTTCTTTGAAGCTGAAGCTCACAAACTACTACCGGTTGACTATGTTTTGCTTAAAGGTGCCTCAAGAGTTGTTTTTGACCCCCGCTCAGAAGTTGCTGATCCAAGTGAAGCTGTTCTTAATGTAAGCCTTAAAGCGCACTATCATGCGGCAATATTTAGAACAGAAGACTTAACAAATGCTCTTGCAAGCAAGCACATTGCACAATTTAGAAACATTCCTTTCACTATTCCCGAACTTAATGATCTTCAGGTTTCAATTTCTGAACCAAAAGGCTTTAACCTAGAAAAGGCAACTTCATTGGCACTCAAGGTTTTTGGTGAAGTAACCCTACGCGGCAGCCTTGATACACAAGCTTTGAGTACTGATCTTGCTGGCATAAAGCTTAGTGAAAGTGGCAAAATCATGAGTAAATATGGGGCAATAGCGAGTGCCGACATTGTTCTTCAGCCATTGTGGAAACGCTTTATTTTGCCGTCTTTCCCTAAGAATCCAGAGAAAATTAAGGTAGAAATTGTGGGTCAAACCGCCAAAAATGATGTGCAAAACTAACCACAAAGAGTCAATAAACAGGCAGTGTATTGACTTTTTTTGCGTTTTCAATTACTATGTTACAACGCGTAAAAGTAATGGATGTCAATACTAAAAACGATATGATTGCTCAAGGAACTGTGGTGGAAGCACTTCCAAACACATTGTTCCGGGTTGAGTTACCTGCAAAGGGAACTCAGGGTGCGGAAGTCATATTGGCGTACCTCGCAGGAAAAATGCGATTACATCGTATTCGAGTTTTAATTGGAGATAGAGTTGAACTCCAGTTGGATCCATATGGAGGACGGGCGCGCATTACCAAACGATTGTAAAAAACAATGAAGGTTAAAGCTTCAGTAAAAAAAATTTGTCCAAAGTGTAGTACAGTACGCCGAAAGGGCTATGTGTATGTTATTTGTTCAGCTAACCCTCGCCATAAACAGCGACAGGGCTAATTTATAATTATGCGAATCCTAGGTATAACAATTCCAGACAATAAGAGAATCGAGATTGCGCTAACAGCGCTTTATGGCATTGGTCGCTCACGCGCTCAATACATTCTTGATCAAGCAAAGATGGACTACGGTCTTCGACCAAAAGATCTCACAGTAGAGCAAGAAAATGTTCTTCGTAACATTATTGAAAGCTATACAATTGAAGGAGATCTTAAGCGAGAAGTAGCTTCAAACATTAAGCGCCTTAAAGACATTAAGTCATATCGTGGCTCACGTCATATTAAGCGTCTTCCTGCACGAGGTCAGCGAACAAAGACAAACTCACGTACTCTACGAGGAAACGTTCGTAAGACTATGGGATCCGGTCGCAAGAAAGAAGAGAAGAAGTAGTTTATTAACAACGATTGAGTTATGGCAAAAAAGCAAATTACAACAACAACCGAAGAAGCTGCTCCTAAAGCAGCACCAGCACCTGCCGCAACAACAAGCCTTAAAAAGCGAGTTGATACAGGTGTTTTATTTGTGCAATCAACATACAACAACACTCTTGTTCTTTTGACCGATGCTTCTGGTAATGCAATTGCCCAGTCATCAGCTGGAGCACTTGGATTTAAAGGTGCAAAGAAGGGTACTCCATTTGCTGCTGCTAAGGTTGGCGAAACTCTCGCTGCTAAAGCACAGGTAGTTGGAATGAAAGAAGTAAAAGTCGTAGTTAAGGGTGTAGGATCAGGCCGCGAAGGTGCTATTCGCGGTTTTATCTCGAAAGGAATTAGTATTTCAACCATTGAGGACCAAACACCGGTTCCTTTTAACGGCCCACAGCCTCGTAAGCCACGACGCGTATAATAAAAAGCCATGAAAATAGGACCAAAATATAAAATCGCGCGACGACTCGGAGCTCCGATCTTTGAGAAAACTCAAACTCAGAAGTTCCAAGTTCGCTCACAGCGCAATTCAAAAGCTGCTCGACCACGACCAAAGAGTGATTTCGCTCTTGGTCTTATGGAAAAGCAGAAAGCTCGTTTTACCTACGGTATTACTGAGCGACAGTTTGCTCGCTACGTAGCAGAAGCTACAGCAAAAGAAGGTAATTCAAGCGAACTTCTTGTTCGAACACTTGAAAGCCGACTTGATAACGTTGTACTTCGAGCTGGCTTTGCACCAACACGTCAGGCTGCACGCCAAATGGTTTCTCATAACCATATTACAGTGAACGGTGTTATCACAAACATTCCATCAATGCAGGTAAAGGTTGGAGATATTATCTCTATCCGAGAAGGTAGTAAGTCAAAAGGACTCTTCGCAGCTCTACCAGAACGACTTAAGACAGTCCGTGTTCCAGCATGGATGAAGGTCGATCCAGAGCTTAAGAAGATCACTGTTGACGGTGCACCTTTCGCCCAGCAATCAGAACTCATGTTTAACGTCGGAACGATCCTCGAGTTTTATAGCCGTTAATTTATAATTACGAGCATTTTAATATCAAAACCATGTCGAACCACGTTGTGCTTCCAACAAAACCAAAGATTATCAAAGAAGAGGGCTTTACCGGTGTGTACGAAATTGATGGACTTTATCCAGGATACGGTCACACTCTAGGTAACTCTCTCCGAAGAATTATTCTTTCATCTCTCGAAGGTGCCGCAATCACCCGCGTGAAGATTTCAGGCGTGAGCCATGAATTTTCAGCACTTGAGGGCATTAAAGAAGATATTATTTCAATTCTTTTGAATCTTAAGAAAGTTCGTTTCCATTTAACTGGAGATGAGCCTCAGACTTTGTCGCTTAAGGTAAAGGGAATCAAGACAGTTACAGCATCAGATATCGAAATCCCAGGACAAATCGAACTTATCACAAAGGACCAGTATATTGCACAGCTTACCGAAAAGTCAGCTGAGCTTGATATGGAAATTACTGTAGAGAAAGGCCTTGGATACGTTCCAAAGGAAACTCTTCAGAAGGATAAGGTAGATATTGGTACTATTGCTCTTGATGCAACATTTACACCAATTCGAAAGGCAAACTACGAAGTAGAAAACATGCGTGTTGGGGATCGAACAGACTTTAACCGTCTTCGCCTCCACATTGAAACTGACGGAACAATTACTCCTCATGAGGCTCTTGAACAATCAATTACTCTCATGATTAATCAGCTTAAGGCTATTGTTGGCTTTAAGGAAGATGAAGAAATTGTAGAGACAGTTTCAACAGAAACATCTGGATCAGAACCAAAAGAAAAAGAATTCGACGTTGAATTCCTCAAGACTCGAATCGATACTATTGGTCTTTCTCCTCGAACAGTTAAAGCTCTTTCAAGTGCAAACATTCGCACAATTGGAGGCCTTGTTCGAAAGAAAGAAGCAGACATTCTTGATGTAGATGGCCTTGGAAGCAAGGGAATTCAGGAAATCAAAAAGGTGCTTTCAGGATACGGCATCACACTTAAGTAAACCATTATGAGACACCATTCAGTTAACAGAAAATTCGGACGAGAGGTTGGTCAGCGTCGAGCACTTATTAAGTCGCTCACACGCGCTCTTGTTCTTGAAAAGAAAATCACTACAACTCTTGCTAAGGCTAAAGAGTTGCGACCAATCGTGGAAAAGCTCGTAACAAAAGCTAAAAAGGGTACACTCGCAGCACGACGAGATATTATTTCAACATCAGGT
>CAZGUZ010000005.1:18128-73154 GCA_964529025.1 uncultured Candidatus Saccharibacteria bacterium
TGGGGCAGCTATGGCTATCATTGAATTGGTGTAATTTTATGAAATTTACTATTGACGCAACAGGAAAAAAGCTCGGTCGTGTCGCAAGTGAAGCGGCAGTATATCTTCTTGGAAAGCATGCGCCTACATTCGCAAAGAATAAGGTTGCAGATGTTCATGTAGAGATTATCAATGCTTCTAAAGCAACTATCGACGAGAAGAAGCAGGATACAAAAGAGTACATTACGTACACTGGATACCGAGGAGGTCTTAAGAATGAGACTCTTGGTCACCTTATTGGCCGCAAGGGCTATAAGGAAGCCTTTACACGAGCTGTGTATCGAATGCTCCCAGGAAATACGCTACGGTCGAAGCGCATGAAGAATCTTAATGTAACTGAATAAATCTATGTCAGAGAAATACATTGAAGCAATTGGACGACGAAAGACATCTTCTGCACGAGTACGAATTACTCCTGCAACAAAGACATCTTTCGAAGTTAATGGAAAAACTATCGAAGTTTACTTTCCAACAAAGGAACTTCAGCACATTGTTACTCATGCTCCCGTAGCAGCAGGCATTGAACAAAAGTTCAAAGTTACTGTCGTAACAAAAGGTGGTGGTCAGCATTCTCAAGCAGAAGCTGTACGACACGGTTATGCCCGAGCTCTTAATGAATACGACACAGAACTTCGTGGTAAACTCAAGAAAGCAGGGTATCTTAAACGAGATCCTCGAGCTAAAGAGCGACGAAAGTTCGGTCTCAAGAAGGCTCGAAAGTCTCCTCAGTGGTCAAAGCGCTAGTAATAGCCTACAAAAGCACCCGCAAGGGTGTTTTTTGTTGTAACTACACCATATTACTCAAGTTGCAGAGCCCATATAAAATCCGTATACTAGTTCTATGACTACCAACGAAAACAATGAGGATGTACAGTTTGTGCCGGAAACAGACTCAGATGCTCGCCGGGTGGGGAGCGATCTTGATGACTCTGTAATTGCCGAAGAAAGCTCGTCTGAAACCATTAAAAAACTCCGTGCCGAGCTCAAAAAGGCTCAAGAAGAGAAGCAAGAATATCTTACTGGCTGGCAAAAAGCTAAAGCCGACTTTATTAATTCTCGCAAGCGCGATGAAGAAGCTCAAAAAGAGTTTACTAAGTATGCTAATGAGGGAATCATTAGCGACTTAGTAGCCACCATAGATAACTTTACTATGGCTTTTTCGAATAAAGAATCGTGGGAAAAAGTTGATAAAAACTGGCGAACAGGTGTTGAATACATTTATACAAACTTTGTAAAGACACTTGAGAACTATGGCCTTAAAGAAATCAATCCTCTGGGTGAAAAGTTTGACCCCCAGCGCGATGAGGCTGTATCGTACGAAAAGGTTACCGATCCCAATCAAGCCAATGCAGTTGTGCGGGTAATACAAAAGGGGTACTCACTCAATGGAAAGCAGCTCAAGGCTCCCAAAGTAGTTGTTGGTGAGCTTGCTTAGACAGTCCTTTTTGTGGCATACTATACATATAATGAATCTCCAAATCTCTCCAATTAAGGTTATTCCGAAGTACATAACGACTGCCGAAGGTCGTACAGTTTTGGCGTACTTTGTAATTGCAGAGATTGCTGGTGAAATTCGAGTTAAAGTACTCTTTTCGGATCCAAGAACTAATTCTGCATCAAATAACCAGCCATTGTGCCTAGCAGGTGCTTGCACTTCTCCATTCACTCTTGATGGTTCAAGTCCTTCATTAACTCGGACAATTAGTTTTGGCCCACTCGATGGTGCAATCTCTCCTTTTCAAGAACTCTTTTTTACAACCTGTCAGAAGACTCGCGGTCCAAACCTGTAACTCATAGTGAATGTGATACTGTGGGTTAGCTCTTAATACATACTCATGAATAAACAAAAGACTATTCTTCTAGGTACTGCACTTATAATCGCTGGAATCGGAATTGGAAGATTTGCTTCGACATATGATTTTTCTGTTCCTCAAGCAGCTTCCGAAAGAAACCTGGTAGTCGCAGTTTCTGACCTCAATAAGGAATGGGAGATATACACGAGTAAAAACTTTGGAGTTACATTCTATTATCCAAAAGATGCGCAGGTAACGGAGACCGGTGACTCAATTAATGTTTCAAAACTTACAGGGGATCGCAATTTTAAACTCAAAATGTATTATTTATATAATACTGATATCCTCGATGCTTTCGAAACTAGCGCTCGAATGCTGGATATTAAGCGAATCAGCGATAATAAATTCATGATGGGATACCAGTCAGGCACAGCTGATGATATACAGCAGATGATTGCAGTAAAAAACTTTCCAAATGACGTGGCCGACGACGGAAAGAAAAAGACCATTCTTAAAATCGACAGCGAAGAATGGACTCCTGATTATGTTTACGAAGCTAACCCCTCAATAAACGTCACAAATGAAGGGTTACCTAAAATACTATTTGAAACCTTAGAATTTACTAACTAATAATAAATAAACTATGTCTAAAATAATTGGAATTGACCTTGGAACAACAAACTCAGCAGTTGCAGTAATGGAAGTGGGGAGTCCAAAAATTCTCGAAAATGCCGAAGGTGCACGAACAACGCCATCGATTCTTGCTCAATCAAAAACAGGCGAAAGACTTGTAGGTCTTTTGGCTAAGCGACAAGGAGTAACAAACCCTAAGAACACTATTTATCAGGTTAAGCGCTTTATTGGCCACAACTTTGATGAACCAAATGTTCAGAAAGATGTTAAGTCTGTACCTTTCGACATGCAGAAATCTGCAAATGGAGGTATCGAAATCAAGCTCGGCGACAAAATGTACCGACCCGAAGAAATTTCGGCTATGATTCTTCAGAAACTTAAGGCTGATGCCGAAGCACGACTCGGAGAAACTATAACAGAAGCGGTAATTACTGTTCCTGCTTACTTTAACGATGCTCAGCGACAGGCAACAAAAGATGCTGGTAGAATTGCCGGCCTCGATGTAAAGCGTATTATTAACGAACCAACAGCTGCAGCTCTTGCATATGGTTTCAACAAGAATACCAATGAAAAGATTGCTGTATTCGACTTTGGAGGAGGAACATTCGATGTATCTATCCTTGAAGTAGGTGACGGAGTTGTTGAAGTTCGCTCAACAGATGGTGATGCCCACCTTGGAGGTAAGGATCTTGATCAGAAAATTATTAACTGGCTCGCCGAGGAATTCAAGCGCGAATCAGGCATTGATGTTCGTGGCGACACTCTTGCTCTACAGCGACTCGATGAAGCTGCAGAAAAAGCAAAGATTGAGCTTTCAACAGCAGTACAGACCGAAGTAAATATTCCATTCATTACTTCTGATTCTTCTGGTCCACGACACCTCCTTATTACGATGACTCGAGCAAAGCTCGAAGAATTGTCACAAGAATTTATTGACCGAGCAATGGTAATTACTAAGCGAGCACTCGAAGCTTCACCATTTAAGATCAATGAAATTAATGAGGTGATCCTTGTGGGTGGACAGACTCGAATGCCAGCTCTACAGAATGCGGTTAAAGCATACTTTGGCAAAGAACCACACATGGGAGTTAACCCCGATGAAGTAGTGGCAATTGGCGCTGCTATTCAAGGAGGAATTCTAGCTGGTGATGTTAAGGATGTTCTTTTGCTCGATGTTATTCCACTATCACTTGGTATTGAAACTATGGGTGGAGTAGCTACACGACTCATTGAAAAGAATACAACAATTCCTACATCAAAATCACAGGTATTCTCGACAGCAGCAGATAATCAAACATCAGTGCAGATTCACATTGTTCAGGGTGAGCGAGCAATGGCCAATGACAATAAATCTCTTGGTCAATTTATCCTCGATGGTATTCCACCAGCACCTCGCGGAGTTCCTCAAGTAGAAGTTACCTTCGATATCGATGCTAACGGAATTCTTAGCGTTTCGGCAAAAGATAAGGCAACAAATAAAGTAAACTCAATTAAGATCACAGCAAGTTCAGGTCTTTCAAAAGAAGAAATTGAACGTATGAAGAAAGATGCCGAGGCTCATGGTGCAGAAGATACAAAGCGCAAAGAAGAAATCGAAGCTCGCAACACTGCAGAGCAGCTTGCATATTCTGCTGAAAAGTCTCTTAAAGAATCTAAGGACAAACTTCCTGCAGAGCTTGCTACATCAATTGAAACTAAGACAGCCGACCTACGAACAGCTCTCAAAGGAACTGACATTGAAGCTGTTAAAAAGGCTTCTGAAACTCTTTCAACTGAGCTTTCAAAAATGTGGGAAGCAATGAGTAAAGCTGGTGCACAACCAGGAGCAGGTGCGCAAGGTCAAGCTGGAGCACAGGGTTCATCAAACGATACAGGCACTGATGGAAACATCCGTGATGCCGAGTTCAAAGAAAATAAATAGCCTCATACGCTGTAACTACAATGGCCTCAAAAGATTATTATCAAGTTCTCGGAGTATCTAAAACTGCTTCAAGCGACGAAATTAAGTCGGCTTTTAGAAAGCTAGCACATCAGCACCACCCCGATAAAGGTGGCGATGCGGCAAAGTTCAAAGAGATTAACGAAGCATATGGGGTACTTTCCGACACCGCTAAACGACAGCAGTACGATACGTACGGCAGCTCTTTCGAGCAATACGGCGGAGCAGGGGGCTTTGGCGGACAAGGTTTTGGTGGCTTTAATTACAGCGACTTTGCTCGAGCAGCACAGCAGGGCGGAGCTTCATTTGAATTCGACCTTGGTGATATCTTCGGAGAGTTTTTTGGTGGTGGCGGTGGTCGTCGCCCTCGAAAAGGTCGCAATATATCTGTCGACATTGAAATCACTTTCAAGGATTCTATCTTTGGAACAAACCGCGACATATCTATTGGTAAAGAAAAAATATCAGTAACTATTCCCTCTGGCATAGAAAGTGGCGAAGGCTTACGAGTTCCCGGCAAAGGTGAACAAGGTGAGGCTGGTCCCGGAGACTTAATTGTGCGAATCTGGGTACAAGAACATCCTCGCTTTAAAAAACATGCCAGCTCTTTAGTAACCACTGCTCAAGTTAAGCTTTCTACAGCACTTGCAGGCGGCGACATTACCCTAGAAACACTTGAAGGTGAGCTTACCGTAACAATTCCAAGCATGACTAAACATGGCGATGTTTTACGTGTTAAGGGTAAAGGCGTACCAATGACCGGCCATGGAGCAAATAAGCGTGGCGACTTGCTTATTACCGTACTCTACGACCTACCTAAAAAGCTTTCTAAGAGTGCCCAAAAGCTCGTACAAAGCCTTAAAGAAGAAGGGCTATAAAAGGGAAACTAGGAACTGGAGGAGTACACACTAGAGCCTAGTCGAGCCTCAAATAATGCCTAAAATAGCGCTTGTTGTATAACTTGCGCTATTTTAGTTTTTGTGGTATTATTATTAGCAGTGAAAACATTCCTTGTAAGAAGTGTCCGGTTCCTGTTTATGGAGCCGGACATCTCGACGAACGTCATTCGACGTTCGCTGCAGCTGGAGGACAGGAAGATGGAATGGAAAATCTGCCCGATCAGGGTTGGATTTTGGGCCTATATTGGGGCCACATTTCTCATCCTTGGCCTCCTCCCTCACTTGATCGGCAAGTAGAGGGGGATTCAGGGGGCCGGCGCGTATGCGCGCCGGCCCTTTTTGATGTATACTATTTACATGAAAAAAGTACTACTCTCTGGAGTTAAACCAACTGGACAACCGCACCTCGGAAACTACTTTGGAGCAATGAAACAATTTGTTGACCTTGGCATGAAGGATGAATACGAGACTTTTGTTATGCTTGCTGATCTTCATGCACTTAATACGATCCATGACGGGGCTATGATGCGTGATTTAACTCACAGTCTCATCTTAGATTACCTTGCTATCGGTCTTGATCCAAAAAAGGTAACTTTCTTTAGGCAGTCACATGTTCCTGCACATACTGAACTTGCTTGGGTTTTTGGCACACTCACCACTATGCCTTTTCTTATGCGTGCCCATGCCTTTAAAGATGCCGAAGCAAAGAATAAAGAAATAAATGTTGGAACCTTTACCTATCCAGTTTTAATGGCAGCAGATATTCTTTTGTACAATGCCGATATTGTTCCTGTTGGCGCAGATCAAAAGCAACATATAGAAATAACTCGCGACTTGGCACTTAAGTTTAATTCTACCTACGGCGAAGTATTTAAATTACCCGAACCATATATTCGTGAAGATGTGGCAACCGTTCCAGGTACCGATGGTCAAAAGATGTCGAAGAGTTACAAGAACACAATTCCACTCTTTGGAACAAAGGCAGAAATCGAGCGAGCTGTTATGAGTATTGTCACCGACTCAAGTGGCGAAATTCCAAAGAATGTTTACGCCATTCATGCTTTACTCCGCTCAAAAGCCGAGCTTGATTCACTCTATGCACAGCACAAAGGAAAGTATAAAGCTCTTAAGGATGCTTTACTTGCTGACATACTCGCCCTTATTGAACCTTTCCGCGAGCGCCGCGCATATTATGAATCTCACCCCGAAATCGTCGCTAAAATTCTTGAAGAAGGGGAGTCTCATGCTCAAAAGGTAGCCTCTGATACGCTCAAAAAGGTGCGCAAAGCTATTGGTGTAGCCTAAGTTTCCCTTTTTCCTATAGCAACTCCTACGGTATTGCCTTTTTTGTACTAAGGTGTACCATATACTTAGCTTTCGTACTTTAGGGAACCGGCAGAGCCCCTCCTGACGCATGTATTTGCTTTTTGGTGAATGCGTGTGGGCCGGTTCCCGACTTAATTTTGGCACTCGAGCATTTTCAAATAAGGCTTGGCTAGTACAGTCGATTCAAGTGGAAAATGGTTGCTCGAGCGGTCAGCTGCATAGCTGATAAGTGCAATACTTTTTGCACTGAGGTTGAAAAACTTCACAACCTTCTGCCAAAACTGTGCGCATGCCTCATCCGCATATGCACAGGATCAGCCAAGACCCTCTTCGCTCGCGCTCACGAAATACACTAGAAACGCGAGGAGGGTCTTTTTCTATTCTTAATTCTGTGGCACTGGGTACAATTTCATATGATAGAATACGTACATACAATTGAGCAGAAACTAAATATGAATATTCAGCATAAGAATGTTGCGTTTGGAGGGGTAGCGGGCAAGGGGAGACTCCCCTTCACAAATGCACGCAATTTAAAGAGTGGCCTAATTCGAACAATCGTAATTATCGTCATTGGAATTCTTGTTCTCAGTTATTTTGGTTTCAACATTCGACAGATTGCTGAATCAAAAACATCTCGAGAAAACTTTTCATACGTACAAGAAAAAATGATTTATGTTTGGGATAATTTTCTTGAGACTCCAGCAACATTTGTTTGGGAAAGAATCATCATTGATCTGGGCTGGGAACCATTTCAAGCGGCTCTTAAGTATGCAGACAAAAATAGTAGACCTTAATAGGATCGAGGGCGTGCAATGGTTCAATAGAATAGACTGCGGATAAATAGCCTCGACGGCTATTTTTCTATATGGATATCCAAAGGTACGAGAGCCCAAACCAATCCAACAATATATGTCCCAGCCTTAACCTTACGTATTATTATATATTAGTGTCGTAAAAGATATATTGTGCGACATACATATATTAAACTGCGAGAAAACATTCGCCCAATAAATGAACTCTTCAGTAAATAAATTTGTGAAACTTTTGCTCCCTACCCTAAAGCTTACGGATGATTAAAATTTATAACTTACTTAAGAGAACATTATTATTCTTCGCTATGTTATTTACGTATGCTTCTTTTCAAATATTTACAAAAAGACAAAACCCGAGCAATGCTCGGGTTTGCTTGAATTTCTATTATCCTGCGTGCGTGTTGCTGGGCGAGACTAGCACATACAGCGCATGATCAGGATGATGCTTCTGGCCCGCGCTGGTGGCAGCAGCAGCATAAAGAGTCCGCTCGCGTAGGGATCAACCCGCACGGCGAGAGAAATTTGTCGAGGAATTGACTGAAACTCGCGGATGGGCCGTTGCCTCTGTGCAGTTTTTGAGAACCGAACAACACGACCTGCTGCTGTGTGTCGGTTTACTGCGTGCCCGCACCCCGTCTTCCAGACGTTGGTCGCATGATTACTGCGGTAGCCACGTCGCCTAAACGATGTAGTCGGATAACGCCGGCGCTCTTCTTGGAGCGCCGACCCTTTTGTTTTAACACGTGAACTCATAGCTTCAACTAGTATAACTCTCTTATGTAAAAGCACAACCGCCTTGGTGGTTAGACCAAAGCGGTTGTGGGTTTTCTATATGTTTGTCTGCAATCGGTATTACTGGTTCACCGCAAGACGAGCCTTGTTTTCAATAAAATCCGTAAAGGCTTGAGTCTTTTCCCAACAAGGCTTTGAAGCCTTCCATGGTTGGTGACTATACTTTCCGAAAAGCCACTTTGCGTATGCAAGGTTACCTTCGACAGTATGGATATCAAAACCGAGTTCTGCTGACTTCTCAAGGTGGTATCGCTCATTGATCTGCATAACACCAACGTCATTTGAGTCAACGTTTCCTCGAAGCACACGACCCTTAGAGTCATAGTGTCGAAGTGTAGATTCACACTTAGCAATTTCTACAAGGAGAGGTTCATCTTTATAATACTCACTCAAATACTGTTCGAGTGTAAGGGGTACTTGCTGTACCTCTTCAACTACCGGCGCTGTTACTGAAGTAAGCGCATTTGCCTCGATGTCCGCAGGTGTCAAAGTTGATACTCCGTATACCGATGTGAAGAACAAAGCAATTCCAGTTGTAAGTGATGTCATAAATTGAAAATGAGGTACTCAAGAGCACCTCACTTACATAGACTATGATAGCATTTTTTAAACCTCGTGTCAAGCATTTTATGCGTCAAAAAGGCTATAAAACCCTTATGAAATAAGGCTATTTTGGAATATTTACGATACAACATTAATTAGCCTTTGTCACCTGTTGGTGGGCCTTTGAGCTGGACAGCCCCCTACCCTACACTTTTATAGTTTTTAAGGCCCTTGCATACCTTTGTGGGTTCAAAACCAGCACTAACTGCTTCGTCAAAACTACTAAAAATAACTCTATTTTGAGGCTTTAAGCGAGCTGGTCCACTACACCAAGGAAAACCGAACTTCTTAGAGCTCTGAGAGCCATAAAACAAGCCCTGATTGTGCTTTTCACTGCCACGAGCACTTATGACCAAATCGGGTTTGTGGTACTCTCTATAAGCAAAATTAAGCCCCAAGAGGGCTACTACAAGCAACCCGACACCGGCACATACAAGCATTTTATTATATAAAGCTTTATGTAGACCGTTTTTACTTATAATACCTTTGGGCATACTCTACCCTATCAGAACCGGATCAAACCGCGATCAAATCTTGTTCAAAAATTACTCAAATACTTTAAATATCCCCTAAAACCCTTTCGGCCTTGATTTTTATAGGGCCATACTGTATACTCTCTTGGTAATTAATTTAGAACTATCGTAGAACTATGGCAACAAAAAAGGCCGGTGGAGTAACAAAAAACGGACGAGATTCGAACCCAAAATACCTTGGTGTTAAGATTAACTCGAATGAAATAGCAAAGGTTGGACAAATCATTGTTCGACAGCGAGGAACACAAATGCTTCCAGGAAAGAACGTAGGTATGGGTAAGGATCACACACTCTTTGCTCTTAAGAATGGTCGCGTATCATTCTCGTCAAAGCGAAAGGTAAACTTTGATAACACTATCTCTCGAAAGAAAGTAGTCAACGTTATCTAAGTCTCGACAAACAAAAGACCGCTCAGGCGGTTTTTTGTTGCGTATACGGCGTGTATTAAGTACCACTTAAACCGAGGGCTACTTCCCCACCACTCCCCTTGTCTTTGCTCCAAAATATCCAAGCGCAGGAGTAATACCCTTGGCTTGTTGGAATTTAATGAGAGCAGATTGAGTAAGGGTGCCGAAGTAACCAGTAGCGAGGCCTGACTCTAGGTAACCTTGTTGTATGAGGAAGGTTTGGAGGGCGGTGACATCAGAACCACGTGAACCAAGGAAGAGGTCGCGGGTGTAGGTAGTCTCTGTTGATGTTTGTGGTACAGATGGAGTTGTGGGTGTTGTAGGAGTACCAAGAGCATTCACAAAGGTACGTGTAATTGGGCCAAAGTAGCCTGATGCTGGTGTGATACCAACAGATGTTTGGAATCGTGCAAGTGCTGCTTGAGTTTTAGATCCAAATACATTGATTTCATTACCTGGAGAACCTGGTCCTGTGGTAGATACAGTGAATCCTCGAGAGTTGAGGAAGCGTTGGAGAGCAATGACGTCAGTACCTGTAGAGCCAAAGCTGAGGTCGCGGGTGAATATTGGAGTGTTAGAGCTTGAGGTTGGTGGTACAACTAGAGTTAGGAGTGGGATTGATGGAATAACTGGCGGTGTTGTGGTTCGAATACTGCCTCCTCCCCCACGGCGGCGGGATGCAGATGGAGTTGCTGAAGCATCACAAGCAGATGTGGTAAATGATGTAGTTTGTGTTGTTGTTCCGTACGTATTTACTGCAAAAGCTTCGACAAAGTATGTAGTGTTACATGTGAGGTCTGTGAGTGTGTATTCGTGAGTACTAAGACTGTATCTTCCTTCTGTGGTGGTGCTCATACCGTATGCTAATGATGTTCCGTAGTTGAATCCCCTTGTGTGTGCTGGGGCAGAGCCGACATCGGTGATGCTTGCTGATATTGTTGCTCCTGTTTGGGTGATACTTGATGTGGTGATTGAAGAGAGGGTGGTGGTTGGGGTTAAAGTGAGGCGCATAAGTTCGCGTCCGACGTTTGGTGATACTGCTGACATATATAACTCAGTCTCGTTGTTGGTTACGATCAAGTTTGCGGGAGCAGAGCTACCTGGTCCTGGGAATATATCAAAGACATACGTTCCTTCGACAGTACCATCAGTCTTCCAAAGTTCTGCCCCATATTCTTCGTTCATACCTTGGAAGTATGCAACATCGCCGACAACCACAAGTGATTGAAGTATTGATGAATACAATGAACCACCCGTCACACCATCTGATGTACCTTCGTATATATCTTTTATCATGTAAGTACCGCTTGTTGTTCCGTCAGAAGTCCAGAGCTCGAAGCCAGCATCTTCTGTCTGCATTTCAAAATATACTCGAGTATCACCTGCTACTAGTGGATCATACGACGCCGAAGTTTCTGTTTGCATTATTGGACTACCTCCGTTTAAATCTTTTACAAGGACTGTGCCAACCGTTGTTCCATCAGTTTTCCAAAGTCGGTAGTTATCATCATTCGCATTATCGTTGGTGATAATAAAGATATTTCCATCAGCTGTAGCCGCCATACTTAAGAGTGATTCGTCGTCTCCTGCAAAGAAATCTTTAACAACAGTTGTTCCTTCTATTGTTCCGTCTGAGCGAATCAAAGCCCCGCCTCCGTCACCTGCGGCCTCAACACCATAGAAATATGCAACGGAATCAACCATCACCTGACTATTTGGAAAAGCGGTGAGTACAAAAAAATCAGTTCCTGTTATCAAGGTAGTACCGCCAGAAGTACCATCAGTACGCCAAAGACCGATACCCGAAGCGTCAGTTGCCGTAAAGAATAGGCTCGACGAAGCTGTCAGAAATCTCGTTGGCGCAGACGAACTTGAACCTGATCTTATATCCTTAACCATTACGGTTCCGCCACTCGTGCCATCAGAAACCCAGAGTTCTGTACCGTTTGTACCGTCGTTTGCAGTAAAAATAAGTTGCGAACCAAGTTGATTAAAGTTTGTTAAAGATGAGCCCGTTGTTCCTACTCTTATGTCTTTTACGAGTACTGTACCACCTTCAGTTCCATCAGTTTTCCAGAGTTCTGCGCCATTAGCTGCATCTGTTGCAGAAAAATATGTCGTATTACCGATCTTTAACATAGCACCGGTAGCACCTGAACCTGTTGTTCCACTAAAAACATCTTTAAGGAGTGCTGTGCCGCCCGTAGTACCATCAGTCTTCCATATTTCTGAGTTACTACTCGATGTAGCCATTCGGAAAACAAGTTCACCATTATTTGATGGTGCAACCATCGATATAGAAACTATACCATTCGTCCCAGTAAAATCTTTCACGAGCACAGTGCCACCTGTGGTACCGTCGGTCCTCCAGAGTTCTAGTCCATTTATTCCATCATCTGCAGCAAAATAGAGGTATCCATTGAATACAAATGGTGTTGTAGGTGATGAACTGGCAATTCCACTACGGATATCTTTTACAAGTACCGTACCGCTTTCGGTACCATCGGTTTTCCACAACTCTGATCCTGTTGTACCATCACTTGCCGAAAAGTATACTTCGTTATTATATAAGCCTAAATGAGAAAACGACGAACCACCAGCACCTGGGTTTATATCTTTAATCATCACTGTACCTACCTCAGTACCATCAGTTTTCCAAAGTTCTGAACCATTAGTACCATCATTTGCGGATATAATTACACTGTTACCAATCTTTGAAAGAGTCATGATTACTGATCCATTTCCAGCTCCTGGATTTATATCTTTAACGATGGTTGTACCAACTGAAGTACCATCCGTTCGCCACAACTCCGTACCACTAGCTACATTTGTTGCAGTAAAAAGTACAACGCTACTATCTAAAGACACAAAACTACCTGGTAAGGAATTTGCACTCCCAGGGTTAATATCCTTTATTTGTTCGGCCGCAAATGTGTTACCGTCGATTCGCCATAGCTCACGACCATTTGTGCCATCCTCACCACCTGTATAAATATACGAACCGATAGCGGATAAGTTTGTAGTAAGGCTAGGATATGTTCCTAGTGAATATGTTCCGAGTTCAGTACCGTCAGATCTAATCAGCGAACCACCTACCCCATCATCATTACCAAAAAAGAATATATTGCTACCCACACTTCGCACTGAACCAGAAACATACCCAGAACCTGCACCTGCCCATAAGTTAGCAACCATGGATGTGCCACCGCTTGTACCATCCGACTTCCACAACTCTAATCCATTTGTACCGTCATTTGCGATGAAATATATGATTGAACCTATTACTGTGTTAACACTACTCGAAACACCACCGGACGATCCCGGTCTTATGTCCTTTACCATGCGAGTACCCTCTACTGTACCATCGGTCACCCAGAGTTCAGTACCATGTTCACGAGTCGATCCACGGAAAAATAGATAGTCCGTAGTAGTCCCCATAAACAGGAATGTTGAGCTGTCTCCAATAACAATATCCTTTACAAGTACGGTACCTACACCAGTGCCATCTGTTTTCCACAGCTCTGATCCATACTCTGGTGTATTTATAACCGTGTAGATACTACCATTAAAAAGCATTGCGCTGGTCGGTTGACCCCCAATCGTACTGATTGTATTCGAATCAATAACGACGCTCGGCAATTGAACCGCAAGAGCTTGCTGTGCAGTCATGAAAAACGACAGCGTGCAGCAAATTGCAAAAGTGACGAAATAAAATAGTGCCCTGGTGTGCATATTTCGAGCAGCGAAGGTCAACAACATAAAGCTATTATATCATGCACGTTAAGAGGGCTGTTCTGTAAGCTTAAAGCTGGGGACAATTTACTTATTTTTTGAGTGAATGTTCAAAAGCACTTGCTCTACAACCTTTCTATCATCCCACGCTATGCTTTTGCCACCAATAATCATCGATTGCTCTGCCCCTTTTCCTGTTACAAGAATAATGTCACCGGCTTTAGCATTTGATATTGCATGAGTAATTGCTTCGGTTCGGTCTTCTATAACAAATAGATTTGTATTGCGCACTTTACCAAACTTTTCTGCTGTTTGTGCTATATCTTCAAGAATTATCTTTGGATCATCTTCATAGGGATCAACATTGGTTACATAGGCAATGTCTGCTTTATGGGCAACAACTTCACCCATTTCAAAACGCTTTCGAGGGTCTCGGCCACCACCTTCTGCACCAAGGAGTACAATTATCCTGCCGTTCGAAGTTAACTGTGAATTATCGCGGTTGTGTTCTGCTCTTATATTCTGAGCACTATCAAGCACAGCATTCATACTCTGTTTTTCGTGTGCATAGTCAACGATTACCATAAAAGGACTATTTGCTTGTGTCATTACTTGCATGCGGCCAGGAATGCCCGCAAGCGAAGCAATGCCCTTTACCATATCTTGCTCTGGTGCCCCAAGAATGCGGCCGATAATGAGTGCAGGAAGAATATTATATACATTAAATGTACCGAGAATTGGAGTGGTGTACGCCGTTGAACCAACCGTAAACGATGTACCTCCTGAATTACTTTTAATTGCAGTCGCAACAACATCGCCGTGTGTAAGGCTATAAGTTACTTTTGTATCTGCACCGAAGCCCGCATAGTATGGCATGTGTTCACTATCAGCATTGGTAATTATAGCTGTAGGAATTTGTCGCCCGAGTATTGTTTTGCGTACTGAATTTTGCTTAACACCCCGGTCTTGTACAGCCTTAAAGAGCAAACCCTTAGTCTGTTTATATTCCTCAAAACTATTATTATGCGATGGTAAATGCTCGGGAGTAAGATTGGTAAAGACAGCAATGTCATAGACTATTCCACGGTGGCGCTGTTGCTTAAGTCCTTCTGATGTTGTTTCAACAACACATACCGAACAGCCTGCTTTAACCATATCTTTCATAAGGCTCGGAATTGCGAAACGCCCCGGCATTGTCATGTGATAGTAGTTGAGAGTCTCATTTCCTCCAATGCGAATGTTTGCCGTACTAATGATGCACGTTTTAATGTTGGCAGCATTAAGCACTGACCAAATAAAATTTGCTGTTGAAGTTTTACCTTTGGTTCCGGTAACGCCAATAACTACCATCTTTTTGGATGGCATACCAGCAAGTATGTGACCAATGTACGACAAAAGAGCATGGTACGCCGTTAGTACTACATGTGGAGTTATTGAGCGAATAGTTTTTTTGAAAAAATTAATTGCGGACATAGGATCGTATATATGAAATAATTTTTACTAAACAATAGCCAAGGTATCGGAATCGGCGAACAGGAACGTCGTACATAAATGGGTGCACACGAGCCTCTCCACCAAACTTTGTTTTAAATTCTGTAATTCCCTTCCAACCAAACTTGGGGAAATTAGGTGTCGATATACCACCAAAATTGTACCATATTTTACCGTCTCGCTTAGAACGCTCAAGAGCTTTCCACTGTGCTAAATATGTAGGCATGAGGTTTCGACCACTATTTGATGAAGTTCCAAACAAGTAATATGCCGAAGTTTCTGTATATACTATCAAATTCGAAACCAAGAGTTTTTGGTCATCACCTACCCCTTCGTATACATTTATAAGAAAACCGCCTTTACTACGGGATGTTGTAGTAAATACAGCTTTATAATAAGCATGATCGTGCATACAAAATTTATCGCGCTCAGCCGTTTCTTTCATTAAAACCTCAAAGTTTTTTTGATGTCCTAAAATATCTTTTCCTGTAACAACTTCGTACGATACAATCTTTTCAGCAAGCTTTTTTTCGGCAAGCTTAATACTGTATCGCGTCTTATGATGCATTGCTGCCAATATTTCGGCATAGGTCTGCTTAAGTGATATATGCCATTCGGCGCGTGGCTGAAAATATGATCCACCCAAACGATATTGGGGCATAAGTTTCTGTATACCCTGAGGAACGAGTTCTTGATATACTTTTTTGCCTTTAATTTTTTGTGGTAACGAGGTATAAATCGTCGCATCAGTACGAATGAAAACTGTAGTGTTTGTACTGTGATTGAGTACAGCGAGTGACTCTTCAATGCTTTTAATAGTTTGACGCAGAACACGGCTCATACATTCAATTTCTTGTCGAATATTTGCAGAATTTGGCACTACCATAACTGGCCCATAAGGGGTATACCAATACTGCATACGGGTTGAGCCCATATGATAACGAACCGCTAAGCCTGCGCCACAAAAAATTCCGTCTCGAACAATACAAAACCATATGACTTTGCGCTTATTCTTAATTTGCCACTCCGCATACTGAACAGTTTGAGTCAAAGGTATTTCAATGTCAGGAAAACTCAAAATAAGCTGTTGTATGAGCTCTTGTGTTCCAAGGGTTATTTCATAATGTGGCTGCGGCTGAGGAGTAAACATCGTTTCGGAATATACAGAATTTTACGAACTTACATTGTGGGTGCAGATTATAGGTACGACAATGGATTCATATAACCTTGTGGGTCAGAGACAGGGATTACGGCACCATTACAATTTCGACTCGTAGTAAGTTTAGTGATTCGAACTGCTTCGGTCAAGTAAACGCCGAAGTGTAAGTGTGGGCCGGTTGAATAACCGGTATTACCACTGTATGCAATAAGATCACCACGTGATACTGCTTGGCCGGTCTTAACAAGAGGTGTTGATAGGTGGGCAAACAATGTTGAAAGGCCGTTTGGGTGTTTGATCATTACCCAGCGTCCATATGAATAGCAGCCACGAATTAAACCGGTATCACCAACACCAGCAACAATACCATCAGCCGGAGCAAAGACTTTTGTACCAACAGCCGCACGCAAATCGATACCGTTGTGTCCTTGTCCACCATAGCCTTGCGGATTTTTTGTTGCAAAAGGAGTATTGCCGAAATATTGTGTAATAGTTACACTTGCAAGAGGCCAACTCAAAACACCCGTTCCAGCCTTTGGAACTGATGATGGATTAATTGCAATTTTAAGTTCTGATTCGAACTTAAATATTTCTTGTTCGAAAAGTATTTTTTGCGCAACCTTGTCTGCGATAATTTTTTTGTAGTTTGCTTCTGTATTTTTTGTAGCAGATAAGAGTGATGCTTGCTCAGCCTTTGTATCAGCCAAAAGCTTATTTTGATTACTGAGCTGTTGGCGTAATTTTAATAATTCAGCGCGCTGGTTTTCAACAGATTTTTTATTATTCTCAAGAGTCTTTTTACTTGCTTCAAGTTCGGTAATAGCTTCACTTACCCCTTCTTGAATTCGCTCAAGACTGTCAGCTTCAGAAAAAAAGTTTGAGAGCGATAGATCACCGAGTAGAATTTCAACAAGTGAAACTGAATCGTTTTTGTGAATAGTCTTAATACTCTCTTTAATCGTATTTTGATTAAAAAGTATGCGCTCGTTTCTTGCTGTAATGTCTTCAGATAGATTCCCTATTTTATCATTTGCAGCATTGATTTTTGCTTGGGTAACTTTAAGATCAGCTTCAATCTTTTTTTGTGAAAGTTCGAGTGAGCGAACAGTATTCTGAAGTGTATTTGCCTCTTTACTAATTGACTCGAGCTCGTTTTGGTACTGAGCAATTTCCCTTTCTAGAAGTTCAATACCTGAATTTCTGTCATTGATTTGTCGCTGCAGCACATCGACATTTTGTGCATATGCCGAAACAGGCAGTGTCGCCATAATAACCATGATTGCGACACCGCCTGTTTTTTGTATGAGGTTCGATAGAGAGAATCGAACCATCGGTATTAGCCCTTATCCCCCACTGCTAATGTTGCTCGGAATGTTTGAACAACTGGTGAACCTGTTGTTCCAAGAGCTGGTGCATCTGTTGCATCAAATACACCATTTGCATTTGAGTCTACATAAAGTGCCACGAAGTATGTCTTACCATCGAGAGTCTTTGTTGTAAGGTTAACCTGACCTGGTCGCACTCCTGCCTTTACGTATGAAGTACCCATAACTTTACCACCCTTTGCTGGATCTGCATCGTACACAACAACAAAACCATCTTTTGCAAGTTCAACTGTTGTTACATATACAATGTTACCAGGAAACTGATCAGTAACAGTAACCACATTCTTGTACTGTGGCAACTGAGTTGTTGTCACAGATGAAGGAGTACCGGCAGGCATACTATCCCCGCGAGTAAGCATGTACACACCAAACACAATAAGAGCTACTACGACAATAGCCGTAATGACCCACTGTGTTACTGAAATACCAGATCTATTTGGTTCCATATATAAATTATTGAGTTAACGAATAACATACTAAGTATACCATGCGCACACCGAGCACAAGTGTGCCAAAATGTTGACAAGTTTCTACTTTTCGTGCGAAATACCGATTTCGAGCGCCGCTGTGGCTATTTTATGGGCCGCATCCTTAGGTGCAAAGTTCTTAGTAGCTTGCCGCATTACGTCATACACTCGAGTATCCTGCAATATTGAATCAATCTGTGTGCACAAAATTGCCGAGCTAATATTGTGCTCTTCAATAACCTGGCATGCCCCTGTTTGAGCATATGCAAAAGCATTTTTTGTTTGATCATGACTTACTTCTTCACGCAGAGGAATTATGATTGAAGGCTTTTCCCAAGCTGCAATTTCGAATATCGTTGAACCAGCTCGAGAAATTACGAGAGTTGCAACTCCAGCAGCCATACGCATCCCTAAATCATTGATGTAATCAATTGGATGGTAGCGTGTTGCATACTTTGATTTTGCTAAGACAACTCCGCTAATCTGAGTCACGTATGCTAAATTTGCTCGACCAGTTTGATGAATGATTTGATACTTTTCAAGAAGCTTTGGGAGTGATTCAACAATAACATCATTAATGAGCTGTGCTCCTTGTGAACCACCAAGAATTAAAAGCGTTGGCACATCGGTTTCAAGATTAAAGTGTTCAAAAGCTCCGTGAGTAATGGGTTGTAGAACACTTTGTCGCATAGGGTTTCCTGTAACGGCAACTTTTTCGAGATCTTTCTTTTTAAAGTATTTTGCAGCTTGTGGGTATGAAATTGCTATCTTTTTTGCAAAAGGAGCCGACCATAGTGTTACAACACCAGGTGCACTATCAGACTCATGAATAATTACGGGTATTCGTAAAATCCGTGCAGCAACGAGTGGAGGAAAACTTGCATACCCCCCTTTGCTGATAACTACATCAGGATAGATTTTATAGAGTTCAATTACTGAAGAAAATATACCGCTTATCGTTTTGAAAATATCGGTAAAATTGAGCACAGAAAAATATCGGCGATACTTACCCGCTGATATTGGTATAAATTGTATATTACGATCAAAAAGCGCTCGGGGATTATATGGAGTTGGCGCTATGTAATAAAAAGCTGGAGTGATAATTTTTTGAGCAGCAGAAATATCGATCATTGCATCTGCAATTGCAATGAGTGGGTAAAAATGTCCTCCTGTAGCACCTCCTGTAAATACTATTTTCATATTTTTTAATTTATTTCTTCTGCTACAACTATATCATTTCCAACTTTTTTCTTATGTCGAGAAATGTTAGCAATGAGACCCACCGAAGTTAATATGATTGCCAATGCTGTTCCTCCGTGGCTAACAAAAAGTAATGGTTGCCCCGAGAGTGGTAATAAACCGATCATTGAACTAATATTCATAAAAGACTCTACGATAATAAGTATAACAACTCCTACGATAATGAGTCCACCAAAAGCATCGGGCGCTTTTTGAGCAATTTTGAGCGACCTCCATGCCAAAGCAACATACAGACCGATGAGTAAAATACTTCCGACGAAGCCGAACTCTTCGGCTTGCACGGCAAATATTGAGTCACCAATAGGTTCGGGCAAATAATAAAATTTTTGTAGACTCTGACCAAAACCTCGGCCAAACATTTGCCCTGAACCAACCGCAATGAGCGATTGCTGAATCTGGTAACTTGAACCGCTAGGATCACGACTTGGATCGAAGTACGTAAGTATTCGGTCACGTGCATATGGACGCACAATAATAATACCCGAGACAACGACGAGTCCGAAACCACAAATAAGAGCAATGTGACGCAGTTTTGCCCCTGCAGCTAAGAGCATGGTAATTCCTGTAGCGCCAATAACAACGAGGGTGTCGGTATCTGATTGAGCAATAAGTAATGTACAAATAATACCGAGTATTACTAAAAATGGGATAAGTCCTCGTGTTATTGATTCAAGGCTATTCTTTCGAGAAGAAAGCCACCCTGCACAATACACAATGTACATTATTTTAAGCACTTCTGATGGTTGAAAAGAGGTGATGCCGATATCTATCCATCGAACTGCCCCACCATGTTCAATTCCAATTCCTGGAATAAATAAAATAAGATTGAGTCCAATTGCTCCAAGTAAGCCCATAAAAGCATAGCTCCTCCAGAAGCGATAATGGATATGTGACACTATAAAAAAACCTGCGAAACCGAGCAGTAAACTGAGTGCTTGTGTAAGTGCAATACCAGTCATATCAGGGCCATTGCGAGTAAGTAAACCGAGGCTCGCAGAAATAAAAATACCAAAGCCACATAAAGAAATAATCAATATGAGGAGTAAGAACGGACGGTCAATGTGTGATTCGTGATTCATACTATTGAATAAATGGTGCAAAGCTTGATAATTGCTTAATTCCATTAAGAACAAGTGCCATGTCTTTTGTTCTCGATTGTGATCTAAGTACAACTGCTACAATATAAGTATCTTTTATAGGACTCTCGGTAACTAAAAGCAAAGCTTGCCCTGCTCGTGCTGTTGTTCCGGTTTTTCCTCCAACTACAGGCCATGGAATTGATTCATCGGTCAGACTTCCATTGGTATTCTTAAGAGTAATCTCTACCCCATCTGAACGAGTAAATGAGTGCGTGGTAAGGCGAGATAATGCCAATATATCGGGACGATTCTTAATTAAGTAAGCACCTAGAATAGCAACGTCGCGTGGTGTTGCCATATTTGAAGCATGGGCTTCATCGAGGCCAGTTGCATTTACAAATTTTGTCCCCGTCATTCCAATTTCTTTTGACATAGAGTTCATTGTTTCGACAAAATCTTTTACTCCGTGGAGTTCAGCAAGGGCCTCAATAGCAACATTATTTGAAGGTATTACAATAGCTGGAATAAGGTCTTCTTTTGTCCAGCGGTCACCAATGGTAAAAAGTGTATCATTAGGATAAACAGCTTTTGTCGACGTACTGATAACGACCGATGTTGTTGCGGGAGCGGTAAGATCTGATGTAACCAAAGCCATCATCTTACTAATACTTGCTATAGGAAAAGCTGTTCTACCACGACGAGAATAAATTGTTTCTACATTGTTAGTATTGGTATTGATAGTGAGTACGTATATACCTTCGGCAGTAACTTGAGCAAAAGGATCCTGTAATGTTGCCGATACCACATCTTGGCGCGAAGGCTGTGCCAAGCTTGCAGCAATCTGAACGTCGGATGGAAAATTTTCAGCAATAATCCTATCGTTTATGCTGCGGATCTCTGCAAGTGATTTGCGACGCTCATCAGTTGTTGAAGGTATTTTAGGGCGCAAATTCATTGGAGGCTGTGTATTTGTTGTTACTGGCATTGGCGTCTGAGCCCGAGAATCAAAATAAATACCGAGGCCAGCAAAGCCCAAGAGCATTAGTGCAATTAGTATTGTTCGTACTCGAAGATGAAACATGCTACGTATTGTTTTTTGTGTGCACTAAAACTTCACTGCGGATCTTTTCAAAATCTGGCAAGTCTTCTATTTTGGTAATACCTAAATGAGCCAAGAGATCGAAAGTCGGAGAATACAAAGAACGTCGCTCATCCTGAGGATCGTCTTTCTTTTCAATGAGGCCGCGGATAAGTAAGTTGCGGATAATAAATTGTGATTGTACTCCGCGTATATACTCAATATCGGCTCGTGAAATTGGCCCCATATATGCAATTATGGTTAAAGTTTCTATGCCGGCTTTTCCAATGTCAGTTTGCAATTCCTGCTGAGCTAGTTCTGCTATAAAGCTTTTCTCTTGTGGAGCAGTTACAAGACAGACTTCTAGACTATTACCTTCCCCAAGTCGAGCTAAGCGTAAACCACTCGAAATATTCAGACGTTCTTCGAGAGATTTTAAGGCTGAGGTAATATTCTCGGCACTTTCTTGTGTAATTTTTTCTATATATGAAAACTTTACAGGTTCCCCTTTCCAAAAAAGTAAAGCCTCAATTTTTTGCTCAAGATTTTGCGACATAGTTACAGTATACCGCATTACATATAACGAGGTGTACCCACATTTTTGGTTTCAATGTGAATATCTGTTGTGTGATTATGCTGATTTGCCTCAACAACACCTTGTTTAACTAATTCAAGCAAAGCTAAAAAGCTTACAATCACATTAACCTTTTCACCTTTGTGCTCAGCAGAAAAATCTTTAAAGGTCATTTTGAGCTTCTCAGTTACGCGACGTGACAATGTGTCGATCATTTCTTCAAGACTAACAACCTTTTTGAGGGTAGCTTGGGGAATTGATTCGGTCTTTGGAATTCGGGCAAGGATGTTTCGTAGTGTTTCAAACATGCGAGATGTAGTAATTGAGCTATGCGGTGCAAAAACATTAATACGCTCAATATGCGATCGAGTAAACGTAGGTTCTGTACCGAACTTTTCTTTGAGTATGAGGCTTTGATTTTTTATTAAACTATATGCTTTAAGTCTGCGCTCCAAATCTTGTGTGTCTTCTTTTTCTTCTTCAGTCAGTGTGAGGCTGGGTAAAAGCGACTTTGATTTAATTAAAAGGAGTGTCGAAGCAATAAGTATAAATGACGAGATATCGCCAAGGTCTTTTGTTTCCATTCCTTGAATGTATGCAATATAATCGTCAGTCACCTGAGCAAGTGAAATATCATTCACAAAAAGCTTGCGCTTTTCAATAAGCTCGAGTAGAACATCGAGTGGTCCTTCATAGTGCTGCTGTTTAATAGTGTATTTGACCATAGAGTGCTTATAGTATACCGCACAAAACAAGCAGGTTTTGTACTCTACAAAACTACCGAGTAATAAAGCCCCTCGTCTTTGCCCCAAAGTACCCAAGCGCAGGAGTAATACCCTTAGCTTGTTGGAATTTAATAAGAGCAGACTGTGTAAGAGTACCGAAGTAGCCAGTAGCGTAGCCTGACTCTAGGTAGCCTTGTTGTATGAGGAAGTTTTGGAGTTCTGTGACATCAGAGCCACGTGAGCCAAGGAAGAGGTCACGGGTATAGGTGGTTTGAGTTGTTGTTTGTGATGAAGGTGTTGTTGAGGTTTGTGGTTTAGTTGGAGCTGTAGGAGTACTTGGTGTGATTGGAGTTTGAACTGGAGTACCAAGAGCATTCACGAAAGTGCGTGTAATAGGGCCAAAGTAGCCTGATGCTGGTGTAATACCAACAGATGCTTGGAATCGTGCAAGTGCTGCTTGTGTTCTTGATCCAAATACATTGATTTCATTACCTGGAGAACCTGGTCCTGTTGTAGATATGATGTATCCTCGAGAGTTGAGGAAGCGTTGGAGAGCAATGACATCGGTTCCGACAGAACCGAAGGTGAGGTCGCGGGTGAATATAGTGGTATTAGAGCTTGTGGTTGGTGGTAGTACGAGAGTTGGGAGTGGTGTTGTTGGAGTAACTGGGGCTGTTGATGTGGCTGATGGTGATATACGTGAGCCTCCCCCTCCTCCGCGGCGGCGGGATGGGGTTGCCGAAGCATCACAAGCAGATGTAGTAAATGATGTTGTTTGTGTTGTTGTACCGTACGTATTTACTGCAAAAGCTTGTACGTAGTAGGTAGTGTTACATGTAAGATCTGAGAGTGTGTACTCGTGAGTACTGAGACTGTATCTTCCTTCTGTGGTGGTGCTCATACCATATGCTAGTGATGTTCCGTAGTTAAAGCCTCGTGTGTGTGCTGGAGAGAAGCCGACGTCGGTGATGCTTGCTGATACTGTTGCTCCTGTCTGTGAAATGCTTGTTGTGGTGATTGAAGAGAGGGTGGTAGTGGGGGTAAGAGATACAACATATAATTCACTACCATACTGCGGAGTACTTGCAGAAAAATAAAGCTTATGAGTAATCTCCTGAAAACTTAAATATGGCAAAGAAAGTGAAGAACCTATCCCTTCTACAATATCCGCAAATAAATAAGTACCCTCTGAAGTTCCATCCGTCTTCCATAGCTCTCTACCATGCTCAGAGTCAAAACCAACGAAATAAAATGTCTCTCCCACATTTTCATAGTTATTACCTCGAGAGTTATAGCCGCTACCTGAACTCACTCTTGAGTTTGAGGCGTATGCACCGTCAATTGTACCCGTACCTACATCCTCGAGTGGCGTAGAAGTTGTAGAAAAACCATCTGTAAACCACCATTCATAACCATATACTGGATGATCGAAGCTATAATAAATACCTCGAGTGGTCGGAACCATACCAATACTTGCAGACTCACTCGAAGTTGTCTTGAGTTGATGGATTGGAATTGTCCCCTCTGTTGTTCCATCAGATCGCCATAAACTAGTTTCATTGCTATTTCCCGCATCTGAATTTCCTATAAAATACAAGTATCCATTACTCGAGACAATTAACCTGTCGACAATTGCATTGGATGAACTAATTGGCAAATTCTTTACAAGATATGTACCTGCAGATGTACCGTCGGTTCTTATAAGATCATAGCTACCAGTTCCGTCTGTCATTGAAAGATAAACAACTCCGTTGAGAATATCACCTTGAAAGTGTCCTGAATTTACTATTTGTCCACTTGCTCCCGTAGCAAAATTCTTTACTAAATATGTACCAGCATCGGTACCATCTGATGTCCACAGCTCTTTACCATTAGTTCCGTCATCTGCAAAAAAATACAATGATGATGTACCAGCCACAAAACCACCAGGACTTGAGCCTGTCGAACCACTCCGTATATCTTTTACCAACACTGTTCCCACCTCGGTACCGTCACTTACCCACAATTCAACACCTGAGGTTGCAGTATTAACAGTAAAAAATAACTTATCGTTAATAATTAATGAGTTTCTATCGTTACTTGAGCTTGGGTATGAGCTTGCACTTCCTGCATTTATATCTTTTACCATCATTGTTCCACCCTCTGTAAAGTCGGTTTTCCAGAGTTCGGTTCCATTTACGCCATCATTATAAAAGAAATAAAATTCCGTACCGATTTTACCCAAAACTTCAAATGGGGATATATTTGGAACAACCAAAGAAGTCGAGCTCTCAGTACCATCAGTCTGCCATAAACCATAGTTTGAGGCCTGGTTAGTTGCATAAAAATAAGTTTCATCATCCCTGAATAAAAATCTGGATAGATTTGAACCCACGTCTCCATTCGCAATATTCTTTACCATGACTGTACCCTCCTCTGTTCCATCCGTCCTCCACAACTCTGTACCATCAATTCCATTGTTTGCTGGAAAATAAACATATGAACCAAAAGATACGAATTGAACAATTGGAGAAGATGGTGAAAATAGCGAAGGGGTAAAAGCGTATGTAGTCAAAGAGCTTGAAGAACCAGAATAAATATCTTTTACTCGAATAGTACCGCTTTCAGTTCCATCGGTCTTCCATAATTCTCTGCCAGAGGTTCCATCATCAATACCAAGAATTAAACTTGTTCCATTAAGGAGAGCGGTCGGAGAAAACATTGATATTCCACCAGAAGCATTGATGTTTTTAATCATAACGGTACCCACTTCTGTTCCATCTGATTTCCACAATTCTATACCATTTACACCATCGTCTGCGGTGAAAATTATATTGTCTCCAAGCACTGCAATAATTGCAGGACTAGAACTAGCAATACCGGGGTTAATGTCTTTCACCATGACAGTTCCAGTCTCGGTTCCGTCAGATTTCCACAATTCTATGCCATGCGTACTATCTGAAGCGCCAAAATACACCAGGTCACCATGCGCTTTTAAATTAGTAAAAGTTGGGCTACTACTTCCAGTATTAATATCCTTTACCATATAAGTACCTGTTGCAGTACCATCGGTTTTCCATAATTCATTTCCAAATAAGCTGTCATCAGCCGTGAAAAATACTGAGGTTGTTGACACAGTAAAATTTGCTGGACTAGAGCCTTGGGCACCTGCTCTAATATCTTTTATCATTACTGTACCTGTAGCAGTTCCGTTTGATGACCATAATTCATTTTGATTTCCCAAGGAAAGTGACGCACTAAAAATAAGTAGTCCATTGAGATTTACCAATGAGTTTTGGGCCATGCGCAGCGAAGTATTCGAGACTTGTACCGTTCCACTTGCTGTTCCATCAGTCCTCCAAAGATTAATTGCGCTACCTCCGGTAATGTTAGCTGCATAATATATTTGATTATCTACTTGAACCACATTTCCTGCATTAGTAGTAAGGCCCTGAGTGCCTGAACGTGCATCAAGAATAATACTTGTACCCTCTTCGGTTCCATCTGTCCTCCAAAGTTCCTGTCCATAGACACTTGAATACGGGAAAATAATCCAATATGGATCTATAAAACCATAGTAAAGACCTCCACCGCCATTACTACCCACTTCTATGTCAGCAATACGATTTGTTCCCTCAGCTGTGCCATCTGATCTCCACCATTCAAAACCCGACTCTATATCATCAGCAAGAAGGATAAAATGACCACCTGAAGTTGAAGCTGTGTGGAGACTTACATAAGAACCATTCGGAACAGCTGCTATATTTTTTACTAACTGAGGAACAGCGGCAGCTTGAGCATAATTTATTCCGTAAGCAAAAAAGGCAACTAACACAAGCAGTGCTAATGCATATTTACGTATAGTTATAAAAAATCGAGAGGTCGCAAAAATAGACATGTAAAATTGGCGTGTCAGCCTAACAAACCTATTATACTGTGCTGATTGAGTAAAACTGCGGACTTATCAACAATTATTTAAGTGAATGTATTACCACACCACAACTTCCCTTTTTTCCAAGAACCGTAAAAGTAAGTTTATGAGTTCCAACTTCTTTAAGAGGTTTAATTGAGCCAAATGCTTCGGCTGCAATATCAACATTGAGCTGCTTTTTGAATTCTGGAATAATTTCGTTAATATGAATTCCCGCAAAAAGGTGACCTTTTTCATTGGCTGGCAGTGTGAGAGTGATTTCTTTATCGCAGAGTGTTGCAAAATTCTTAAGAGCCAAATCGTCATGAACTTTCTTTTCGCCAGCAATTCGCTGCTGTTCGAGCTTCATTCTCTTACTATTTTCTGGTGTTGCTGGCAATGCTAAACCACGAGGAATAAGCGAGTTAAGTGCAAAACCTTGTGCTACATCTTTTTCTTCGTACTTTTTACCTACTTTTGGAACGTCTTTAATAAGAATGATTTTCATACCTATACACTACGGCATTGCCTTTAATAATTCAATAGCCTTGTCTAATTGAGGATCTTGTTGTGCTTTAATTTGTTCTGGCGTTATCTTTACTTCGTAATCAGGAACAAGGCCGTCCTTAGATAGATTGTGACCATTTGGAGTAAACCAACGAGCAACTGTTACCTTGAGAGATGTCTCGGGAGTAATTTTAACAAGCTCTTGTACAGAACCTTTTCCGAAAGTTTTTGTTCCGACAAGCTTTGCTTTACCATGTTCACGAAGCGCTCCGGCCAAAATTTCGGCAGCCGATGCTGTTCCCCCATCGACAAGAATCATCATTTGGAGCTTTTCGTTAAAGACATTGTAGCCCTTACTCTTGTACAAACGCTCATCATGATCTTTTCCAAAGTCTTCTTTAAGAATCACCTTTCCTGCTGGCAAGAACCATGAGGCCATGTCCCACGCGGCTTCTAAATAGCCACCTGGATTACCGCGCAAATCAAGAATAAGCTTATGTGATCCTGAATCAATAAATTCTCGCAAAGCGGAGCGGAAAAGCTTTGGCGATTCAGAGGTAAAGCTAAAGAGTCGCAAAACGAATACACCATCACGAAGCTTTGAGCCACTAGCAGCATTTGCAATTGTTGAGGAACCTGTTGCATTTGGTATACGAACTTCGGTTTCGACAGTTGGATAGTCAATAATATCGCGAGTTACCACGATATCAATTGGCTTTGGAGAACCTTCACGATTTACGGTAAGCTTTACGGTTGTTCCCTTTGGACCACGAATCTTTTTAATTGCTTGATCAACAGAAACTGAAACTACGTTTTCGCCGTCAATTGCAATTATTTTGTCTCCGGTGAGTACTCCGGCTTTTTCGGCTGGGCTATTCTTGAGCGGTGCCACAACAGTAAGATATTCATCTTTTTTACCAACTTCCATTCCTATGCCTTCAAATTTTCCAGAAATATCTTGAGCAAAAATTTTTGCTTCTTCTGGAGGAAAGAATACAGTATAAGGGTCGCCTTGTGCTGCAACCATTCCTTTAATAGCTCCCCACAGTTTATCTTGCTCAGTAGTTGAAGCTGCATTAGCGCCAGCATATTTTTGTTCGAGCAAATTCCAGGTTTTCCAAAACGGAGCAAATTCATCAACACTTAAAGCGGGATCATTTACACCTTGTGCAGCAAGAGCAGCCGCAGCAGCTGCAGGAACTTTAGCTTGCTTTGTTGTCGCAGTGTACTGGCCAAAAGAAAAAGCGCCGGCAACAAGCAAAACAACAACAACGATTTTTACTACGAGTGCTTCAAGTTTGATCGGGGTCATGCATATAGTATCTCAAACTTTATGCATTGCGCCTAGTGTGGATGACGTAAAATTAAAATTACGGTATACTATGCACATGAAGAAATTACCGACTTTGTACATATCAAATACTCTTTCTGGAGCAAAAGAAGAGTTTATTCCCCTATCACCAGGGGTTGTAACTATGTACCATTGCGGGCCTACCGTATATGACACAGCACACATTGGTAATTTTCGTACCTTTATTTTAAACGACATCATACGTCGCACTTTCGAATTTGCCGGCTATTCGGTTGATCAAGTAATGAATATTACCGATGTTGATGATAAAACCATTCGCCGTTCACAAGCCGAAAAAACCCCTCTTCTTGAGCTTACGCGCATGTATGAAAAGCTTTTTCTTGATGATTTAGCTTCACTGAATGTTCTTACACCCAAGCGACTCTTGCGAGCAACCGATCATATCGAAGAAATGCAAAATATGATTGGCAATCTTATTGAACACGGCAAAGCATATATTTCTCGTGATGGAATTTACTACAGTATTGGCATTGACCCTCACTATGGCGAACTTGCCGGCATTAAAGCACAGAGTATTGCTCATGAGCACAATAATACCAGCCAAGAACATTCGCGCATTGCTCAAGATGAGTACGAAAAAGAAAACCCGAAAGACTTTGCCCTATGGAAATTTGCAACACCCGAAGATGGCGAAGCTGTTTGGGATGCCCCATTCGGTAAAGGCCGCCCAGGCTGGCACATTGAGTGTTCAGCAATGGCAACTACTGCCCTTGGACCAACTATCGACATTCATACAGGTGGAGTTGATCTTGTTTTCCCTCACCACACTAATGAAATAGCACAGTCAGAAGCTGCTACCGGCAAGCAATTTGTTCGCTACTGGATACATGGAGGCTTTATGAATGTTAATGACGTTAAAATGTCAAAGTCAAAAAGTAATTTCTTCAAAATCAAAGATTTAGAAGAACAAGCCATTGCCCCACTCGCTTTTAGATACTGGCTCCTTGGTGCGCATTACAAAACCCAAGTTAACTTTACCTTAGAAGCTCTTCAGGCTGCTCAAACAGGCTTTATTCGCCTTGTATCTACTCTAGCTGAGTGGAAAGATTTAGTAGCTAAAGAACCTGCAATCCCCGCTCTTACTTCGTCCGAAGAATCTATTGCAACAGAATTTATTGAAAAGTTTACCGAACACATTACCAACGATTTTGATACTCCGCGTGCCCTAGCTCTTGTATGGGAATTCATTAAAGACAAACGAATATCACCCCTCCATAAATTACCCCTCATCTTAAAGACTGATGCAGTGTTTGGTCTTAACCTTGATAGTCTGAGCACACTATCAGAGCATGTTCATACCGAAATTCCTGCCGAAATCACCGCCCTTGCCGAAGCCCGCGAAATTGCCCGAGCAAATAAAGACTGGGCTCAGGCCGATGCGCTCCGCAATGAAATCATACAGCGTGGCTTTGAAGTAAAAGATACTCCTGAAGGTTTTAAAATTGTGGAGTTGTAAGATGCAAGAATCAAAAAGAAGAACCCCGACCGAAGTCGGGGTTGTTTGAATGCTGAGCGTGTACCCAAGACACACTCAGAAGTTGACTCGACCGGTTCGGCTTGAAGCCTTATGGTGAGGATCTTCCAAAGTGTAGTCGATGGTAACCTGTCGGCTTTGGTCAAAAACAAAACCATAGATGGTGCACCTACCCTTCGAACTATAGTCGTGCCACCTCAAGCCGGTCACAGCTACAGGTAATTGCCTAAAACACCCCGCAGCCACAAACACTTTGAAGTCAACTTTTCTATAGCCCAGCGGCCAATTCGGGTGTCGAGCATCAATTGCTTCACCGAGCGCTTTGCAGAGCGCATCTGCATCTGGCCCGTTCGTAATCACGAACGTCCTCCCGCGAACCCTATCAGAGCAGAAGAAATCCTGCTCTGACATTTTTTGACTCTCTGACATAGAGCCTCCAATTACAATTGCGAATTAGCTTGAGAACTCGCTACTCCTATATTCAATGCGCCACACGGTGCATATGAACGACCGCAGCAATATACTACGGAATTAAATTGAGGCTAGCACAGCATAGTTTAAAGGTAAAGGGGCAAAGAATTTATAAAATATGCCGAATTGAACACAGCTTATTAACATTTCATACACTTTTTTATAGATAGTCGAGTGTACGGGATTTTTTTGCAGTGTACAATATACACATGTCTGATTTGCAAACACAACACACTTGGAAACCCCGCGATTTGCGTATTCCTCCACAAAGCCTTGAAGCAGAAAAAGCAATGCTTGGTTCTATCATGCTTCGCCCCGAAGCAATGCACGATATTACCGATATCGTAAACTCTGGAACTTTCTATAGTGATCGCCATCGCATTATTTGGGATGCAATGCTCGAGCTTCATCGTAAGAATACTCCTATCGACCTTTTGTCAGTGTCTACGCGCCTTAAAGAACTCAATCAACTTGAATCAGTTGGCGGAATGAGCTACCTTACTGAACTTGTTCAGGGTGTTCCTGTAGCAAGTAACTCAACCTACTATGCGCAAATCATTCACAAAAAGAAGCTCATGCGCGACCTTATCAATGCCGCAGAGCATATTGGTGAACTTGGTTTTAATGAAGCTGATGATGTCGAAGAAATTCTTGATGCTGCACAAAAGCGCATCTATGAGGTAACAAACTTTAATGGTGCCCATAAGTTTATTGCTTTGGGCGATACCCTTACCGAAGCTTTTGAGCGTATTGAAAAGCTTCACAAAGCGGAAGGAGAGCTCCGCGGTGTTCCTACGGGCTTTAAAGATCTTGATAATAAGCTTGCTGGCTTTCAGGAATCTGACCTTATTATTCTTGCGGCTCGACCTTCTATGGGAAAGACTTCCCTTGCCCTCGACTTTGCGCGCAAGATTGGTATTAATCACAAAGTTCCTGTAGGTATATTCTCGCTCGAAATGAGTTCACAGCAACTGGTTGAGCGTATGCTTGCTGCCGAGGCTCAGGTTGATGCTTGGAAAATCCGCAATGATCACCGCCGTCTTGATGATAATGACTTTGCCAATATCGCTCATGCTATGGGCCGACTTAATGATGCCCCAATTTATATTGATGACCAGCCTGGCAACAATATCCTTAAAATGCGCTCAGTTGCCCGCCGCCTTAAAAATGAAAAAGGTCTTGGTCTTATCATTGTCGACTACCTTCAGCTCATGGTTCCAACGCAGTCACGAGGATCAGATAACGTGGTGCAGCAAGTAACCGAAATCTCTCGATCACTTAAAAATCTTGCACGAGAGCTCAAGGTTCCTGTTATCGCTCTCTCACAGCTCTCGCGTGCAGTTGAGCAGCGCGGAGGCAAACCTCGCCTTTCTGACCTTCGTGACTCAGGTTCTATTGAACAGGATGCCGACGTCGTAATGTTTATTCACCGCGAAAGTAATGAAGACGGTGGAGGTCGAAAAATGGCAGCCGAGCTTTTGATCGAAAAACACCGAAACGGCCCTACAGGAATTGTGAACCTCTTCTTTGATGCAGCAAAAACATCGTTTATGGATGTTGATAAGAGCGATTTTGGTGGATTTGCTAGTGGTGGCTCAGGTGGCGGTATGGGTGGCTTTTAATATAAATAGATTACTACGCTCATATGGACCCGCTCCACAAACTCATAGAAATATTCCGAGAATTTCCTGGAATTGGCCCTCGCCAAGCACGACGTTTTGCTTTTTTTCTTGTATCTCGACCAAATAATTTTCTTGAAGAACTTGTCGACCTTATTGGTGAAGTCAAGCGAACTATGCGCACCTGTTATGAGTGTAAGCGTCACTTTACTTCGGAAGCTCCCCAGACAGTGTGTTCGATATGTTCTAACCCTCATCGCGATCGCTCTATTCTTATGATAGTTGCTCGCGATACAGATATGGAAGCCCTCGAAAAAACTCGCGCATATCAAGGTCTGTATTTTATTCTGGGTGGCACTATTCCTATTCTAGATAAGGACCCTGAGCAGCGTATTCGAATTCGTGATTTACATCAGCGTTTACAAGCACTGCCCCTTCGTGAAATTATTATTTCACTTAATGCTACGCCTGAAGGCGAACATACAGCAGACTATGTTATGAATTCGCTTAAAGATTATGCAGCCGAGCATTCAATTGCTGTATCAGTTCTCGGTCGCGGCCTTTCTACAGGTAGCGAGCTTGAATATGCAGATGCAAGCACCCTAACAAGCGCACTCGTCCACCGTACAAAAGTTTAAACCCCCGACAGTGGAGAAATGTAAATAAAACAACCTCCGAGTGGAGGCTATTTTATTATTTGATTGCTGTGATCTTTACTTCAAAGTATGGCTGGCGATGACCATTTTTCTTAAAGTAACGGCTCTTTTGCTTGTACTTAATAACATCAATCTTGGCTGCTCGAGCAATCTTTGTAAGTGTACCTGTAACTTTTGCAGAGGCAATGTACGGTGTACCAATTGTAGTATCCTTACCATCCTCAACAAGCATAACCTTGTCGAAAACAATAGAATCCCCTTCTTTATAATCGCCCACAATCTTTTCAACACGAATTGAATCGCCTGAAGAAACTGTATATTGCTTGCCGCCAGTGTGAATAATCGCAATTTGCATAGTGGAAACATTCTATATTATTTGCCCAAAAAATGCAAGGGTTTTGTCTGTTTTTGCTTGAATTAACATGGTTGTGGGTATGGGTAGCAAGTTTAATCCCCCACAAAAACTAAGTATTTATGTCGCTTTCAGTACTAATGCTTAAATTTACCCTCCTTCACCTTCCCTCTACTTAAGTTACTTGTTATGAGCTTCAATGCTTTCCATAACCGCTTTTGCCTCCGGCGCTATCGTTAGATCTGGTTTATCAACTCCGCAAAATGTTAGAGTCATCTCAACTGCGTGTCTTGCCTTATCTGAAGTGTGTTTTCTAGCGTACTCCAAACTTTTTTCAGTTAAAACAAAATTCTCAAAGATTTCAACGGATATAAGCTCTAAAAGATCCTTGTCAGTATTATCATGATTAAATTTATCATTGATAAAATCGAACAAAGATTGCAATTCACTATCTTCTGCTCCCTCTTTTTCCAAACGTTCCATAGCGTATCGGGCAAAAGCTGCTGTAACCATGTATGGCAGTTTCAAGTCTTCTTCGTCAAAAGATTTAAATTCTTCTGTTTCTTTAAATCCAGGGAACTGATTCGTGAAAAAATTTATTATGTTTTTATATGTTATTTCCATATTATTTATTCTTCGTCTTTAATGCATCCTTAAGATCATTTGAAATTTTATTTAGTACATTTTTCTCTTGAGGGTTTAATGTCGAACCCGAGCGCCTAAAGAGGTTATTGATACGATTAATTGTCTCTTGTGCTTTAGTAGAGTGGAATTTTTTTCCTACCTTTTCTCCGATTCTTTGCAACTCGTATCTTACGGCATCAGCTGTGCTTCCACTTCCAATTTTTGCTCCAGCCCTGTAGTTATCTCTAATCAAACTGAGAACTTTTTGATTTTCTACCCCTTTCATCAAGGCTCGACCAGCGGTATTGGTTTGCTTGTACACTTGCATGGCTTCTCGACCTACAGCACCATATCCACCTGCCGGACCGACGATGCCAGCAACAAATCCTGATACGGCAATACTTCTTTCAAGGTAGCTTGTATTAGGATTGTTGATGGTCTGATATGCAGTATACCCGTCATAAACACTCAAGCCTGCTTCAGTTAGTGCCCAGAGTCCAGCAGCAGCTCCTGCCAAAAGCGGCACCACTTCACCTTGCGGATCCGAATTTTTAATCGGATTGTTGTTGGCATAAGAATATGAGTTCATCGCTTGAGGACTCATTAGATGCTGTTGAAGAGTTCTCTGGTAGTTCTGCTCAAACCCTAATGCCCCAATATCAAGAAAAGCAGGATCCTGACTCAAGAACTGCCCTCTCTTTGGGTCATAGTAACGGGCATTGAGGTAGCTCAGCCTGGTTACTTCGTCAAAGATCTCTCCAATATACTGACGATGTGATACGTCAGTACCAGCGTCTACTCTTTCGTTACCATATGTAGTATAGTCCAAAACTTGAACAAGAGCACCTAGAGTATCAGTGACAAGTTTTGTTGAACCGAGGTGGTCGGTGTGAACATTCGTGGTTGATGATGCAGTATTAACACCTCGTACCAGAGCAATGAGTTTTGCATTTGCAAAGATATTGTTTGTGGTTGTAGCACCTTCGATTATTTGATAGGTATTTGGATAATAGGTGGTTAAAGAACCTACAGTTGTTTTTACACGCGAATTCGTATGATCGTACGTATGTGTAACGAGTGTGGTTGGTGTAGTAGCTGTGTCAGAGATTGTGGTGAGGCGGTTGGCGTAGTCGTAGGTGTAGGTTTGGGTAGCGTAGGTGCGGAGGTTACCCTTTTTGTCGTACGTAAGGGGGTTATTGCCTATTTTTGTTGGAGCGTGTGGGTTGGCAAATGATATACCAGCATGAGCACTTGTTGCCCCTTCGTATGCATAGTTACCAAGAGCATTTGAAGTAATATTGCCGATTTTATTGTAGGTAAAGTTTTCAGTTACTGTTCCACCGACAGATGCTAGAGTCTTTGCTGAAATAAGGCGATAGTAGCCATCATACGTATAATCAACAGCTCGACGCGCTTGCGTTACAGCAAGATCAGTTAAGCGAGTAATGTTACCAACTTTGTCATAGGTATAGACAGCATCTTCATAGGTAGTAGTGCCCTTTGTAACTTTACGATTTCGTAAGCGGTACAATTCCTGAGCATCATAGGTATATGTCGTAGTAACTCCCGAAGCTAGTTCTTCGGTAAGAAGAGCGCCCGTTGGGTGATAGTTATAATTATTTACCAGATTTTGAATTGGAGCTGTCGGGCTCAATTGAACACGCACATTTTCTACCTTGCCGAACGGATTATACTGATACATTACCCGCATAAGGTTAGGATATATGATCAATGTTGGATTACCCTGAATATCGAGTGTTGTAAGAGTCGTATAAGTTAGTGGTGAGCCAATTATAGTACGAGATTCTTGTACAATTCGGCCTCGAGGGTCATAGACAAAGCTTTGTGTTCCACCGTCTGACTGCACACTACATAATCGACCTTTACCCCACGATCCGCATGTATCATAGGTATACCTCACATCAACGTGCGGCGTTGTTGAACTGTCTTCGGACAAGATTCGATTAAGAGCATCGTAACTATATGTACGTGTCATACCTTCCGGATCAATACTTGTGAGCATATTCCCTTCAGAATCATAGGTATACTTATACGTGCCGAAAGTAGTGTCAGTTTTTGCATGAAGGTCCTGTGCTGTTAAACGACGACCTAAAAGATCATACGTAAAGTATCGCTCATTTCCTAAAGCATCGGCAATTCCTGTAAGATTTTTGTTGGCATCGTAGCCGTACCATGTAATATCGTAATGGGTTGGCGATGACTCATCAATGCGCGTCATGTTTCCATAGGCATCATAGTAAAGCTTTTTACTTGCCTTAAGTGGATCAGTACTTGTTATTGTCCAATCGTTATACACATAAGTAGTTTCGCCAACAATATGAGCTTCGGAAAGAATGCGATCAAGAGCATCATACTTAAACGTAATTAAAAGATTAGGTTGAGTTTGGATCGGAGTACGCTGTAAACCAGTACCTGTATAGGGGAGCGATTTTGTACCTATGAGCGTTGGCCAACTATAGATTGTATCTTGAATAATAACGCTTGATGCATCTTCGGCTCGATTTCGCTTTTGAATTTCTTGGCCAAAGCTATTTTTATACGATATTTCAAGCTGTTGCAAAGTATCATCAAGATAGCGCACTGTAGTTATTCGAGGATTTGAGCGCGTATCGTCATAGCTTATTCTTTCGGCAAGTTGAGTCGCAGCAGTAGAATCACGAGCAACATATGTATCGCGCAAACGGCGCAAACCATCGTAGGTATAGCGTGTTACAACGTTCATTGAGTCAATAACCTGCATAGGCTTACCCGAAACATAGTCATAACTTGTAATGACTCTTTGATTCAAAGGATTCGTAACACTTATCAAAAACATATCCGAAGAATCAGAAACATACCGTGTCGTATTGCCACGTGTATCTGTTACTGTAGTAAGCATTCCTCGGGGACCATAGGTGGCAGTAGTCGAAGCAAAACTTGTAGCATTAATTCTAAACTCTTTACGTGTTGGCAAACCAAATGAAGCCGAGCCGAAAGCTAAGCTATCGTACAATGCCCGACTTTCGCTCACAGTAGCACCAAGAGCGTTCGTACGAACCGCCGAAGCCAGAGTAAATAAACCAAGAGCAGGATTACGAGCGTAGGTATACGTTGTTGTATATCTATCAGCACTTGCTCCTGAACCATATAAATCAGCAAATGTACCATTTTCATACCCTACAACACGACCCCACTCAATATACTTTTGAAGACGACCATTTTGTGTATCGTACTCATACGTAAATGCTTTTGAGGCAGCCGAAGAATCACCATCAAAATCCATAACAATTTCTTGTAATGGTACAACGATTGAGCGATTTCCATTGCTATATGATGACCATGACGTTAAAGTCTGAGTCATCTTTTGTCCAGCAGCATTATAAATTTCTTGGCGATATACTTTGCCAATTTTTGCTATTCCGTCGGCAATTTCTCCTAGGCTTGTTTGACTTTCGTTTCCTTGGTGAAAATAATAGACCGTACTTCTTTGTGGTAACTTTTCGGTAACTTTTTCAAAGCCAGCAAAGCGGCGATCGAATGGTCCATCACGGCGAGAAATACCATTTTCATAGGTATATGATGTTGTATATACAGAACCTGTAATAGTGTCTTTTTCTTCAATTTTTGAAACTACATCAATTGGCCACTGCAATCGTGGGTGTGGTATTACACCCTTTGTTGTCAGCTTTTTAACGCTGTCATAGGTAATGGTTGTTTCAAGTCCTTGAACCCCTGTTATTTTTACAAGATAATCTTGGTACAGAGCATTGTTTTCGTGAAGTTCGTTTTTTGGAATATTTCGTTCCGGCAAACCATTGTCGTAACGAATATCTCGTGTAGATGCAAAGAAAATATCTGTTCTTCCGTCTCCGTTCATATCAACGAATCTTCCGCCAAGATCAATATGGTCAAAAGTTAAATATGCTGGAACACCAGCAGCGAGAGGTTTCCATCGAATACCTTGAGCCGTATTTATTCCGATGAGCACACGAGTTGTATCTAATTTCTCGTGGTATATAATGTCGACCAAGCCATCTCCGTTTACATCGTTAAACTGTGGTGCATAATCTAAGCGCACCATAGTTGAGTCATTAGTAAATTTAAATACTGCAATATCTACAGACGGAGTCATACCCTCGGCTGGTACCCATGTTCCCGTACCAGTATTAATGTAGACCATTCTTAATGACGCAACCTCTGGATCAGGAGTATCGAATGACCTTAGCTGTGAACCACTCGCATACATGATGTCAGTCAGACCATCATTATTGATATCTGCAAAACGCACTCCGCCATCAAACTTTTCTCCACTTTCTGTGATACGAAGCGGTTGCGGCAGCACAAAGCGACTATCTAAAACCCAATTGCTTCCATTGTTAATATAAATACCAGAATCTGACACAATATCGGGCAATGCATCACCATTAACATCTGCAATTTGATTTTGCAAATCACCCATACCCCTCTGAATTACACGCTCGGAAAGTCCAGCAGTATCTACAAATCGTATAGGTAGTCTGAAGCTTTGCGATAGATTCCAGCCTTCATCAAAACCGACAGAGACTGAGTTAATGTCTATATCGACCCTATTTTCTCGATACTGATATGACTGCAAAAAATCCATGAAGCCGTCTCCGTTAACATCAGCTAAGCGTACACCATTATCATAATCTTTATCAGAATTTGGTCGGCGCAAGAAAAGATTAGGAATCTGTAAAGTAGAGGACTTAGAGAAACCGTAACCAGTATTTAGGTAAACACCGCTATCTGGAGTCTCTCTACCATCATCCAAATGGCCGCCATGTAAGATATCCGGTAAACCATCAGCATTGACGTCGGCTATGCGAGCAGCCTTATCTTTCACTTTTCGAACGCCTCGTAGTGGTGTTGTTTTATCAAATGTATAAAACTCAATATATGAAAATGGCTTTGGAGAAGGTTCCTGAAGCGTATTTTGTGTAAAATAATTTGCTGGCTGTTTTTTGTAACCAAAAATAACTTCGGGGAGCTCATTAACCACGTCACCGTTATAGCCAGTTTCAGTAATGCCTTCAAGAAGTGTGCGAGTACCATTTACCCCCGTTCCATAGCGAAGCTTATATGATCGAACAACAACATTCTGTGAAAGAACTTTAATTTCTTGAATTCGATATTTTGTAATTACAGGAAAAGCAGAAGCGTACGATGTTACAACATCTTCACGAGTAGATCGAACAAATTGAATAGCATAGATTCCGGGGAGCGAAGCGTGATTTGTATATGATATTGCCACTGGATATACATTTCCATCGACATTTTCATAGGTATAGTTAACGGTATTTCCGAGTGGATCTTCGATGCGCTCAAGATACCAGCGATATGTTTTTTGAGCATTCTGAGGATCACTCAAACGTGCGCTCGAATTTTGCCCAAAATAATATGAAATGCCTTGTGTGTCGGTAATTTTCCACACATTTCCGTAATAGGTATATGAATGGTACTTACCCGAATCAACCTTAGGCACAAAGTGACTTGAATTTGTTGATGTGGCGAGTTCCCCATCGAGTGAAGAATAAAAAGTGGGTATAGTATAGAGTTTTTCTACGCCAAATTTATTAACTCGCTCAATATATGGTATCGACACTGACCAGCCATAGCCAAGCCAGCTTGCATCGTTCTTTTCTTGACTGTTGTACACAAGTGAAATATCTGGACCAATGCCGTTACGACCTTCGGGAATAGTTAAAGGATATTCATAGGTATATGCGCCCGAGAATGTATCAGTTTTGCCACGCGGAGCTGGACTTGATTGAGCTTTTTGAGCAGTATCTGTTGCTCCATATGATTCAGTAATTGAAGGAACCGGATCGGCCGCTGGAGCAGCATCACGATTTTCTTCTGTTGGAGAAGTTGAAGTTACTGTATCTGCCTCTATAGGTATTTGTGTAGGTTCTTCGGCACTTAATGCTGATTCACCCACTGTTGGAGTAACTATTGCCGGAGTAACTACTGCTAGATTTATATCCTCTGGAATAGCCACTTGCGGCATTACAGCAGCTTCAGAGTCTGAAATCGTAGACGAAACAACCCCAGTACCTTGATTGCTGGGGGTTTCTTGAGCGTACACCATTACAAGAGGGTTTCCGAGGTTGAGAACACAAATACAGAGTGCAATAACTTGAGCGCAGAGCTTTCGAAGCTTTGAAAGTTTATTCATAGATTCACTCTATCAAACGAACACTATTTAGCAATAGGTTCTCAAAAAGTTATGAAGTTTTTGTTTTTGCTACAATTCCTCTGGTTTGTCAATGAGTACAGAGTCGAGGCTTGGACTATCCCCCGTTATGCGCAAAACGTCTTTATCAATCTTTTTAAGCTCTTTGCCCGAAGCATTAAAATGATTCACCACCGTACCCAAAGAGTTACCGAGCTTTGTATGATACTCCTCAAAGTTCTTTAAATGCTTTCCGAGCTCTTCGACGCGCTTAATGATTTCTTTAGCAGTTTCCTCAATCTGAAGAGCTTTAAGGCCTTGCAAAACGGTCTGCAAATAGGCCAAGAACGATGTCGGCGAAACTATAATAACTTTATACTTGCTTGCAGCGCGCTGAATAAGGTTTTCGGTTTCCTCGGTCACTGCTCCAATCTTATTAATAATTAAATCGTAATAAATGGCTTCGTGAGGAATAAACATGAAAGCAAAATCCATGGTTCCTTCGCTTGGGCGAATATACTTTGATGTTTCAACAATTCGATTCTTTAAGTCGTTAACAAAAGCTTTTTCGAGCTTTTCTTTTTCAACAGGATTTTTTTCTTCGGTAAGGCGATTATAGTTCTCGAGGCTGAATTTCGAATCAATAGGAATTACCTTGTCGCGAACAAATACCGCAGCGTCAACAATTTCACCATTTGAAAATGGGTATTGCATTTGAAAACCATTGGGTGGCAAGACATTTCGGAGCAATGTTTCAAGATAATATTCACCAAGAATTCCTCGCTGCTTTGGATTCTTAAGAATGTCTTGGAGCGATTGCAATTGATCTGCAAAAGAAACGACTTGTTTGCCCGTCTCTTTTACCTGAGCAAGCTCGCTTGTAATATCTTTAATGAGACGCTGTGATTCGGTAAACTGCATACGAACAGCATCGTTCATTGAACGAGTTGATTCGCCAATTTTGTGATCAACTGTGCGGTTAAGATCAGTAACCTTAGAATCTACCGTACGTGACAATTCATTTACCTGCTCAAGAATAAGCTTGAGGCCAATTGCTTCGCGATCATCCTGAGGCATATTGTTTTGAGCCTGAAAGAATTTGCGCAAGACTAAAACAACGACACCAATATTGATAGCTAAAAATACGAGTGCTCCTATGATAATGAGGACAATTGTTGAGGTTTCCATACTCCTAGTATATACTAAGATTGAACAAAACTCATGGCGGGCATGGACCCAAAGTGCAGTACAGTTCGCGCGAGAACTGCACAATGGTAAGTAATGCCCTAATATGAGTCCTGTATGTCTCCTTTATACAGCTGTTCTATGCTTAGAGTGCACAAGGCATACTTCGTCGAAACAAAGGAGCCGAACCGAGTGGTTCGTGGAATGTTCCGTCCCTTGGGCGGCCGCACCGTGCGGCCGCCCCTTTTATTTTACCTACCCCACCAAAAGCTAAACCGGAATCAACTAAGTCACCTTTCTATTCTCTTTCCACTGTCGAATGCATCGCGCAACTGAATACTTCCCCGCTCCTGTTGCGATAAGTGAGAGTGATAAAAAGAAAAGTACAAAAGTGTATTCATAGCCACCATTTGCCAGGCTAAATCCTTGAGCCCAGTGCGCTTTAAATGTTGCAACGAGCATGATAATAGCCAAAATCACTCCAAAGTAGCGAACAAAGATCCCCATAAGAACAGCGATACCACCAATAAATTCTGCATAGGTCACAAAATAGGCCACGAATGTTGGAAGCCCCATAGAAGCAAAACCCTGAACAACAAAATCAATATTATTAATCTTCATCCAGCCCGCATTAATAAAAACAACGCCTACAGCGATACGAACAAAGAGCATAGCTGCATCTTTATTATCAAGCTTATGAATAATTTCGTGTATTTTGCGTAAATATTTCATGTATACAGTATATTCCTTTTAAAATTATTTGCATTAAAGAGCACTTGCAAAAGCTCTAAAAGAGTAGTATAGTTATATTAGGTAGATAACAACGTAAGTGGTAGGTTAGCCCTTGCGTTGGTGCAAACTATTCATCGACATGCATAAGATGATTTACCCCTCGAACCAATAGGAAAGGGGTGTCGTCGGCGCCAGACGATAAGTTGCATAGGCTTAGATTCCAGTCCGGCCATGTTGCTGGGCACTGAGCCTTAAGATGTGACCGATTGAAGTGTTTGGGAAAGCATTTCTATAATTCGGCCGCTGTGACCTACTGATCAGACCATTCCCAAGGGGGAGGAGCTTCAGCTCTTCCCCTTTTTTTCTTGCCATTTTTTCATGTATACTAATTCCATGAATTCAATACACCAAACAATTAAAGCTGGCATCATTGATGCTATGCGCGCAAAAGATAGTATTCGACTCGATGTGCTCCGCGGTCTTTCTGCTCTTTTTACTCAAGAACTTATTAACCTTGGTTCGAACGAACAATTTATCGGAGACGAGGCTGCCCTTACCTTTATTCGCCGCAGCGTTAAACAGCGCAATGATTCAATAGAACAATTCACCAAAGGAAATCGCCCTGACCTTGCAGAGAAAGAAAAAGCCGAGCTAGCTATTCTTATGACATTTCTTCCTGCTCAAATGTCTGACGAAGAAATTTCTGCCTATATTAAGGCTAAAATTAGTGCTCAACCTATCGACAAAACAAAGATTGGTGCATTTATCGGTACCCTCATGAAAGAGCTCAAAGGAAAAGCCGACGGTGGAAAAGTCCGCACCATTGCCGAGAGTCTAGTGCAGTGATATTCTTAGTAAGGATATGAAAACTTGCCTTGAACCAAACAATGCTCTGGTGCAGCGTGAGTTTGAGTTGGGTGTTGGACCAACTTCTCGTGGCACCAATTCAGGTGGAAGCTTTTTCAGAGACTCTGCTCCCACCAATGAAGCCCCCGCTTCGCAAGAGCCTTCTCCTTCAGAAGACTTGAATCCGCGGAGGGGAGCCGGCCATGTTGCGCGTGGCTGCCCGGACAACTAGGCCCTAGTCGAGTGATTCAGATAATCGCTCAAAGCACGAACACCCCTTTCGGGGTGTTCCTTTTATTATGTGTGTGACCCCACCCATACCACCCTTTTTTCTTTACCAACTACGCCAAGGGTAATTCAACAACAAACTTTGAGCCCTTGCCTTCTCCGCCTGATTCTCCAAAGATTCGGCCTTTATGAACACGAATAATTTCGCGAGCAACGTAGAGACCAAGACCGGTTCCGCGGATATTTGCTTTATTAGCATTATTTGCGCGAACAAACTTTTCAAATAGTTTTCCTAAGACGTCTGGTGCAATACCGATACCGCCGTCTTCAACCATAAAGCGGACAATGCCGTTTTCTTCGTCACGCTTAAGCGAAACCTTTACATGAGTTTTATTTGAATACTTGAGACCGTTATCAATGAGGTTGCTAATTACCTGCTTAATGCGCTCCTTATCGGCATTAATCATACATGGAGAATCGCATGTTTCATACGTCCAACTAACGCCAGAACGATCAATGTTCGGCTTAAGCTCCGCTACAGTTCCATCAACTAAATCTTTAAATGAAAGTGGAGCAAAATCATACTTCATAGTGCCAAGCTCAATGCGCGAAATGTTCAAATAGTCATCAACCACAGCATTAAGTGTTACTGAAGAATCGTAAATACGCTGAATAGGCTCTACGGCCGCATCGGGCAACTTTCCATACTCACCTTCAAGAATGAGTGAAGCGTAACCCTTAAGAGCTGTAATTGGACTGCGAAGTTGATGTGTAGCAAACGATACGAATTCAGATTTTTGTTTGTCGAGCGTTACTAAGCGCACATTTGCAGCTTTAAGTTCAAGAGCGAGCTTTTCGATAGATTCTTGCTGCTTAACTTGATTCTTAAGATTTCGTACAAGAACGAAAGCGAAAGCCATAGTTACTAACAGAGTAATTGAACTTAACAAAATATCCGTAAGGTTTTGCAAGAAAATGAGCTGACTTGCCACAAGAATAACAAGGATGTACGCAATAAGGCGAGTTCCTGCCATTCTAATTTGGAATACGCTCAAATTAGTAATTGAGTAGATAATGACGCCGAGTGTGATTGGGAGAATAAACAAACTATAGAGATTGATTTCATACACATCAAAGACCGATGACCAAAATTCTGTCGTAGAGAATATCAAAAAGAACGTAATAAGTGCTGCCCCTGGAACAAGACTCTGACTTACCCGCATCTTAAGGCGGCCAGTAGCCACAATAACTGTGTGAACAACGCCAAGGATCACTACAGCTTCAACAAAGAACTTATAGTACGTTAAAAGCGTATTTTCATAAGCTTCACATTCTACTTGGTTAAAACCATCGATCGACATACCCGTCATTGTCATATACACCGACGGCGCCAAGAGTACTACGTATACAAATTTCTCCCACAAGCCTGTATCACGATTAAGCACCAATACTCTAAAGAAATGAAGGCCAACAATAAAGAAAGCAATGTTTACAACATCAAGCAATGACCAAATGTAAATTACTGCTCGATAACTTTGCCCAAGCCACAAATATAAATCGCCAGCAAGCCACAAACAGAAGAGAAAGATAAAAGCAGCAAAAATTCGTGCAACTAGTGAAAAATTAGTTTTAACAGCAACATACCCTGCCACAAAAAGACTAATAGCGATGGGCACTACATGCGAATAAATTGCAATTTGGTGGAAATCTTTAGTAGTTTCGTAGCACGTATTTAAAAACTCAATCATATAGTTATACCACCATCATATCATAAGAGATCCTGCAGTCCGCTTTTCGTCTGTGAATGAAAAAGCCAAAAATCTTCATGTTCTGAGTCAGCCGGTAAATGTGGAACAATGAGTGGGCGCATACCGTATTTTTCTTCGACTGTTCTAAAGGCCGGAACAATAACCTCGCGAGTAAATTGGGCTTCGAGTGGATCTTTCATGACAAAGTTTTCGCACAGAATAACTTTATTGATTGCCAATGTAAGATAGTCAACATAATAATTGTATGCCTGCTGTCCGTGCTCATTAAACCATGCCGAGGCATCAACTATTGAATACGGAATACGATTATTAACCACCTCATGCAAACGCTTTCTATGAAAATCAGTAAGCGGCTCGCCTTGTTTAGTAACAATATCTCGTATTTTCTTTCCTGAGTCACTATTAAAATCAATAATAGTTTCAATTTTCTTTTTAAGACCGCCCTTTTTGCCTCGCTCAAGAACAAAAGTTACCTTTCCCCATGAGTTCTTAAGAGGATTTTGCGAAGCAAAAACGTCGTCGTGGTATTCACAAAAAATCGCATACCCATCGAAAGTATCGACGAGCTGGATGAAGCGGTGCGTTTCATAGTTGGCAGCAGCAATTTGGCGAAACAATAAAAATGGCACACGCCCTTGCGTATCAGGCACTATCGAGGTTTGTGATACGGGATGACTAAACTTAAGAGACTGGCGTCGCTTAAACTCAGCTACTGCTTCGGGAGCTGCTGTATACATACATCGGACTTCGGGATCAAAATTGTCGAGTGTCATACCTTTATAACACTATCTCACCAAACAACTCGAGGTAATATCGCCCTTGCTTTGACACTCGTGGAATAACTTAGAATTCGTCTCAACCACACAAGATTCATCTGTCTGGGATATCTCGCACGGAACAGCGACTTCATATACAACATCTTCCCTGTGGAAAAGCACAATGTAAGAACCCGCAAACGAAAGAGCGAGGAGTACACTATATGAAGCAACGAGTACGTAATCTTTAAGAAAATTCATAGTGTATATAAACTATGTATCTATTATATCATAAACCTTGAGCTCCTGTCGCCTTAAAAAAGACCGATTTTAGCCCGTGATAATTAAAGAAGCATTGTTCCAATAAAAATAATAACAATACCAATAATCTTTTGTGTGAGTGCGCCAATATGAATCTTTTCTTCGATAAGTTTTGGGAAAAATAGTGTGAATGTAACACCAATTACAAATGCTGCCAGTGGCTGATAGCCGTATATTGTAAGCACAACACCAATTGGCGCTAAGAGAGTTGCGAGGTTGATTGCAGCATTGCCCAATGCTGTTAACAATTCTGAACCCACATTAACGCCGAAAATTGTTGCTGAATTACTTGCAATGAGTTTCTTAAATTCTTGCCGATTATTTCTTGAAAGCGATAATATAATGCCGAAAAGGAGTAAGCCGACATGCGTCCAAAATAGCGTCATCATGAAGCTTGATTCGAGTGCTTTATACTTAAAAAGCACGTCTTGAAAAGCTAAAATGATTGATGAACAGAGCATAAGAAAGACAACACCCTTTTTAAAGTGAAAGTGATTCTCGCGCGAAACTTCTATTGATAAAGAAAGTGCTCCGAGTATAACCAATACCATTCCTGAAATCTGAAGAATAGAAATAGTTTCGCCGAGCATTAAAAAACCGAAAACTGTAGCAAATACAGGTACCAACTGAAAGAATGGTACTACGATCGATGCCTCATCTTTATCCAGAGCCAGCAAGTACAGATAGATAGATGTTGCATTGAGTACGCCACCGATAATGGAAATACTTGCAATACTCATGGGCAACTTAAGGAGCTCGGGCATAAAGATAGCCAAACCAATAACAACGAGTGATGAGAATAATGTCGAAAACATCATAAGCGCTCCCACCGTTGCTTTATGAGGTAATTTAGAAAGCAAAAACTTATCCGTATGATTAACGATTGCCCATAGGACTGGCGCAAGAATAGCAATTGCAAACCATGACATGTGTTTTTAGCTAAGAATAATATACAAATTATACTCTATATTAGCTTTCTCTATCATTGAAAATGTCGCATAAATGGCGTACACTGTTTTTATGAATACTTTACCCCACAACAATGAGCTCATAGAGCGTATCATTGCCCATATTTTTAAAGGTCATACACTCACACCTGCCAAACTTGAAAAGCGCTATCCGAAGCGAGTTTTTAGTGATGTAGCAGCTAAAGTAACCCGCTTTGCCCCAAGTCCAACAGGCTTTATGCATATTGGAGGAATGTACAACTCTCTTATTTCTGAGCGTATTGTTCATGCACAAAATCACACTCTTAAGGATGGTTCTATTGTGCAAAATCCTCGTGGTGTTTTTTATCTTCGCATCGAAGACACTGATTCAAAGCGTAAAGTAGAAGGAGCAACCGAGCTCATTGTAAGTTCCCTTGCAAACTTTGGAATTGAAGCTGACGAAGGCCCTGATACGGGTTCATATGGCCCCTACTATCAAAGCGAACGCAAAGAAATCTACGATACTTTCTGTATTGAACTTTTGCGCAAAGATTTAGCATACATTTGTTTTGCTACACCAGAAGAACTCGAAAATAATCGCCACACACAAGAGCTTCAAAAGATTCGCCCTGGTTACTACGGTTCTTGGGCACTCTATCGCAACACCCCTCTTACCGAAGTCATTACCAAGCTCGAAGCTGGAACACCTTTTGTCATCCGCCTTAAGTCACAAGGAAACTTCGACAATAAAGTTGAGGTTAATGACATAATTCGTGGAAAGCTCCACCTTTCACAGAATGATCAAGACACCGTAATTCGAAAAGCAGACGGTTTTCCTACGTATCACTTTGCTCATGCAATTGATGATCACTTTATGCATACAACCCATGTTATTCGTGGCGATGAATGGGTAGCCTCAACAACGCTCCATCTTGAACTCTTTAGTGCTCTTGGTTTTACTCCACCAACATACGGGCATATTCTTCCTATTCAAAAAATTGACGGAACCAAGCGAAAGCTGTCAAAGCGAAAAGATCCCGAGGCAAATATGCAGTACTATGTAGAGAAAGGATATACCCGCGACGCTGTTATTGAATATCTCCTCAACCTTGCGAATTCATCGTTCGAAAACTGGCGCCAAGCAAATCCAACTCTTTCATGGAAAGAATTCCCCTTCTCTATTGAGCTTCTCTCGCACTCAACAGGCCCTCTTTTTGACCCTGTAAAACTCAACAATGTTGCAAAAGAAGTTGTTGCTCGTATGAGCGCGCATGACGTTTATACAGAATCACTTGCTTGGGCTCGAGTATATAACCCAACATGGGCAAATATTCTTGAAAGAGATTCTGCATACACTACAAGTATTTTCTCGATTGAGCGTTCTGGAGCAAAGGTTCGTAAAGATATTGGAACATGGAGCGAAGTTGAATCTACCATCGGATACTTTTTTGATGATATTTTTGCTGAGAAAATTGCACCGACTGTGGCAAAGACTCTTGCGACATTACCTAATGTTGATGCAAATATTATTGCAACCTCTCTTCAAAGTCTTGCAAAAATTACTGACGAAAAACTCAATGCTGAGGATTGGCTTATTAAGGTGCGAGAACTCGCTCACTCTCTTGGCTATGCCGAAAATACTAAGTTGTATAAGCAAAATCCTGAAAGCTATAAAGGTTATATTGCTCATATTACAGCTATATTCCGGGTTGCCCTTACAGGAACATCTCAGACCCCCGATCTCTACCAAGTTATATCAGTACTTGGTCCAGAGCGTACTCAGCAAAGAATTGCCCGAGCTTGTAAAGATATAGCTGCATAAGTGTAGTTATAGTGTAGATTTACATACAAAAACCACAAAGCAAGAGCCCCGCGGAACAAGTCCGCGGGGCTTTTTGATGTACCGTCTAGCGAATCGGCTTCCCTGTCGATACCCCTCCCCACTGAGGTGGGGTAAAATCGTCAACAAGGGCATCGAGTGTCTGAGTTAAGTCAGGGGCCTCGATTGTAATACCCTGTTCAGGATGCTCTGTGTCGAGCACGAGTACAGAACCGGGGCTTGGTTCTGGCAAAATTGTCAGCAAACCAAGATTAAACTTGGTATTAATTCCGCTGTGCAAGCAAGCCTCTGCAATAAATTCACGGTACTGCGGTTCGATGACAACCACAGCGTATTCCTTATTGCACGCAAGAGTAACACGAGTTTGCTCAGTAAGAATCGCAACAATTTGCTCACGAAATCGTCCGACATCATCTCCATGACAGACCCTAAAGTCGCCGACCTGAGTTTGAGCGAACATGAGTTGTGTGTGACCCAGCAAAGCAGCAACCAACTCTGTTGTTGCTGTGGTTCTCTGTATTGAATACACCAGCTTGGCCCTAATCCTAAGGTTATCAGCTGAGCGTACAGTGTTTGCCCTGCAATAATAGCTTGCAAGTACAAGGAGCACAGTCCGAACTTGTTGCTCCGTATCGCTACTGTTTCCAGTAGGATGAGCGAATATGATTTTCATCTTACTGAATCATATTCTTTTCACAGCTTTTTTCAAGTCAATCCGCAAAAGCACTATACAACCATACCTCCACAACTATTAGAAACCTAATTCCCCACCACTCCCCTCGTCTTCGCCCCAAAGTACCCCACTGCAGGAGTAATATTGTTAGCTTGTTGGAATTTAATGAGAGCAGATTGAGTAAGTGTGCCGAAGTAGCCAGTAGCGTAGCCTGACTCTAGGTAACCTTGTTGTATGAGGAAGGTTTGGAGTGCTGTAACGTCGGAGCCACGTGAGCCAAGGAAGAGATCGCGGGTATAGGTGGTTTGAGTTGTTGTTTGTGGTACAGATGGAGTTGTGGGTGTTGTAGGTGTTTGTGGTGTAGCAGCGGTGAGTTCAGCAATACGAGCTTGTGTAAGGGGGCCCATAGTGCCAGTTGGTGTAATATTGTTTGCTTGCTGGAAGAGTTTAAGTGCAGCTTCAGTAGCACGTCCAAAGTACGTTGTTTCTTGGCCTTGTGATCCATTACCCTGTGCAGCTACGGTATATCCTTGTGAGTTCAGGAAGCGTTGGAGAGTGCGGACATCTTCTCCTGTAGTTCCTGATGTTAAGTTACGTGTGAATACGGTTGAACGTTGTGTGCTTGGGGGAAGAGTTGATGTGTTTCGGGGTGCTGAGGGGGTTGAGGGGGTTGATTCAATTGTTGGAGTACGTACCACTCTTCCTCCACTGCTGCGGCGGCGGGATGGGGTGGGTTCGGGGTTTGGTGTTGTAGGGGCATTAGGGTCAATGACAGTACTGAGGTTAGTTATTGTAGTGTTAGTGAGGTTAATTGCTTCATTGCCTGAATAGTCTCTAACTGAGTTATCTCCTGCTGTATATGACACTGTTACTGTATTACCTTGATATATAGTTGTTGTACTTACGAGGAGTATTGTTGAACTTGCAAGAGTTACTGATACTGGTGTAGATGTTGCGCCATTAATGGTGATGATGTAGTCAGTGGTTGTTGGAGCACCAATAGTTACGTCCTCAAGGAATTCACTGTATTGCAAGTATATTGTTGTTCCATCAGTTGATGTTGTTGCTGATGACAGAGTTGGAGCTGTGGTGTCGGGGCCGGCGTTGAAGATGGCGAGGCGGCTGTATGAACCTTGACCTAAATACATGAGTTCATTTTCTTCATCATAATCAGCGAACTCCGCTATGACTGAGGTTGAAGAAGCAACATTCGCATCAATAAGGCTATTTGATTCGAAAGTTTCCCTACCCGCATATGCTATTGCTGGTTCATTATTCTCAATTTGTGCAACATTGAAAATCTTAATACCTCCACCAACATATGTAATAAGTCGATCATTTGAGTAAGCCAAGGCGCCTACACCACCCACAGTTCTTCGTCCCTTTATTTCATATGTACTTGTTGTAAAGTTTGGTTGACCAATGACATTCTCCGCCATACGGCCACTCGTAGTTGTTGCTGCATCAAAAACCATAATTCTTCTGCTGTCAGACACATATAATTTCTATCGCACTCCATCTATTGCAAGTCCTTGAGGTGCACTACCGAAATTAGTTTGAGTATATGCTGGGGAAGACGAAAATGTAGTATTACCAATAACACTGATCGCGGCTTCTCCATCAGTGATACCGTCAGATATATTGTACATGTAAACAATTGATGATATCTCATTTACTGCAAATAAATACCCTGTAGTTGTGCTGTATACCAAAGCGCCGGGTAATCGAATATTTGTTGCACTCGTTGATCCACCAAAAGTTTCAGTAAAGTTAGTTTTTCCCAAAACGTTCGTGGCTGGTTCTCCATTTACGATAGTAGATGTGTCAAATACTAATATTCGGTTATTAGTATAATCTGAGACAAATAACCTATTATTCGCCGAATCGAAAGCGAGCCCTGTCGGCCTACTCATTCCCGTCTGGGTTGTAGAAGCAATGGATGTTGTAAAGTCAGGCTGCCCTAAAACATAGTCAGCTTCGCGGTCGATAAGTCGGTGTGAGGAGTCGAGATTAAATACAAGAACACGGTTGTTATTTGGATCTGACACAAAAAGTCGATCGTTAACTTTATCTATAATTGGAGCCATTCCGTAACCATTGAATGTGGTTGAGCGTGCAAACCCATTATTACGATTGCCCGAAAAGAAATTTTGTAAGGACATATTACCTGTGGCTGTATCAGTATTTTGTCCAAGAACCGCCACCGCTGGCTCCCCCATACTGATATTCTCGACATCAAAAAATAGAATTCGATTTTGGTTTGCACTGTTCATAACTAGAGTTGTACTCGCAAATGCTAGGCCACCCCAATTCAATGTTGTGGTACCAATCGGTAATGTACTCCCGTTAGTTGATGTTACTGGAACCCCCAAAGCACTCACAAAAGTTCCTGGAGTAGTAATACTTGTTGTATTGTATATTGTAACCCTCCTCTCATTGGTCACAAAAAGATATTTACGCACTGGGTCGAAAGCCAGGCCAGATACATTTGCTGTTGAAAGCGCAGGATTAGAGCAACATGTTCCACTATTAATAGTTACTGATGTTTGAGTGAGTACACCGAGAGCTGGTTCGGTATTGGTGATATTTGCTACATCGAAAACCGAAACTCGTCTACCGTTTCCAACATATAAATACTGGCGTTCATACTCATACTGAAGCGCAGTTACAAACTGTAGTCCGGTTGCCGTTGAAGAAGCAATATTTGTCGTAAAATCTGGCTGGCCAAGAACGTTCACGGCCGATTCACCATTAGTAATTGTTGTCACATCGAATACGAGCACACGAAAATTATCCTCTTCTCCCACGAATAGTCTATTATTAACAGTATCGACAGCCACAGCTTTAGGGTCAAAAATCGTTGAAGCTGTGAGACCTGGCTCTCGGGTAGTAAAATCAGGCTGTCCGAGTACATAGATAGCAGCCTCGCCATTAGTTATACTTGCCACATCGTAAACAAGTACACGGTTACCTATATTATCCGCGACGTATAACAATTGTGTTGTTGAGGCATAAGCAAGACCCGTGGGGGTAGAGAGTCCTGTGGCTGATGTGACAGCGGTTCTGGTTACAAAGTCAGGCTGACCGAGCACGTAGTCTGCCAGAGCATCGATAGGACGAAGATTTTCGTCGAGGTTAAATACTAGAATGCGGTTATTGCCAGAGTCTGAAGCAAAAAGTCTTCTTCCGGTCTCGTCAATTACTACCCCCACCTGCAAAGCTGAGCCCGATGATGCCAATCCAACCCTCCCTAGTTTCGCACTATTCGGATTCAATCCCGTATAATCAAGAACAAACGGATCAGCATCAGGATCAACATACTGACCAATCATATCAACAGCATCTTCAATTGGTACAAGAGGGGCTGCAAAAGCAGAACTACTCAAAAGCCCCATTGCTACAGCAAAAAAACATATTGCTAGTGCCTGTGATACAAGATAGTTCTTCATAAGAATACCTTAATAGTAACACGGCTTGCCCATGATTGAGCTTATTTTTGTGGATACAGAAATAAAATTGCCGTTCTCGTTAGTGCTCTAAATGCTTAAGAACCTTAAGGTAAAGATTTTCGACAATTTTCTCTTGGTCTTTTCCCATTTTTGCATAGTGATCAAGGCCTGGAGCCGAGTTAATTTCAAGAATCCAAAACTTATCGGGCTTTTGGCTGATATCGCCTTCAATTATAAAATCAACGCCGCACAAACGTAAACCCATATCACGAGTTAATTGCACTGCAATTTTTTTAAAGGCAGGGTGAACCTTATCTGTTACGTCTACAGAGTCGCCGCCCGTCGAAAGATTCGCATTGTCGAGCACAAACACTTTGCGGCCACGCTCAAGTACCGATGAAAGCTTTAAGTTTTGATGCTTAAGCTTAACAGCAATGCGCGGATCATCTAATTTAATGCGCGTATCACGGCTCGAAGCAATAAACTGCTTTTGTTTAAGCTTTAAGAGTTTTTCAATTGTAGAAACACCGTCGCCAACAATATTCAAAGGAATTCTTTCATATGCTGAAATAATTTCTGAATCAAGCACAACAACGCGGTAATCACTACCCTTTACTGGTTTTTGCACAAGAACAATTCTATCCTTTTCAAAAATAGAACGAACAGCACGATAAAACTCGCGCTTATTATGCACCAAAGCAACACCCACACCCTGACTTCCACTATTCGGCTTAACAATTACTGGCAAACCAATTTTGCATGCATGGCGATATGCAGCATCAATATTTCTTCGAGGCGAACCGATAGCTTTACCCCAACGATCTGAAAAGAATGTTTTAGAACCAGGGACAATAGAGTATCCCATTGAATTCATGAAAAAATTTGAATAGTCTTTATCGCGAGCAATTTCGGAACCACCCATAGGGTTCAAATCCAAAGTGTTATACCTAAAGTATGAATGCCGACCGCTCTTAAAAGTAATTTGCCCTACAACTTCCCATTCAGGTTCCATAAAGACAGAGGCACCAATTTGAGGAGCAATCTTTTTGAGCAAACGACCAAGGAGTAACGATTCGCGATTTTTCTTCTTTGTCTTCTTCATCATATTAGGTATCTGTAGCTGGAGTAATACTTGCAAGTGAAATACTCAGTACAGGGAGAATATCACCCGCCCGTACTTAAATCAAATAGACTTCCATTTTATAACTAAATGTGGTATAATATATCCATGTCAATACTCCTCAACGGCGAAAAATTACGTGACCATCTCATTCCCCTTCTCATGCAAGAGATTCGAAACCGAGAGCTCAAACCAAAGCTCGTTATTATTCAAATTGGAAATAATAAAGAATCAAATAAGTACATACACAAGAAAAAGCTCTTAGGAAAAAAGATTGGCGCAACCGTCGTACATACCAAATATGCCGAGAGCATAACAGCCGCTCGAGTAATTCGTGATATACATAAATACAATAAAGATCCACACATTCATGGAATTATGGTTCAGCTACCAATTCCTCAAGCACTCAAAGATGCACGAGTCATAGAAGCAATCGACCCCATAAAAGATGTCGATGGTTTAACCGCATACAATACAAAATCACTCTTCGATGCCAAAGAAGCCTACTTACCTGCAACAACACAAGGAATCCTTACCCTTCTCAATCACTACAATATTGGCCTCGAAGGCAAGAAAGTAGTTATCGTAGGAGCATCAATGCTCGTAGGGCGACCAACAGCTCTTGCTTTTCTTAATCGAAAAGCAACCGTGACCGTATGCCACATACATACACATAACCTCGAAGAAGAAACTCGCCGAGCCGACATACTCATCGTAGCAACAGGAAAAGCACACCTCATAACACCAAAACACGTAACAAAAAAGCAGGTAGTAATTGACGTAGGAATAACAGTCACTAAAAATAAAAAAGTAATCGGTGATGTCGATTTTGCAAAAGTACATAAGCATGTCTATGCCCTATCACCCGTACCCGGCGGCGTAGGACCAATGACCGTAGTGTCGCTCTACCAAAACCTCATTAAAGCTTGCATCGAGCTCACCACAAAGAAAGTTCGCTAAAAGTTTAAATTCGCCTACCCCACCCACCGAGGAGAGTGACACTAAAAGTGCGCACTTTCATAGCGTCATTGCACATTATTGAAACACCCCACAAAATATGGTATGTTTTGTATCACGGCCCTATCGTCTATCGGCTAGGACGGAAGCTTCTCAAGCTTCAAAGCAGGGTTCGATTCCCTGTAGGGTCACATTTTTTGCAAAAAGCCTCGGCTTGTCCGGGGTTTTTTGCAAAAAAGGTCTTGGGAATCGAAAGACGGAGCGAGCGGAGGCGAGCGAGTCGGGGCCGCGGGCGAGCCGAGTACGGCGAGACCTGTGGCCGATTCCCTGTAGGGTCAC
>CAZGUZ010000006.1:0-18695 GCA_964529025.1 uncultured Candidatus Saccharibacteria bacterium
ACTCCTCCGTTACTTTTTAGGAGGATAGCGCCCCACTAAAACTACCCACCAGATACTGTCTCTTAAGGGTTTTTCCCGTTAAGGTTAGAATATATACCATTAAAGAATGGTGTTTCATCGACGAGTCCATGCCATCCGGAAACAGCACTTCAACCTCTACCATCTACGCTACGCATCAACAATATATATTCAATATCAAGCTGCAGTAAAGCTTCTAGGGTCTTTTCGTCTAACTGCAGGTAATCGGCATCTTCACCGATATTGCATTTTCACCGAGCAAGTCTCCGAGACAGTTCTCCAGTCGTTACACTATTCGTGCGCGTCAGAACTTACCTGACAAGGAATTTCGCTCATCTATTCCTTAGCACTAGATGGACTCTATCTTCACCCTCTCTCTTTCGGGAAGTGGGGTGCATGGCGTTGGTCTCTATTCAACCATGTTGGACTAACATCTGTATTACTACAGAGTAGGTAGCTTTCGTGTAAACTGATTTGACTATATTGTTATTAAAAACACTTTCACTTTGCCATATAACAGTCCCAGTCCTTCTCGTCTCATCTTTAAAATAAGACGAGAACCTTAGGACCGTTATAGTTACGGCCGACATTCACCGGGGCTTACAACAATCAGCTTGATATAATCGCACCGTCGTTGTTTGACCTACCGGCATTGGTCAAGTGTCACCCCCTATACATCCTCTTGCGAGTTCGCAGGGAGCTGTGTTTTTGATAAACAGTCGCCAGAGATACTTTCGCTGCGGCCCCTTGAGTAAACAAAGGGCAAGCCTTATTCCGAAGTTACGGCTGCTTTTTTGCCGAGTTCCTTGGAGACCTCTCACTCGTTCGCCTTGCTCTTCTCGAGCATACCACCTGTGTCGGTTTGCGGTACGGGGCATATCATATTAAGCTTAGAGAATTTTCTCGGAAGCGCGCTTTAGAGACTTAACAAGGGCGAACCCCTGAATTGCCCTACTTCTCGGAATTGCTATTAAAAGCAGTCTGCGGATTTGCCTACAGACATCCCCTAAAGCAGTAACTCAAATCCAATGATGAGCTCTCTATACTGCACTTCGTCCTCCCATCGCATATGATACACGTCATGGAATATTAACCATGTGTCCATCGAGTTCGGCTTTCGCCATCCTCTTAGGCCCGACTAACCCTTAGCTGATCTACATAGCTAAGGAAACCTCGGTATTTCGGCGTGCGGGTATCTCACCCGCATTGCGGTTACTTGTGCCAACATTCTTACTTCTGTACGCTCCAGTATGGGTCACCCCTTTACCTTCAACGCAGAACAGAAAATTCTCCTACCACGCGATCTTTCCGAAGAAAGAACGCATCCTCAGTTTCGGTACTATGTTTAAACCCCGATTATCTGCGGCGCAAAATCTCTCGATGAGTGAGCTGTTACGCTTTCTTTAAATGATGGCTGCTTCTAAGCCAACATCCTCATTGTTTAAGAAATTTCACCACCTTAAGTGTACTTAGTATAGATTTAGGGACCTTAAATGGAGGTCCGGGCTGTTTCCCTTTTGACCAATGGAGCTTAGCCCCCACAGTCTAACTGCTAGATATTTGACCTTCCGTATTCGGAGTTTGATAGGTCTCGTGATCTTTCGACCTTTCGAGACCTTCCAGTGCTCTACCCCGGAAGGGTACGTCTAACGCTAGCCCAAAAGCTATTTCGGAGAGAACCAGCTATTACGCGATTCGATTAGCTTATCACTCCTTACCTCAAGTCATCGTAGAGAATTGCACAACTCTAACGTTCGGGCCTCCCTCCTAATTTCTCAGAAGTTCACCCTGCTCAAGGCAAGCTCATCGCGCTTCGGGTCTAATGCATACTACTAACGCGCTGTTCACACTCGGTTTCCCTATGGCTCCAAGCTCTCGCTCTTAGCCTGCAGCATGCATTAACTCGTTGGCTCATTCTTCAATAGGCACGCAGTCACGGTATTGCTACCGCTTCTACTCCTTGTAAGCATATGGTTTCAGATCTATTTCACCGCCCTTACCGGGCTGCTTTTCACCTTTCCCTCACGGTACTTGTTCACTATCGGTCTTCAAGAGTATTTAGCCTTACCGGTTAGTTCCGGCAGATTCCCCCGAGGTATTCGTGTCTCGGGGTACTCAAGAATGGGAACAAAAAAGATTATTCAATTTTATCTACAGGACTATCACCTTCTAGGGTTAAGCTTTCCAGCTTATTCTACTATTGAATAATTTTGTAACTTTTCTGCTATAAATAGCACGTTCCCACCTTACTACCCCCAACCTTTATCGCATCGAACATTTTCATGCACGATACGATAAAGGTTGAGTTTGGGCTCATTCCTTTTCGCTCGCCGCTACTAAGGAAATACTGTTTGTTTCTTTTCCACCAGGTACTGAAATGTTTTACTTCCCTGGGTACGCTCGTAACATCAAGTGTTACGTACTCACTTACGTGAGTGGGTTTCCCCATTCAGAGATCTCCGGATCGAAGGTTGCTAGGCACCTCCCCGAAGCGTATCGTCGCCTGCCACGTCTTTCATCGCCTCTGTGAAGCCAAGGCATCCACCATATGCTCTTAGATTTCCTATTAGGAAATCTAAAAACCACAATTATTTTTTGCTTTGCTCATTACTTTCGTAATGAGCTACCTGTTCTGTCTCCAGCAATAAAAGACCCAAAGTCTTTGCTGTGACAGGATGTAATTGTCGATGAATCTGTCGTTATATTAAAGAAGAAACCGCTTCTCGGAAGCGGCTAGATAAGCACTTGAATTAATCAAGTAGTTATTTAAGCCGTTTCCTTGAATCCTTCTTTAACATATTCTGTGTGCCCATAAGTATACTCATAGATAAAATAAAGTCAACACCCCCCACCTACTTTCTTTACTGTTCCACCACACAGCTATCAATATGACAAAAAACCTCCCTTTTACAGGAGGTCTTTTGTTAACGATTTTCTTGTCGAAAAAGTTTCAAAAACTAGTTTCGCTCCTGAATTTCGTGTCGTGCTTTTGAGAGAATCTCAGCAGCAGTCTCTTTGCCTCCAAGTCCAAATGCTAGACCTAGTGCAAGAGCAAATGCAGCAACTACCGCTGTGAACAATGTCTGCAAGAATGCAGCAGCGATACCAAGCTGGAAGAGAGCAGTAAGAACTGCGAAGATCCAGATTGCCCACTTTGTAACAGAACCTAGGAAGTTAGCTGATGAAATATGCGCAGCTCGAGCACTACCCACAACAAGCTTCTGCATTACTCCGCCAACAATAACTGCCACCATCAAGATAAGAACTGAAACAATCACTCGTGGAAGATATCCAAGAACAACTGTAGCGAGGAATTCATTAACCTGAGTTAAGCCAAGAGCATCAAAAGCTGCAACAAGGAAAACTACGATAACAAACCATCGAACAAGTGTCCCCACAAAACGTCCTGAGTTAAGACTGTAACCTGCTCGCTTTATTGTTTCTTCAACACCAGCTGCGCGAAGACCGTTATCAATCTTAAGTGATCGAAATACTGTTTCAACAAGCTTTTCAACAAGTGAAGCCAATACCCAACCAATAGCAAAGATAACAATTGCAATAACAAGATCAGGAACAAAGCTAGCAACACCGAACCAAATACCCTGCAATGAGCGAGAAAAAACCTCGCCCCAAGTTTCTACAAACATCATAAATTACTAATAATTATGTGAATAACACTCTTATTATACCACCTTTATCGATTATCAAGATCTAACTTGTCGATAAGTTTAGTGTGTGGAAAATCAAGGATATCGCGGATAAGCTTATCATATATACCCAAGCGATATTCAAAGTCTGGCGTTTCAAAAGCTGAATAGCGAATTTCTTTGCCAATCTCTGATTCAAGGATCTTAACCACCGAATCAAGTCGTGCCATGGAAATTCCTTCACCCACAACAAGCATATCTACTCGACTTTCCCAATCTTGAATAAAGACACCCGCAACTATAAGAGCCTTGATTCTGCCGACTTTAGAAATACGTTCAATGATATCGTTATTGTCGTGCAAACTTACGGTAATAAGCAAGTTCTTAAGAGAGAGTAAATATGGAAACTTATCATCGAGCGTAAAGCCATTACCCTTTTCTTTAACAATAAGTTCTTTGCCGCGAACCTTTTTAACAATATCTTTTACAAAAGGCTTTTTCTTTATAAGACCAATGTTTTGCAATAGCGCAATTTCTTTTTTAGTATCGCGTGTTTCAACTCGTGTTCGAGCAACGATATCTTCAAAAGAAAAAGTTTCAGTTGAAGAGAATAGAAAAAGGCGGAGTATCTTAATGCGGTCTTCTGAGCCAAATAGTTTTGATAGTATATCCATATCGTTATTGAATTTCTGGTATCCAGTGTGGCGAAAGTCGTCGCACGGCATTACATTAATACAGGGGGTATTTTACCATTCCCGAGCAAAAGATAAAAGCGCCTTTCGGCGCCTTTATCGTGTCGTAATGTTGACCGTAGTAGAAACTACTTATATTCAACCTTACCACCTGCTGCTTCAATCTGCTTCTTCAAAGCATCAGCATCTTCCTTCTTCATGCCGTCCTTGATAAGAGCTGGTGCTCCATCAACGAGGTCCTTTGCTTCCTTAAGACCAAGACCAAGAGCTTCCTTAACAACCTTGATCACTGCAATCTTCTGATCACCTGCTGCTGCGAGGTGTACAGCTACTGTACTCTTTTCTTCTGAAGCTGCTGCTGCACCTGCTGCTGGAGCAGCTACTGCAACTGCTGCTGCTGAAACTTCAAACTTTGCTTCGAGAACTTTCACAAGCTCATGAAGTTCAAGAACTGACATCTTCTCGATTGAATCAACGAGAGACTGGAACTTTGCTGGAATTTCTACGGTACTCATTGTGTTAAAAATAAATTAAATAATATTATGATTTCTTTTTTGCAATTTGATCTAATGCCATAACAAATCCCTGGATTGGAGAATTGATAACATTTGCGAACATTGCATACAAAGTCTTCTGTGAAGGAATGGTTGCAATTTGCAACATCTCTTCTTTTGACTTGAACTGACCATCAAAAACTCCTCCGATAATTGTTACAATATCTTTGAGCTTTTTCTGATACTCATATGCTTCACGTGCTGGAGCAATGAGATCTTTTCCGTAGGCCAAACCAATTTCTCCTTCGAGCTCTGGAAAGGTACCTATGTATCCCATCTTCTCGAGAGCTTTTCGAATGATTGATTTCTTTGCTACAGTGAAACCTACTTCTTGAGCCTTAAGACTTCGGCGTAGAGCATTTGCATCTGACACCTTAAGCTTATTAAAACTCACGAATGCAATTGACTGAGCACCCTTTGCAATTGATTCGATTTTTTCAAACACACTTGCCTTCTTTGCTTTTGTAAGTGCCATATATAATTATTTTATATGCGTTAAACGACCTTTTAATAAAGGCCCGAGCTCTGTGAGAGTGCGCGGATGCGTTAACCTCGGAAGGACTTGTATGCTTGCGCATTGCCTTCTGTCTTTGGCCTTTATTTACATATTACCTAATTTTTAACATAAGTCAATCGTTGACGTCGAGCGAAAATGGCCATGCTCAAAGCAAATTACACCATACCAAATTGTATCGCTCCCCTGCCCCACTCGTAGTACACACTTTTTTTATTCTGATTTAAGCAATTGCTCAAACTCTGTATCAATAAAATTCTTGATCTTTTGTTGATCTTGCTGTGTGTGATGAAGCTTTTCACCCACCTTTATCATTTGTTTTTTATTTACTCTGAGACTCTTAAATACCAGAGCCTCATTTTTATAATTTATTTTATAAATTTGCTCATCAGTTTTTTCCTTTTTAATTTCGCCGAGCTTTTTAATAAATTGTTGGAGTTGATCTATGTATATTTTATTAAAGTGAGCGTCAAAATATTTGCTCAAAATAAATTTAAGCATTTCAAGTTTAAGTCTTTTCTTTTCTTGATGTTGATTTTTTTGATCGTGACTCACTATTGAGTCAACTTTCCCGTCTGCATCAATATCTACTTTTAGTTGCGGAAGTTGCTTAAAAGTAACTGCAGTGGTTGTACTTGTCTCTGAGATTTTTTGATCAAGATCGAGCTGTACCTGCGACCCAACTATTACAGGAATATCAGTATAGTTTTTTGTATCAATAACTTTATCGCCAATCTGAGTGGTAATATCAAGAGAAAATTTTCCGACATCAGTACCGATGAGTTCGATCGAAATAGGTTCTACAGTAGAGAGGTAGATACTTGCCTCATGGCCCTGATCAATGTATGTGCTTCCAGGAATTTCTTCATCGATAAATAGAAAATCTTCTGGCAGTGTGTCTAAGTCAGTTCTAATTTGTGGGCCAGTATGATTGCCGTATGAATCATACACATGCAATGCTACCGGGGAGTGTATGCTAATTATTTGCTGTACATCAGCACCACTACTTTCATCGTTATTTTCTTTGGTACTCATTTTTTGATCCACAGACTCTTGCGCAAATGCTAAAATCTGTTCACCATCACTTTGTTCAATAATTTGAGTAATTATGTCTTTAATTTTTTGAGACTTGAATAATGTTGCATGTTCAATCTTTTCATCATCTTGCTGTTGTGACTCTTTCAAAAGATCAACCTCGAAAGGAATACCGACCCTTGAAGCTGACAAGCTCAAAACTGTCCCGTCACCCTTTTTTGACATCTGGTATGTTGGTAAGAGAAGATTCTCTAAATTACATTTATTGAGCCGAGTCACCTTACATGAATCGTCTTTCGACTTGTATGCCAGGGTTTCAATTGTTGGTATACCTGTTCCATAAATTGAATACTCTTTGAATGCCTTTTGCTCATTTATTGCAATTCTATTTTGTTCGCCACGAGCAGCACCCAGTAGAGTTCCACTTAACGAACTTGGAACACTGAGTTGTGTTGTATCTTTTGCTCCTGTCCTGATTTTGGTTAGAAAGCTATCAAGTGACTTTATTTGATTAATTGAGCCTTGATTAATTCCGAGTAGCTTCTGAGTTGATGTTGAAAAAGTGATTACAGGCTTTAGAGCCTCACTAAAGAACGAAGGGTGTGGTAGTAGTCCGAAAGCTCCCGGTAATGTTAATCCGAAGTCACGAGCTGTTTTTGCTCGCATGAGTATACCTGCAAGAATAGACTCTCCTGCGCCATGAAGCAGACTAGCAATGGCTTTTGGTGTTCCTATATGTGGCACTCCAACATAAATTATTGATTCTATTTTTGTTGATATGTCTGGATACTGAGCAATTAATGCTCGCGTTACTAGTCCTCCATTACTATGGGCAATAAGTGTCACCTTTCCATTCTTTGAGCGCAGTGACTCTTCAAGCACAAGCTGGCGGAGCTTTTCCAAACCCTTATCACCGTTTTCGGTAGAAGATGCTTGTATATTAAAAATACTATAGCGCCAGTCGTATGGAAAGTCTGACCATGATGCTATTACACCCCTATCGACTAACGAATTGAGATGATGAGTTATCGGTGCATAGTATTCCTTGCCGAATACAGAATTGAGTATTTCAAATGCGCGTATGCCATGATTGCTTTCACCGGCACTATCGAAGAACAGGCTTCGAACATCACCATTATTGTGTGGAACCCATAAGACATCTTTAATATCATCACTACTCATTAAACCAAGTTGTGAGGCTTGAAAACCAGGAATTAGAACTACCGAAGCACAGCAAGTAGTTTGTGTTTGTAATAACCAAGGGTCATTGGCTAAAGGGTTTTTTACATCGACCACACCCTCAATTTTAGGTGCTAAACCTCCCCACCAAACACCTTGGGCATTTATAGGCTCAAGCATATCGTTCTTAATATCAAAAATATTATTAAGAACTCTAGATCCAGACAGAGTTACTAAATCACCGAGTCCCGAAGATCCAGAGACATCACCGCCAATACCATAATTAATCCCCACTTGAGCTAATGGAGTTTGAAAGACTGCAATATCATTATTCTCAAATGTAGAAGATGCAACCTGTATTTCTCCACCAAAATTATGAATACCGTAACCCAAATCATGGAATGTAGTAGAAGCGACCAATACTAGTGTATTCTCGTATGCAGTGATTCCCCTAGTTTGATTATTTAAGTCCGACTGCACACCTGACACACTCACACCACCCTCAGTATCAACGATTGTGCCGTCATTAAAATACACCCTTGAATCAAAAAGTGAATACTCTCCTCGATTAAATACTATACCCTTTTGACGCCCCCGAACCTTAATACTTACATCTTCAATGTTGATATTAGAATTATACAAACCAAGAACCTCACCTGAATTCTTCATATCAATGAAACTAACCGACTTTAAACTGCCCTCTGACTGGCCAGAAATGCCACTACCCATAGTCTGACTCTTGCACTCTAGGTCAACAAGCTTAAAGTGTGTTTCTTGATCAAGACTAAAACACCAACCGAGATTCTGCATCGTTACATCTTTCATTTCTACCGTACCTCCAAAGGCTTCGAGTCCCTGTGTTGAATTTTTAAATTCCACACCATTAAACAATGCAGAGCCCGAGACTGATATAGACCAAGTGGCTATAAAACCTTCCCCAGCAATAATATCAACGACCCCATCCTCGGCATCACCCATAAAATCATTAGGCGCTTGAGAGCCTTCAAAGACCACCTTCTCTGCACTCCCCGAACCATTCGACCCGCTCGAACCAACAACTAAATCGCCTAACACTTGCATCACCTTGCCATCGTTAAAAACTAAACGAGCTCCTGGTGAAATTGTAAGTTTAGATCCTTCTTCAATAATTAAATCTTCATTTATGTTATAGACTCCCTTTTCCCAAACTGTATTGGTACTAATAGTCTGTGCACGAACTCCCGAAGGAAACATTAATAAAAATAGCGAAATAACAGAATATGTAATTGTAAAAAATTTCTTCATACAAACATGCTAGCAAAACAGTATGAAGAAAAAATAAATTTTTTATTGAGAAAGAATCAAATTCTTTCAGCAAGTCGAGGGCAACTATTTCAAGGACTCAATTACTGCCGCCGCTGTATTATCTACCGCCTGTATATCTGCAGCTGAAGGCTCATCGTGAATAACTGTTGCAATATACATAACAATAAAACTTGCGGCTAATATCAAAGTAAAGCCGGTAACAAATTTAAAAAAAGTTTGGTCGAACATATATAAGTATTATATACTTTTTAATTCCACAAAGCATATATTAGTTATTCCCACCAGATATGGCAGACAACAAAAAACCACCCTTTCGGGTGGTTTTTTGCTTTTTTATCTTAACTTAACAATTTGTAGAGGTTTTATCCAGCTACCCAATGGTTAGTTATTGATACTTTCAGAACCTGTGTCGAAATCATTTGCTGGAGCTACAACTTCCTGTGTTGTTGCATCAACTGCTGTTGCTGCATAGTTTACAGAGTAAAGCTGGAGTCGAGCAACTGCTGCAGCTGCTGGGTCAAACCATACCTTCAATCGGAATGTTGCCTTGCTTCCTGCATTGATTCGTACAAAGTTGTTACTATCAACTGATCCGCCACTTAGAAGTGAGAGATCAACTGTTGTTGTACCTGAAGAAATAATGTTATTACTTGTGTCTTCAATCACGTAATTTGCACCAGTATTGTTTTCTGCTGTTGCACGTGATGATGTACCAAGTTCGATATAAGCTGTTTCTTCAAAAGCCTCAACTTCGTAATCGATTGTGAACACACCGCGATCTTCAGAGTTAGTGTCACTATCTTCGATACTTGAATCTTCTGCCTTAAATACTACACTGATTCCTTCAGATCGGAATGTTTGAGCTTCTCCATCGGCTGTTCCGTTTGGAGTAACATCATCACCTTCTGAATCTTCAACATCCCAACCTGTAGTTACTTCTGTTGATGAAGCAGTTACAGAGTCGCCTGCTGTGAAGTTTCCTTCAATGTCATTGATTTCTGCAATAACCTTGAATGTCTCTGTATCACCATCTTCAATAGTAACGTCTACATCCTCAAAGAGGGCTCGGTAGTAGTTACCACTAGCTGAAGAAGGGATAGAAACTGTATCAAGTGTCTTTGAACCCTGAACGAGTTTTACAGACTTGATAACTTCATACACAGTTGCTCCTGTTGAACCAAGTCCAACTGGAAGGTCTGTGATGTCGATATCCTGATTGTCAGCTTCGAGTTCAAATACAAGGAGTGTTACATCCTTTGTACTGTCTTCGTCGTCAACCTTAACTGTTGCTGCCTTTGGAGATTCATCAGCCTCTGTGATATCAAGATCACCTGCTGTTACAGAATCCATGTCGAATGACTCTTCCAATTCATCTGCACTAACATAAGTATCTGAGATACCTGCACCGTCAACTGCTCGGATACCATCAGCTGGAATCTCGACTGTTAGACTAACGTCTGCATCATCTGTATCAAGGTTTGAAACAGCATCTACTGTTACATAAAGTTCTGCTGTTTCATCTTCTGAAACAACTCCCTTTAGTCCCTTAAATCGGAATGACCAAACATCATTGTCTTCATCAGCTTCGTCTACGTCAGCAGAAGCGATCTCCTTGCCGTCAAGAACGAGCTTAACACCTGTGATGTAATCATCGAGCTTTGAACTACCACCAGAACCGATTGTGAAGTCAACGTCTACTCGTTCTACAAGCATGTCTGAATCCTTTGCTTCGAATTCAAAGCCGAGAACTTCTACGTCTTCATCACCTTCGTCGAGTGTTGATTCAACACCTCCGATTTCATCGAAGTTATCAAGTTCTCCTTCTTCACCAGAAGTTGAGATTGTTGTTGTTGAACCGTTGCACTTCTGTCCAGTTGTTGAACTAAACATAGCTCCTGGAGTACATCCAGCAACTGTTGAAGTAACACCAGTTGAAGGAACTGTAGAAACTACAGAACCTGATGACAACTTAGCTCGTGTCATTGGACCAAAGAATCCTGTTGAAGGAAGTCCTACACTAGCCTGGTACTTAGCAACCGCTGTCTTTGTAACCTGACCAAAGTATCCCATTGCTGTGCCAGCTGGCATAACAAGGTATCCTCCGTTAACAAGCGCTGTCTGAAGTGCTACCACATCAGCACCTGTGCTGCCAACTGTAAGGTCTGAAGCAAAGTTGTAAGCCTGAGCTGTTGAAGCAAAAGCTCCAAGAACAACTGCGAAGGCTACAACACTACTAAGAATAAATTTCTTCATATAATGAATGATTGTAATGAACGGAAATATACCTTCTCGTTTAATTGATAATAATCAGTGAGAAGACATATCTCCACGAACAACTAACTAATAAACAATGCGCGCACCGATACAACTCGCTGCGTACACATCAACTTCACTATTCCTTACTACTCATTTATCGACACGAGTATTAAGGATAGTTGTTAAATTGAGACTGAATACGGATATGCGGACGTGACGGAATAAAACAGAATTTCTGAATTTAGATCTCTATGCAATTGTCAACGTTCCGTCGGGGTAGGATAGCCTAATTATAGAACTGTTTTCGAACCCCGCAAAATTCAATGTGGATAACTACCACCGAAACAGCTTTTTTAGCCCTAAAAGGCTTAAAAGCTTGATATTTCAGCACTTGGTATCCACAAGTACCTATTCTACTAGAACTGGCCCCAAAGTCAATATTTTAAGGGTATTTATAACACCAAAAGTAACTTCGGGGCTGTTTAGTACCTAGGGTACCAAACGCACAGTGAGCTAATTTACTCGGAGTGAATACGTACTCCATCGACGTTCACCTTGTCGCACTAATACTCCTTGTTCAACCAGTTCAACTAATTCTCTTTGGATAGTCTTCTCACTACAGTCCTTTATCACCTCAGCAAAGTCCTTAATAGTTAGACCAGATCGCTTACTCACAAGATCAAGTATCTTAGTGCGTCTATTGTCTTTTTTAACCTCTACAGGAGAAACCTCTACTGAACTCTGACCTTGACCGATACCGAGTGGCTTTGCTCCTCCAGGATACCCCGATCCATTGTAGTTAATAACAACATCATTAAATGCAGCTTGTTCTGCCGAAGCTTGCCCAACACCCGAGTCACGAGCACCGCCGAATTTATCTTGTCTTTTACTAAGACTGTCTTTTTGAGAAAGGGGGGTGTGGGCACGGTTACCATTTCGCAATATATTTTGTCCTCTATTATTTTTTGAGAATTTTGAGAGCACCTGTTCTGCAACTCCTGTAGTATCGAAAAAGGTTTCAGAGAGTACATAACCATGAGATCTTCGCTCTTCTTGTGCACGCTCATTGAGTGTGTCGACGAGCAACATAAGCTCTTGATCGAGCAAATCAAAATTCATCTGTGTAATAAGGCCTGATAAGAGACCGACACGCAAATACGAAACTGTTTCGGTTATTGAAAGGAATAGATTTTGCAAAGCGACATTTTTTTGAGTTGGGTCACCAGTATTCATTAAGAAACTCAATGAGTGAATATCCGCACCACGCTCACGCAGTGTCCACTTTAAAGGCTCACTATCGCTCAAAAGGTCAGACACAAGATAAAGGGCAGCTAATATGCGTTCAGACTTCTTAAGGACATACATTAAGTGCTCTTCGCCACTAAAAATGCCTATTTCTTTGAGTTTTTGAATATAGTTCTGTCCTAGATTATTTTTATTTCCTTTATCCATGTCTTTTGTATTGCTATATATCTTTATGACCTTTATATGTCTTTAATATGAAATTATTTTCTTATAAGACATTATCGTCCTTTATGCCAAAAAAGTAAAGCTATACAAGGCTTTTTTTATGTTCTCTGCTAGAGGATTGTGATATAATATGCCCATATGGCGCGAAAAAAACAGGAGAAAATCGACTTTGATGACACACCTACAAAGACTGTACGAAGGGAACTCAAACATGAGACAGTGCAAGCAATTGGAGCAATTTTTTGTGTTGCTCTAGCAATCATTTCTTTATTAGCAGCATTCGGAAAAGCAGGGGTAGCAGGGGATTACGCTTTTAAAATTCTTACCAAACTTTCTGGTATTGGTTATTATTTGATCCCACTCGTCCTCATGCTTTTTGCATATTCATTTTTGAAAGGTGCAAAACGTGAACTTGAGATTTCAAGACTCATTGGCGCTTCCCTGTTCTTTTTTTCTGGTTTGGGACTTATCCACATGTTGCCAAGTCACTCTGGAGGCTACATCGGAAAGCTCATTTCAACACCATTCATATCACTCCTTGATGTGTATGCAGCCGCTGCCCTCCTTATTGCAATCCTTGCAATCTCCCTTCTTGTAACATTTGATACCCACATCACTCTCGACGACATCTTGTTCTGGAGAAAGTTCTCAGTTCTTCCTCCGACAAATAAAGCTGGCTCTACTGCCCCACTACAAATGCAAGACATTAATAGTGTGGTCGGCAAAGGATCATCTGATTCTGAAGTATCAAATCAAGATGGAAAACAATCTCTTTTTGCTTCAATGAAACAAAAAGTGTTTGGCGGTTCAAGTGCAGACATGGACCCTGATCAAGATCCAGAAATCACCCCACAAGAAGGAAATGGGGCTGAGGATGATATCCACGACGATGCTACTGTTTTGCAAAATGCTCGAGCGGTGCTTCAGCAAAATCGCGAAGAAAAGAGTGGTAAATCAAAATCTGAATCCCTCTCTTTTACCGATGCTGAACAAAAGGCTATGGAACAACAGCCTAAATTTACAATCTCGACCAAAACATTCAGCCCTCCCCCTCTTTCTTTGCTTGAAAAAGATAAAGGTAAGCCAGAAGTTGGCGACATTAAAGCTAATGCCAATATTATTAAGCGAACCCTTATGAATTTCGGTATTAGTGTTGAAATGGATGAAATCTCAATTGGTCCATCAGTCACACGCTATGCCCTTAAGCCAGCTGAAGGTGTAAAGCTTTCTAAAATTGTAGGTCTTAACAATGACCTTGCTTTGGCACTCGCAGCTCACCCAATTCGTATCGAAGCACCTATTCCAGGTAAATCATTGGTGGGTATTGAAATTCCAAACACAACAAAAACCACTGTCGGCCTTGCCTCTTTGCTTGCAAGTGATGACTATCAAGCAAGTCCAAAACCTCTTTTAGTATCAATGGGCAAAGGAATTACGGGCAAATCATACTTTGCTGATCTCGCTAAAGCTCCTCACATGCTTGTTGCTGGTGCTACAGGTTCAGGAAAGTCTGTAACCATCCACACTCTCATTACTTCATTACTCTTTAGAAACGCCCCTGAAAACCTTAAATTTATTCTTATCGACCCAAAGCGAGTTGAATTGACGCTCTACAATAAGATTCCACACCTCTTAACACCTGTTATTACTGATCCAAAGAAGGCTATTCTTGCTCTAAAATGGGCTGGAAAAGAAATGCAGCGCCGCTATGACATTCTCGAAAAGAATGCTGTTCGTGACATTGGCTCATACCATACCAATGTGCTCGCACCTGCCCTTGAACTAGCCCGCACAGCAAAAGAAAATGGCGAGGAAATCGATCATAAGACCATGCCCGAGACTATGCCTTATATGGTTATCATCATCGACGAATTGGCCGACATTATGCAAACATACCCTCGCGAGCTTGAGGCTGCCATTGTTCGCCTAGCACAAATGAGTCGTGCTGTTGGTATTCACCTCATCCTTTCAACACAAAGACCGAGTGTAAACGTTATTACAGGTCTCATTAAAGCCAACGTTCCTACTCGTGTTGCCCTTCAAGTTGCTTCACAAATTGATTCACGAACCATTCTTGATGCAGCTGGAGCCGAAAAATTGCTCGGTGCCGGAGACATGCTCTACCAAGGAGCAGATATGGCTAAGCCGGTTCGCCTACAATCAGCCTATGTATCCGAAAATGAACTTAAAAAAGTGGTTCAATTCCTTCATGACCAATACCGCGACGAAGTAATGGCCGAAATCAATCTTACTCCGCAAGAAGCTGGCCAAGATGCTATTTTTAATAGTGAATTTGGTGGAGATGATGATATGCAAGAAGAAGATGATATGTACGAAGATGCTCGAGCTGTCGTACTTGAGACTGGAAAAGCATCGACATCCTTCTTACAGCGCCGTTTAGGCTTGGGTTATGGTCGTGCCGCTCGTATTGTTGATATGCTCGAAAAGCGTGGAATCATTGGCCCTGCAAACGGTTCAAAACCGCGCGAGGTCTTTGGCAGAGGTGGTGACGAAGCTCACAGTGACGAGGTTCCAAACGAATAAAAGGCTAATTAAGCTTCAATTAAATGTCTCGCCTCACAACTGCCTTCATCATTAAAGTAAGCAGTATTGTAATTGTATCGTTTGGAATAGTATTTTACGCAATCTACACAGCTCGAGGACTCATCATTGGCCCAAGAATCACGGTATTACACCCCGAAAATGGATCCTCAACGACTACCGCAGCAATTAGTCTTTACGGAAAGGTTCGTTCAAGCAAAAAACTTACGCTCAATGACTTCCCTATATCAATTACTTCGGAGGGTGCTTTCTTTGAAACCGTTTTGCTCCATGAGGGGTACAATATACTGCGCATTACCAACACCGACCGCTTTGGCAGAACTGATACTCAATTACTTGAATTTAATCGGCAGGCTCTTGCAACTAGCACACAAGACAAAGTAAAGCTTTCCACTTCTTCCCCCGCTCTTTCCCCAAGAAAATAAAATAGTACTCAAGAAATTTAGAATAATTTCAATAGTTATTCAGACTATTTTAATGTATCATTGCTATAGTTGATCACATCTAATAATTACCAAATATATGGCAGCAAAGAAACAAAAAACAACAACCCCCACAGCAGCAAGTACAGCAACAACAAAAAATCCAATTGATGGGATTAAAGATACTATTTCAGCAATTCGATCGAAATTCGGCGATGAAGCAATTATGAAGCTTGGTGAAAAACCACGCGTTGACGTTAATGCTATTCCAACAGGCTCAATTGGTCTTGATGCAGCTCTTGGTGTTGGCGGTATGCCACGTGGCCGTATTATCGAAATTTTTGGCCCAGAATCATCTGGTAAGACGACTCTTTCCCTTCACATTATTGCTGAAGCTCAAAAAGGTAGCGGTATTTGTGCCTTTATCGATGCCGAGCACGCTATGGACCCTGAATATGCTAAGCGTATTGGTGTAAAGACTGATGAGCTCCTTATTTCTCAACCAGAATCGGGTGAACAAGCTCTTGAAATTGTTGAAAGTCTTGTACGTACAGGTAAAATGGATGTAATTGTTATCGACTCAGTAGCTGCCCTTACCCCAAAGGATGAAATTGAGGGTGATATGGGTGCACACCATGTAGGCAAACAAGCTCGACTTATGAGCCAAGCCCTACGAAAACTCACAGCAATTGTTGCTCATTCTAAGACTGTCGTTATCTTTATTAACCAAATTCGTATGCAAATTGGTGTTATGTTTGGTAACCCAGAAACCACACCAGGAGGAAAAGCTCTTAAATTCTACACGTCAGTACGCCTCGACATTCGAAGAATTGCTCAAATTAAAAAGGGCGAGGAAGTCATGGGTGGTCGTGTACGAGTAAAGGTTGTAAAAAATAAGGTGGCTGCCCCTTTCCGCCAGACAGAATTTGATCTTATGTATAACGAAGGTATTTCTCAAGAAGGAGAAATCATTGCTCTTGGCGAAAAGATGGGGCTTATTCAGAAATCTGGAAGCTCATATTCTTACAAAGAAATTAAGCTTGGCCGTGGATATGACTCAACACGACAGTTTCTTAAGGATACCCCTGACCTACGTGGCGAAATCTTAGCTCAAATCCGTGAACGACTTTCAAGCGAAGGTAGTAACTTTGCTCACAAAGCACCAAGTGAAGATTCTACCGAAGAAGCTCCTGAATAATTAGACTTTTAGTCATATCTACTATACAATGCCCGTATTCTTACGACATAGCTAGATAATTATTATTCCCATGCTTGAATATAACGAAGTAGTAGAACGAAAGTATATTGTGCTCGATGGACAACCTTACGAAGTAATTTCGTCTCATGTTTTTCGCAAACAACAGCGAAAACCTGTAAACGCCACGAAACTTAAGAATCTTTTCACAGGAAAGGTTGCTGAGCACTCGTTTCACCAATCAGAAAAAGTAGAAGAAGCCGAGATTGACACTCGTGAAGTTAAATATCTTTACACAAACCGCGGAGAATTCTGGTTCTGTGAAGCAAGTGATCCAGGTAAGCGTTTTAGTATTCCTCAAGAAACTATGGGTGACCAAGCTCGCTTCCTTAAGGCAAATAGCCTTATCACTCAGCTTCTCTTTAAAGAAAAGCCACTTGGTTTTAAGTATCCTATTACTGTTGAGCTCAAAGTCACCGAGGCTCCCCCAGGTGTTCGTGGCGATACAGCTACAGGAGGCAGTAAGCAGGTTGTACTCGAAACTGGCGCTGTAATTAACGTTCCCCTCTTTGTTACCGAAGGCGACATTGTAAGACTCAATACAGAAACTGGTGAATATCGTGAGCGTGTAGGTAAATAATTTCCCTAGTACAAAGTCTCAAGACTGTGGGTATACACAAACAAAAAAACACCCGCTGGGTGTTTTTTTGTTTCTTATGACTCTTTTTATCGAGCTACGTAAGGGAGTAGACCTAAGAATCGTGCTCGTTTAACTGCTGTGTCGAGCTGTCGCTGACTCTTAGCGCAAACACCAGTCTTTCGGCGACTGATCATTCGGCCGTGTGGGTTCAAGAACTTCTTAAGAATTGCTGTATCCTTATAATCAATATGCTTGATATTGTTATGAGAAAAATAACACTGCTTCATAATTTTATATAATTGAATTATTAACTAGAACGGGATATCGTCTGGATTGATTTCTTCTTCAGGGTATTCGATAGTATCGAGCGCTGGAGCATCAATTTCTGATGGTTTTGTACCTGCTGCTTTTGCTGGCTTTGAACTTGAGGCTGCTGTTGCAGTACCCCCAAATGATTCGCCCGCTGCGAAACCGCCGCCCGCTCCACCTGCACCGCCTCGTGGGCCAAACTGTACTCGGTCGGCTACAATTTCGGTTCGATACTTCTTTTGGCCGTCTTTATCATCCCAACTTCGTGTCTGCATTCGCCCTTCAACAAATACTCCTGCACCTTTTTTAAGATACTGAGCAGCTGTCTCGGCTTGGCGACCAAAGACTACTACGTTGTGATAATCAGCGCTTTCTTGTCGTGCTCCGTTTTTGTCTTTCCAAACACGGTTTGTGGCTACACTGAGAGAACAAACTTTAATTCCTGATGGAAGAGCACGCATTTCGGGGTCTCGCGTGAGGTTTCCATATACAATTGCTTTGTTAATATACATAGTACTTACTTACTTTGTAATAGCACAAGCCCGTTTACATTGCTGTTACTATGCTTTTACCTCTTCGGCATTAACTGGAGCTGCTACTTCGCCTTCTGCTACTACAACTTCTTTTTCGGCTGCTGCAGCTACTTCTTCTGCCTTAGCTGCTGTAAGAGTCTTTCCGAGGAAAATATTCTCTTTTGTAGTTGTAATAATAAGCTGTCGAAGTACTGATTCACGAGCATCAAGAGCTGTCTTTACAGCTTCGATCTTTGAAGGTTCAAGTTCAAACTTGATCCAGCCAAAGTATCCTTCTTGATATTTGTGATATACCGCACCAATCTTTTTGCGCATTTCATACGCAAGCTTCTGAAGTTCTGGAGCACCTTCAGCAATTACTGAA
>CAZGUZ010000006.1:18705-58528 GCA_964529025.1 uncultured Candidatus Saccharibacteria bacterium
GCTCTTCCGATCTCTGAAGCTGAGCCTTTTTCAAGAAGTCCTTTAATAAAAGTTACTTCATCTTCAACCTTTTCAGGTGGAATTGATGAGATCAAGAGGTAGCCGATTTCGTATACCTTTGAATCTCGGAGTGATTCTGTTGCCATACATTTCTGCGAGCAGTAATCCGCCATAAGCGGAGCATGGTCGTGCAAACCCACGACTGTTCGCTATTACTTTATAATGTGCACGTAGCGCAACATTACCACACCGAACAGCATATTGCAAACATAACGGCCTCTTACACCATACGCCGATACAATCAAATAATTATGAAAAAATGTTCAACAATTCTATAAAAAATTGAGACTGGTTCAAACTACCAAAAGACCTTGATATAGCCTTTAAATGCCGTAATGGGCGCGAGTTGTAGTATTGAGCACATTGACTGCTTCTTCGTAAGAAATCCCTTTAAAACGAGCTATAGCCTCAATAACATGTACTACATGGGCAGGTTCCGCTCTTTGGCCACGCACAGGAACAGGAGCAACGTATGGAGCATCAGTTTCTGACATAATTCGGTCGAGAGGAACATATGCAACTAATTCTTGATACATAGGCGCAAAAGTAATTACTCCCGTAAAGGAAATAGTGTAACCAAGATCAAGAAACTTTTGAGCATCCTTTTGTGTGCCGGCAAAAAAGTGAACATTCCCCCGCACATTTGGAAAGACTTGTGCGACTTTATACGATTCTTCATAAGCATTCATATTCCAACTAACATTGTTCGGTTGAGGGTTTCGTATATGGAGCATGACAGGCTTTGCATACTTTTGAGCCAAATTCATTTGGGCCTCAAAAATCTCCTTTTGGGCACTAAAAGTTATTGGTTCGTTGTGATAAAAATCAAAGCCGCATTCCCCCACGCCAATTACTCGAGGCTCTGCAATGAGCTTCTCGAAAATTGAAGCATCGTATTTTTCACCCTTAATTATTTTGCCTTCATGTTCTTGATCACTAACATGCACTGGGTGTATGCCAACAATTGCCCACAGAGAATCATATTTTTGCGCAAGCTGAACAGCCTCTGCAGAAGTTTGAGCCCCTGTACCGATAATAAAAGCTCCGATACCTGCGCTTTTGGCGCGCTTAATTACCTCATCCCTATCACTATCGTATTCACTAAAGTTAATGTGACAGTGTGTGTCAAATATTTTTAATTCTGAAGACATATATTTATTGTGCTGCAAATTACGCGTGTATTGCACGGACCGAAACTATTTGCGAACAAAAAGCGGTGTTGCTGGTGTTTTTCCTGAAGCAACACAATCAAGAATTTTTTGTGAAGTTTCTGGCATAACCGGCTTTAAAAACTTTCCGAGTGCTTGAACATCAAATACGAGGGCGGCAATATCTTTCTTTGCAGCTTCTGCATCCACCTTTATTTTCTTGAATGGCTGTTCGAGCTGGATAAATTTATCAGCTTCTTGAATGATCTGCCAGATTACTGATGTTGCTTGCATGATATTATAGCGAGCAAAACAGTTTTGAATCTCAGTATTTTTAGCTTCGTAAGCACCATTTTTTAGAACTGCTCCTTCACTTCCACAGCTTACACCATGAGTTTCGGCCATTTTCATAACACGACTCACGAGGTTTCCTAAACCATTTGCGAGCCCTGCATTATATGATTGCAAAAGGCGCTCTTGAGTAACATCACTATCCTCAAAAGGATGAAGTTCTTGAGCAACAAAATAGCGCACAGCGTCGACTCCAAAATCTCGAACTAAGTCATACGGGCTTATAACATTACCAAGACTCTTCGACATTTTTTGACCGCCACTCATAATAAAACCATTAATAATGATTTTCTGAGACGGAGTAATTTGAGCAGCCATAAGCATTGCTTGCCACATTGCAGCCTGTTGTCGTAAATTGTCTTTTCCGCAGTACTGAACAACGCCACCCGAACCATTCCAAATCTCATTAAACTGCTCCATATTGTGTGGCCACCCTACGGCAGAAATATAATTTACCAGAGCATCAAACCAAACATACATAACGTGCTTTTCATCACCAGGGACCGGAATTCCCCAAGGCATCTTAGATGCTAAACGAGAAATACTAAAATCATTGAGGCCGCCTTCTACAAACGATTTAATTTCACCAAAACGTTCTTGCGGCACTACAAAAGAATCACCTCGAGACTCATGTTCTTTATATTTTTTAAGTAAAGAGTCGCCAAACTTTGAGAATTTAAAGAAATAGTTTTCTTCTTCATATACATCAATGTCGCGGTTGGGGTGGAGCGGGCAGCGTCCATCAACAAGTTCTGATTCTGTTTTTTCGAGCTCGCAACCAACACAATATTTAATTTTATGAGTCGCTTTTTCGATAAAACCGTTCTGTGCACATACTTTCCAAAATTCTTGCGCAGAATGTATATGCTGAGCATCGGTTGTTCGAATAAAATTTGTAATTCTATTGTTGCCTGTTGGTGCTATGTTAAGCAAAGGTAGCAAATCCTTAAATTTTTGAGCAAAACCATCAACGTATTCCTGAGGAGAAACATTCTGAGCAACAGCATTCTGGTAAATCTTAAGACCGTGCTCATCAGTGCCTGTATTAAAAAATACAGTATCACCCTGCTCTTCGCGATTGCGCGCAATAATATCGGCACGAATAATTTCCATAGCAAAACCAATATGTGGGTCAGAATTTACATAGGGTAATGTGGTTGTAATATAAAAATGTTTTTTCATACGATTAACTCCGTTTTAATTCAGTGTATGTGTGTGCTGGTGATGAAACTTTCGCTTTTCTAGATCATTAACATATTCCATAAATGCTGCGGCGAGCGGAACCGACAATAGTGCCCCAAGGAAACCTGCAAGCTTTGCACCAATAACAAGAGCCAGGATAACAACGATTGGCGAAACTCCTACGATCTTTTTAACCACAAGTGGGTACAAAAGATGATTTTCAAACTGGTGAATAATAACATATAGACCAAGAGTTAAAAGTGCCAGACTTGCTCCCCCTTGAGTGGTTGCAATAGCAAGTGCAGGAATTGCTGCCAAAATCGGACCAAACACTGGGATGATTTCAAGTAATGCAGCTACAGTCGCTAAGAGCAATGCATGCTTTACACCCAAGAGCATAAGACCAAGATAGGTTAATATACCAACAATAACCCCAAGGAGTAGTTGCCCCTGCATCCAAAAGCCGATTTTTCTCTGTGACCTTTTCCAAAGGTCGATAATATAGTCGTGTTGCTTAATTGGAGTAATGAGTCGCAAAAAACTGCCAACTCCATCTTCTTGTACTGCCAAATAAAATGACAGTACCACCATAAGCACAATCGAGAGGGCTCCTCCGAATACAACACTCGCTGTTTTAAAAGCTCCTTCCCCTGTTCCTGATACAACATCTCGAGCACCCTCAACAAGTTCACGTACTGATATTTGGTTTAAAGAACTAATATTTGATACCGGACTCCAAATCACCGAAAGGTCAATTGTGCTTGGCATAGAATTCAAATACACCAACACTTCATTAGCTAAAGACGGTACAAAGAAGAGGAAGAAGCAGAACAAAAGACCTACAAGGACGAGGTAGATAAGAATCGTTGCAGGAACACGTTTAATTTTATACTTTGCCAACCATAGAGTTGCCGGCTCGAGCGATGAAGCAATAACAACAGCGGCCAAAACTACCAAAACAAGGTCACTTATCTGAATTAATACCCAAGCGAGCATTAAAAATAGTATTGTTCGGACAATACTACCCGATGTTATTGAGTGTGTGGTTTTGGTCTCATTCATACTGAGATAATACCACAGGTTGAAATACAAGTCTTTGTACTAAACAAATTTAAGCAAAGGCTTTGCTCGTTCTTCGGTAACTCTGCCAACTGAAGCCATAACAAGGTTCTGAGTAACAAATAGCTCCTTTGCTAAAGCTTGAACATCTGCCGCAGATACTGAGCGAATCTTTTGTGCTACTGAATCAATTGATTCAATTTCGCCTCGTAAAATAAGTGCATTTGCACAGTAATTTGCTTGAGCGTCTGAAGATTCAAGTGAGAGCATTGAGCTTCCAATAATATATTCTTTCACCTTATTGAGCTCAGCTTCTGACATTGGGGTTTGAGCAAATTTTGTACATTCACTTAGTATGACAGGAATCACTTCTTCAATACGCGAATTATCTACACCAGCTGAAATTGCAAGTGAGCCATGGTCAGTGTATGAATCATACTCTGCTCGCACATAGTAGCCAACACCCATTTCATCGCGAAGTTTTTTAAAGAGACGAGAACTCATTCCACCACCCAAAGCTGCAGTAAGAACACGCAAAGTAAATCGTCGAGGATCATTGGCACCAAATGTTCGAACTCCAACTATAATATGAGTTTGATCTGTTTCGCGCACATCAGCTACAACTGTTGGGGCAACTGGTCTTTCTACAACACCAACTTTTACAGGGGCTGGTGCTTGAGGAATATCATTAAAATATTTTTCAACAAGGTTACGAGCTTGCTCACTATCAACTCCCCCACTTACAACAACAATCGACGATTCACCGCCATAACCTTTTTTAAAATAATTTTGAAAATCTTTTTGTGTGAATGAACGCACAGATTCAATAGTACCTGCAATATTACGCCCTGCTGGAGTATCTCCATGGAGAGCTTCCATATAAACATCCCAAACATGGCGGTCAGGCATGTCTCGATACATTCTTATTTCTTCGACAATAACACCCTTTTCTTTTTCAAGCTCAGCAGAGTCAAAAAGAGGTTTTGTATACATACTGCCAATAATATCCATGGCAAGCTCAACATTAGTACGAGCAACTTTTGCATAGTACCCCGTAAATTCATGACTCGTAAATGCATTGTAGTGAGCACCAACACCTTCAAGCTTTTCGGTAATTATTGCAGAAGTTGGATATTTTTCTGTACCCTTAAAGAGCATATGTTCAAGAAAATGTGATAAGCCACGTTCTGAATCATTTTCGTACTTTGAACCAATGCGCGCCATTGCCATAACTGTTACCGAGGGACTATCCTGAGCAGGAATAACAATACACGTTGCTCCGTTTTTGAGTTTGAATTGATTGATACTCATACATAATTAGCCTAAAGCCTTTTTAAGAAAGTTCACGAGCTCGTCGACAGGAATACGCTCTTGTGTACCTGTATCACGGTTTCGCACAGTAACACCCGCACCTTTTTCTACAGTATCAAAGTCAACAGTAATACAGTATGGTGTACCAATTTCGTCTTGTCGGCGATAGCGTTTACCAATGTTGCCGTTATCATCGAAAGAAATTCTTGCACCAAACTCTTTGCGCAGTGTACTGTAAACTTTTCGAGCTTCTTCTATAAGTTGAGGCTTATTCTTAAGCAAAGGAAACACAGCAGCAAGTACTGGAGAAATCTTTGGTGAAAACGCCAAGTATGTTCGAGTCTCACCACCAAGAGCGTCTTCGGTATAAGCATTCGAAAGCACAGCAAGAACAAGTCGATCAACACCAAATGTTGGCTCAATACAATGTGGGACAAAACGCTGTTTTGTTGCTTCGTCAAAGTATGACAAATCAACACCACTTGCTTCGATATGTGCTTTAAGATCGTAATCTGTACGATATGCAAGACCGAGCAATTCTTTTTTACCAAATGGAAAATCAAATTCTGTATCAACGCTACGTTTTGAATAGTGGGCACGATCTGCAGCAGGAACTTCGAGTGTATGTACTTTACTTTGTGGCAAACCTAAGTCATTCAAGAAAGCGAGCTGCTCAGTATAGAGCTCGTCAAATACTTTCATTACCCCTTCTTCGGATCGAGGGTCAACAAAGTATTCAATTTCCATTTGTTCAAATTCTCGAGATCTAAAGTTAAAATCTCGTGGAGCAATTTCGTTACGGAAAGCTTTTCCGATCTGTGCCATACCAAATGGCAGTGTTGGGTGGAATGAATCAATGATATTCTTAAAGTTCACAAACATTCCCTGCGCCGTTTCTGGTCGTAGGTATGAAATAGATGTTTCATCTTGAAGAGCGCCCACATGTGTCTTAAACATCATATTGAACTGGCGGACTTCACCAAGCGGGTTTCCATCAGGGCTCTTTACTTTTTTCTCTTTAATAAGAGCGTCCATTTGAGCAGGAGTCATTCCAAGAGGATTGATTCCGGCATCTTCGAGCAAATGATCAGCGCGGTAACGTTTTTTTGTAACAAGGTCATCAACCAAAGGATCAGAGAATCCCCCAACGTGACCACTTGCTTTCCAAACGTTTTGATTCATAAGAATTGCAGCATCTACTCCGTACATATCCTCGCGAGAATCAACAAAACGCTTCCACCAAAGTGATTTAATAGTATTTTTGAGTGCAAGACCAAGAGGGCCGTAATCCCATGTGCCGGCCAAACCACCATATATTTCAGAACCTTGGTAAATAAAACCCTTGCGTTTACTCAAGGAAACGATTTTTTCCATGAGTGTTTCTTTGTCGTGTGCCATGGAGCAATTTTACTCTTTTTACGCCAAAAAACAAACTATTGCTGGATTTTACTATCAGCTTCGCGAGCATTACTATCAGAAACCAATGTAGTTACGGGCGCCCTTTCTACTGATATTTCTGCACCTGTAAACGAGTCACGGCCCGATATTGTAATGTCCTGAACAAGATTTGCTGCGCTTCCTATCTGATTCACTGAAGGTTCAAGAGAAACTTGGAAAGCAATTTCGCGCGGAGGCTGTGATGTTCCTGTATATGCTGGCACTGAACCAACATTCCATACAAGTTTTCCATCGAGCTTTGAATATGTAATTGAATCGGTAGCAGGTGCAACTTTTCCTAGCCATGTCACGTACGGAGGTAGAGTTGCAGTGAGTGTTGTACCTGAAAGTGCATTGGCTGTATTGTAAATCTTGAAGACAACTGTATAAGTGCTTGCTTGTTCAGCCTTTGGAGGAAAAGGACCTGTATTAGTAAATGGACCTTCTTTTCGATATGAACCAGTAGCCAAAGAAAGATTTGAAGAAACTTTAATTACTCGGCGTGCAGTAGATTCGAGTGAACTTACAACGCTTGCTTCTGAATTGCGGTTACCTTTTGCACTTGCAGATAGTGTAATTTGTGGATTCGTAACTGGAGCATTGAGCTTTGAAAGATCGCGAGGAATAATTCTAAAAGTTACGCGACCGCCTTCGCCTGCCCCAATGTTTATGAGCTCGCGGTTAGTTTGAGTATTCCAAACAATTTCATTAGTTTCAGCCTTAAAGAGACCTTGATCTGGTGATATCGAATACTTATCAAAAGCATTACCCACAAGCTTAAGTCTGATTTCGCCTTGCGAGACTGCGGTATCAAGATTATTAAACCAATTAATTTCTCCAGAAATAGAGTCGTTAATTATTCCAATATAATCTGAACCAGAGCGATCACCTTCAAGGCTAATATCAAGAGCAAGGAATGGCTTAGAAATTTGAATAGCATATTGTGTACCTACAAATTCTGTACCAATTTGCCTATCACTCTTTGTACTTTGCGTACCGATACTTGCTTTAATTACACGTTCGTCTTCGTTCTGACCTTGCCATACACCCTTAATTTTAACTACGCGACGGCTTCCTGGTGTCATGTCGCCAATTTTCCATGTAGCATTGTCGTACACAGGCTTAACATCCGAAGATGTATACGAGAATCCTGTTGGATATGAAAGTTTGAGTAAGAGATTTTTTAATGGCTGTCGAGAGTTTGATGTAATAAGAAAAGCATACTCGACTTCTTGCCCTGCATATACTTCTTGTGGACCATTCACCTGAAGACTCAGTGGTGATGAAGTAAGGAGTAATGCATACGTCTTTTCCTTTCTGAATACTGCATTTGATCCTTTAACGCGGTACTCGACTCGAACATTAATATCTTTTGATGTATTTTCTTGCCCATAAACCACAGCTTGCACAGAATGCTCTGCACTGCGTCCGGCTTCTATATCAGGGAGAATCTTGCGGTATTCTTTAAGTTCTTTAGTTGTCGTTATTAGATCAGTTACGCCCGAAGGAAAAGTGACAATTAAATCAACTGCTTCGAGGAGTACATTATTGCGGTTAATAACATTAATATCCATTTTAACCGTGTCGCCTCCATTGATTGATATTGGAGCAGTAATTGCTATATCAACGTTTTCAGCAGAAACTATATTGCCACCTTGGAAAAATATAAAAGCGCCAATGCCGAGTGAGGCAATAAAGAATACTACGGCACCGATAAGAATTTTAGTTAAGAATGACATATGAGTTGTATACCTTTCCTGCTCTGGGGCCGAATTACTATTGAGTGATTCTGTGTGCTCCCAATCCTGTGGAACGTTTTCTCTATTTTCTTTATGAATTGAAGTAATTCTTTTGCGCGCAATAGGAGAACCGTTTCGTGAATAAAGACTTTCACGAATTTTATCCATACGAGAACCATTTTCACGAGAATTTGGCGGTAACATTTTCATTAGTATACCACACACTTTTGTTGTATGTATTGCACCTGCTAAAGATGCGCAATCTTAAGAGCGGCATTTACTTCATTCAGTATATGGTGCATATCATTTTTTGTTGCCTCTACGGCTTCAATGAGCGGTAAAGATAGGCGGTATTCATACTCTTTAGGCAGTTGAATATAGCCCAAATGGTACAACATGCGGTACACGGTCATGCGTTCACATAAATGTATATGCTGCACATCGCTTAGTGAACACATGGTGTGTAAGTCCTGATTAAGTAGATCAAAGAGGACTGGTTGAGCTTCTTCACCCTGCACCAAGCGGCGTAGTAAAGCGAGTATTTGTGCCGTAGTGGGCGTGGCGACATAGCTTGTATCCGGAACCTCGGCGCCCGTAAGTCGCCACGCCTCCTTTCCTCGAACAACCGAAAAACTGCCATATGCATAATCTTGCACGGCATAACGCAATTTTGATTTTTCAAGCCGAACCCCTTTTGCAATTATTCCAATCATACCTAAATCACGTGTAAATACATAAATGTATTTATCCGCTTCACCCCGACTAAAACTCGAAACCACAAAGCCTGGAGTTGTATGAATGTGGTAAGCCATAACTACACAACCCTGAGTGTAAGGGTGGCACCTTCAATAGCAAGATCTTTTCCAATAACCCCCTCAATAAACTTTACCTCGCTGATCTGAGCAGTTTTTTGCAACATAGACTTGTGCTTCTGTACTAAAGCAGCAACATCAAATTCTTGAGTCTTAAGAGTAATTTCAAGAATAGCCCGATCTCCCGTTGTAAGACCAGCATCCTTACGGGCATCTTGTACCGCTCGAATAATTTCGCGCATGATTCCCTCTTCTTTGAGCTCGGGAGTAAGAGTTGTATCGAGCGCAATATCTGAATCGAGCTTTTCAACAACAATTATTTCTTTAACGTTGAGCTCATCCTTAAGTACATCAAGATATGGTTCAGGCAAATCCCGAACAGCAACCGTAGCGCTCGCAAGTGGTTGTCGTACTTTACTATTTGCTTTCATGCGCAATTCAAGACCAGCAGTTACAAGTTTGCGCACATGAGCCATTCGCTTAAGAACAGCCTGCTCAGTATCAGTAACCTTGGCAACCTTACTCCATTCAGCCAAGTGAACACTCAAAACGGCATCGTCAGAATCCTTAAAGTCCTTCATTGCTCGAGCATAAATGTCTTCGGCAAAGAACGGCATAAACGGAGCTAATAATTTTGCAGTCTCAGCAAAAACGTAGCGAGATGTTTCAAGGGCTTGTGTTTTATCAAGAGAAGCATCAGCCTTGAATCGATCACGTGATCGGCGAATATACCACACCGAAAGATCCTCGATCAGGTCTCCAATTGGTCGCACTGCAGTATTAATTTCATGCTTTTCAAGAGCCTCGGTTACCGCAACGGTTGCCTCATGAACACGAGCCACTGCCCAAGCATCAAGAACATTATGAGTATGTGGGTGCATGCCATGCTTTTCGCCTGCATACATTTCATAAAAGGCCATCGTATTATCAAGACGATTTACAATTTTCTTTGAGACTTCCTCTACTCCCTTATCCGAGAAAGCAACATCTTCGCCCTGAACAATTGGTGAAGCAAGCATGTAATATCTTAGTGAATCGGCTCCGTACTTATTTACCAAATCCATCGGATCGGTGTAGTTCTTAAGACTCTTTGACATTTTGCGACCATCTTCCGCCAATGCCAGACCATTCACAATTACCGACTTATATGGACTCTTTCCAAAGAGCGCTACGCCAAGAACGAGCATTGAATAAAACCAACCTCGAGTCTGATCGAGACCTTCGGCAATAAAGTCAGCTGGGAAACCATGTCGGCGAGAAAACAAACCACCTTGAGGATTAAAGTTGAACTCTACCCCGTCATATATACCGCATGTTGGTTTGCCAACGTATCCAGCCTCACCATAAGGCATAGAACCAGATTCAAACCAGCAATCAAAGACATCGATAACTCGATTAAGTTTTCGACCAGTTTTTGGGTGCACCAAAACTACATCATCAATAAATGGTCGATGAAGGTCGATTTCGAAACTTTCATTTCGTGGCAACTTAACTGTAGAAACTTCGCGGAACTCTGCATTCTTAAAGAATTCGTGCTGAGTATCAATATCATGAGCGTGTGTTAAAGCATCCATGATGCGGAGTGGCGTTCCATGACTAACCACAAGAATCTTTTTGCCTTTATATTTCTCAAGAATATCTTCAAGAGCACTACCTACTCTTGTACGCACATCTGCAAGTGATTCAATGCCATCAACTTTCTTTGTAAAATATTCTTCTCGAGAAGCATAGTTTGCATGAATCTTTTCCCAAGAATCCCCATGTAAACGAGGAGCTTTAACTTCGACCAAGCGGTCATCAGCAACAATCTTATCTGTATATCCCAAAGCTTCAGCAACAATTTTTGCTGTATTCTGTGTTCGCACAAACGGTGAAGCAACGATAACATCAAAGTTGCCATATTTATTTTTAAGTTTTTGAGCCGAGCTAGCAACTTGTTGTTTACCATTTTCTGTCAAAACATCAGTTGTATTGTGAGCGTCAGAACTTACCTTTCCTTCAAGATTAAAGATAGTTTCGCCATGGCGCATAATAACAAGCTGGCCGCGCTTTTCACCGTACTTGATCAATTCTTCAAAAGTCGAGGCAACAAGAACATCCCCTTCTTTATTCTTCCATACAGGCAAAGGGGCACCCCAATAGCGAGTTCGAGAAATTGCCCAATCACGTGCACCAGCAAGCCAGTTACCAAAACGATTTTGACCTACCGCTTGTGGCACCCATTCAATCTTATTATTTTCTTTAACTAAAGAGTCCTTAATATCTGTTACTCGAACAAACCAACTCGATGCTGCATAGTTAAGCAAAGGGGTTTCGCAGCGCCAACAATGCGGATATGAGTGAACAATCTTTTCTTTGTTAACTAAAAGACCCTGAGTAGCGAGGAATTTAATTACTTCAATATCAGTTTTTTGATGACCATCCTTTTCTGCAACACCCTGTTCATTTTTGAGTGGTTTTGGTTTTGCTTGTAGGCCCGCAAAGTCAGTAACCTCGGCAGTAAAGTAACCATCAGTACCTACATGCTGAATCATTGGAATACCTTTTGCCTCACCAAGCTCCATGTCGTCAGCTCCAAAAGCTGGAGCAATATGAACAATACCTGTTCCCTTTTCAAGAGTCACAAAATCAGCATGATACACCCTCCATACTGTTTTTGAATCTTTGTATTTCTTTGCAAAGTAATTAAAAGGTGGAACGTATGCAAGACCAATAAGTTTTTGAGCCTCAATATCACGAACAACAAGATTATTTACATCTTTGAAAGCTTTAGATAGCGTGTCTTTTGCAAGAATGTATGTTGAGCCTTCATGTTCAACTTCTACATATGAAAGTTGCGTATTGATTGCAAGAGCCGCATTACCCGGAAGAGTCCATGGTGTTGTTGTCCATGCAATAAAATAAGTTTTTTCTTTGCCAACAACAGGAAACTTAACGTAGACAGATATATCAGTAATATCTTTATATCCTTGATTTACTTCAAAGTTTGATAGCGTAGTTCCACAGCGTGGGCACAACTGCATACTCTTATATCCTTCGTAGATAAGACCTTTATCAAACAAAGAGCGGAAAACCCACCACACAGATTTTGTGTATGAAGTATCCATTGTTCGATAACTATTCTTCATATCTACCCAACGACCAACGCGAGGAATTACCTGCTCCCAAATATGAGCATATCGAAGCACAGCAGCTTTTGCTGCAGCATTAAATTTACCCACACCCATTTCTTCGATTTCTCGTTTAGTAGATATACCGAGTTCCTTTTCAATAATATTTTCAAGAGGAAGACCGTGACAATCCCAGCCCCAGCGGCGTGGAACATAGTAACCTTGCATAGTTTTAAAACGTGGGAGCACGTCTTTAATTGAGCCAGCCAAAATATGCCCTGTATGAGGAGTTCCTGTAGCAAAAGGAGGACCATCGTAAAAAACATACTCCCCTCGTGGTGACTTTTTTGTGAGTGATTTCTGAAAGATTTCATTATCTTTCCAGAACTTAAGCACTCTTTCTTCGCGCAGTGCAAGAGGTGATTTTGTTTCTCCTCCTTGCATTTCACTTTTTTGTGTTTTTTGAACTTCGGTATTCATAAGGTAAATAAAAAACCAGATGTGGTCTGGTTTTTTACATATAGCGCCAGACCACTATCAGTTTAACTGATGTTAATGGCAATAATGGCTGTTCGTGTTGCACGAATCATGTTTGGAGTATAGCACACCCCACATATTTTGAGAACTACATCTTAAGAGGAATGCGGATACCGAGAATATACAAACCACTCGACATAATTTCGTAAAATGCTTTTGTTACTAAAACCCTATATGCAGATTGTGGGTCACCAGCTTTTACAATTTGTGATTGAGCATAGAAAGTATTAAATGCCCCCGCTAACTCTAGGAGATATGTTGCAATAAGATGTGGTTCCATTTCCTCCAAAGCAAAATCGATCACCGAAGGAAAACGATGCATAATTCTTTCAAGATATGTTGGAGATTCATTACTTACCACCAAGTCATTAATCTTAATTTGAGCATCTTCGGCTTTTTGTAGAATTGCTCGAGCTCGCACAGTAGAGTACTGCAAATAAGGACCCGAATCGCCTTCAAAAGAAATTGACTGCTGAGGATCATAGATAATATCGCTCCCTGTTGCTTGCTTAAGAATAGATAGTTTAATAGCAGCAACACCAACATCGTCGGCAACCTTATTCTTTTCTTCTTGAGTCAGTTCCCTGTCGGCAATGGTTGTGCGCACCATTTCTCGAACATCTTCGAGGAGTGATTCGCCGGTAATAACATTACCTGTTCTTGAAGACATTTTGCCCGAAGCAAAACGAAGCATACCGTGACTTATGTGCTGAGTCTTTGCAGCCATCTCATCGTTCACCAATGACAAAGCCTTAAGAACAACTTTAAAATAATCGTTCTGTTCATTTGCCGTAACTACAATTGAAAGATCCGGGTTGATTTCTGCAAATTTTGAGTAGGTAAGACCAATTTCTTTTGCTTCATAGGTTGGTAGGCCTTGTGAAGTAATAAAAACGCGAGTATGCAGACCGTGCTTTTCTCCAGGAAAAACTACAGCACCTTCGCTCTCTTCAAAAATTGCTGGGGTATTACTGCGTACAACCTCCAAACCTTTTTGAGCAACTTCGCTCTCGAAAAAATAACGATCAAAACGAGTACCTACGAGTCTGTAGATTTCTTCAAAATTAAGGAGTGTTACTGAGCGTCCCCAATCATACAAATCATTAATTGCTGCATCAGATCTTTCAAAAACCTTTTTATTAATTGCAGCAATTTCTGCTTTTGCTTGAGGGTCGTCATTTTCAGCAGCACTACCCTTTACGTATGCAGTACCTATAAAATCAGAAATCTCTTTAACCGAAGCAGAGCGTGGTGGCATTGTATCCTTAAGCGCCATCATTCCCCAAATTGCTTTTGCAACATGCAAACCAACGTCACCCTGATAATTAGCACGTACAACATGAGCTCCAGAAAATTCAACTAAACGAGAAACTGCTTCGCCTAAAGCATTCGCCATAAGGTGGCCAATATGAAAAACCTTGAATGGATTAGGGTCAGTATATTCAACAAGAACTTTTTTGCCGGCATTAAATGCTCGCATACCAAACTTTGATTCCTTACTCTTGGCTACAATTTCACGAATAGTTTCTGCAAAAAATTCCTGAGACAATTTAAAGTTAATGAAGCCTGGACCAGCAACTTCGGCAGTTGCGCGCACCTTTTTTACAAGTTCTTTAAAACTAGATTCATCAACAATTGCCCGCGCTAGTGCCTGAGGTGCGCTACCAATTTTCTTGGCATAAGCCAAAGCGGCATTCGAAGCAAAATCGCCATGTTCAATAATTGCTGGGTATTCTAGATTAATAGAATTCGCAACAGTATCTTCTGTGCCAATATCAATAGACTTTTGTGCAGCAATCGAGCAAAGAGCACGAGCAATAGCACGAGCGAGTGTTAGACGAACAAAATCGCTTGCAAAGTCTACCTGTGGTTCTTGAGCCTTTAAAATAAGATTCATGCGCTCATTCTGGCATATTAACGCCAAAAATCAAAGTGGTTCGAGCAAATACACTAAGCTGTTTTTCCCATATGCTTTTTGAGAATTGAATCAATCCTCTGAGCAATTTTCACAAAGTCTTTTACTTTCTTACCTCGAGTAGTTTCGGCAGCTGTACCAAGGCGAATTCCTGAAGGGTCAGTTGGAGGGCGAGTATCGAATGGAATAGCGTTTTTATTAACAATAATTCCTTCGGCTTCAAGTACATCGCTGGCTACTTTGCCCGAAACTCCTGAACCACCCATCCATGTATCAATAAGAACAAGGTGCGTGTCGGTACCGCCCGATACAATTCTCCAACCTTTAGATTCAAGTGTCTTAGCAAGAATTGCAGCATTTTCAATTACACTCTTTGCATATTTTTTGAAAGCAGGAGCACTTGCCTCTTTAAGAGCAACAGCAACTGCAGCAATCTGATTATCATGTGGACCACCCTGCATACCTGGGAACACTGCTTTATCAATTTTTTTATCGAGGTCACGAGAATCCTTTTTAGCAAAAATCATTGCACTGCGTGGACCGCGCAAAGTCTTATGTACCGTAGTTGTAACAATGTCAGCATATTCAAAAGGAGAACTGTGGGGCTTTCCGTAACAACCACCTGCAACAAGCCCAGCAATGTGTGACATATCAACCATAAGGAGTGCGCCGCAAGCGTCGGCAATTTCGCGAAACTTTTTCCAATTAACTACACGGGGATATGCTGTGAACCCGGCCACAATAATGTCGGGCTTATTTTCGACAGCAATCTTTTTTACTTGATCATAATCAAGAGTTTCAGTTTTAGGATTAACGCCAAATGGAACCTGATTCCAAACTTTTCCCGTAATAGAAACTTTAAATCCGTGCGTAAGGTGCCCACCCTGATCAAGAGACATTCCCATAATTTTTCCACCGATAGGAACTACACCCAAAAATACAGCAACGTTTGCTGGTGAGCCTGAAAGTGGCTGAACATTTACATGCCACTCAACAGGATTAAGACCAAAAACTTTGCATGCGCGCTCTTGTGCTAAGACTTCTACCTTGTCAACCAAAATATTTCCACCGTAATAACGCTTACCTGGATACCCTTCTGAATATTTATTTACAAATTCAGAACCAAGAGCCTTGAGTACATCTTGAGAAACATAATTTTCTGAAGCAATGAGGTTAATAACACTTTTTTGTCGCTTCTTTTCTGCCTGAATGAGTTTGTGGATTTGTGTGTCTTTCATGCAAAAATTATATCAATTTGTATGCATTAAAAAAGACAAATTTTGCAATATAACCCAAAAGAAAGGCCTCGTGAAGCCTCTCTCACACCCTTCTTTATTTACCCAGTTCTTGAGCCATAATTTGCTCTACATCATTCCATACATCTTCGATAGGTTGACGAGCGTCAATTATCTTATGTGGTACTTTCTTTAAAAATTCTTTATATCCTGCATATATTGCCTCATGAAAAGGAAGTTTCTTTTCATCAAAAAAGTTATTACCTGCTTTTCTTGTTGCTGCACGCGCAAGACCAATTGCTGGCGGAACATCAAAGAAAATGTACAAATCGGGTTCTCGAGGAACAAAAATCTCGCGAGTTTTCCAAAATAGCTCGAGTAATTGAGGGGCGTCTCCCCCGCACACTTGATATGCATATGTACAACAATCAAATCGATCGCTTATTACATGCCCAGTAGCAAGTGCTGGAATTATCTTTTTATGCATATGATCATTGCGCGCAGCAAAAGCAAGGCCAAATTGCGTTTCAGCAGTAGATACTTGTCCGTCAGGAGAAAACATCATTGACCGAATAGATTCAGCATACTGGGTACCTCCTGGCTCACGGGTAAAAGTGATGCCGTTTGGATACTTTACTTTAAGCCTTTCAATCATTGAGCTCTTTCCTGAGCCTTCGCCTCCGCACAATACAATAAATTTATTCATACTAGCGTTTGAAAAGCTTTACACTTTCATCGAGTAAGTACACGTCTTTAATACCAGCATTAATCATTGCATCCCAGCATGGTTTACAACACCACCAATGCCCCCATAAATACAAATCGGCTTGCTGCGCCTGTGTACCAGCATTTACTACAGCCCGTGATTCAGCGTGCATTTTATTAGTAGCACAACCAGGGCAAATCCAATACTTTGTACCCGACTTAACCTTAAGCATTTTTCTTGGACAAAACTTTTTATGTAAGTTGAGAAGATGAGGATTTGAAATCGCCGATATATTTGCTCCTTTTCCTACAATAGTATTATTTTTCACAACAATCGCCCCTGTTCTTTGTACATGATCAGTAGAAAGTTCCATAGCCACCTTGTGCGCTTCTTGCATAAAAGCATTATCGTGCCCCACATACTTAATTTCACGCCCTTCAGGTAAATACGGATACAACATGAAAAGTTTTTATACTGTATAATGTATCTATTATGACAAAGTTTGATGAAATATACCAAGACCTGTTACGCAGGATTATGACCGAGGGCACAGAAGAGCTGAACGAGCGAACGCAGCACGCAACCAAGACACTGGTTGGGCAGCACTTTTCTATCGATATAGAGAAAGACGGTTTCCCCCTTCTCACCCTTCGCCAAATTCCGATTAAAATGTTTGTTGCTGAGCAAATATGGTTTTTAGCTGGTGTAAGAAAGCCTGAGGACTTTTTAAGAAACTTCACCAAGATCTGGGACATCTTTACCAACCCCGGTGACGTTGTGACTGTAGCTTATGGATACCGCTGGCGCCGTCATTTTGGCCGTGACCAAATTAAGCTCCTCGTAGAACTCCTCCAAAAAGAACCGAGCTCACGCCAAGGAGTTATTGTCACATGGGATCCCGCACAAGACGGCCTTTCACTTTTTAAAAAGAAAAATGTTCCTTGCCCATATACATTTACTGTTAATATTGTTGGCGGACGACTTCACCTCCACAATATAGTACGATCGAACGATGTCATACTTGGAACCCCAGCTGATGTTGCTGGTTTTGCCCTTCTTCAGTGTATCCTCGCCCAAAAGCTTGGCGTGCGCCCAGGAATATATTCTCATTCAATTTCAAACGCTCACGTGTACGACAATCACTTTGCTGGTGCACAAGAAATACTTGACCGAAAGAGTGATCATCCAAAAGTTGAAATTCATTTACCCGAAAATGCTTTCGATCGCGCCGAAAAGAAAGACGAATCATTGCTCAACAGCATTGTTGATGATATTCGAAGCCAGTATAAACCTCTTGCCCCTATTACTGGACTCGACATTGTACTATAATTAAGACCCAACCACTTTCGAACTAATTTATGGCAATACTTACCAAGAGAGAAATACTTGAACGCATTACTAAAGGAAATATCGGAATCTCTCCAGGTCTCGATGAATACCAAGTACAAGAGCACTCCATTGATTTGCGCCTCGGTTTTACTTTTCTAATTCCAAAAGTTTGGCGACTTACAACGAACGGCCGAGAAGCACTCGATGTAACACACTTCGATAATTCAAATGCGGAATATTTTGACGTAGTTGAGCTCGAACAAGGTCAGTATTTTGATTTACTCCCCCACGAACACATCCTCGTTTCAACATTTGAAAAAGTAAAAATCCCTGATGATCTTATGGCGGTTTTATACCCACGTTCATCAACCAACCGAAAAGGTCTGTCTCTTGATCTTACCGGAATTATCGACTCTGGTTATGAAGGCCAGCTCATATTGCCAATTCGAAACAATACACATTCACAAATTGTGCGCCTATTCCCTGGCGAACGCATTTGCCAGCTAGTGTTTGAATACCTAACCGAACCAGTAACTGCCCGAAAGAGCAAATACCATCTTAAAGATATTATCGACGGTGTTCAAAAAGAAAAGAATGATGAAAGTAACTATATTAAACTAGGAAAGATTAAAGAACTAAAGAACGAGCACAAAGTAATTAACACTTAGCTAAGGCTTTAATTAAAGCTTAAGAATATGCTCCCACGAAAAAGCATTGTCGTAGCCATAGCCGAAAAGACTCGTGGAATTGGTAATGGCCCCGATCTACTTTTTCGTTTCAAAGAAGACTTGCAGCGCTTTAAAAAGCTCACTTCACACCACCCTGTTATCATGGGTCGCAAGACCTTTGAATCTATCGGTCGCCCACTCCCCAACCGCAACAATATTGTCATTACCCGCAATGCATACTGGCAGCACCCTACTGAAGTCGCTGCCTATCAATCTTTAGCTAAGGCTCTTGCTTATGCCCAAACTCTACCAACCGATGAAATATTTATTATTGGTGGCGGTGAAATTTATGCTGAAGCACTTCCTCACGTCGACAGGCTCTACCTAACCATAGTCCACGCCGACAAACCCACTACCGTATTTTTCCCCGAGTATTCTCACCTCTTCACCAAAGAAATCTCTCACGAAGAATACACCGATACCGAAACAGGTATAACCATGAGCTTTGTGGTGTTAGATAAATAATAAAATAAAAACGTGTGAGGGCTTTCGGAGGATACAAGGATGTCTTCAGAGCGACGAATCAGTGAGGTGTTAAGTAAATAATAAAATTCCTACAGGCTTTCGGAGGACATGTATACATCTTCAAGGCTAGTGAGCTGTTGCATAAATAATAAAATAAAAAAAGTGTGAGGGCTTTCGGAGGACACGAAGGTGTCCGAGAACGAGCACCGTTCCGAGAACGGAACGAGTGCGTACCTCACACTTTTTTTATTTTATTATTTACTTAACATCCACCCCCATTGACCGAGCCGATCCCTCAACAATCTTCATTGCCGCCTCAAGATCAGTAGCATTCAAGTCAGGCATTTTCTTTTCAGCAATTGCCTTAACCTGAGCCTTTGTAAGCGTACCTACCTTTTTGGTATTTGGCTTACCAGATCCTGATTCAATATTCAAAGCTTTCTTAATAAGACTTGAAGTTGGAGGTGTCTTAAGGATGAATGTATATGTTTTGTCATCATATACTGTTACAACCGTAGGAACCAATTCACCCATTCGGTCTTTAGTTGCATCGTTGAACTTCTTTGTGAAGTCACCAATGTTCACCTGAGCCTGGCCCAAAGCAGGACCAAGTGGTGGAGCAGGTGTTGCCTTCCCTGCAGGAATAACGAGTTTGAGCTGTTTTGTTATTTTCTTTGCCATAATTATTTGTTGTTCCCCGAGAAGCGCGAGGTACGGTTAGATTACCTTAAATTTTCTTTACTTGCAAGAAGTCGAGTTCAACTGGTGTCTCGCGACCAAACATAGACACAAGAACCTTAACTTTACCTCGACTGTCATCAACCTCACTTACTTTACCTTCAAGTTCCTTAAATGGACCGTCAACAATCTTAACGAGGTCATCATGCTTAAGATCAATTGAGTGTTTAACTGATTCAGTATTCATGCGACCGAGAAGAGCGTCGACTTCGGGCTTTGTGAGAGGTACTGGGTGTACGCCAGAACCAACGAAACCTGTTACTCGAGGAGTGTTTCGTACAACAAACCATGAGTCATCTGTCACCACCATATCTACAAGGATATAGCCTGGGTAAACCTTCTCTTCTTCTTCGACACGCTTACTTCCCTTAATCTTAATGCGACGTTCTGTAGGAACAACAACATTAAAAATCTTATCTTCCATACCGAGGGACTCAATTCGCTGCTTGAGGTTTCGAGCTACAGCATTTTCATACCCTGCATATGTGTGGATTGCATACCAATTTCGATCTCCACCAACTTGTTGTTTTGACATATGATTATTTAGTTAATAAATGATGTAAGACCTCGTGAGAAGATAAAGTCACTTACACCGAGAGCAACGGCAACTGCAACAGATACAACGATAACAAGAATTGTATATGCAATTGTTGTTCGGCGAGTTGGCCATTTAACATGCGCCATTTCTGCCTTAGAATCGCGAAGATAATCAAAAAATTTCATAATTTTGTACAGCTCTGTAGTAATTTGTTATTAAAAAACCCCGCTGCGGGGCTTTTATTCACACTCACATTATACACCTTGTTCTAAATCGAGTCAATACAAAACTCCCCGAAGGGAGTTCAGTAGTATTTTGTATATTCTGAGAATATTACTATCGAATTTCAAACGATACGTTCACCTTTGAAGTAACCTTTTGCTCGCCTGTTGGAATTTCTGGTGTTGCAGACTTTGCCACCATCATTTCTCTGCCAGCCATACCATAGTCATATGATGGTGTGTATGGCATATCTTCCCAGTAACCAATTACGCGAACAACTTTAACTCCAAGAGACTTCGAGAGTTGTTCTGCACGAGTCTTTGCATCTTCAATAGCAAGCTCACGAGCATTATCTCGAACTGAGTCAATGTCATCAATTGTAAATGAAACTCCTGATACATTCTGAATACCTGCTGTACCTACAGCAGAAAGCATTGCGCCAACCTTCTTTGTATCACGGATTTTTACTTCGATTGACTGAGTCACATCATAACCCTTAAGAACATTTTTTCCATTTGGACAACCGAAAGCATTACATACCCCACCCTCCCATTCATAGCGAGGAGCGACATTGTATCCCACAGTCTTAATGTCTCGCTCTTCTGCACCGAGTCCTCGAACTGCCTTAAGAGCAGCGTCGATCTTTTTTGCAGCAGCATCCTGAGCCACTTCTACAGTTTTAGCATTCTCTGTAACGGTGAATGTGAATGTTGCTACGTCAGGAATAGCGATGATTTCGCCTTCTCCTGAAATAGAGATTTGTGTTGAAGCGACTTCGTTATTGTTAAGCATATAACGAATCTGATCAACTGAAAGCACGAGGAGGTAAAGAGAAATGAGTCCAGCGACTACGACAATAGCCTTAAAAACTCCTTCTTTTGTTCCCCAAAATGATGTATTTGGTTGCATATATTATATACAGCCGTAAGGCTGAACTACTAGTATACCTTATAGTATAACATGGAGTACCCCTTCTCTATGGTCTAATTTTTTGGGATTTCCAGAGGAAAAACTGGCACCGGTATTGAAATGGTGACTCGAGGGTCTGCTCCTTCGGTAGGAACAGGCTTTTCAAAACCAACAGCGGTTGCACAAAGGGCTATTTTTCTGTCTGCGAGTGCCATTGGTGAACCATATTTAGTATCACCCATAAGTGGGTGGTGTATAGCGGCGAACTGTGCGCGAATTTGATGATGTCGGCCCGTTTTGAGCTGAATTTTTACGAGTGAAAAGCTTTGATTCCCCACTGAGCGACTCTCGACAACTTCATATGAGAGCTCTGCCTTATCAGCCCCCTGTCGAGGGAAACTAAGAGCTCGAGAAATATTTTGAGCAGCATCCCTTTCAATATAATGAATGAGTGTTCCTTGGCGCGGTTCAACATTGCCCATTACCCAAGCGTGATATTCCTTAGAAAAAGTATGGTTGCGAATTTGCTCCGATATCCTTGAAGCACCTTTTGATGTTTTTCCAAAGACAACAATTCCTTCAACATTTCTATCGAGGCGATGAATGAGGCCAAGGAAAACATTTCCCGGCTTTGCATTACGGTGCTTAATAAAATTTTTAAGATAATCCATAAGGGATTCATCCCCAGAAATATCACCCTGCACCAACATACCTGCCGGCTTAACTACAGCAATGCAGTGATTGTCTTCATATAAAATTTGTGGATCAAATTTAAGTGGCATAAATACACCAAACTATGAGCGTGACCAACGAGCATAAATTCCGCACGGCAAATCTCTTTTACCCTCACCTTCTTCTTTAATTACCATTTCTCCGTGTTCAATAGTGCCGCCATGTTGATGTTTAAGTTCAAGTAAATTATTTGCATATGCAATTGCAGAGTAACCGGCAGAGTATCCATTAATCAAAAAGAAGAGTGGTTGAGGTTGTAATAACTTTTGTGCATCATTAATGAGCTTCAAAAAATGCTCTTCGATCTTCCATAGCTCTTTTGTGGGGCCATGGCCAAAAGCCGGTGGATCCATAAGAATGCCTGCATAGGTTCTGCCTCGAGCAAGTTCGCGCTCAACAAAAACTCGAGCATCCTCGATAATCCAGCGAATTGGTTTTTCGGCAAGGCCAGATATTTCGGCATTTTCTCGAGCCCAAGTAACAGCTGCTTTTGAGCTGTCGATATGAACAACGCGGGCGCCCGCTTGTGCCAAAGCGAGGCTTGCCCCACCTGTATAGCCAAAAAGATTGAGGACTTCGACTTCTTCACCTTGGGCGCGCGCTCCCTCAACTAAATTTTGCAACCATTTCCAATTTGTTGCTTGCTCAGGAAAAACGCCTGTATGTTTAAAAGCTGTTGGCTTAATCCAGAGTTTAAGTCCACCTAACTCAATGGGCCATTTATTTGGAATATCTTTTTTACCAACCCATGTACCGTTTTTTTCACCACGAGAAAATTCCATATCAACATTACGCCAAAGCGCAGGATCTGCTTTATGCCACAAAGCCTGAGGATCGGGGCGCGACAAAATAACTTTTCCAAAGCGCTCAAGCTTTTCACCTTCCCCCGAGTCTAATAGAGCGTAATCGGAAGTAGGCAAAAGAACTTGGATATTCTCGGAATACGACTGAATATAGTTCTCTTTTTTATTTTTCATACACAACAACAATTTCGCCAGCGGCAACACCATCAACAATTTCTATCATTCCATTAGTGCCACGCAAGCCTGTAGTTACAGGTCGATATATGAGCTTACCATCCTCGACGATACGAACCTGAGTCTTACCATCTTTTTGTTCTATAGCCTGAAAAGGAATAGTAACAACATCTGCTCTGCTGCCTGTTGTAAGGATAATATTTGCTGTCATTCCTGAGCGAATCTTTTCACTACCATTTACAAAGACGAGAGTAACTTTGTACGTAGGAATTCCTCCGACAATAGTTTCTGCTGGGTCAATTTTTGAAACAGTAACATCAAAGCTTGCTTCTGCACCATATGCATCAAGAGTTACTCGGCCGAGATCGCCAACCTTTACCTTTGCAATATCAACCTCAGGAATTTGAACTTCTACTTTAAAAGCACCGTTACTCATAACCGTAACAGCTGCAGTTCCAACCGAAACTGATTCACCAACCTCTGGATTTACTTGTGTCACAATACCCTCAATAGGACTGACAATGCGGCTTTTTGATAGAGCAATTTCTGAACCCGCCACTACAGCTTCGGCTTCAGCAACACGAGCTTTTTGTGCAGCAACTTCTTCTGCGGCACTACCAGCAATATCTAAATCGAGCTCTCGATAAGTAACACTCGTATCTGCTGTTGCAAGGTTAAGAGATTTTTCGGCAGTAATAACAGCCTGAAGAGCGGTAGTCACTTGTTCAAGAGCAGTAATGACAGATGTTCGATATTCAGTAATCTGTGCATCGCTCAAAGCAGAATTTGAAGGTGTGAGCTCTTGAGTAACTTGCTGAAGTTCTGATAAAAAGTCTTTAATTGTTGTTGTATACAAACGAACATTTTTTGAATATTCTTCTGGATTTGTTTCTTCGGTCACGCCGGTGAGTGAACTATTCCAAGCTTCGAGAGTTTCAGAAACGACAACACGCTCTTGCTCAATACTTTTTCGTAGATCAACATTTCGTGCTCGTACAGCAAGTGTAGGATTTGATGATACACCGTTATTAAACAAAGAATCCGTAGTGTTGACGATAGCATCGTAGGTTGTTACATACGCTTCGCGAACTTCGGTAAAGAAAGCATCACGAGCATCATTCAACGCTCGATCTGCATTTGAAACTTTAACTTGCGACACTTGTAGTTCTTCTTGGCGAGTTCCGCGCAATACTTCGGCTAAACGAGCTTGTTCTGTAGCAAGCTTTGCTCGAGAAGCATTAAGCTCAGCAGAAAGAGTCCCGCTGTCGAGTGCAATGAGTAGATCCCCTTTCTTTACCAAAGTACCTTCGCTCACGTACACCTTTGAAACCGTTCCTGTCTTTTCAAAAGCGAGCGCTGCACGCTCAACAGGAGCAACTTTACCTGTTGCACGAACTTCTTGTGTAATTGTTGCCACCTCTGCAGAAGCAGTTTCAAGACCTTCAAGTGATGACGATGGTTTTAAAACAAAAAATGCACCCAATACAACCACTACCCCACCGATTACCCACCATTTATTATTGCGAACAAAGGACATTAGGTTCTTTTTCATATCGCATACATTATAGCACACTATGGAAAGTTTGGCTTTTTTGCGGTATATTCATATGTATGACCTCTATTGTGCTCTACGGAATCATATTTTGCGGCCTTTATTTCCAGATTTTCCTCCTCGTTTCGTTTTTTGAAGAAAATTCACAAGACCCCGAAACCCCAAAAATACCCGACCACGAACTACCTCGTGTGTCTATTACTGTGCCCTGCTTTAATGAGTCTCGCACTGTGCGAGCTACAGTTGAATCACTTCGCGCACTTAACTACCCTCAGGATAAGCTTTCTATTCTTATCGTAGACGATGGCAGTACCGACAATACCTTTGAGATAGCAAAGAGTCTCGAGATCTACCCGAACGTAAAAGCTGTATCTCAAAAGAATGGCGGCAAGTTTACCGCACTTAACCGTGGCATTTCAGAAAGCACTGCGGATTTCGTAGGTTGCCTCGATGCTGACTCTTTTGTACACCCTAATGCACTCCGTTCAATGATTGCCCACTTTGGTAATGACCCTAAAATTGTTGCTGTTACACCAGCAATGGTTGTTCATGAGCCGAAAACTCTTATTCAAAAGATGCAGTCTGCAGAATACATGATTGGTATTTTTGCAAAAATGGTAATGGGTAAGCTCAATGCAATTCATGTAACACCTGGACCATTCTCAATTTTTAGAAAAAGCATATTCAAAGAAATCGGTCTCTTTCGCCATGCGCACATGACCGAAGATATGGAAATTGCTTTTAGAATCCAAAAGCATAAATATCGCATCGTGCACTGCCCCGACGCTTTTGTGTATACCATTACGCCAAACACGGTTAATAAGCTCTACCGACAGCGCACACGTTGGGTCTATGGCTTCATACGAAATGCTTTTGACTATCGCCACATGCTCTTTAAAAGAGAATACGGTAATATGGCAACCCTTACTCTTCCCTATGCTGTATTTGGTATTATTGCTGTTTTCTATTTAACAGGAACTGCTGTAGCGCAAGCAGCAGGAAAAGTTTGGAACAATGTTGAGCACATGCGAGCAACGGGCATCGTGCACTACCTCAACACTGCATTAAGCAACCTCTCTTTCAGCTTTGACTGGTTTTTTATCAACTCCGACATCACATTACCACTTGGTTTAATCATGTTCACAGGAGCGGTGTTTATTATGATACAAGGGCGCAAAATGGCCGAAGGGGTTGCGCGACCATCACTCAATATGCTTTATTTCATTATGTTCTATGGTTTTATTGCTCCCTTTTGGATAGCCAAGGCAAGCTATAGAGCACTTCGAGCCACCGACGGAAGCTGGCGCTAAACCTATACGTACACACAATGAACTCATTTTCACCCAAAAAATATATTTTTGTTTTTATTATTACCGCCACGATCTTTATCTTTGCTTTTGGAATTAGTAATTATTTAAATGGTAAAAAAGTTGACGCAATTCGCTCAACCGAAAATAGTATTGCCATTAACATCCTTTCTCTAGAAACACAGTTTGATCTACTCCAAGACTCAAGCTGCAAAAAGATTGGTACAAATATTTTGTCAGACGAACTCAACCTTCTTGCTGACCGCTTAGCTCATGCAGAAGAACAAAAAGGAATTGCAAATAGCGATGTTATTGCCCTCAAAAAGCACTATTCCCTTTTACAAATGAAAGACTATCTTCTTATGAAGAAGGTTTCTGAGAAATGTAGTCTTAAGCCAATTTCTATTCTTTATTTTTATTCTAACGCTGACACTTGCACCGATTGCCGCAAACAAGGATATGTCTTAACAACGGTGCGCGAGAATAACCCCGACATACGCGTATATAGCTTTGATACCGGTCTCGAACTCAATGCCCTTTCAACCCTGACTTCTTTGTATGAAATTACTCCCGATATTCTTCCTGCAATTGTTGTTAATGACAAAATGTATAAAGGCTACCAATCTCTTGATAGCCTTAATACAATAATTCCTAAGTTAGCTACAACTACAGCCACAACTACAAATACAAACCGTTCAAAGTAGTTATGAATTAATTGTGCCAACCTCACTCGAACCACTCGTTGCATACAAGCGGTACCCAATGAGAGCAAAAATAAATATGAGTGTTGAGGTTCCTGCCGACAATAAACAGTACGGGCAGAAAGCTTTAATCACAAATATCTGGAGCGAAGTAAACCAAACTGCCGAAGCAAGGCCGAGCGGTGCAACAGCAAAAACTCCAAGAGCGATAAATTGTTTACGTGTATCAAAATACACAAGAGTAGCAAGGAGAATTACAAAGTAGTACAAACTACCTAATAAAGCTACGGGAATACCGAGTATCTGTGAATACTCTGACGTAGTTACCTTTTCACAATCAAACCCTGGTGAGCATGGTGGAATACCGCCAATATAATGCTCAACTGTTAAGTATGAAGCATCTGCAAAACCAATAAGAGCAGCAATACATACAGCCACCATTACCCAGTTTGAAATGTGCTTAGCGGGCATTTGTTGTTGTAGCTACGGGCAATGTTGTTGTTGCTTTTGGTGCCGCTGCTATCGCTGCATCAAGAGCCGCTTCTAAATCATTAAGATTCTTAAGGCCAACTACTTGCTTGCCGTTAATAAAGAATGTTGGTGTTCCAACTACCCCTGCTTTGGTTCCCATTTGATAGTCATCATTGATCTTGGCGCGGAGTGTTTTGTCAGAAATGTCTTGAGCAAACTTTGCTTCATCAAGACCGAGTTCTTTTGCATAACCAGCGAATATTGTTGCTGCTTGTGCATTAGCTGCCCATGTTCGCTGAGTATCAAAGATTTTGTCGTGCATTTCCCAAAACTTTCCTTGTCGGCCAGCTGCTTCTGCGGCGCGCGCAGCAATATCAGCATTTCGATGGATTTGGCTTAAAGGAAAATGTCGGTACACAAAAGCAAAAGATTGGCCTTTGCGAGCAACAAGGTCACGCAAGAAAACGTCAAAAGTCTGACATCCTGGGCATTCAAAATCACTATATTTTACAAGAACTACTGAAGCATTTTTATTACCCTTAACATAATCAGTTGCCAAAACACCTGCTTCTGCCCCTTCAACAACAGAACCTGTTTGTGTTGTTCCTGAGCGCACAATATAAATCAAACCACCAATAATTAAAGCTGTTGCGGCAATAAAGCCAATGTATAATGCGTATCTTTTCATATGTATAGTATACGAACTTTTAGGAGTTGCGACACTATATACACACAAAACTAAGCATGGTGATATTTTTCACCCTTGCGAATTGTGCAAGCCCGATAGATTTGCTCCACAATAATCAATCGAACAAGCTGATGCGGAAACACAAGATTCGATAAGCTCATTACGTTTCCAGCACTGCGAACCTCATCACTTACACCGTGAGCACCGCCAATAACAATAACTACACGCTTTTTTGATTGATTTTCGGCTTTTTCAAGAAGATCAGCAAACTGCTCTGATGTATAAGTCTTACCCCTTTCATCAAGAACGATGACAAAGTCATCAGAATTAAGTTTAGCTACGATAGCAGTACTTTCTTGATCTTTATTGGTTGGTTCAATAAATAACCAATCAAAATGTGCATAGTTGAGTATTCGGTGCTCAAAATCTGCAATGGCTTCGGCATACATATGCTCATGTTTTTTACCAACAGTTATACAAAGGATATTCATACGGTTAGTATATCAGAATGGCCTAGAGTAATGCATCGACACCGACAGCCTCTGCTACATTTGAAAAACCATCTTTGGCCAAAAGGCGAGCCAGCTCGAGATTCATTTGTGCAACCACTTGTGGACCTTCGTAAATTAGTCCGGTTAAAACTTGCACGAGCATTGCTCCATGACGAATTCGCTCATAAGCATCTTGGGCCGAAAAGACACCCCCCGAACTAATACAAACAAGTGAGCCCCGTGTCTTTGTATATACATACGAAAGCAAATCTTTTGATTGTTGCGCCACAGCCTTACCACTTACCCCGCCCTTGTGTAATACATCATCATGATCAACTTGATCGTATTTCTTTGTTAAGTTTGTACAAATAATTCCATTTATTTTATGTTGTACTATGCAATTAATAATTACATCGAGATTTTCATACGAAAGGTCTGGGGCCATCTTAATAAAAATTGGCTTATGTGTGCGTATTTTATTTACATGAATCAATAGCTGATTCAGGTTCTCTGGGTTTAAAAATAATTGTCCAAGTTCTGCATTTGGGCAACTAATATTAATCGTCACGTAATCCGCATAGGGTTCACAATCCGTAAAAGCCTTGAGTATATCTTGTATCGCTTGCTCGAGGTTTTTAATATCTGACTCATTACTTACAGCAACGCTCACGCCAATAGGCATAGAACTTGTACGCGGTTGGGATAAACGCTCTTTGATTACATAAGAACCCTCATTTGCTAAGCCATAGTTAACCTGAATACCCTTCGACTTTTTAAGTCGCCATAGTCGCGGTTTAAAGTTGCCCGCACATACTTTACCAGTAACCGAGCCCACCTCAACGAAACCAAAACCAAGGGTTGGGAGTATGTGTATGAGTCGAGCGTTCTTATCAAAACCAGCTGACAATCCTATAGGCCGATCAAATGAAACTCCTGCAATAGTATTGGCCAGGCTAGGATATCTCTGATTAAAGAGTTTATTAAAGATTGAGCGGACACTTGCGAGCGAGCCTAGGTAGCTTCCTGTTGATATGCAAACATTATGAACATCTTCTGGATCAAATAAAAATAAAATTCTTCGAATTCCTTGAACATAGATGCTATGAATCAGTTCGAAGAATAATTGAGACATAGAGTTATTCCCTTGGAACCCAAGCAAATAATTTCATTTTTCTTTGCATAATTTTATAGCGAGGATTAGCTGCCAAAATAATTGAAGCCAAAAGCTCGGGGTCTTCTTTGTAGTGGTACGTGCACAAAGAAAGCTTTGGAGCAAAGTTTTGCAAAACCCATGTTGCCCCCTTAAGCATATTTCGCTCGGCTCCTTCTATATCAGATTTAATAAAATCAATACGCTTTAGGGTGTTTATTCGTACAAATTCATCAAGCGTCGTTGTTGTGACCTTAATCCCCACCCCTTCTTGAACTACCTTGCTGCCAACGTTATTTTCTGTAAATGTTAATTCAGTGACTGTGTCGTAGAGTGCATAAGGAACAATTTTAATTGAACCATTAAGCTCAGCGGTAGTCTTCAGGAGGTTTTGATTTTCTGGTGATGGCTCGAAAGCATATACATGTGCACCCTTATGTGCAGCATATGCAGAAAAAGGACCGATCCATGCACCGGCATCAACGACAGTGTCCCCTGCATGTATTGTCATATCAATTTTATTGTCTGTATCCGAATAACAGTACAGACCCTCTGATTCAAAATACTTTTCAAAAATATCTACGGTAGCTGCATCAAAAGTGTCATTATGGCGCTCATAAAATAAAATTGAATCGTAGTATGCCCATAGTAAGGCGCCACTGTATGCAGTACCGGCAGTAACTAAAGGTAATTTAACTCCTCTAAAGTCGAGATGTTTAAACGGCTCACTCTTTGTGTGGCGTTCGATAAGTTTGCGTTCTTGGTATAGGCCGTATTCTTTCCAAGCTTTTTCACGAGAAAAACCTGATCGAATGTAGATCAGTATTTTATGTACAATATCGAAAGGTTTCTCTATCTTAAGAATTAAGCGATACCAAGTTTTTATCAAACCCCGAACAAGAGAATTCATTTTAGCCCAGTTTTACTGCTGTGCCCGAGACATTAATCATGAGCATTGAACCATTTGCTCCAACAGTTTCATAGTCAAAGTCAATTCCGACAATAGCATCTGCTCCTAGTTTTCGAGCTTCTGCAACAATTTCTTGCATAGCCATTTCTTTACCTTCAATGAGTTTTTCTTCGTATGATGCTGATCTGCCGCCAACAATATCGCGAATTCCTGCAAAGATATCGCGAATAATATTTACACCGATAATAACGTCAGCGTGAACTATACCAGAATATTCAACGATCTTCTTGCCTTCTATGTTTGGGGTTGTTGTAGTAATTACAGTATTCATACCCTAATCATAGCTCAAAGAAAAATAAAAGCGAGTATTACTTTTTGTTCTTGGTAAGAACTCCAAAACAAAGACTTTCGCCCGGCCAATCTGCTGCAACCTCATCTGCATTAGTTAAATAACTCCAACCTATACACTTTGGTGCTGTTGCATCAAACTGTGCTATGTATTCTGGATCAACATGCCCTGGTGATGATATGTACTTTTTAGGGTAGAAAATTAGCACAACCGCTACAAAGATAAGGATAATTAAATATTTCATATACTTAGTATATAACAATTACTGAGCATACCAATCATTTAACTCACGATCTTTATTTTCCATTCGGTCAGGAATGTGTTTCCTGGGCAGGTAGTTTTTGGATTAATTTCTCTATGCCCGAAAATGCGACTCTTATCAACTGTTGGGTAATGTTGATCTATGATTGAGCGTATTGCACTCACAACCGTTGGTGACGGTGTTGAGTTTTCATGGTCATTGTCTATACAGATTCCGACACTGCGACAATTTATATCCCAATTTCCTGCATGCCAACCAATTTCTGAATCATTGAGGAGTCGTTCAACATCTCCGTTTTCGCGTACAAGCCAGTGGTATGAATAAAACACTTGCTCACCGTTTCTGAAATGATTTGAGTATATTGGTTTACGCTCTTTAAAAAGAGTTTCTTGGGCTTCTTTACGTCCTTCATAGCCGGTATACAAGCGGATTAAGTGTACTGCACTCAACCTTCTCCATGTCATACCTGACTTATTCTTTGTATGATGAATAACAATTGTATCTATTGGTTTTCTTTCTTCATCAAGATTGGGCCCTTGCTGCGCAAGGCTAATTTGTTTGTTCTCAAGAGCGGTATCAATAAAAGAATACAGTGCCTCTTTAACTTTACCCCGCTCTTCGGGATGATTATTAACGTACTCAATGAGCCTTTGATACTCAGGGTGTAAATCAAGATACCATAAAGGATTTTTGAGAGCTTTGAGCCAGTATTGTTGGTCGAAGTATGGGGGCATTTATATGGTATTTAATATCTATATATCACTTAATAATCATTTCATCTACTTAGTAAACACAAAAACAACAGGACTTGTGAAGCGCCATATCATGTACATCTCGAAAATTGGTACAAATTTTCTTAGGAGTAAACCAGCAATTTTCTTTAAGCCGCTTCGCGCGCTCTGCTGTTGATCGAATTCAGCAACAAGCACTTCGTCAAGATAATGTTCAATATGGTCAAAATTACTGCCGAAACTTTTATACTCTTTCATTGTATAAATATTTTCATTTATACCCATTGCCCGCTCTGCTTTGCAGTTATTGTTTTTTCTCCATGCTGTATAGAATGGAATATCAAGACATAGAGGGTCTTCAACAAAAATTACACGCCCTCCTGGCTTAAGGACTCTGTAAAATTCAGTTAGTGCTTTTCGAGGATCCTCAAAATGGTGCAGGCTTGCTTTCACAAAAATCACATCAAAACTTGTCGAACTTAGGTCGAGAGATTCAACTGGCCCAAATGACATTTGTGGCAATTTTTTTACACCAAAAAATTCTGCAACTTTTGATATGTTGGTAGCGAGTTGGACCTGTGATAATTCATTTGCAGTATACGAATGCTGCGGAAACAGCTTTGTACAAAACATCGTAAAGTCACCTACTCCAGCCGCAACCTCGAGCACTTGGTGTGGTGTTGCAGTATCCAAAAACCGAGATACCACCTTGCGGTAACGCTTTTCTTTAAGTGTACCTTCGGAATATGTATCCTTGAGCCAAGCAATGACATCTTTTGCTGACCCAATATGACCAAACATCGTTTGTTGATCGCGATATTCTTTTTCTGTGAGATTATTTACAGGCATATCAATATTATAAACCTATTTTACTGATACCGACAGGATGTGATGGATACACTTCGATCAATAAAGCAATTAAATAATCCCAAACATCCTCATTCCAATAAGAATTATTGCGGCATTGGCACACATATGTGCAATCCAGGAATTAATAATGCTCTTCTCTGCCCTATTGATATAGGTAAATACAAGAGCAATTGCGAACAGGACAATTAAACACAGTGTCAAAATAATTGGATTAAACCACTGTTGAAAAATTGCCATATGGTATGCAGAGAAAAGTAAAGCAGAAAATATATATGCAAGCCAAGAATTTATTTTGGTGTACAAATTAAGAAAGATATATCCACGGAAAAAGAATTCTTCGATAAAAGAGTTAACGAGTGTAATGTATATTCCCACAAAGATAAAGTTTGTTGGTGTAATTGCTAATTTACTCGTAAGCTCGGCAGAAATTGCTTCAAAATCAACAAATTGACCTAGAATGAAATATGAAATGATGATTGCAATAAATGAAACTATGCCGACTACAAGCCCTGGGATGATATTGCGAAAGCGTAGTTCTTTAATATTACCAAGTAGCTGTATGTTTGATGTGGTCCTGCTGTATCGTACTAATAAGAGTGGGATAATAACAAAAACCACAATCTTTAAAAGAGCTTTGTATACGTAATCAACACCAACGCTCTGTTCAACAATATAGAGAGCAATGGTTGCTATGAGTGATGTGCCTAGTGTGAGCATTTTTATTATGTTTTATAAACTTATGTTGGTTTGTGGGGCTAAGTGAGCCGATAGCTGAATTCTTTTTTCTTATCATCATAGGTCACACCCAGTATAACTTCTGTGATGATCCCCTTGATTACCACGTCTGCTTTTAAATTACTCTTCGCCAACTCAAATCTCTCTTTATTCAGATTATCTACAATAGTAATATGCGGCCTGAAATCTTTCTCGTACATTTCAGACCTTGGCATGACATAGTCATTATATTTTACCAAAATTTTGCGTAGCACATTTTGCAAATCAACTATTGAAGAATTTTTAGCCACGGCCATAATACACCCGTCACCAACTTCGACACCAGTAGGGTCAGTATCTAGACTGTTGAATGTGACCTGAATCTGCTTAAAAAGATTCTGGCTGAAGAAAATATTGAGTTTAGCTTTAACTTCATCTATATCCCCTTCTGCTACCCTTCTTTTTTGTATAAGGGTAACATGATCTTTGTATTTTATTTGATTGTATCTTTCTTTAAATTCGTCCAGCCAATCGGGTTTATCAACAAAAACAATATTGGTATATACCGCAAAGGTAGTCATCACGTAAATATATCACGATACTATTTATCCCTAAATTGCTCGATCAGACCAGACTAGTCATAAAAGGAGTATAGCGAAAGATTCCAAGTTTGTTACTTTAGGGCAGCTAGACCGGAAACTGCTTCATCCTTTTATTAAGTCTCAATCTTTGGTCTTCAAAAGTTGTAGGCATCTGCTCGCCATTAATAATCCTGAGCATGTTTCCTACCACACTGGTTAGGCGCCTAAATTTAGCTCGCTGTATCAAATCTTCATCTTTAAAACCTTGGTACTGCCCTATTACTTTTCTCATAAAGTCCTCCCCGTAATCCAACAAACGAGAAAAGTCTATAGCGGAATCAGCATATTCCATATTAGTAAAATCAATGATGCCTGAAATCTTACCTTGATCTTTATCAAAGAAAATATGGTCACTGTTCAGGTCAGTGTGAATTAAAGCAAGTTTAATCTCGCCCTTAAGTGAGAAATAGTGACTAAACTGATGATCTATCCAACTCACCTCTTCCTGATTAAGAATTGGATACAGCTTTATTTGAGCGCCTTCATACAATTCTTTTACCTGTGAAGGATTCCAGCTGTAATTACCGTCTGTTGATATGCCAATTTCTTGAACTACCTCCTTTGGAGTTTTGTGAATAATTGTAAGAAAATGTGCCAAATCCTCAATTATCTTTTCTTTTACTTCACTCGATTGTATTTGAAAAAGCTCTTTGTGTAATTCAGTCCCACGAATTATTTGATACCCTCCCCACATTTTATCTTGAGGAAGATATTTATAATCCGGTATTAAGACATTCACTTTGTCTTTAAGATAATCTAGAAATCTTACTTCCACCTTAAAGCTTTCTTTATTTTCATTAGTCCTTGGAAAGCGAAAAACAAGAATGTCGTCCAAAATCACAACGTCATTATCCCAGCCATGAGTAATAAACTGAGCATTTGTATACTGAATATCAGGAAACTCGGCTTTAATCTTTTGTATAAGTTTTTTAAGCAAGTTGCTTATTATAAATTATATAAACTTTCGTAACAAAACTCACATAGACCCTGCATTTATCAATCAAAAATTTAAATAATTTTATTCTTAAAACTGCATCTTGCTGATATTTTATCAGGTTGCGGTCAACGTTGCACTTAAATAAAAAGGTCGGAGTGTTTCCACTCCGACCTTTGTTTTTACCTCGCTAATTTTTAATACCATTTGCCGCGTAGTTATACCCCAACCGAAGCGATCTCCTCGATCGTACGCAAAACGGCATCGCGCGAGGAAACACCTTGCGGCGGCCTCGTGATCGGACGACCGACCACGATACGATCCACGCCAGCTTTGATAGCCTTCGCGGGTGTCATGATCCTCTCCGGATTCTGATCATCACCAGAGATGATCGCCCACGCCGGTCGAATAGCTGGGGTGTTAAGTGATAGGATCAACCCGAACTTCGCACGAAGCACTTCTGCTTCCTTGGGCGACGAGATGAGTCCATCTATCTTCGCATCTGCCGCGGCCTGGGCGAACCGCATGACGGCTTCCTCGGTTGAGCAAGTGAACATCGCTTGTGTGTCAGCGTCGTTGAGACTTGTGAGAACCGTCACGCCGAGCACTTCCGTGTCCGGTAGTTCGGCTTTGAGAGCCTGCATTGCGGTGATACCAGAAACACACATGACTGTGAGCAATTCCGGTTTAGCTTCTTTGAGAAGCGCACCATCAATGCTGAGGGTTTTACCGATATCGATCAGTTTCAGGTCCGCAAAGACCAGAAGACCGCGCGAGTGGATTTCATCAATGAGGCCGTAGCCGGCAGCTCGCAAGGCGGAGTTCACCTTAAGGCAGACTCCGGTTCCATTGAGACTGTCGGCCAAAGCCAGGACCTGGGCCTTCACCCAATCCCTTCCACTGGGAGCCGTTGGCTTGAAGTCGGCAGAAACAATCAGTCGCTCCGCTGGTGTCAATATTTTCACTCTGCGTTCTCCTTTCGTTTTATAAGAGTCACTGTTGCATTGCCGCTACGAGGCGCTCCCAGTTTTTCTTTACTTCGAATTCGAGTCTGCCAGCCCCGATATCCGCAACAACTGCAGGATCATCCTGTTCGAATTCCGGATATGCCTCACGGATGGATGCGATGACAGGTAGACCCTTGTAGGTCATGCCGTACACCGGAGAGCGATTGAGCGCCCCAACAAGGAGTACAATGTTCGCTCCGGTGATAGCGATCTCGGCTAAGGTGTTGTCAGAATTTTGAAAGTTGTTGTACACATCTTCCGCAATAGCAACACGTTCACCTTTTTCGAAATCGAATTGTGAGATATCCCAGGTATATTCCTGTTTCCTTCCCACTTCTGTAGCTTTCGGCTTCTTGTCCGCATACGCGAACCGTTTGCCGGCGACGAGTGCGAGCATCTGACCGAACGTCCTGCCACCTTGCGGAATTCCGCAGACAGTGTCGAACGTATCGAGCAGGTCTTGATTGCGGAGTTTCTGGCAGGCAGCTTCGGCAAATGCCTCGACTGCCTTTGGATGAACTTCGATCCGTCGGAAGTTAAAGTAAATGTCTCCAACGAGATTCCGTCCTTTGCCGTCTTTTCCCGCGTAGGCGACCAGAGGCCCCCTGCGTTCAGAGCCAGCTTTCGGACAGACATAGACTGCGCTGCAGCGCTTCCCAAGTTCCAAGAGATCTTCTCCTGGTAGTGGAACGATTGGCTTCATGGTTATTATTTTTTGAGGGTTCAAGATTACGCTTTGAGGCAGCGTTATTGCCTGTGTCGATTCAGTCGACTCTAAGCGGAACAGTAACTGAAAAAACAAAATTAAGCAATGATGCCAACACGAGTAAATATAGGGTGCATCAAACAAAGAAAGAGCGCACGTCGACAGAGTCAAACATACGCTCTTTGCTACCAAAATGCGAGCTTTTTCTCATAGAAGATACACTCATGACCACCAAGAGTGATTCGACGAAATTCTCGAAAACCGTTCTTTTCGTACAGTCGTTGTGCAATCACCTGAACAGCCATGGTGTCCAACTGTAATTCAGTAAAACCTAGCTCACGTGCTCGCTGTTCCAGCTGGGATAAAATGGCTTGACCGTAACCTCGACCTTGGAGTTCGGGCTCTACTCGCATCCGTCTAATCTCGGCTTTCTGCTCTGACATTCTCCTGAAAGCGCCCATCGCGACAATCCGGCCATTGACTACTCCAACAAGAAATTCTCCACCCGAACGAAGATAAACGCCTTCCACGTCATTCATGTCGTCATCCCATTTACCGTCACCGATGTGGGCATTAGCCGTCCTGAGAGCTTTGTCATGTAGCTCGCAAACAACTAAGTGATCTGCTTGTTGATATCTTCGAATTGTGAGTTCCATAGGTTATTCCTTTCTTTTGGTTCATGACTTAGTTATCCTTTACTTTTGTTAGATGTTCAAGTTCTAACATGATATTACCTATTCTTCACCAAAAGGCAATCAAATTTGGAAAGTTGCAAAAATTTATTTTTTAATTAATACTTGCCTCAAATCACTCATAACAAACACAGGAGACAAGTAAATGAGCAAACCAAAAATTCTAGTCTTTGCGTCAGGGTCAGCTGAAGGTGGTGGATTGGGCTTCGAAAAGCTCGTTCTTGCTTCTCGAGGAGGACCGCTTGATGCGGAGATCATCGCAGTTGTTTCAAATCACGCAAACGGCGGAGTACGGGCACGAGCCAGTAGGCTCGGTGTTCCCTTTCTCCATTTTCCGAAGCCGTGGACCGGCGAAGCATATCAAAAGCTCGCAACAGAATCAGGTGCAGATTTCTTTGCACTCTCTGGATGGTTGAAACTCGTTGTTGGACTTGATCCAGCTACGCGTTTTAATTCACGGACGGTCTTCAACATCCACCCGGGACCCTTGCCCGATTTTGGTGGTCCAGGGCTCTACGGGCATTACGTCCACGAGGCTGTTATCGCTGCATTCAAACGAAAGGAGATCACACACACTGCATTTTCCATGCACTTCGTCACCGGAGAATATGATCGAGGGCCGGTTTTCTTTCGGTGCAACGTCAGGATCGACGACAATGATACGGCGGACACAATCGGCACTCAGGTCAATGAGCAAGAACACCGATATCAGCCGGAAATCACCAGCATGGTGGTGAACGGATTGATCAGGTGGAACGGCACCGACCCAAATTCACTCGAAGTTCCTTCGGGGTACTTGATCGAGCGCTTTGCTTGAAGCACTTGCATGCATCACAGATGAGCGGTTCTGGAAAAGGACTGCTCATTTTTTTTATTTAATCTTTTATGCCTACCTATTCTGCAAGCAATACATCAACTACTTTTTTGATATTATCTTCAAAATCTCCATCCATATTAAAAACCGGCATATTATGTTTATGAGCTTCGCGTATTGTCCAATCACCATAGTATGCCACCATTTGTGCCACTTTACCGAACGTTGCTTCATCCTCAGTTCTTTCAAGAAGCCAATCCCCTGGAGTAGTACTCTTTTTGAAACCCTCTTCAGTTTGTTTAAGATCTTTTTTATAGAGAAATATTGGCTTAATAAATTTCTGAGTTTCTTCTGGAAGCTCCGAAAGCAGATCGGGCCACAACTGATATCCTTCAAGGATAAAAATCTGTTTATCCATAGCAGCATACTTTATAAAAGCGCGGAAACCTGGCCAGAGTGATTCTGCTTGTGTGCGATAGAAGCCTGCAACTTCCTGTGGAGTATGTTTATTGTAGAGATAATCCATTCCAGGCTTTTCACTTCTAATTCTACTTATTGGAAACATCTGATCTTGTTGTTCATCAGTCAGATACTGGAAAATAGCCGCACCTAAATAGTCAGCGGGACACCATGGAGTATGAGTTCTTTTTGCTAAACTTTCTGCAACCGTAGTCTTACCACAACGAGGTGATCCACCAATTAAATAAATCATTATGAAATTATATCAAAATTAAAAATTGAACCATATATATTCTAACCTTTAATTAGAAGGCAGTTTATACTTCGTATACCCCATATTGATCAATTCTTCCCAAGCACCCCAAACATTCTCAGGAATATCTTGCTGAATTTGAAATCCCATTTTGGGATATTCTCTAATCCTCTCCAAATCCCCCACCATCACATTAATAAAACGATTCTTAGAATCTTTATCTTTTGCGTATCCTTCATAGGAAATTTGAGGCGAAGTGACTTGGCATTCTACTTCGGACCATTGTTTTCGAAACGTCGCGTAGGTACGTCGTTCCATGTATGGTTTTTGAATAAGAATAAAAGATTTAAAATTGAGACCCTTTTCTTGCAAAAGTCTTTTAACAAATTGAACATTCTCTCCTGTATTTGTAGAATTTGGTTCCAGAATCACTTTTTCTTTTGGTACTCCTTTTTTAACAGCAATGTCGCCAAATACTTCTGCCTCAGGTCGAGAAAGTTCTGAGGCCTTCCCGTTACCACCAGCACAAATTACATACTTACCTAATCCTGCTAAATATAAGTCTGCGGCTCGCTCTGCTACCCGAGTATCATTTGAACCTAAAGCAAAAATTGCATCGGCAGGTTTAAGATCTTGATGCATTAACATGTAGTTCCAAATAGTTTTAGCGAGAATATCTAGCTTTTCATTCACAACTATATTTTATCAGATTGGAACTAGTTTCACAGCTTAGTTAAAAACTATTTCAAGAAGTTCTTTAATTGAATGACTAGAGAGAATCGAAGCTTACAGCTTCAGTACAGGTTTCCCATTTTTTCGGACTCGTATCTCGTCCTCAAAAATATGGGAGAACCTTTTCGATTCTCTCACGCAAAGCCATA
>CAZGUZ010000007.1:0-40456 GCA_964529025.1 uncultured Candidatus Saccharibacteria bacterium
AGACAGCTGCACAAGACAGACTTGTAATTTCAAATACGGGTAACGTGGGTATCGGTACCACCTCGCCATATGCAAAATTGTCTGTGGTATCGGCATCTACAGCAACAACAACATTGGCATTGCGACCAGTTCTTGGTCAAACAGCAAATACGCTTGATGTGTACAACACAACTGGTTCTGTGGTGTCGGTAATTAATAATATCGGTAACTTCGGTATTGGTACCGCAGCCCCACTTTATCCGCTTCATGTGTCATCGACAACACTTACTGATGTTGCGCGATTTTCAGGTTCAGGTGGCACTCAATGTACGGTCGTTACGGGTACCGGTTTCTCATGTACATCTGATGAGCGATTCAAGACTCATATTGAAACACTTAATGATTCTACTCTCGAGAATGTTCTTAAGTTGCGGCCGGTAAACTTTAATTGGAAATATGATCCAGATGGTAAGAAGCAAATTGGTTTTATTGCACAAGAACTTGAAGATATATTTCCTGAGTTAGTTCAAAATGATTCAAGTGGTTATAAATCAGTTGCATATGCGCAGCTCGCTCCAATACTTGTAAAGGCAATTCAAGAACAAAATGTTCAGATTGCTCAACTCAATCTTGTACTTAATTCAAGCGAATCATTGCCTCAAGTATTTATCTCACGAATTGTGAGCGCCCTCGAACAAGTTTCACAGATAGTTGTGCGAACGATTACAGCTGATTCTGTTCGTACCAAAGAATTATGTGTCGAGGATATTTGTGTGACTCGAGAGCAATTCTTGAAGATGATACAGAATAGTGGGGCACAAGCGGAGTCACCAAAAAATGAAAATAGCTCGGCGTCAGATGATGAAGATTCGAATACTGATTCCGAAGAAGAAACACAGAGTGATATAGAATCTGAAGCGGAAGTGGAAGTTGAGCAAGAGCAAATGCAAGAACCCAATGATCAAGAAGATTCAGACACTGCAGGGTCAGCAAGTGAGATAGATGAAACCCCTCAAGATGTTGTAGAAAGTGAACTCAGCGAAGATGTGAATACCGAAGAATCAAGCGCAGAAGAATCGAGTATAGAGGGTGAAACCACAGAGCCACAAAGTGAAGCGGTGGAATCTGGTCAGGGTAGTGAGTCTGCGGGCGGTGAACCTTCAAGTAGTGAAACTTCGAATAGTGAAGGTTCTACAAGTGAAAGTTCTTCAGACAGTTCAAGTGCCACAGAAAATGAATAATGCGATATAATTATACATATGAAAAAAATAGCTCTAAAGTTTGAAAAGTTTGGGTCAAAAATTGTTATTGCATTAGCACTACTTTTACCACTAGCTTTTGTGCCAAGTGCAACGGTTGGTTTCGATACAATTAAATTGGCGTTTGTAACTCTCGCTGTTTTGTTTATTGCTGTTGCTCATATCGTATATTCATATTCACGGGGTACAATTAGTATGCCGTCAGGTCCGCTGGTTAAAATTCTTGGAGTACTCATGCTCGTCGCTCTTATTTCTGGAATCATGAGTCCGGTTCCGTGGAAATCTATTGTTGGAGCGGGTTTTGAAATGGGAACAACAATTACACTCCTTGCTTTCATAGCACTTGCACTCTGTGTTGCTACCGTTGTTCGTAAAACTTCCGAGCAGGTGTATGTGGTGGCGGCTCTGTCTACAGGAGTTGCACTCTCGACCTTCTACAGTCTTGTGCGATTTATTTTTGGCGCAGATTTTATTTCTTTCGGCTACTTTACAAGTCTAACCCAGTCTCCTTTGGGTACTATGAGTAATACTGCAATTACCATTGCTCTAGTTACAGTAATGATATTGTACGTAGTTCAAGTTGTGACTGGTCGTGGCATTAAAGTCTTTCTAGGAATACTCAGCACTCTTTCTTTTCTATATCTAATTGCTGCGAATGTGTATTCGGCTTGGGTAATATTGCTTGTTGGAAGTCTTATGGTAATTGGGGTGCGTTATATCCGCATGGCAAACGAGGCGGGTATTATTTCTCGAAGTATTAATTCAGTTACCCTTGGAACGGTTCTAGCGGTTATCCTTGCTATTACTGGAATCATTTTTCCAACATTGAGTGCTCGTTTTATTGCTCAAAGAATTAACTTGGTCGAAAATACAATTCGACCATCATGGCAAGCAAGTGTTGATTTACTTGCTCAAAGCATTAAGGTGCGACCATTTACAGGAATTGGTCCAAATCGTTTAGGTGTGCTGTATGTAGCAACTCGACCAGCGAGTGTTAATTCAACTGTGGGTGCAAATATTGATTTTGACTCGGCGGTGAGTTATGTGTTTACTCTCATTACAACTCACGGTCTTGTAATGTTGATAGCGAGCTCGATCTTTGTTGTATATACACTTCGTTCAGCGGTACAAATTTTGAGAATGCGATCAGAGAGTGTTAAACATCATGTTCAAACTGCTGCGACCCTAGGTGCAACATTAGGTATCGGCAGTCTGTTGTTTGTAAATCCAACACCAGTTTTGCTGGGAATGCTTGCCATTCTTGGTGGTTTGGTAATTGCTATTCAAGAAGACTCACTCGTAGAGATTAAGTTGGTGCGAGATAATGGAAAATTGCATTATGTTAATTTTGTAGCAACTGCAATTGTTGGACTTGTAGTTGTTGTCGGTATTGTTGTGCACGTTCAATTTTTAAGAGCTCATATAAAACTTGGAAAAGCGTTAGTATCGGCAGGAAAGGGTGATATTGACGCAGCTCTTACATACGGAGCAACAGCGCGCGAAATAAACTTCATTGCGGATGTATATCCACGTACACTTGCGGAAATATACGCTTTTGCAACTAACGCTCTTATTCAAAATGTTGCGGCTTCTTTGCAGTCATCAAAGATTGATGAACAAACCCTCGAAAAGTTCAGAGTTCTACTTTCAAATGGTAGTGCACTTGCAGCAGAAGCTGTGCAGAAAGATCAAACTAATTACCAAAATACCGTCGCTGAAATTCGTATTGCTGAAGCAGGAATACTCCTTGGTGCACAAAACGCTTATGAAGTAGCTACGCAAGGTTATGATAGAGCTCTTGCTTTGAATCCTAGTTCAGCAGTGCTTTATCTTGATCGGGCTCTTATGGAAGTCTCTCGACAGGATTATGAGAAAGCAGAAGTTCAGGCAACTAATGCACTTTATCTTAAGCCTGATTATGTTGATGCTGTTATGGTTCTTGCACGAATTAAAATTGCACAGAATAAAACACGCGAAGCTGTATCATTTGTAGAGCAAGCGGCTCAAGCTATGCCACAAAATTCTCGAATGGCATTTGAGCTCGGAGTTCTTAAGTATTCTTTGAAGAACTATTCGGGTGCTCTTGCTGCTTTTGAGCAGGCTCAAACACTGCTTCCTAATGACGCTACGGTGAGCTATTCTCGAGCATTGGCACTTGCACAGCTTGGTCGCAGAACAGATGCAATTGCTCTTTTGGTGCCACTTGCTGATGCCTATCCGCAGAATACTGACATTACAACTGTGCTTGAAAACTTGCGATCAGGTCGTTCTCCATTTGGAACTGTAAATAGTACTGTTCCAGAAAATGATAAGGTTGACGCTAAGTCAAAGACACGCTAGGTTTGCTTTATGGTTAAACGCATACTCAAGTTTATTACTACAGAGATACGTGGTCTTCACGAGGCCGCGTATCTTTTGGCAATTTTTGCTTTTCTCTCGCAAATCTTAGCCCTTGTTCGTGATAAGCTCCTTGCATTTAACTTTGGAGCTGGTGAAGTTGTTGATCTGTACTATGCAGCATTTCGTATTCCCGATTTTGTTTTCGTGACTGTTGCCACCATGGTATCAGCATCAGTTATTGTTCCGTTCTTAGCTGAGCGACTTCAAAAAGATGAAGATGAGTTAAAAGTATTTATTCGCCACCTAAGTACTTTATTCGGCGTCCTTATGCTTGTAGTCGGTGGTATTGCTTGGTTTGCTATGCCGTTTCTCATTGCGTATGTATTTCCTGGGTTTAAAGGCGACGCTTACGAACAGTTAGTTCTTGCAAGTAGAATCATGCTCTTATCACCAGTCCTTTTGGGAATTTCAAATATCTTTGGCTCTGTGGCGCAGGTATACCACCGCTTTGCTCTCTTTGCTTTAAGTCCGATTTTTTATAATGTCGGTATTATATTCGGCATTGTTATTTTGTATCCTACATACGGTTATTACGGCCTCATATGGGGTGTAATAATCGGAGCTTTTTTGCATATGTTTATTCAGTTACCATTCATTGCCTCAAAGGGTTTAGTGCCACTGCCAAGCTTTAGAATACCTTGGAAAGATATGCAAAAAGTTCTAACACTATCAGTGCCACGCACTATTGCTATATCTGCAAATCAATTTATGTTATTAACCCTTACGGCAGGGGCATCACTTGTTGGTAAGGGGGCAGTTGCCGCACTTTCTTTTGCATGGAATTTACAAGCAGTACCGCTTACAATTATTGGAGTAAGTTATTCTTCGGCAGCTTTTCCAACATTATCAAGGCTTTATTCGGCAGGCGACACAAAAGCTTTTGTAGCACAACTTGTTACATCAGCACGGCATATTATATTTTGGTCAATGATCATTTCGGTGCTTTTCATTGTTCTTCGAGCACAAATTGTTCGAGTTGTACTAGGTGCAGGGCAGTTTGATTGGTCAGACACAAGAATTACAGCTGCACTCGTTGCACTCTTTGCAGTATCCGCTGTAGCTCAAAGTCTCATACTTTTGTTTACACGAGCTTTCTATGCAATTGGTCAGACAGTTAAGCCCCTTGTCATTAATGTTGCAGGAGCACTTATTATCTTTTTCGGAGCATCATTTTCGCTCAAATTATATATGGCATGCGATTCATGCAGCTCGGTTATGGATAATCTTATGAAAGTCCAAGGAATTTCAGGAACGAGCGTGCTTGCTCTTGCGGGTGTGTATTCACTCGGGACAATACTCACTATGATTGCATTGTGGGTTGTTCTTGAAAGGCAAGTGACAAAGTTTTCTCTTCCTCTTCTAACAACAATCTTTCAGGTAGGTTCAGCTTCGATAATTATGGGTTATGTGACCTATATTGTACTCCGCCCATTATCAGCGGTTTTCCCGTTAACGACGGTTCCTAATGTTTTTATGCAGGGTTTTGTGGCAGGTAGTATCGGTATTGCTATTGGTATATGTGTTCTAATTGCACTTAAAAATATCGAAGTTCAAGAAGTTTGGGCAGCGCTCCATGCAAAGATTTGGAAAGCTCGCATTGTAAAGAGTGGAGCTGGGCTTGAATAATAACCAAGGGTTATTTAACGGGTTGAGAAAGTAGCTAAAATGTGTTAGTGTGTTTTTACATGAACGCCCTCATAGGAAACGTGGTTGACCCAAAATTTATTCGCAATTTTAGTATCATTGCGCATATTGATCATGGCAAATCAACGCTTGCTGACCGAATGCTTGAATATACGAACACTATTGAAAAGCGAAAGATGCAAGAACAGGTTCTTGATTCGATGGAGCTCGAGCGCGAGCGCGGCATTACAATTAAAATGCAGCCTGTGCGTATGAATTACGAGGTTGATGGCCAAAAGTACATTCTTAATCTTATTGACACCCCAGGGCATATCGACTTTTCATATGAAGTTTCTCGAGCCCTTAAGGCAGTAGAAGGTTCAATCTTGCTTGTTGATGCTACTCAAGGAGTTCAGGCTCAAACACTCACCACTCTTGGTATGGCCCGCGAATCTGGTCTTACAATTATTCCTGTCGTAAGTAAGGTTGATTCTCCTCTTGCTCGTGTTGACGATGTTGTGCGCGAAGTTTGTGAACTTTTGGAATGTGACCCTTCAACAGTTATGAAGGTGTCAGGTAAAACAGGCGAGGGAGTACATGAATTGCTCAAAGAAATCATTAAGCGTGTACCATCACCAAAGCCTGTAGACGCCACAGATGCTTTTCGATCGCTCGTATTTGATTTTCAATACTCAAACCACAAAGGTGTAATTGTGTATGTTCGAGTTATGAATGGCCGAGTGTCTCGCCATGATAACTTGCTCTTTAAGGTGTCTGATGAAAAGTTCTCTTCTCTTGAAGTGGGTATATTCTCGCCTGATGATGTTCCGTGCGAAAGTCTTGGTCCTGGCGAAATCGGCTACATAGTTACAGGTATTAAACAACCTGGAATTGCTTCGGTCGGAGACACTGTATCATCTGTACGCGATACGCTACCTGCTTTGCCTGGTTATATGACACCTAAGCCCGTTGTATGGGCTTCGGTATATCCCGAAAGTCAGGATGATTTTAATAATTTAAAAATGGCCCTAGGAAAGCTTAAGCTCTCCGACTCTTCTTTGACCTATGAAGAAGAAACATCGGGAATGCTTGGCCGTGGTTTTCGATGTGGCTGTTTGGGAATGCTTCACCTTGAAATTGTTACCGAGCGATTACGCCGCGAGCACAATCTTGAGCTTGTCGTAACAATTCCAAGTATTACGTACGAGGTTTTGCTTACTAATGGTAAAACACAAAAGGTATATACGCCGGTAATGTTTCCCGAGGATCATGTAATTGATTCAGTATACGAACCTCTTGTTTCAATGAAGATCATTACTCCACCTGATTATTTAGGTCCACTCATGCAATCACTCTTTGATCATGAAGGCGAGGTTACAGCAACAGAAAACTTTGGTGAAAATCGAACATCAATTACGGTTATCATGCCACTCCGCGAACTCATGCGTAACTTTTTTGATGAAGTTAAGAGCGTGTCATCGGGTTTTGCATCTATTTCGTATGAAATTACTGACTCACGCAAAGCAGATGTTGCTCGACTCGATATACTCGTTGCTGATGAAATTGTTCCAGCATTCTCACGCGTAGTTTCTCGCCGACGAATTGAAGAAGAGGCAAAGCAGTCTGTGGAAAAACTTCACAAAATACTTCCTCGCCAGATGTTTACCCTTAAGATTCAAGGTAAAGCATTAGGTAGAATCATTGCCTCTGAAACTCTTTCTGGAATGCAAAAAAACGTTACACAGCATATGTATGGTGGAGACCGAACTCGAAAGATGAAATTGTGGGAAAAGCAGAAAGAAGGAAAGAAGAAAATGAAGGAATTGGGTAAGGTGAATATTCCCCAGGAGGTATTTCTCAAAATGATGAGAACGGAGTAGAATAAGGGTACACACGGCGTGTCGATCTGCCGTGTGTACACATCAACGGGAAAAGGCGCTTCATACGAAGCGCCTTTTCTTTTGGAATGCTATCGAATCTAGAATATATTCCTTAACGCCAGAATGGTGCGTATGCTGCAACCATACTAATAATTACAAACACTGCAATTACGGTAAAAACAATCTGGGCTTTCTTTTTGAATTGTGGTTCGAAAATCATAGTGAATATACTCTAGCATACTAAGTATATAAATTCGAGCGGGGGTATTTGGCCGACTCCAAGGCTCTAATGATATACTGATACCATGCTTTTAATTAAACGATCATATCGCCGAATACTATTTTCGTGGGGCACACTTGCTGTGGCCCTTGTAATTACATTCCTTGGGGTAAAAGGTGTTTTTGAAATGTATTCAAAAGAGTCACTTTCGCGTGAACGCCTTGTGGCTGCACAAAAAGAACAAGAGGATTTTAGATTGCGCCATGCTTCACTTTCGCAAGCAGTTTCTTTTCTTGAGACTGATGAAGGGGTAGAGTCGGAGTTGCGTAAAAAGTACCGAGTGATTAAACCTGGGGAGGAAGCCGTACTCATTGTTAATGACACTATCGTGCCACCGGCAACAACCACGGTGCGGATACATAGATCTTGGTACGCTCGCTTCTTTGAATATTTTAAGTAGTTGAGTCTATACTTAGAATGTTGTGGTATTATTACAAGGTATGTTTATTAAAATACGAACAGTTCATCAACAACATAGAGCATTTACACTCATTGAACTCCTTGTCGTTATTTCTATTGTCGGACTACTCTCGTCGATTGTTCTTGCTTCTCTTAATTCGGCTCGTGAAAAAGCTCGTATTGCTGCCGGTATGCAATTTGCTGGCAATCAATTCAGAACTTACGGTTCTGATGCTATTGCTGTGTATCGATTTAATGAAGGTACAGGCACAACGGTTAGTGACTCAAGTGGTTTCGGTCATAGCGCAACAGTACAGGGAACTCCGACATGGTCAAACGATGTACCCGCTAAAGGGTTTGGTACATCAATGCTATTTAACGGTACAACCGACAGGCTCGCTGCCAACAATACCAACTCAGATAATGATTTTTTAGGTATTAATAATTCTGGCTTTATTATCATGGCTTGGATTAAACCTACAAGCTTGAGTATTTCAGGGCACGGTTCCGTATATATGATTGCTGGTAAGTATATCCCGTACTTTGCAGTTCATTCAACTGGTGGCTTGTATGTATACTACCGAACACTAGCAGGTAATGTTGCCGTACTAAGCTCACCAAGCGGAAGTGTTTCGCTCGACAAATGGCATCATGCAGCAGTTATGCAAAAAGGTGGGGTGGTCACTCTGTATCTTGACGGGAAGGAAGTCGCTCGATCATCAGGGGCGGGTGGCGCTGTTGATTATACGACAGTAAATTTGCATGTAGGTGATTTTCATGAGAATACGACTCCAAACTACCGATTCGCAGGCTATTTAGATGATGTGGTTTTGATAAATTTTGCCCAGAATACAAGCAGTAACTAATGTTGAGTTTTTAGCTAATACAGGTATACTCATACATATGATTACAGCATTACACACCAATGAAGTGCTCGCAGAAGCGGGCAAAGAAGTAACTGTGCAAGGTTTCGCTCAGGCTCTTCGTGTTCAATCAAAAATAGTCTTTTTAATGCTTCGCGATAAAGAGGGTCTTATTCAGTGCTTGGCAATGAAAGACAATCCTGCTTTTGAGGTTATTAAGAACCTCTCTACTGAGTCAGTAGTACGCATTACAGGTATGGCTAAGAAGGCAGAGCAGGCTCTTGGTGGTGTAGAAATTGATATTACAAAGATTGATGTACTTTCTGCAGCTGCTCCAGTATTGCCAATTCCTGTTGTAACAATTAAGGGTGGCGAAGAAACCGAAGCCCCCGTTCGTTTTGACTATCGTTGGATCGATCTTCGTAAGCCAGAAAAAGCAAAGATCTTTAAGGTGTGGACTGCTCTTGAAAAAGGTTTCCGTACCTATTGGGACAAAGCTGGATACACACAGCTTTACACACCATCGTTCATGAGTACTCCTTCAGAAACAGGCGCAGAAGTTTTCGAAGTTAATTATTTTGAAGGCAAAGCGTATTTGGCACAGTCACCTCAGTTTTATAAACAAATGGGTATTGCTTCTGGTTTTGAGCGTGTATTTATGGCTGGCCCAGTGTTTAGAGCCGAGGCTTCATTTACAACTCGACACCTTACAGAATTTACAGGTTGGGACTTTGAACTTGGCTTTATTGATTCGCATCACGATGTTATGGACGAAGAAGAAGCAATGCTCGTAGCAGGCTTTGAATCTGTAAAAGCAGCATGTCCTGATCTTGATATAACAGTACCTTCTCGACCTTTCCCACGAATAAGTATGGTTGATGCAAAAAAGATTCTTAAAGAGCGGGGTATAGCTTCGCCCGAAGAACATGACCTAGCTCCCGAAGAAGAACGAGCAATCTGTGATTACGTTAAAGAAAAGCACAATCACGATTTTGTCTTTATTACCGACTACCACGTTTCAAAGAGCGCTTTCTACCACATGCGTCATACAGATATGCCCGATCGATCACGCCGAGCAGACCTATTGTTTAAAGGTATAGAAGTTACAACACTAGCGCAGCGTGAACACAGAATTGATATTCTCGAAAAGCAGGCTCTAGAAAAAGGTATGAGTCTTGAAGCTCTTAAGGATTACTTAAACTTCTTTAGATACGGTTGTCCTCCACATGGTGGAGCAGGAATTGGTCCAAATCGTTTAGTGATGAAAATACTAGATCTACAAAATGTTCGCGAAACAGCATATTTACCCCGAGACGTTAAGCGTTTGAATCCATAGTAGTTGGTCAACAATTGGTCGGTAATTGGTCGGTAGTCGTCTGTGTGTATAACTATATAGCACATATGCTATAATAAAATATATGAAAAATGTAACAATATATTCCACACCAACATGTGGGTACTGCAATTTGGCAAAAGAATTCATGAAAGCAAAGGGTGTGCAATATACTGAGCACAATGTTGCTGCTGATCTCGAGAAGCGCAAAGAGATGATTGAACTTACAGGTCAAATGGGTGTACCAGTTCTTAAGATCGACGATGCAATTATGGTAGGGTACGACGAAGCTCGTCTTGCCGAGGTTCTCGGTGTTAAATAGTATTATTAAACTATATAATCTATAGTTATGTGGTAATAACAATATAAAAGACAGCACAAAAAATGGGCAATAGCCCATTTTTTGTGCTACATTACACGTATCGCCCCCATAGCTCAATGGATAGAGCAATCCCGTCCTAAGGGAAAGATGTAAGTTCGATTCCTACTGGGGGCACCCGAACAATAAAGACACCACAGTTTCTGTGGTGTCTTTATTGTTCGCTGGAGGAACCAGGGAATCGAAAGACGGACCGAGCGTAGGCGAGGGAGTCGGGGTCGCGGGCGAGGCTAGCAAGCCGAGACCTGTGACCGATTCCTACTCGTACAACGGCACAGGTTTGAGGCGAGGCCGATTCCTATAAGAAAAAATCACAAAGATTTCAGGGTTTGAATAGATCGTTCGCGTGCAGCTACTAAACCTCCCTTAATCTTTGTGATGGTCAACTCGCGTCACTCCCTTAGGAGAAGAGGTTGGTTGACCAGTCTCCAAACTCGAGTAGTTATAATCTATCACCTTTTTATCGAAAAAGCGAAGAGGGTAGCGTCGGTAGTCTTTACGAATCACGTTTGCAATTCTAGTTCTTGCGCGGGGTTTTCTGCAGCGGCAAAAAGACCAACCACAGGGAGCAGATTACAAATAACGCAATCAGTGGAAGTGCAGAGGCCTCCGCATTTGGATTGTTAAGACGAATCTGCATGTAAGATGTCGCAATTCCTGGAAGCAATCCCATAATAAACCTTTCTGTTGAGGATACTACTACGCGGCATACTAAATGTCCAATCCCCCCAAAAAAATAGCCCCGTCTGGACGTATCTGGCGAGGCCAGGGTACCAAACGGGGGTTGCAACCATGACATGTGCTGGCTTACAGCCCTTTCGGCGAGTGCGACCGACAAGATACACATATCTACGTTTTTATTTGCAACGAGGCCTACTCGTGAGGCGTTTCCCATAGTAAAGGTATCACCGAGAATTATATCTGTCGAGCACAAATACCGTGCATAACAAATACTTATTGACATATATACTAGGTATATATACTATATATACATGAATACTCAAGTAATATTTAAGATCAATAAAGAGCTTAAAGAAAAAGCAATGAAAAAAGCGCAAAGCCAAGGCTTGGCTTTCGGCTCAATTCTTAAGCTTGCAACTCAAGCCTATGTCGATGGAAAACTCTCTGTGAGTCTGACACCTGACAATGCTTTTAACAATGCTACACAAAAAGATATTCTAAAAGCATTGAATGACATAAAAGCTCACAAAAACATTTCTCCTAGCTTCAACAATGCAAAAAGCGCGATAGAGTATCTAAAAAAATAGCTTTTATGGAAATTGTCTTCCATAAGCAATTTCTTAAAAGATTCAGAAAAGTACCTGTAAAAATACAGGAACAGTTTTACTTGAGGCTTACAATTTTTGAAAAAGATAAAACTAGCCCTATTCTCAATAACCATTCAGTAAATAAGGCATTTCCAAGTTGTAGAAGCATTAACATTACTGGTGATTATAGGGCGATTTACTATGACAACGGTCCAGCGGTCGTATTTTTAACCCTAGGAACCCATTCAGAGCTCTACAGATAACATGCTACAATATTCCCATGAAAAATTTTCGAACATATCTACCCGAATTTGTATACGGAGGAATTGATGGCATTGTAACCACCTTTGCAATCATAGCAAGTGCTGTAGGAGCAGAACTCAATACAACCATTATCCTCATTCTTGGCTTTGCCAACCTTTTTGCTGATGGATTTTCTATGGCAGCTTCGAGTTATTTAGCTCGGTCATCCGAAATCTATGGTAATGAAGATCATTCAAATGCACATAAACTACCATTACCAACTGCAATTACTACATTCATCGCTTTTAATCTCGTTGGCTTTGTACCGCTCGCTTTTTATGTATTAGCACCATATATTAGTTTCCTTAAACACAATACCTTTGCAGTAGCTATTGTAGGTACAGCAATCACATTTATCATCATCGGCCTTATTAAAGGTTACGTAACAGGGCGCAATAAGCTCTATGCAGCACTTCAGACACTTATCGTGGGCGGGGCAGCATCAGCAATTGCGTATTACGTGGGAGCTTACTTGAAACATCTCGCTTAGTTTCAATATTTTTTGTGCAGAAAACGTTGCAGAAAAAGGAGTAATTTCGACACGCAATTTTTGTTCATAAAAGTCTGTGTTCTAATACAAAAAAATCTGTTTATCCACAGAACTTTTTGAGACGGCGGGGAATATAATAACAAAGCACAACAATTTGAAATACTCACGGCGTTGCTTTGTGCCTTGAGAATTATTTCAATACATACTTCGCATACTGCGTACCCATATTTCGAAACTTTTACGCGCAGTACATACCGTTACAAGCTATTTACTATAGGGAATACCCCGTAATACACACAATCTATGACCCCCATGGAGATTTTTGTCACCAAGAAAAATGGTGATCGTGAGCCACATCGAGCAGATCGAATTAATAAATCGATTGAGCGTGCTTGTCGTGGTCTTATGGATCCTATTTCAATGGTTACTCAGATTGCTACAGAAACTCGCCTTACACTCTACGATGGTATTACCACCGATGAAATTGATCAGGCAACAATTAGTGCTGCACTACAGAACGTAAAAGAAGATATTGCATACGATAAGGTGGCAACACGCCTTTTGCTTAAAACAATATATCGTAATGTACTCGGTGAATTCAATAAAGATGATCCAGAAGAGCTTAAAGCTAAGCACGAACAAGGATTCATTGAGTATATTTCAAAGGGCGTAGAGCTTGGAAAGCTTGATAAACGCATGCTCGAAAAGTTCAATTTACATGAGCTTGCTTCAGCAATGCGTATTGAAAGAGACGAACTTTTTCAGTATGCTGGTCTTTCATCACTCCTTAATCGCTATGCAATTAAGGATATTAATCAAACTCCTCTCGAAACTCCTCAGTTTTTCTTTATGCGAGTGGCTATGGGCCTTTCGTATAATGAACAAAACCCAACTCTTTGGGCAAAGCGCTTCTATGAAAAAATGTCTCGTTTTGAGTATATAGCAGGAGGTTCAACCAACCTTGGAGCTGGTACAAATCATCCAGCACTATCAAACTGCTTCTTGCTCGAAATTCAAGACGACATGAATCACATTGCTAAATCAGTGTCTGATGTCATGCTCTTGTCTAAGGGTTCAGGAGGAATTGGTGCTTCGGTTACAAAGCTTCGTGCTGCAGGTTCTCCACTTAAATCAAACAATGGAGTTTCAACTGGTCCAACACCATTTGCCAAGATTATCGACACGGCAATTCGCGCTATTCAGCGTGGTGGAAAAAAGAAAGGAGCCCTCTGCTTCTACATGGAAAACTGGCACATTGATTTTCCTGAATTTATTGATTGGAAGCACAATGCCGGTGATGACTATATGCGCATGCGAACAGCAAATACAGCTGCATATATTTCTGATGAATTCATGAAACGTGTAAAGAACAATGAAGATTGGTATTTGTTTGACCCCGTAGAAACACCAGATCTTTGTGAGCTTTACGGTGCAGAATTCAGTGCTCGCTATGCCCAGTATATTGAAATGGCAGAAAATCGTCAGTTGCGCGTATTTAAGAAAATGCCTGCTACAGAATTATTTCGCAATATGCTTGTAGCACTTCAAACAACATCACACCCATGGCTTACATGGAAAGATGCTATTAACGTACGAGCACTCAATAACAATACCGGTACAATTCATATGTCGAACTTGTGTACAGAAATCTGCCTACCACAAGATAAAGACAATATTGCTGTATGTAACCTGGCATCTCTTAACTTGGCAGCACATGTAAGTAATAAAGAAGTACAGTGGGGACGACTTGAAGAATCAGTGCGCTTAGCAATTCGCCAGCTCGATAACCTTATCGACATTAACGTCTTGCCAGTACCCGAAGCTGCTCGCTCAGATTCAGAAAACCGAGCAATTGGTTTGGGAGTTATGGGCTTGGCTGATGCCTTTGAAAAGGTTGGCCTAGCATACGACAGTGAAGCTGCTTATGACTTTACCGATCGAGTATTCGAATTCGTAAGTTATATCGCAATTGATGAAAGTGCAAACCTAGCTCAAGAACGAGGTAGTTACAAACATTTCCCAGGATCAGAGTGGTCAAAAGGACATGTTCCTATGGACACACTTGCTCGTTTGAGTGCGGATCGAGGAATTCCTCTAACCGTTTCAACAATACGCAAACACCGAGGTCTTGATTGGGATGCGCTTCGTGCTCGAGTAGCACAGGGAATGCGCAATGCAACCCTTATGGCAACAGCTCCTAATGCAAATATCGGTCTTGTTGCAGCTACAACTCCAGGAATGGATCCTCGTTTTGCTCAAGTATTCTCAAGAAATAAGATTTCAGGTAAGTATCTTGATATTAACCACAATCTTGTAAAAGATTTGATGAATCTTGGTCTTTGGGAAAAAGTAAAAGACAGAATCGTTGAACTTCAAGGAGACATTTCAGGTGTTACCGAAATTCCTGAGCATATTCGAAATATCTACAAGACTTCGTTCACAACATCACCATATGCCTTTATCGAAGTAGCAGCACGAGCTCAAAAGTGGATTGATCAAGGAATTTCTCGAAACATGTATCTTGATACACGTGATATCGATGAAGTTATGCGCATCTATATGTCAGCTTGGGAAAAGGGTCTTAAAACAACCTATTACCTTCATATGAAGCCTCGCCACACAGCAGAGCAGAGTACCGTTGCAGTTAATAAGGCTGCTAAGCTTGGTAAGGTAGGTTTCGGTGCTATTCGAAAAGCAGCTGAGCAAGAAGCCCCTGTAGTTATTCCAGCTTCTGCAGTTGCTCCTGATGTTACACCTATCGAAGCTGCTCCAATTGCAACTCCCGTTTTTGAAGCTATGAGAATGTCAGACTTGTCTTCAATGACAACTGCTCCAGTGGCAGAGTCTTCGTCGGCAACAGCAACAGCTTCGGCAACAATGGTAAAACCAACAATTACTGCAACGCTTGCTCCACAAGAAAAACGAGGTTTTTCATCAATTTCAGCACTTGCACAACGAACGCAAACTGTACGAGGTGGTTTTGGTTCAGTAGCGACACCAGTAAAGCCTGTTCAGCCAGTTCAATCAACTCAGACAACTCAAGCTCAGCCAGTTCAGCAAATGTCAGCACAAATGTCGGCAACGGTTCCAAAGGCTCATACACCCGCAGCTCAAGCTCCTAAGATGAGTATTAAGCCTGGAGTTATGGTGGTTGGCGCAAAAACTTGCCCTACAGATCCAGCAGAACTTGCACAATGCGATAGTTGTCAGTAATATACTATTCATTAATTAAAAATTTATGTCACTTATTGGAAAAGCATCACCAGAGGATGTGAATCTTCATCCTCTCCGTTATCCTTGGGCCTATGATTTGTACAATCAAGCAGTTCGAAATACATGGTTTCCTCATGAAATTGCTCTTAAAGAAGACCTCGAAGATTGGGAAAAAATGACCGACGACGAGCGACATGCAGTAAGTTTCCTTATGGCTTTCTTTAACCCAGCAGAGCTCATTGTTAACCGCTCTATTGCTCTTGGAATTTACCCATACCTTAAGTCACCAGAGTGTCACCTTTACCTTGCAAAGCAGATGTGGGAAGAGGCAAACCACTGCGTAGCATTTGAGTATGTTCTTCAAACATTCCCGCTTGATCGCGAGAAAATCTTCGGTATTCATCTTCAGGTTCCTTCAATGCAGGCTAAAGAAGATTATATCTTTAGATACCTTAAGCGAATGACCGAGGATAAGCTTGATATTTCAACAGTAGAAGGCAAAAAAGATTTTATCCGAAACCTTGTAGCTACAAACATTGTTATGGAAGGAATCTGGTTCTACTCTGGATTCATGGTTGCATTGTCATTCCGCCAGCGAAACCAGCTCCGAAACTTCGGTTCTCTCATTAACTGGGTAATTCGCGATGAAAGTTTGCACCTTAAGTTTGGAATCAACCTTGTGCACAATGTTCTTGAAGAAAATGCTGAGCTTTTGACCGAAGAATTTGCCAATGAAATTCGAAGCATCATTGTAGAAGGTGTAAGTCTTGAAGTTGAATACAATAAGGATCTATTCCCAAATGGTATTCTTGGTCTTAATGCCGACTACGTAAATCAGTATGTACAATATGTTGCTGATCGCCGTCTTGAAGAGCTCGGTCTTGAAAAACACTTTAATGTTTCAAACCCAGCTAAGTGGATGAGTACAGCTACTGATGTTCTTGAGCTTGTGAACTTCTTTGAGGCTCAGAATACGAGTTATGAGGTGGATGCAAGTGGGTCAGGAAGTAAAAAACATTAATTAAAGTTAAAGCATACTAAAACTGTGAGGCACGTACTTGTTCTCTACTGAGAACAGTACTTCGCTCTCGGCACCTACGTGCCTCCGAGAGTTCCTCACAGTTTTAGTATGCTTTTCTTTAAAAAAATGTTTTTTACATTCCTCTTGTGGTTGTGTAGTTTGTGTGTTACTTTGTTTCCAGACTCAACAAAAGTACTGATTTTTACTCAGTACTAGAAAGGATACATGGATAGGAATAAACTGCTAAGGCTCGCTTGGACTCATGACCTTCCGGCAACCACTGATCGGTTTGTTGCCAAGGAAAAGTTCGTGATTGGCGTCGGTCCCGAGGCGCCCGTAAAGATCTGGAGAATTAATACAGACTTTGCGAACTGGTTTCTTGGTGGTGATGGTGTGGTTGAAGAACCGATACCTCCGCGAACCTTGCATTGCACAGAATTGTGGGGAGAAGATTACATACCCCCTATTACCATTGCCAATGAATGGGGCGGAGAAGGGCAGGCTGAAACCCCTCTGGCAGTCGTGTATCTTCTCATGAAGATGCAAGGAAAATGTGAAAATGGTACATTGCTCACCAACGACAACTCCAACTCTTTCTTTGTTAGGGATAAGGATGGGGTGCTTCGGTTAGTCCGCATAGCAGGGCACCACTTCGGTAGCGAAGCAGGCTGGCGTATTTATGCCTATGGCGGGATTGAGCTCCCGCTCAAGTTGACTCGTTTCCAGCTGTACTTTTTTTGCAAGCCCCAACGAGACTGCTGACTTGGTTTTTGCGAAAGTCCGAATCATTATACCTCGGACCTTTTGACCCTCGGCCTACTTCGGTAGATCGGGGGTCGATTTTTTGCATATCGGCATGTTTTTTGTTATACTCGTGCCATGACTCCAGAAGAAAAGTCACTTCTTGAAAGAACCTATAGATTAGCTGAGGAAAATTCCAAAATGCTCAAAAGTCTCTATCGAGCTTCGCTCTGGAGTCGAGCTACTACGGCTTTTTATTGGCTTTTCATTATCGGTGCAACTTTCGGAGCATATTTTGTCATCGAGCCATATATTAAAATCATGACTAATCTTGCAGGTAGCGCTTCGGGCGGTCTGCAGAATATCAGTGATCTCAGCGAATTGCTTAAGTAGTTTTTAGGTATGCCGTTGAGTGTCGAGGTAGCTGTTTTGGTAGGTACAAGGGGAATTTGAAATTTAAATGCCGAGGTAGCTCAGTTGGTAGAGCATTCCCCTGAAGAGGGAAGGGTCACCAGTTCGAACCTGGTCCTCGGCACACAGTAGGGTGAGAGTAAATGAGTTAATAATAAGCCGATCTTTAATGGTCGGTTTTATTATTTACTATCCACATATATATGCTCTTGTTACATGATACTGGGGTATAATAATCGTATATATGCCCTACAACAATGATTTGAAACAGGGAGATGCAATAAAGGCTCAGCAGTCACCGGTAAAATCAAAAAAACCAGTGACTCAAGGGCATCTTATTGTCATGCTCCTTTTAATCATATTTGTTGCTGTAGTTGCATTTGCGCAATTATTCCCCGAGACTGAGAATGCCATCTTAAAGCTTTTTACTATCTCATATTTTTCTGACACGGCTGTAACTTTGAATGCCGCCCATGCCTAGAAAAAAGGTTGAAACTGAGAGTCTCGAACAAGCAAACGGTTCGCCAGGGGTAGCAAAGAAACGCAGAGTACGAGTTCGAGCAAAGAAAAGCAAGTCAGTGGTGCATAAGGACAATAATTTTATTCAACACTTTATGGATACAGCACAACAACCAGGAATAGTACGAGGAGTGCTCATCTTAGGAGGAGTCCTCATTGCTCTTTCATGCGCCGGAATCCTTTATGTGTACTTTTCTGAAAAAACCTATACAACCGTGAGTCCTGCAGCTCAGAATAAGATGATTGCAGCATCGCTCAGGGTCGAAACTGGTTTAAGTCCGCAGCAAAATAGTAATGTTGTTGATTCGCTTAAAGTACCGGCACCGCCCAAAACCAAGAGTCAGACAGCGGGCACGGCATCACCACCAGCAATTGCGAATCCTGTAGAGAATATCAACATTATTAACTCACTTAAATAACAATGAAAAAAATAACCTTTAAAATAGCAATTCTCGTAGCGGTATTCGTAGTTGTGAGTGTTGCACATGCACAGACTGGTGGTAGTTGGTCAAATCCAACAGCTACTCCGCCGGGCAATAACGTTTCTGCTCCGCTTCATGTTGGTTCTGCAGCACAAGAAAAACAAGGGACACTAGGTGTTAGGGGTACTACAGGTGCATTTAGAATATTTGACCGTGAGACACCTACAGATAGTTGGGCTTGGTACGCAGCTCGTGACAACGCTTCGACTAACTCTTGGCTGCGTTTGTGGAATTATCAAGATCTTCGAGATCAACTTTCTGTCGATCGAACAGGTATGCGCCTTTTTGGAAACCTGTGGTCAGGGGGTGTTGTTTCGGGAACACTTCAAGTTACCGGGGGTAGCCCAAAGACCGGAATGGTGCTTAAGTCTACTGATGACTTTGGTACTGCGGCTTGGAGTGATAACTCAGAAGGGGCTACTATACTCGTTGCCGACCTTGTTATTCCCAATTTAACTTCAATAGGATCAACTGGAACAAATGTTACTCCATTTACAGTTTCTGTTACCGGAGCAAGGGTTGGTGATCTTGCGAGTGTTGCATATCCTGCAGGTTATAGTTATGACCAAATGACTCAGGTCTGCGGAGCTACTACAGCAACAGTTTCTGCCCCAAATACTGTTAAAGTTCAATTCTGGAACTCATACGGCAGTGCATCATGTATCATCCCAAATGGTACATATAAGATTAATGTTATTCAGAAAGGAGGTGGACCAGTAAATACAGTTGTTTCGGGCGAGGCTTCTTTAACTACAAATGGATATCAGGTATTTTCAAGTGGATTAATCCTGCAATGGGGTGTAATTAGTACCAATAGTACTTATAATAATCTTCCGAAGGTGCAGAATTTCCCAAAGGTATTCCCAAATGCAGCATTCTCGGTAACTGTTACCGCTGGAAGAAAGGGAAATGGTGCGGGTGATAAACAGTCCCAGTGGGGTGGTAGAGTTATAAGTAAAAGTCAATTTGAATACTATGCACAGTATGAGAACCCTGACGCAGGACCTTTTGAGCTCTATTGGATGGCTGTTGGATGGTAATTTAAAGTAAGAAACAGTTTTTAGAACAAGACTCTTCAGATAAGGGTCTTGTTTTCTATATTCATAAGGTAGCAATGAAAAAAAGGTCAGCGGTCAAAATAAATAGCCCTAGGGGCCATTTAAATTGTTTGTAGAGTGAGTTATTACTTAAGACACAGTCTTTACCCTAAGCTTTGTTTGGCGGCCTTTATCAATCTTTGGAAGCTTGATAATGAGGAGGCCGTGGCGTTCCATTGCTTCGGCTTCTTCTACTTCAACCTCGGCAGGAAGGGTAATGGTTCGAGAGAATGCTCCCCAGTAAAGCTCTTGAATAAAGTAGTCTTCAGGGCGAATACCGCGCTCTTCTTCACGCTTGCCTTTAATGGTTACAAGGTCGCGAGTAATTGTAATGTCGAGGTCTTCAGGTCGAACACCTGCTACCATTGTTTTAATTATCAATGATTCTGAGTTCTGGAAAACATCAACCGTGAGCTGACCTTCTTTTTCTTCTTCCTGTTCGCTCCAGCGATCAAGGGTAGAAGCTTCTTCTGTATCAAGAATATCTTCGTCAGAAACAGAAATTTTCTTAGTTGAGTGTGAGCTTATTTTAACGCGAGGTTCAGGAATATCGTCATGATCATCGTGGATTCTGACTGAGCCGGTTATTCTTTCGAAAAATGATCGTGTATCTTTTGCCATACAATACGGTTGATTTTAGGTGATAAATTTATGCAATACGCTCGTAACTATGCTCGTGCAGGCCCTTGAATTCTTTTTACCCGCTCGAATAAAAACATAACTACAATTACTGCAAGCCACACAAAGCCGAAAGTCCTCAGAGTATTGTGTACTGATGATCCTATTATAAATAAGTTATACGCACTGTGCAATGCGGTAGCGAGGATAAGTCCAATAAAACCAGCGCCAAAGCGCGCAAAATGACCTTTGAAGAAAGAAAAAGCAATAAGTATGCCAATAGCTGCCGAAGAAACGACATGAACAAGGCTTGCTCCAATAAAGCGAAGGTTTCCTGTAGCTATCGTTGCTCCAATATTTCCTTCTGAAAGGGGAGTCATGACAAAAAAAGAATTTTCGAGAGCTGCAAAACCTAAAGCAACGGTTATGAGGTAGATTACGGCATCAACAGGCTCATCAAGAATGTCATCATGGAAAGCAATTACGAAAGCAACTCCAAATTTTATGAGCTCTTCTGCCCCAGCCCAAAAAATATATTTAATTGATTGGTCAAGAATGTTGTTCTCTATATATTGCTGGAAAGGAATAACGAGTATTACAGCGAGCATTCCGCCAATAAAGGCTTTTACGATTGTCCCACGAGGTTCAGGATGCAAATTGTCTTCATGGAGCCAAAACCATAGCCAGAGTACAGCGGGGAGTATTCCTGAAAGTAGGCCATAGACAATGTGCGTGAGTTCCATGAATACAGTATATCATTGCCACGGTTTGGTTCGGTGTTGGTATGTGGATGTCTTTTACGTGTCGGCTGCTGTGCGTGGCATCCATGTGCATATAAATAAAACCGCGAGGCTGTGAGGCCTCGCAGTACTTGCAAACGACGTTGAATTGTTACAGCAACACACGTTCATTTTACTGCTGCAACAATAAGGAAGTGCTATCCTGCACAACCTTCAAGCTGTATATATAATACAATATTATGTTGATATGTCAAATAGTTGGTTCGCAATAAGGATTATCGATTCGCCCGATGTTTGGTAAGGTTCAGTACGAGCAGTTGACAAATTCTTAAACTGTGATAGGGTTTTATGCAGTTGTAGCATCATTTAATTTCGTGAATAGCGTATTCACCGTGTGGTGAGTGGCGTCTAAATATGAATTTAATGAAGCTGCCAATACCCACCGTTGGGTGGGGGAAAGTTGACAGATGAAGATCAAAAACTTGTTGGTTCTGTTGGGTTTGTTGGCGATGGTCGCTGTGCGAGCGGGAGTTCCCACCGTTGGTGGTTCGTTCACGTCCGCTGCTGACTATTCCGGCCAAGAAGGGGTCAATCGGCGCTCTGCGGCGCCGGCTGCGGTGGCGAATGCCACCGTGACTGTGACCCCCGTCCTCCTCCCCAGCGAAACCAGTCCCAACTGGAACATCGCTGCCGAGAAGGTTGTGAATGACGCCCTTACCGGGCGCCGTTTCATGACTGGGTCGGTGACGAATCCTGGCAACTATGCAGTCACGGCACCTCAGAAGTTGGAGTGGTTCAACCTCGCCGAATCAACGGGCCCCGCACAGTGGCGGGGGCAGCTGAACCCCCCGGCGCCGTTCCACCAGGAACGAGGTCAGTTGCTCTGGCACCTGATCGACGTCCAATCCGAAGGCTCGTTGGAAGATGTTTCCATGAGCCAGGTTGTGGTGTCCGCCACTTCCTTGACGGATGGTGACATCCTTAGGGATACGGTGGACATGGCAACCAAGGGCGGATATGGTCCGCGTGCTGTCGGCATCAAGGCAGATGGTACTCGGATCGCTTCTGGTTCCGCGGGTACCACCAAGGCCAACCGAGTCCTCCTCCTCGTGAGAACGATTCGGTTCAATGGCGGCGGTACTGTTGCCGGGTTGAAGGAAATTGAAACCTGGGTCAACGGTAACGGAAACTACTCCCTGAAGGTCACTGCGACGGTGGGAGGCGTTGCCTCCGGCGTTGCTACCAATTACCTCGTGCCGCCGCCGCTCCCCCCGGTTCACCTCATGGTGGATCGGAACGGGAAGGCGACCATTCATGGGGCCAAGGTGGGGGCTCTGTATCGTGTGCAGGTCAGTGCCAGTCACACTGGTACTACCTGGCACAACGTGGAAGGGACTATCGAAGCCGGGGAAACCATCCAGCTCAACGGTTGGGGTGCAACCTCGGCCAGCGGCATGGGCTTTGCCCGTGCTGTCTACATCGAGTAGGCTCAGTGCCTACTCGCTCAAAAGAGACTTGTGTCACTTAGGGTTCGCCCTAGTGATGCAAGTCTTTTCTTTTTTTCTGAATTTTCATAAAACATCAAAAATTCACCCAATTTATCCAAGAATTTTGCTTCAAAACCATACGCCCTTGTACTGAGCCACGCTACAGAATAAGGCTTGACAAATTTGTATATACTGTTATATAATAGACGTATGTTACTAGAGATAGTAACCGCAAAAAACTACTAATATATATGAAAAACATTATCTTTAAGGCTATTTCAGCAGGACTCTTTGCTCTCATTGCTTTCGTTCCGGCCTTTGCTCATGCAGATGCCCCAGCGACTGGCGACTCAGCATCTTCTGCTGGTTCAGCTCCATCAACAGGTTCTTCAGCTAGTTCAGCTTCAACAGAAGCTCCTAGTCGAAGTGGATCTGCGACATCAGCAGCAGTAAGTGATGCACCTTCAACTGGAGGTTCAGCAACATCAGCAGCTCCATCTACAGGTGGCTCAGCGACATCAGCTGCACCTTCAACTGGAGGTTCAGCAACATCAGCAGCTCCATCTACAGGTGGCTCAGCAACTTCTGCCACTCCTTCAACAGGCGGATCGGCTACATCTGCTGAAAATAGTTCAGGTTCAAACAATGGCTCATCAAACGGTTCATCACGATCACGTGGTGGCCGAGGTGGTTCAGCTCGAATCGCTCTTACTAACGTTAAGATTGAACGAACAGCTACAGGTGTTAAGGTTTCTTGGGAATCAACTCCAAAGACAGCTGGCCGTGTAGTATATGGTTCAACGTCTGTTCTTACACCAGTAACTTCTGCAACTAATTACGGTTATGCCGCTTCTACAGGTCTTTCAGCATCAACAGACACTCATAGTGCCAATGTTCCTGCTCAGGCTGGTTCAGTTGTATACCTTCGTGTAGTTGGTCAGAATGATAACCGTGTAGAATTTGGTTCAGAAATTGCGGTTACCGTTCCAGGATCAGTATCTTCACCAGTTAACTCATCAGTTACAGCTCCTTCACGAGGTGCAACAGACGTTGACGGTACACTCGAACTTGATTTGAGTAAGAAGAATACATCTCCACTCGTTGCTGCTTCTGCAGAAACTTCATTTGCTCAAAAGGTAGGCGGTTTCTTTAAGAAGACTTGGGCAGCTATCGTGTCAGTATTCCGATAAAAACAGAAACTCTGAAATTCTATCTTGAGAAATAAAGATTCGATAGAAAGAAAGACACAAGCAAAAAACCGGCTCAGCCGGTTTTTTGCTGTATGAACTGCACGAGGTAAAATAGATAGCTTTTGAAAGCAATTATAACGACAGAGTTCCCTCGGCTTTCATGCTTGTTTTAGCTGTATTCTTAACAATCTCTTGTGTATATGTCTGTGAAGACATATATCCAGCAACAGCAATCATTAAAGCATTATCGCCCGTAACATGGTGGTGGGGAATATGAACAGGAATACCAAGTTCTTTGCCCAGGTCGGTTAACTTTTGTCGCAAATAGGTATTAGCGCTCACTCCGCCACCAATAAGTAGCGCAGTCGGAGAGTATGCTTGTACTGCTTTGGTGAGCTTAGCGATAACTACTTCGGTTACTGCATCTTCAAATTCACGGCAAATTTCATTGCGTATTTCATCAGAAAGTCTTTCCTGGGCTTCGTCGCGATTTTGTACATTAAAGCTGTCGCGTAAAAGATAGAGTACAGCGGTTTTAATTCCGGAGAAAGAAAAATCAAAATCCTGTGTATGAATCATGGGCCGTGGCAGTGTAATTGCTTCGCTTTTGTGCGGATTCAAGCGTGCTTCTGCTGCGCGGCGGGATACTTCGGGGCCGCCAGGATACCCTAAGCCAAGCATACGAGCGACTTTATCAAAGGCTTCACCCAGAGCATCGTCACGAGTGCTGCCAATGACAGTATATGCTCCCCAGTCTTCAATAAGAACAATTTCGGTATGACCACCACTTACAAGAAGTGAAAGAGCGGGGAATTCAACAGGAGTTGCTACGTGCTGCTTGTTAGGCTCTATAGAATGAATGATAGAACCCATAACATGGCCTTCCATATGATTTACGGGCGTTACAGGTATATTCCAGAGCTTAGAAAGTGCTTGGGCAAAATTAACACCGACCCATAGAGCAGGCTCAAGTCCAGGGCCTTTGGTAACAGCGATAAGGTCAATTGCTGGAATGTTAAAGCGCAAATCTGAATGAAGAAGTGAGCGAATAAGATCAGCTTCTTTTTCTGAAACAGTTGATTCTATTGCAGTTACGATTTCGATATCGGTCTTGTCGGTAGGAATCATGCTGATACCGGCTTCTTTGAAGGCTTTTTTGGTAAGGGGCACTAAGTTTCGTGCATGTTCGCGCTTAGCAAGAGCGGGAAAAACGCCACCATAGTCTTTATGAATATCAATTTGCGAATGAATATAACTACCAAGAACGGTATAGACGATTTCAGAACCGCGTTTCTCTATATCGATGAGAGCAATTGCTGTTTCATCGCAACTTGTTTCTATGCCGAGTACTCGCATTAGCTTTTTGGTTTATCAACAAGAGTATCAAGTTTGAGTTTTTTAACTCCAAAATATACGACTGCCGCAACAATGAGGAAGTTAAGGAAAATACTCAAGAACTTGCCGTATGAAAATGTTGAGCCAAGAATAACAAAGTTAAGGTTTTGCAAGTCGCCAATTCCTCGTAAAAAGATGCCGATAAAAGGGTTAATAATATCGTTAACAATAGATGCTACAACGTCTGAAACTGCTTTACCTACAATAAAACCGACAGCTAGGCCAATAACTCCTTGTGTGCGGATAAAATCTACAAAACTCGCGAATTCATTTTTGAGCGTATTCATATATTATATCCTAACAGGTGAAGGCTAAAAATCAACTCTTATTCGTACCTCAATGCTTCTATGGGATTAAGGCGAGAAGCTCGGCGGGCCGGGTAATAGCCAAAGATAATTCCAATGGCTGCTGAAACCCCCGTAGCAAGAAGAATTGATTGGATCGATACACTTGTTGAAAGAATACCGAAGTATGTCAAAGAGTATGAAGCGCCGGCACCAAGAATAATACCAGTAATTCCACCGAGTGATGTGAGCACGATAGCTTCTGCCAGAAATTGGCGCTGTATATTCTTTTCAGTAGCACCAATTGCTTTGCGTAAACCAATTTCTTTGGTGCGCTCGGTAACGGTGGTGAGCATCATATTCATAATACCGATTCCACCAACAAGAAGCGAAATGCCAGCAATGGCAGCCAAAAGTAGGGTAAAGGTTTGAGTAATACTCGATGCTGTAGCCAAAATATCTGCTTGATTAAGGACGGTAAAGTCGGGCTGGCTCGGATCGCTAATTTTATGCTGCTCGAGCATTACGTTGGTAATTGAAGCCTGAAGCTCGGTCATAATTTCTGAGCTTTCTGATTCAATACTCATACTTGATATATAATCGTCACCGACAAGAAATTGCTGTGCACTCGTAAGGGGAACAAAAACCATATCGTCTTGATTGGTAAAACCTGTGCCACCTTTTGCATTGGTAACCCCAATAATTTTAAAGTTATTGTTTTTTATGCGGAGGGTTTTTCCAAGGGGGCTTTCTTCACCAAAAAGTGTTGTTGCTGTTGTTGGGCCAATAACAGCAACACGTGCTCGTGAGGAAATATGCGAGTTGGTAATAAATGAGCCTTCTCGTATAGTAACTTTTCGAACATCTGCATATGCTGGCTCTATGCCGACAACACTTGAATTAGTATTGGCACCTGCCGCAACAATTTGATAACGCTGAGTTAATTCGGGTGATACTGCTTTAACCCCGGCAATTTTTTCTAGAGCACGAGCATCATTTGCTTTGAGGGTTCGAGCTGAACCTTGTCCACTGCTTACTTGAGAACCCGGACCACGCTGTGAACCAGGGTATACAAGAATAAGGTTTGAGCCAGCAGACTGAATACTATCAGAAATACTCTTTTGCGCTCCTTGGCCAATTGAGACCATGGCAATTACCGAGCCAATTCCAATAACAATACCAAGAATAGTTAAACCAGAGCGTACTTTATTTGCCGAAAGGGCAGTATATGTTTCCTCAAGAAGATCGTAGTGTCGCATATGATTAGTGTGTATGGGTTCGTCGCGTGTGTGATTTTGAGTCAGTCACGATCGTACCGTCTTTAATGGTAATGATGCGCTCTGCATGCTCAGCAACATCTTGCTCGTGTGTAATAAGGATAATTGTGCAGCCAAAATCTTTGTTAAGCTTATTAAAAGTGCCGAGCACAATTTCGCCCGTGCGCGAATCAAGGTTTCCTGTCGGTTCATCAGCAAGAATAAGTGAAGGATTATTAACGAGCGCTCGAGCAATAGCTACGCGCTGAATTTGACCTCCAGAAAGCTGATTTGATTTATGATCAAAATGTTCTTCGGTAAGGCCGGCAGCTAATAATGCTGTACGAGCTCTATCCTCGCGAATTTCATGAGGGACACCACTATATACAAGGGGTAATACTACATTTCTTAGTGCTGTTGTGCGTGGTAAAAGATTAAAGGCTTGGAATACAAAACCAATTTTATCGCGTCTAATTGATGCAAGTTCATCATCGCTCATATCTGAAACTTTTTTACCATCAAGCTTATAAGTGCCTGTTGTTGGTGTATCAAGGGCTCCAAGAATATGCATTAAAGTAGATTTACCGGATCCCGAAGGCCCCATAATTGCCACAAATTCACCATCATTAATGGTAAATGACACTCCTTTAAGAGCCTTAAAGGGTTCACCACCACTTGTGTAGGTTTTAGTTATGTTTGAGACTTCAATCATAAGGTTGTTTAGCGAGCTGTTGCACGCTGTGCACCAGAGCCACCAGATGGGGCGCGAACACCGGCTGCACTAAAAATACTTGGAGCAGCGGTATTTGAAGAACCTTGACTTGTTGTACGAATAATAATTTCTTGTCCTTCAGTGAGGCCTGATGTAATTTCGGTAGAAATATCATCGGTAATTCCGGTTTCTACAAAGATTTGCTGAGTCGTTGATGCTGATCCTGCGAGAGGGGCTTCTACATATGAACGACCACGAAGACTTTTAACAGCACTTGCTGGAACAATAAGCACATCCTGTTTCTGTGCTGTTACTATTGTCACTTCGGCACTCATGCCAGCACGAATCTGTGCAAGGTCTTCTGGCTTGTTGCTATTGAGGATGATTTGCACGGTATACTCAACAACGCCTTGAGTTACAACACCAACAGAGTCAACCGAAGCTACTGTGCCACGAATACGCAGGTTTGGTAGGGCATCAAGGGTGATTCGCGCTTCTTGACCTTGCTGGACTTTGGTAATGTCTACTTCATTAAGAGTAATTTCGACATATTTATCCTCGGCAACCAAGGTCGCAAGACTTGCTCCAGAACTAATACGGTTATACTCGGCGACACCAATGTTTCCAATTGTTCCTGTAAAAGGGGCTCGAATTGTATAGTACGACAGTGTTCGTAGTGCATCATTAAGGGCATTTTTGCGCTCTTCAACAGTTATACGCTGTGCTTCAAGGGCTTGCTCATATGCCTTTTTTTGATCAGCGAGTTCGATTTGCGAAGTTTCGCGAGTTGTTCGTGCATCATAGTAATTTGAAGCAGCGGGTGAAGCCAGGGTAATTTTCCAGTTAGTGCCAACTTGATTAATTGAGCTGTAGGTTACGTATATACCGCGTGTACCTACTGGAGTAGCCACGCCAAGTTGAATTGCAAAAGTTCCTTTTTCAAGCCCTGAATATGCTATACAGTAACCACCGCTACAGTTGTATTTTTCGAGGATATATTCCCCAGCATCGGGATATTCATACGTTCCAGAAATGGTAGGTGGGGTAACAGTTGTTGTTGAATCGATGCGACCGAGTGGGGCAACTGAGATTTGAGATGCGTATTCGGCATTAGCCTGTGCAAAAGCCCGCTCTTTGTTTTCAAGACTTGTACGCTGAGTACGCTCAGTTGTTAAGTAGTTTAGTTCAGCACTTGCAAGACTAAGACGAGCATCACGAACGGCTTCGGCAGCATCGGTTGCATCGAGTTCAAATAGAACTTGTCCCTCAGTAACTCGGGTACCGTTAACTGTGTAGATTTTACGAACGTCGCCTGCAACCTTCGATGTCAATGTTGCTGTCTTTTGAGCAAATATTTGACCAGTTCCAGAGACTTCAGATGAAATTTGTCCACGCTCTACAGTACCAAGTACGGGTATGAGAGTGGTTTCATCTTGAGAAAAAAGTGTATATACACCAAATATTAACCCTAATACAATGATTACATACGCTCCAGTACGGAGTTTTGTCTTTGTAATGTGTCGATACAATCGTGTAAAAATGTGCATGTATCCATTATGGTCTACATAGGGCACAAATACAAGTACTCTAATTATCGAGCACTATTCTGAGTCTTTGCATTGAGTGACTGTCGTGTGAGTGGTCCAAAGAATCCTGTAGCTGGTAGACCATGTTCACGCTGATATTTACGTACTGCTGCTTCGGTTGCTCGGCCAAAATAACGAGTTTCATTGCCAACTGAACCAGGTCCTGTAGCTGTTACGGTATAACCAAGCTTGTTGAGGGTTGATTGTAGTTGTCGAACATCATCATTTGTTGCACCGAATCTGAGACTTACGTTAAATACGTAAGTATTTTGTGTGGTCGGTGTGCTTGGTGTTGCAGGCTGAGTAATTGCAGTTGCTGAAGCAAACTGAGGTATAAGATTTCGGTTGATTCTACCACCTCCTGAACGTCGAGTACTTGCTGGTGTTGTCGGTTCAGGCTCTGGTTCTGGATCCGGTTCAGGTTCGCTCGGAGCATCACCAAAAAGGGCAAATTCAGAGAATGCTGTAGTTTGGCAAGTTACGGTATTTGCGGATGTGTTTACTGTACAGTTTGATAGTACCGACCATACAGAACCGTCATAGCGATATATACGAAGACTTGTTTCTTCAATTCCAGTTATTTCTGAAGTCTGGTATGACATTGTAATACTGATAGGCTCGTCAAACGCTGAAATTACGGTTGCCTCATCCATAAATGATCGAAGGTTGAATACTCCAGCAGTTGCTCGAACCTTTCCGCTCGGTCCAGATAGTGAAGCAAAGAATTCACTTTGCGATAGGGCACTAATTCTAAAGATAACCTGAGAAGTTGAAGCGGTTATATCAGCTGGCACTGTAAGAGTAACGGAGTCGCCAACTACACAAGAATAATATCATACCGACTCTTCTCTAGCGTTCGAACTACGCTCGACTTAATGATCTTACAGGGAATCGGCCACAGGTCTCGCCGTGCTCGGCTCGCCCGCAGCCCCGACTCGCTCGCCTCCGCTTGCTCCGTCTTTCGATTCCCAAGACCCTTTTTACAAAAAACCCCGGCAAGCCGAGGATTTTTGCAAAAAATGTGACCCTACAGGGAATCGCCTCACAAGTCCTCCCTCTGGTCGGCTTGCGAGCCCGCCTCCTTCGCTTCGCTCAGTCCGGCCGTTCGATTTGCCTCCCAGGCATCACGAGTAATTTAAAAACACCGGAACGTGCCCGGTGTTTTTAAATTATGTGAACCCATTGCGTGGCTTTCAGAACTTACTAAACAGAGGGATTATATCGTTTCCGCCATTCAGAACCTTGGCTCGCTTATGGTTTCGTAAACCTTTATTCTGTTAATGTCACTTCTATAAAATAATTTTTTTGTTCGGGGTGTTTTATATAGTACCTAAAAGACTTATAGGGCGGCTTACCTTTACCATTGAAATAGGTATAAAATTGCGGTCGGTATGATGTGTCATCTCCTCTTTGGTCGATTGACTCAATCCACTCAAAAGGTATCACACCTGCCATTAAGATATTTGATGATGTGTTGTTATTACCTTGAGGTTTCTTACTGAAAGAAGTGTCGCCTATACGATATGCGGATATAACTTCACAGAAAAACTCAACGCCAGCAAAATGATAACCTTTAATTTCTGCCCCTAGATAGGTATACCCGTGTCTATTTTCTGTATTACTTGTTGGATAGTGGCTATCGTATTTCTTTATATTGATAAGTTCTACCTTGCTACTTATTCCATTTCTTACTTTATATACAAGCTCATCAACAATTTTTTGAATTGCCTCACGTCTAGTAAACCGTTCTCTAAATGACTGTTGTTTGGAAAGACTATAAACGTGATAGGCAACGAATGTACCTATCACAATCCCTACGACACTGATAATTGTATTTATAATTTCAATACTCATATAGGTTCACAATGTTCACTCATACACCAACTTCTATTTCTGGTTAATCAAGATTGCAAAGTTAACAGTCCAACCGAAATCATTGTCTCTACTCCATACACTAGCAATATCTTGTGTTCGGTATGCGGAAATAAGTTTAGTAATCTCTGTATCAATACTATCTCCCTCTGAAATACCATATCTTTTATTGAAGTTTGTTTTTTCTGTCTTAAGTGGAATTGATGGTTGTTTTGTGGCAATAAGCACGCTACTGAAAATCTCTTTATGAAGCGACACTAATTCATCATATGTCTTCAAATTCATATTCTTTGAAACAAGTGAATGTATTTTTTTCAATAACTCGACATCGTTCTTATTTGTAAAGAATGGTGCTTCGGTTATAAAAATACCATTCGGTTTCAAAACCCTTTTTATTTCAGTGAGAACAGAACTTTCATCCTCTTTTGTTTTTTCGTAATGGGTAACACTTCTTGCAATAACTAAATCAAAACTTTCATTGGTAAACGGTAAACTTTTATTTTCTACATCAAGGACCCTAACACCCTCTCTTTTAACTGTGTCGGCAGTATACCTATCCGTAATAGTCATATGAACCACCTTGTTGTATTTTTCTTCAAGATGCTGTTTAACAGCGTAATCAAGATTTCCAACGCCCGAACCAAGACCAAGAAGGGCAATATCTTCTGGTAAATTAAGAGCTATTTCGTCAATAGAATATAAAAACTCTTCAATTACCGCCGTGTCATTGAACCAACTATAGGTTGTTATTAAATTTTTTCCTTCTGATTTAATCATCTTTTCCATATCTTTTATAAAGGTTGAGTGATGGTGTATCCATCATTTGATTATCTTTGACGATTACCGCAGTACCATCTTTTACATCATTGAACCTACCAACTACATCAATAGCAAAATCAGTTATTCTTTTTTTATCGAAATACGAATTTATTAGACCAATTTGATTTGGGTGAATAGAAAACTTACCTGAAAATCGAAGTGTTGAAGTATACTCACACTCATTTTCCAAGATTTTCAAATCTTCTTCTTTGTAGTAACGGCATACAGCATCAAAAATCTTAATCTTATGTTTTCTTGCTGTATTAAAAACCTCGAAAAGTAGTGACGTTAGTGGGTTTACAGATGACAGCTCTTTTGGTCTCTCAATCATCAATTCTGCTGACAAATCTTCATACCCTACAACCACAGCATCATCTTTCTGTAGGTATCCAATAATTTGCTCTCTATTCTCAACACCTCTAATTGTTTCAATGGCAACAATAATTGGTATGTCCTTAAAAACCTTCCTAGCGTGCTTGATTTCCTTTTTATCTTCGACTTTAGCCAAAAGTATAGCGTTTGGTTTTAGTGTCTTAAGTACTTTTATATCCCTACTATAGTATTCGCTTGCCTCATTATTGCCTCGAATAATCACAAAGTAATTTTGTAAAACTTCTCGATGATTTTCAAATATCTTAACAAGATTTTCCCTTGCCATATCTTTCGCTTCGGGTTTTACACTATCTTCCAAATCAAAAACCAAAGCATCTGGCTTGGTTTTAGCTTCCTTAATTATGTAGTCAAAAAAGTTTGTTTTATGTGCGGGTATAAAATGTAGACTTTTTATGGAATGTATTGTCATTAAGATAAATAATACATCTTTTTTATGACATTCACAATGTTCACGCTTGAAAAATAATATGTGCAAATTTTTACAAAAAGTAGCTCTTTTTCGACTAATTTCGCCTAATTTATATCAAGACAACCCAAACCCTTTATAAAACCCTGTTTTTATTGTAAAGTTCACAATGTTCACCACGTTCATTTTCGTGAACGTGTGTACGATGTGAATGTATATGAAATTAAGCGGTAATGACAAAAAAATACTAGAGACACTTTTCAATATGCGAGGCGGTTATGTCTTGGATTTTTCTGATGGACGAATGACGGAGTTTTTCAAGGAAGAGTTTGGGATAAATATCTACGACGAGAAATACGACTTCGACTTTCCAAGCAAATCCAAGGCTAACCGTTTGCGTGGTATATGGCTCAAAGAGGATGTGATGGTTGTGGGACAGATAATCCTATCCCTCGTGGACTACTATGAGACAAGCCTTCTTGTTGAGAATAAAGAAATACCGCAAAACACCAAAGAACTTATTCAAAAGGGTCGTGAAATCGGTGCGAGACTGCTTTTCAACGAAATGGCAAAAGGCAATGAACCGATAGTTAAAGCTATTACTGACAAGACAGCCCTTATCAGAAACCTCAATTCTATCGACTATAAAGCTCTCAAAACCAATGAGAAAATATACTTATTGAAGGTCCTCTATTCATACTACGAAGCTATCATAAGAACATACTACGGCTCTGGCATATTTTTCCTAACCTCTGGTATTGATGACCTAAACGATTACTTCAAAGTTCTGCGAAAAAGAATAATAGATATTATCGCTTCAGACGACACATTTTTGGATATAAAGAATAGCCACGCCTATACGCAAATCATCGAACCTATCACTAGCCTGTACTCAAGTGCAGAGTTTTTGGACGTTATTTGGGATGATGCCATACTCCCTTCGATTATCAATATGCGTGAAGATATTGCCGATAAGGACCTATTTGAAAACCAGTCTGAAATACACCAAGTAGGCATAGGACTTACATTTTTCCTTGAAGCAGTTAAAAGAGAAATGGAAAAGATGAAAAAATATCTGGACCAGAGAAATAAGAGCTTTTACGCTACCGACTTACCGAAACACAAAGAGGCTTTTGAGAAAGCTTTTGACAAGCAGAAAAAGGAAGAAGTTATAAAGCACGAACATACTCACCTTTTCAAGAACAGTATCCAAGAGAAAGATATAGTTCTTGATTTTAAGCAAGAAAAATCTGAAGCAAAACCAAGGATAAAACTATCTGACTATGACATATCTTTTGACGATGAAATCGCACAGCTAAATATCGGCGATTTTGCAAAGGTTAGTTTTCCTTCTCATAAAAATGAACATTATGTGATGAGAAAATTATTCTCACAGCGAAAGAATGAAGCTATAGACTGGCAAGAAATATACGAAGCAATGACAAATACTAAATCAACAACTCTCAAGGGCGAAGAAATCGAGAAACAAAAGAAATCCGTGAAGGATGCGGTTCGAGCAATAAACGCTAGAGTAAAAGAGATTTGTAACACTGATGGTGACCTGCTTTTGTGGGAAACAAAATGTATTAAACGCCTTTACTAATATGTGACTCACGTGAGTCTCCAGTGGCTCACACCCTCAAAAAGTACGCTTAAGGCGTGCTTTTTTCTTTTGGTGGAAAAGGTGCACTTACAAATAAACACCAATGTAAATGTTTATGAAAAAACACATAGCAGAAGTTCCTCTCGACGATTATAAGAACTATTACTACTCGAACGACATTGATGTCGCATCAGTACTCGTGTGCAAGGGATACACACTCGAAGATGTGGTCCCTATCTCAAACAATAAGGCGACTTTCGTATTCAAAAATCATCCTGCCATCACTGATGCAGTTGATGGATTTTGGAGTAACCGAATTGAGGTCCATCCTCTTGAGTTTGCCAACGCTCGCAAGAACCTAAAGTCTCGCATTTTCGGTATGCGAAAAGATTACTAACCACTAATAAAAATGTATATGCAAAACAATGAAGAAAAAATAATAAAGCCGATACTGAAGACTGCCATCTTCACCATAGATGCACTTTATGAAATGGTTTTTGACCGCAATGCAAACAAGACATCTTTCACCAAGATAAACCGTGATGGAACGATTGAATATCTCCTCGAAGAAGTTGAGGTTGAGGGTAGAAAATACAAACCACTTCCACCAACTTACAACCTAGTAGACAAAGACGTGATACTTTTCCCGTCCGTTGCTACAGAGTATCAAAGTGAAGAAGAAATACTCAAAGAGATACAGACCTTTATACATAAATACCTCGACATCTCTGAAGTATTTGAACAGATAGCCACTTACTATGTCCTATTCACGTGGATGTTTGATAAGTTCAACGAGGTCCCATATCTCCGAGCCATAGGCGACTTTGGTAGCGGTAAATCTCGCTTTATTCAAGCTATAGGCATCCTATGCTACAAACCAGTGTTTACAGGCGGTGCGACCACTCCTAGCCCCATATTTCGCATTGTAAACGAGGTACACGGCACGCTCATCATTGATGAAGCCGACTTCAAGTTTTCTGATATGACCTCTGAAATTGTGAAGATTTTGAACACTGGATACCAGAGAGGTATGCCAGTATTGAGGTCCGAAGGCAAAGGTACTTTTGAAGTAAAAGCCTATGATGTTTTCTGTCCGAAGATAGTTGCTACTCGTGAGACATTTTCTGATAAGGCACTTGAAAGCCGATTTCTTGTAGAAGAAATGGGTGCAGGAAAACTGCGTGCTGATATTCCAAGAACTCTTGATGAAAGTTTCTACAAAGAAGCCGAGAATATCAGAAACAAGCTTTTGATGTGGCGATTGAAAAACTACTTTGAGCCTATCGAACGAAGACACGACCTCATCGAAGGTATCCATCCTCGCCTCAATCAGATAGTGATGCCGTTGCTTTCAATTATCAAAGATGAGGCGATACGTGAACATCTCAAGACATTCATCGTGAAATACAATACAGACCTTGTGGCTGACCGAGGACTTTCTTGGGAAAGCGACATCGTATTTGCGGTACTAAAACTTGAATACGAATTGAAGGTCCACGAAATTACCGTCAAGCAAATAACCGATGAAGTGAACCGAGAAATAGATATAAGCGATGACACTCTACAGGCTCGAAAAGTTGGATGGTATCTACGTTCAAAGTTACAGCTCAAACCATACAAAACACGAAAAGGTTTCGTACTCTCGTTCAAAGAAAATAAAAAACGACTGGATATGTGGAAGGAACGCTTCGGCATAACCGATGCGGATATTCGAGGTGAACAAGTGAACGTTGTGAACGATACCGAAACAGTAGATATACCAACAGCTGAAGAGCTTGGATTTTAATCATTAACTAAATCAAAACTATGAAAGAAAAAATTATATTCGACACAGGCTATACGGAAGACGAAGTGCAAAGTTTTTCCGAAGCAAATTACGGACGTGAACTGACAGAAATCGAAATACACAGAATGAAAGACTATCTGTGGGATGACGATGATGTGTCTTGGGCACGCATAGAACTGATGGCAAAAGCCATTGAGGCGGTGATAGATAACGAGGGTGATAAGTGGAAATCGGTAGACGAAGATTATCAAACTAAACAAAACCAAAATGAGCAATAACAGTGGTCCAAAAACAGACGAAGGAAAAGCTGTATCAAAATACAATGCTATAAAGCACGGCTTACTCACTAAAGAAGTCCTAGTTGAGGCTGACGAAGTAAATGACCTTAATCAACTCAAGGAAGCGTTATACGAAGCCCTAGACCCCGTAGGTCCAATGGAAAACCTACTCGTGGACCGAATTATCTCAAACGCTTGGAGATTGCGAAGAGCTATCCAAGTTGAGACCAAAACTATGGAGTGGTATCAGAATGATTTTGATATGTTCCCCATAGGACAAAGCGAGGAACAACAAGCTCGAAAAAGTATGAAGAATATGTTGAGTAATGACAGCGTAGACACCATTCTTCGTTATGAAACTACTATCGAACGTAGCCTCTTTCGAGTACTCCACGAACTAGAACGTTTACAGGCAAAAAGGAACGGAAAAGATGTACAAGTTCCTGCTGTGGTCGATGTAAATCTTGATAGTTCGTTTCGCAAAAATGAACTGTAAAAACGGTTAAACCCTATTGATTTCGGACACTTAAAAAACTTTATGAGCAAATCAGAAGCTGACTGGTGCAAGAAAATAGAGATATGGTGACTACTTCGAGACATCAAAGAAAAAGGTGGCTACAAATACACTACCGTATCTTGGGGTGAAGACGGCTCTCGTGGAAGCATATCGGTCCAAGTATCCGTATGCGATGAGGAAAAATACGCTCGCTTTATCTACACCCAAACAGACAACTCTACAGGTGAAAAGAAGGACTATGACTATAAGGTCCCGATAGTTGAAACTCCCTGCCATTTTGGTGGCACTCGCTACTGGTTCAAGTGCAATCTCTACAAGAATAATCAGTACTGCGGACGACGTGTCGGTGTCCTCTACAAAGACGGAAACTGGTTCGGATGCCGTCATTGCTACGAACTTACCTATGCCTCTCGAAAAGTGAACAAGCGATACAAACACTATCCAATGTTTCGGGTCCTTGAGATTGATGCAGAAATCGAAAAGCTTGAACAAAAAGCAAGGCGTTACACCTACAACGGTGTACCCACAAAAAGACGACAAAAACTAGAGAAACTCTATCAAGAAGCATCTCGCAATTATCGTGCATTTTCTGACACAGAAAAGGGTCTTAACGTGCACAAAAAAGGTCGAAGATTTTAGCAAAAAATGATATTATGAACTCATTACACGAAAGCCAAAATAATACCCTAACGGTTGAGAATACTGGAAAGCTTTTGTGTGATGAGAAGGCATCCGTAGTTCTCTCAAAAGATACACTCAATGCCCTTGAAGAGCTTGGCGACGTATTGAGAGGTATTCACAAGAGGATGATATTTGAAGGATACGAAATTGTGGATGGAAACATTCATAAAGTAGTGCCTCAAAATGTAAATGTATATGAAAAAGCCTAGTACCAAAACTGAAAAAGATTTGATTGCCGAAATACTCAACGGAAATTACCGTGACTGCTATTTAATATACAACCGTAAAAGTACCGACGAAGCCGACAATCAAAAGAACTCCATTTCATATCAAAAATCAGAGAACGCTCGATACGCTTATCGAGAAAAACTTTCAATAGCTCAAATTACCATCAAAGGTTTCTCTGCCGATGGCATTATTTCTGAAAAACATTCTGGCTTTACCGAAGATGATGACATAAACATCACCGACGATGGCTTGGTCCAATATAGGATTGATAGACCGAAGTTTCAGAAAATGCTTCAGTTCGTAAGCCAAGGATATTTCAAAGGTGTGATTTGTTTGTGTTGGGACCGTATAAGTAGAAACAAAGGTGATGACACTCTCATCCGAAAGCTTATGCGTAAAGGTGTAGATTTTCGCTTTGTATATGCAAACTATGAGAAGACAAGCTCTGGTGCATTGCATATGGACATCGACGGTATGTTCTCACAGCATCACTCACGTGTTACCAGTGAGAAAGTTACCATTACTATCCGCAACTCAAGAGAAAAAGGCATCTGTACCTATCGTGCACCGATTGGCTATTTGAATAATGGCACTATGGAAGATAAGCCAATGGACCCATTTCGTGCACCTATCATCAAGCAGATGTATGAATACTACGCTACTGGCGATTGGAGTTTGTCTGACCTCGCTCGCTACGCCAATGAGCAGGGTTTTACGACTGTGCCTATGCGACGAAGACGAACAAAAGAAGAAATGCTTGCTGAAGAAGACGAGTTCGAGGAAATAGAAAAGACATCACGTCCTGTAACTGAAAATCATATAAGCAGAATACTCACTAACCCTTTTTATACTGGAAAGGTCCTCAATTCAGAGGGCAAATACATACCAAGCAATAGCCATCAAGCTATTGTAACTGAAAAGCTATTCGAGGATGTGCAAGCTATACTCAAAAAGAAAAAAGTGAGCGTTCACTACACTGAAAAACTGGACCAACCACTTCGAGGCGTAGTACGTTGTGAACTTTGTGCACGTGTATACACTCCTTACACAAAGAAAGGTATTCAATACTATAACTCTCGATGCGTAAACGGATGTACGAATACTCTCAAGAACTTCAACTTTGATTTTATAGATAAGAAAATTGGCGGTCTCATCACTGGCTTACACTTTACTGATGAAGAAATTGAGCAGATGGATGCTCGTGCAGGTACTGAAATTGCTTTGCTAGAAGAAAAGCGACACAAGACACTCGACCAAGTAGAGAGAAAGAAGAAAAAGATACGTGAGGACCTTGCGTACCTACGTTCAAATAAAATATCTCTTTTGAAATCTGGAGTATACACACCAGAAGGTTATGTTGCTGAAGAAACAAAACTTGATAGCGAACTTTCTATGCTTCAAAGCCAAGAGCAAGCATCTGACATCACTATGCACGAAACTATGAAAGACGTACAAAAACTTTCAGAACTTGTAAAAAACGTTGCACCTTATTACCAGTTCGCAAAACCACACGAAAAAGAACAAATTGTTCGTGTTATCTTTTCAGAACTTTCAGTTTCCCAAAATACGTTGAATTATAAGTGCAAAAAAGGATTTGAATGCTTTGAAAATCGCTTTCTTGCTGTTTGTGACCCTACAGGGAATCGAACCCTGGTTTAGAGCTTGAAAAGCTCTCGTCCTAGCCGTTAGACGATAGGGCCAAGTTCCATATAGAATACCATATTTGCTATAAAATGCAAAAGTATTGGTCAGTACTATTCCATAGCAACACACCTGTCAATTTTTTAGAACAGTAATCTACGAGTTTTCTTGCTCTAATGACGGGAGTTGTGCGTCGGCGACTGGTGCTGTGCGTGAAGTGTGTATTGCAAATGTGATGCCCCCGAGAATAATAGCTATTTCGATGCAGATTAGAATAATACTAATTTTTTCTGGCCACTTTCGAAGATTGAAGTCTAGATTTAAAAATACAATAGAAATTATTGCTAAAAAAACAATAGGTATGAAAGTCGGAATACAGACAAGTTCACCAACACAGGTTGAAAAATCCCAGACTCCGTAAATAAACACAAGAAAGGGAATACCGTACCCAATATGATCCTTAAATCGAAAATTTAATCCTGAAAGCCAAACTGGGACCACGGACACTAGTAATGATATTGCTAGCAGCATCAAGTTTGCTGATATCGGCTCAATAAAAGCACTGACCCCAGAATATTTTCCGTTAAGGATTCCATTTACTACTAGCGCAATATAAACACCTAAGTTTGCTAATATTGTAAATAGCCAAACATATATTTTTCTTACATCTTGAGTCATGACATTTTTATTTTTTTATTTGTTTTATTATAGCATTTCTTTTAATATAAAAGTAAACTAGTCTTGTGATTATCTCTCTGTATTTTTGTGTGTAATTTTGGTACAGTTCTCATGCACGGAGAGATGGCTGAGTGGTTGAAAGCACCGCTTTCGAAAAGCGACAGGCTCGAAAGGGTCTCGGGAGTTCGAATCTCCCTCTCTCCGCCAAAATTGAAAATCGGAATTGGAAGCCGAAATGGGGTCGCGCCGCAGGCGCGACACAAACGCATTCCCGCCAAAAATTCCCGAATCCAAAAGGTTTTTCCACGCTCCGCGTGGCTCAAAAAAGACGGTTCGATCCTTAATT
>CAZGUZ010000008.1:0-33428 GCA_964529025.1 uncultured Candidatus Saccharibacteria bacterium
GGCCGCGGGCGAGCCGAGTACGGCGAGACCTGTGGCCGATTCCCTGTAGGGTCACCAACTAGCCTCAGTACGATAAACATAAAAAAGCCTAAAATTGGTATAATATAAATTATGTCAAATCTTGGAATAAACAATTACACTCCGGCTTACTTAGTCTTTACTTCTGATTTAGGTTTCCTCCTTAGAACAACTAAAAATTACAAACGAGACGCTCTAATCATTAGAAATGATGCTGATATAACTTCTGGTCCAACTTTTTATCTGCTCACTTCTTTAGCTTTTGAATTATTTCCTAAAGTTTTAATTGGCTACCAAGTTTGCCTTAAGTATCAAAACGACAGAATAATAACAGATAAAAAGATTAGGGATGAAATTTCTGACGAGATGCAAAAATATAAACACAGCATAGACAAAATTTACCTCGCTTTTCCTGATTTAATCAAAGCACTAGATATAAAAAGTATCTCAAGTTTTAACAATGACTTTGCCTGGGAGTACAGAATCAAGTTAAATACCATTGATAATCATGTAGCAATAAAAAATATAGAGGCCATCAGATATGGCTCGTTCGCACGAAACAAAGATGTTGCAACATTTTGCGCAAGTGATCATATTTTGGCTGATCTAATTGATAAGATTGAGAAGTATGTTGAAGATGAGAAGATTAAAACAGATGCGCAATTGAGAAAGGCATTTATATGCTAACCAATCTTGACTCGATAAAATTTGGATATTCAGAAGAAGACAAAGCCCTTTTTGACGATGTTCAAAGAGGTTATTTTGATAATATCCCAAAAAATTATCTTAAATTGAAAGCATATTGCTTCCCTGAAGTAGAAATGTTGCAATCAGGCACTCATAAGGAGTGGATCAGGTCAAGAATAAAACTTTATGTGACAACCTCAGTAATGAGACTACTATACCTAACTGAGTCATTTACTAACGCTTCAGAAAACTTCAACGCAGTTACTGCTGCCATACACACAAAGGCAATGGTTGAAATACCCCTGCATCTCGCTTATCTCACTTGGATAGTCTCAGAGAGACGTACTTTCGAAGAGATGAGGAAAGAACTAGAAAAAATTACTTGGGGCATCAAAGATAATAATACGAGTTTAACATATAAGTCGAGCATAACTCAGAAAGAGTTGTATGAAAATGCTGACTTGGTAACAAAAAAGGAAGATGCTTTTCTTGAAAAGAAATTTGGCGAATCCTTTGTGGAATACAAGAATAGTGTGAAAGCATTGCTCCCTCTTATTTACTAGTATTATCTACGCCTAGCTTTCTATTTGACCCCACAGCTTCGATATACGCTATAATAGAGAAATGAAAGAAGGAATCCAACAATATCTCATGAGCTTTGATGACTACAACAAAGTAGATCATCAAACTCCATACCAGTACTCAATCCAGAAAAATCAACAGATTTTATACTATTTCGGGGCAAATCATTCAAGAGATCCACAAGACAAACAGTACGAAATGATGAGAAAGTTTTGGAAGGAATTTTTACAGAAAACAGACCATAAAAAGTCGGTAGTCTTTGTAGAGGGTGGAAAAAGACCCGTATGTGATTCAGAAGATGAAGCAATAACAAAAGGAGCTGAAGCCCATTTCATAACATACCTTGCAGCCAAGCAAAACATAGACACGTTTTCACCAGAGCCACCTGAAAAGTTCCGCCTCGAAGAATTAGCAAAAAGATTCAGTAAAGAAGAGATTACTTACTACGATTTTGCTCGTGCGGCTTTGCAGTGGAACCGACATCATGGAAACAAGCCCGACTTTAAAGAATATGTCGAAAACTTTCTTAAACGCAACCAGAAAAATAGCGGGTGGATAGACTTCGATTTTTCAACTAATCACATGATTGAACTAGAAAAGAAAATGTTCAATCGAGACTTCAATGAAAACGATATGCAGTTTTATTATGATGTGAGCAATCCCACAACCACTTTCTGCAGAATTAATGAATTATCTCGCTTCGAAGATTCAAGCCTGAGAGACGGCTATATTTTGGAACAAATTGAGAAATATTGGAATGAGGGCAAAAACTTATTTATCGTATACGGCGCAAGTCACGCGGTTATGCACGAACCAGCCGTGCGGCACTTATAAAAGCCATAGGGGCTCCCTTGCTTTTCTCTACCCAGCATGTAGTATTCCTTCAGACAGTTTAAACTCTCAACGAAAGACATACGCGCATGATGCCTGTAATTAAAGTCTGGTGCCTACCTAAAGTAGGCCAACTCAAGCTCAGAAAGCTCTTCAAGAGTATTATCACTGCCCGTCGAAGGCATTACCGAGCTCGGCCTTAAAGGCTCGAGCTCGATGACGGTCTTGTTTCCTGCAGACATGATGAATTACGGTCTCGGAACCGTTATCATCATTGAAGTAACCCTACCGAAAAATTTGTGGCGGACAGTAAAGATTCGTCGGCATTTGGCCGAAAGTGTCGGAACAATCCTCAAGGAGTACTTCCCCAAGGCAGTCGTTCAGTGCATGATTCACCAATTCGACCTGAAGCAGGGTTTCTGGATGAGCCCTCGAAGACGCCGGCTCAAGTTACTTTGAGAAGGCGCCCAGCATAAGTGCGAGAAGCCGCAAGCTTCTCGCATTTTTATTTGCCACAATTCTAAATTAAAACACACCTCTAGCCATTTCTAACTAGAGGTGTTGTCGCTAGGGGGTGTTGTCACTAGGGAGTGACACCGTACTCCGGGATTTCGATCCTGATATCAACACTTCCCGAAACCATGCCGCCAGCATGGAAAATGGCGGACATCAGACAATACTGAGCAACGAGAGCCTCGGCTTTCGCTGCAAGCAAATGTTTGATGTAGTCTTCGTTCAGCTTACCACCCTCAAGCCAACGAATGACTTTCATGCGGTCACGCGGATCCACAACAACAATCCGACGACCCTTGGCAGCCGAACGGATCATAGTGGGGCCACCGATGTCGGTCTTCTCAATGACCGACTCCGTTGTTGCTTTGCGGTCGCTGACAGCCTGCTTAAGCGGATAGAAATCGACACAGCAAAGGTCGATCCAAGGGTACTTGAGAAGAGCAAGCTCGTCTCGCATTTCCTCGGTTGCAAGCAATCCCCCGTGGATATGGGGAACCAGGGTGACCACGCGATGACCCAAGACTGGCGGCAGTCCCGTAATCTCCGCAACGTCAGTTACGCTAATTCCCTTTTGCTGCAGAAACTTAGCAGTCCCGCCGGACGAAATGATCGTCCAGCCGAGACGTATGAGTTCCTTCGCAAACGTATCGATTCCTTCCTTTTCGTACACTGATATTAATGCCGTGGGCATAAATCCTTTCTGATCCAAAGATCTGGTTGATGTTCCTCAGTACTATATAGGTTTTAAACAGAAAAGCAAATTACAGACACCTTAAAATATAACCCTGCAGTGCCCACCCTAAAAACTTTTCTCTTTCCACTCCGGCTCTTGTCGCACCAATAGATCGACAGCTTTTGCCGGATCTTTAAGCAAAGTCTCGGTAATAACTTCGGCACGAATAGATTGCGAAGCTTTAATAAGCACAATGTCACCCTTTTTCACCATATTCTTAACAACCACAGCGACCTCGGTCGATCGTGAAAGAGAAACAATATGCTTATCAGGAAAACCAGCAGATCGAGCCCCTTGAGCAAAGCCCTGCGCTCGCTGACCAATAGTAAATAGAAAATCTTGAGGACTTAAAATTTTAGCCACTTCTGCGCCCAACAAAGTATGCTGCTCTACCGAATATTTACCCAATTCCATCATATCGCCAATAATGACAAACTTTCTTTGAGCATATGCACCCTGCACCATTCCTAAAGCATTAAGTGCTTCTCGCAAAGCATCGGGCGATGAATTGTACGTATCGTCTAGAATAAGAGAATCGTTCAAGCCATCAAGAATATTCATGCGACCCTTTGATGGAGTGTGCGCACTCAAAGCCTTAATGCCTTGTCGTGGATCAATGCCATAAGCAAATGCTGCAGTAAGTGCTGCGAGACTTGGATACAAAAATTGTTTTCCTAAAGCACCCTTAATTTCGAGAGTTTCGGAATTACCGTTCCATACAATATCAGCCTTCATTCCTAATGGCTTTTGATTGCTATCGTACATTACTTCAATATTACGAGCCTTAATTGTTGCCTCTGAAGCAATACCAAAAGTTGAAATTGTCACACCCTGCTTTTCATCGCGTCCTGCTCCTGCTTTCATAACCTCAGAATCATCGGCAGAAAGTATGATATGACCACCCTTTTTAGTTTCATCGAGCAAATAACTTTTTTCTTTGAGCAAATGTTCGGCAGATTCAAAGAATTCTACATGTACAGCAATGCGACCAACTTTTGTCATTACCGAAACATCGGGCTTGAGCCAACGAGTAATATCATAAATGTCATTGGGCTTATCGGCACCAACTTCGAGCACAAGGATCTCGGGATATTCATGATCTTGTACAATAAGCTTAATTCCCTGCCAAAAAGTTACAAGCCAAGAACTAACATCGTACCAACCATTAGGTCGACCAATAATTGTAAGGGGTACACCGGTTTCGCTATTAAAACTCTTTTCATTGCGGCGAACGCGCTTGCCCGAAGTGGCAGCCAAAATAGTATAGAGCGCATCTTTAGTAGATGTCTTTCCGACACTGCCGGTAACAGCAAAAACAAAAGGCTTATACTTTTTAAGAATAGATCGCGACAAAATTGTAAGAGCAGTAACAACTATTTTTTTAGCCCAAGAAAGTAAGGTCTGATTCATATTATCGGTCAGGTGGTAATTCGTAATAATTAATTAAAAACTTTGCTGTATCCATAAATGGCCCTGTAAGAGTTTCGGCAGCAAAAGCCGCACCCTTAGGGTTAACCTGATACAACAGAACAATAAACTTTGGGTCGTATGCGGGGAAATATCCAAAGAAAGAGTGCAAATACCTATCAGTATAGTACCGCTTTGTTGTCGGATCGGCAATTTGCGCTGTTCCCGTTTTTGCTGCAATAGTATAGCGCGGCATTTTAACTGTTCCATTGCGTAGCGCTACATCAACAATATTTACGAGCATTTTTGTAATGGTATCGGCCGTGTCGGTCGATAAAACTTGTACAGGCTCAGGAAGCTTTGGTGTAAACTCTGTGCCATCTTGATACTCAATTTTCTTAAGAATATGTGGTGTAACAAGCTTGCCACCATTTGCAAGCGTAGCCAGAGCACGAATTGCTTGAATAGGAGTCATAGAAATTCCCTGCCCGAATCCGGCATTCGCATATTCAAGATCACGGTTTACCGAAAGGTTACCTACGAGGCCGGTTTGTTCTACAGGCAAATCAATACCTGTTTTTTTGCCCAGCCCATATGCAAGCATGCGCTTTGAAAATTCTTCACGCCCCACTTTTGTCATAACAAAAGCAATACCTGTATTGAGTGATTTATTGAGAACGGTCTGCATATCAACAGTTCCATATGCACGACTATCTACGTTTCGCACAGCTTTACCATTCATCATAACCACACCTTCATCTTTATACGTAGTGTCAGGTGTCACCGCTTTGGTTTCAATTCCAATTGCCATAGAAAGAGCTTTGATGATTGAACCCATTTCGTAAGCATCCTCAACCAAAGGGTTTGAGAAAACTTTAGGGCTCTCAACCTGTCTATCATTAGGATCAAAGGTTGGCCGAGCAGACATGGCAATTATTTCGCCTGTCTGAGGGTTCATAATAATGCCGCCCACACTATCGGGGTTCCATGATTTTTGCGTTGAATCGAGTGTAGTTTCTAAGAATGACTGCGCTGTTGGTTCTATGGTTACAATTAAATTACCTGGTTTTTCAAATGGTGCATCATTAAGAGTGTCTGAATCTTTTTCATCCTGTTCACTTTCTTGCTCTCTGTCTGCAAAAATCTCGGCAAAGAAATTGGTTATTCTGCCTTCGCTCGGGCGATACAAAACAGAATCATACATACGCTCTAAACCATATTTGCCTGAGTGATTTCTATTTGAATCCTCGGTCGTAAAGCCAAGAGTATGTGCAGCACTTGTACCACCTGGATATGCTCGCCAAGCAACCTTTTCAAGCACCACGCCATCGAGATCAAGTTTACGTAATTCTGCGCCCTTCTCTACAGGAATTTTTCGGGCGATTTCTTCGTACGGATCATTTGCTTTTTGAGCTTTTTCTATAAACTGCTCTTTAGGAATCGTTGGAAAAATACCGGAAATTGCTCCAAAAGTGAGTTCCGGATCAATAATATTCTTAGGAACTATTGAAAGTGTATAGCCTTCGCGCTGTGTTGCTGCAGCAACTCGAGTATTATCTTTAGATTCGAAAAATATTGTACCTCGCTCGAAAAGTGGTTTTGTATCGCCAAAGTATTGAATATCAACTCGGCGAGCATACTCACTGCCCATGTGAATTTGAATATAATACAAACGAGCCACAAGCACGAATGCTGCGGCAAGTATGCACCACATAATAAATCTAATGCGAGGATTAGTATGAGAATTCATTCTGTGCTCCACGAAGGGCTGTCACTGCTTGTTGCGATACGAAAGCAGTATGCTGTGGCATGATAAAGCCTCTTTCTGTTGCCACCTGAAGTGTGACCGCGGTCTTTTTAGCAAAATATTCTGATTCAAGATTAATTACTTCAGAAGAAAGCACTCGAGTTTCGCGCTGAACGACATCACGCGCAATAACGTTAGAAATTGTTCCGTAAAGCAATACTGCGTACACTACAGATGAAAGAATAGCTGTAGAACCAAAAAATACCACAAGAATATCTCGAGATCGTACCAGCCATGAAATTGTTGAACTTATTCTGTGTGTCATATTTTTAAATCTTTCTACTTTCTGAATCTACATGATCTTTTCGATAACTCTGAGCTTTGCACTGCGTGCTCGTGGATTCCGCACTAACTCTGCATCTTGCGGAGGCAAAGGCTTTTTGGTGATAAGCTTGCCGAGTCCTGCATCACTCTGGTGCCGCATAAAGCGTTTAACTACGCGGTCTTCAATACTATGGAAAGAAATTACCGCCATTCTGCCACCCTTGCGCAAGCGCTCAAATCCTTGGGCTAAGCCTTCGGTAAGGGCGCCGATTTCATCGTTCACCGTAATACGTAGAGCTTGGAAAGTTCGCGTAGCTGGGTGAATTTTTCCATGGTGATACCAACCAGGAGTACTCTTTTTAATAATGTCGACAAGCTCGAATGTTGTTTCAATCGGCTTTATTGCCCGAGCATCCACAATGCCTTTTGCAATTTTGCGAGAAAACTTTTCTTCGCCATAGCCGTAAATAATATCTGCAATATTACTCTCATCCCAAACATTAACGATTTCTCGAGCTGTAAGAGTTTCTTCATTCGGCACAGCTGCGAAAGTCATGAGTAAAGGCTCATCTTTTCTGAACGTAAACCCTCTGCCCGATGTTTCGAATTGATCCGAAGAAAGTCCAAGATCGAGCATAAAGGCATCCATCTTTGCTTCGGCATGAGGTAATTCATGTGCATGTTGATCAAGAACTTTTGCTACATTCCTGTAACTATTTTTTACAAGAATGGCTCGCTTTTTTGCTGCACTTAAGCGTTCAGCTGTTCTGGCCAATGCCCCTTCATCTTGATCAATACCCAAAGCTAAGCCTGAGTCGCCAATATGTTTGAGAGCCTCAAGCAAATGCCCGCCTGAACCAAGGGTTCCGTCGACATACACACAACCAGTGCGTAAGTTAAGGTTATCTATAGATTCATGTAAAAGAACAGAAGTGTGGATGTACTCGGTCATACGTAAAGCTATGAAAGCATTCCTACTTGCCCAAGCTTTTCAGCAAGAGCATCTGCTTGCTTTTCTACGACCATCTTGTACTCAACCCACGCCTTCTCGTTCCAAATTTCTGCTCGAGTATTTACTCCAATGATTACCGCTTTACCTTTAAGGTTAGCGCGATCTTTCAAAAAATCTGGGACAAGAATACGTCCGATTGAATCAATCTCGGCTTCGACCGCCCCTCCTAAAAGGAAGCGGTTAAAACTTCGACTATCTGCATTGAGCATAGAAGACTCAGAAAGCTTTTCTGAAATCTTTGCCCACTCTTTAAGTGTGAATACGAATATACATGAGTCGAGCCCTGGTGTGAGCACCACTTTCTTTCCCATTTCCGTACGAAACTTTGACGGAAGTGAGAGGCGATTTTTTTCATCAATCGTATGTGTGTACTCTCCAATTAACATATGTATACCACTTATTCCCACTTGATATATATTATATTCCACTTTATCCCACAATGCTAATGTTTTTGTGGATAATGTGGCTCCTTGTATATATTTGCGAGGACCGTGCTCGTCGTGTGCTCACGACGGCACTATATCTCGGACACCTTCGTGTCCTCCGATAATTCCTCTCAAATATATACAAGGAGCCTTGAGATAACTCTCAGAAACATAGTTGGTTAATAGTAACCATAAAAAAACCGCTCACGAGCATGTTGAACATGTCGTAAACGGTATTTGGTGCTTGCTATGTTCATAGCTGCCTACTTTCGCACAAATAGGTAGCCACAGTACCCCGAAGCAATAAATGGGCACTTGTCTGCACGCACTATGCGCGTCATGTGCGGAAGAATGCAGTATCTTGGACTAACCTGTGCATCTGCATCCTCAGAATCATTCCCGTGAGTACAATCAGGATCGGTGTGGTCAACATAAACTAAGTTACGACTACGTAAGAGGCTACCACACCTTGATTTACTCGCCTCCCCCAATCCCTTAATGAGCTCTAAAAGGTACCCGACCACAAGCACTTGCTCTTGGGTATTAGGTGAGCGCAGGCCAAGAGCCTTAATCTCTGGCCAGAGCACTCTTCTTGGTTTAAATGAGGGTTGAGAAAAATCAAAACGCCCATTATTAACAAAAACAATGACTGCGGTTATAGGTGGCCCTGCATAACTACTTGGGCTACTCCAAAATTCTTCAGGCTTCCACTCATCACCCTCTTCTACCTTTCTCTGAGAATCATCTAAGAAAACCTTGAGATTCCCCGTGTATGCTCCTGACGGAACAACAAAGCGCACCATCTCAAAACACGGTGCGCACACCTCGGGTCTACCACAATCCAGAAAGTCTCCATTCAATAAGAGGAGTCGATGCTGTTCAAGAATTGTCATACAACCTTTCTTTGCACAGTGTTTTACACTCTCAGGAACCGACACACGCCGACCTGAGCACCTATACTAAATCACAGAGTATATTAAGAGTAAAGCTCCCATATTCGTATGAGAGGAATTATCGGAGGACACGAAGGTGTCCGAGATATAGTACCGTTGTGAGCACACAACGAGTACGGTCCTCGAATGCGAATATGGGAGCTTTACTTTAATTGACCTATTGCTTCGGCCTCATCAAAGGAAAAGTCTGCAACTCCCGCAAAGGCTTATCAGCAAGAAAAGCAAAGAGTCGCTCTCCGAAACCATAACCACATGTTGGTGGCATACCATGTTCAAGCATGTCGACGAATTCCCAATCTGCCATCATAGCTTCTTCATCGCCTGAATCAATGAGCTTTTGCTGCTCTTCAAAGCGCTTGCGTTGATCTATAGGGTCATTGAGCTCGGAATAACCACGACCAAGTTCGCTACCAGCAATAATAGGCTGGAACATTTGAACAGTTTGTGAACCCTTCACTGTTTTAGCCAAAGGACCAACGAGTATTGGGTGACGCACCAAGAATGCTGGACCAGAAATCTTCTTTCGGCAGTATTTCCACAAAGTGTCAGTTAAGCGTTCAGCGTTTTCGCCTTCATATTCAACACCAAGCTCTTCAAGTTTAGCTTTCATTTGAGCAACTGTAGCTTGAGTTACATCAATACCTGTTTGCTGCTTAATTTCTTGAGTATAGTCAATTTCTTTCCATTCATCGTTAAGATCGAAAGTGTGACCGCGAGTAGTAAACTTTGTTGTGCCAAAAACTTCTTGTGCTATACGACGATACATATTTTGTACAAGCTTCATACCATCATTGTAATCAGCGTAACCCCAATAAAATTCAAGGTTAGTAAATTCTTGCAAATGCTCTGGGCTTGAGCCTTCATTACGATATACGCGACCAATTTCGAAAGTCTTTTCGAATCCTGCTGCCATTAAACGCTTTTGCCACAATTCACCCACAGAAATTCTGAGGTAAACATCAAGATCATAGTCATTGTGATATGTCTTAAATGGTCGAGCTTCTGCGCCACCAGTTGTTGTTTCAAGTGTTGGGGTTTCAACTTCTAAAAAGCCCTGCTCTTTCATGAAGGTTCGAACAACATCCCAAAACTTTGCTTTTTTGAGCAATAAATCCTTGAGTTCTGGATTCATGAGAATATCCAAATAGCGCTTGCGGTATCGCTCATCAGAATCCTGAATACCGTGCCACTTATCAGGCAAAGGAGAAAGTGCCTTTGTAGCAATTACCCAAGAATGAACTTCAATACTTGGTTCACCTCGCTGAGTAACAAAAAGCTTTCCCGTTACAGAAATAAAGTCACCCATGTCGATAGTGTCTGTAAACAGAGCAAAAAGCTCTGCACTCATTGAATCTTTTTTGAGTACCGCTTGAAACTTTTCTGTTCCATCAAAAAGCACAGCAAAAAGTATTGCACCTTGCCCGCGAATAGCCATGATTCGCCCTGCAACAGAAATTTCTTGTGCTGTTTTTTCGATTTCTACAAAATGATTTTTTACATGTGCCAAAGAGTGGTCACGTGGAACTTTTGCTGGGTACGGATTCATTCCATACGCCTCAAGCTTTGCAAGCTTATCGATGCGTATCGATCTTAATTCTTCATATGATGCCATTGTTTTAGAGATTATTACTCAACACTAACAAGAACGTACTTTGCTTCGCCTTTTGGAGTTTTAACACTGAACTTATCACCTGCTGCTTTACCAATTAAAGCAACACCGATTGGAGACATGTTAGACACTTTACCCTGAAGCATATCAGCCTCTTCAGAACCTACGATTTTATATACTCGAACTTCGCCATCAGATTCCTTTTTTACCTTTACCGTAGAACCGATGCCGGCTTTGCCTGAGTGATTATCAGAAACTACCTTTGCTGTTTTGAGGATGTGTTCAATATAGTTAATGCGATCTTCTACCTCGGCCTGTTTTTCGCGGGCTTCATGGTATTCAGCATTTTCAGAGAGGTCACCAAGCTTTTTGGCATATTCAAGGTTTTCAGCAACTTCGCGACGGCGAGTTGTGCGCAAAAAATCAAGCTCTTTCTTGAATTCTTCAATTTTTTCTTGGGTAAGATAATGGATTGGTTCTGCCATAAATTTGTTTTTAGTAGTATAACATAAACGAGCTATGAAGTATAGAAGTACTCTGGGGTATTAATATTCATCCAGTCAATAAGCCTTCGAATGACTGCCGATGAGCCCATGGGTACTGTACGACCACTTTTTTCGAGAACGACGGCAAAAGCATATTTCGGATTCGATGCTGGCCAATAACCTACAAGCCAAGAGTTAAGATTTTCTTTATTTGCTCCCACTTCTGCAGTTCCACTCTTTGCGGCTATTTCTGCATACTTTACATCAAGTGATCGAGCTGTACCCGCCGTTACCGTTAAGCGCATTCCTTCTTGTACCACCTTATAATGCTCCGGAGCAATCTGAGAAATTACTGAATCAATGGAAGAGGGACCGCCTTTAAGTATTGTTGGATTGCGCATAACACCTCCTGTTGCAATTGCCGCTGTTGCTCTTACCGCTTGAATTGGCGAAACCTGAAAACCGAACTGTCCAATTGATGTGTGGTAGGTATTACCGAGTGTCCACACTTCACCATTGAAGACTTTACGTTTCCACTCTGGTGTTGGAACAAGGCCGGCTGCACCTTCAAAAAAAGGAGCTTTGACCGAACGACCAAAACCGAAGAGTTCAGTATATTCATCAATTTTAGTAATACCTAAACCCTTTTGATCTTTATAGCCTCCACCGACACTATAAAAGTATACGTCAGAAGAAACGGCAATTGCTTCGCGCATATCAGTTGCTCCATGAACTTTCCAATCGCGGAAAATTGTTTGTTGATCTGGGTTATAAGGGTTCTGCACTGCAATCTGGCCCGTACTTACAATTTCTTTTTCTGGAGAAATAATACCTTCATTAAGTGCTGCAAGGGCCAAGAATGACTTTACAATAGACCCTGGAGCATATACACCATCAATAGCACGATCAAGGAAAGGTTTGTCTGGACTATTGAGCCAACCTCGAATTGTGTCACGGTCAGAAGCGCGCGACATAATATCAGGATCAAATTCTGGATAGCTTGTTAAAGCCAAAACCTCGCCATTAGCAACATCCATAATTACCCCTGCTCCACCTCTGAATCCTGAAATCTGAGCAACTTCTTTGATTGATTCATAAAATTTATTTTGAAGCTTTGAATCAATCGACAAGGTTACCGTTTCGCCTGCTTGCGGTGGCGTTACGGTATTTTCAGAAACTATCTTTCCGCGCGCATCGACTTCGACAATTCGTGTACCGTTGACTCCTTGGAGCTCACTATTAAAAAGTTTTTCTACACCGTCAATGCCAATAAAGTCTTCACGGAAATAAAAACCTCGTGAATCTTTTGTGGGGTATTGAACATATCCAAGAACATGTGCAATACCTGACAATTCTGTATACTTGCGAATAAGAACTCCGCTATCTTCTGCTGGGGCATTCCACGCTATAAGCTCGCCTTTCCTATCTTTAATTGCACCGCGTGCCGCAAAAATTGGAGTATGGCGCAAATTGTTTTTTTCGCTTCGCTCCCGTAAAGCCTCGCCCCTAACGACCTGCAAATTCCACACGCGCGCTGTATACACAAGCGTAACCAAGGTCATGAGTATGCCAACAATAAAAACAACGCGTCGTGATATAGGCATATCAAGTCGACCTTCAAATTGCTGAGTATCAAACTCAGACACATTGTGAGAATCCATGAAAATCTGATCTGGATCTATCTCTATTCCTTTGCGTGAGCGGCGAAACAACCGCTGTATAAAGCGAGGCATTGCCACAATTATAGCGTATATCGCTCATTGCGCACGTATACAAGCCTTGAACGTACAAAACTGGCAAAAACAAAGAGTAAAATCGTCAGTACGAGGACTACAGGAAACTGCTCATTGTACCGATATATACCTTCAATATACATAGACCACACTACCGATTCAATATATGATTTAAAAACAACAAGACCAGCAATGACGAGCACTGCTGGAATCCACCATGGTAAAAAAAGTGTAGCAACAATGATAATTGCATTAAATATGCTTCTTGTTCTTAAGCTACGCCCTAAAATAAATATATCCTCAACGTGCATTGGTAGTAGTTGCAGTTAGTACAGCTTTTTGAGCTTGAATTTCTTCTACAGTTTGGATGAGACGGCCATTAATATCTACCTCGACGTATGTTAAGCGCTCAACATTAACGGGAGTCTTGAACATAACGGTAATAAATGGGCGAGCTTCTTCTTCGGAAACGTAGTCAATGACACCGTAAACGCGTGGCGTTATTGAAGGAATATATACAGGGTCGCCAATAGCCACTCGAGTACCTCGTGGTAAAGAAACTTCGTATACACCTGCCCCTTTTCCTACAGCCTGAGCTCGTACACCTTGTCCTAAAATAACTTCATGGCGAGATTCTGGCGAAGAAAATAGTTCAACAATTGAAGTATTATCATAGACCGTCTGAACGACACCAAGAACTACATGTGAATGGGATGAGACTAGAGCGCCTGCTTTAACGCCATCTCTACTACCAATATCAATTACCATTGTGTCATACGGCGACCGTGGTGGCGTTACAAGCACTGCCCCAACAAGAGTTTGGACTTTTTGTGTGTCACGGCCCCATGTTGATTTGAGCTCTGCATTCTCGGCTTTAACCAAGGCCAAAACAGCTGTTTCAGTTTTGAGGATTTCATTTTCATCACGCAACTTTTGATTTTCTAAAATGAGTTCGTGCTTTGATGAAAAGTACTTTCCAATGCCTGATTCACGAACAATTGCCCAACCACTCCACAATGGTCGACTTACGGCATGCGCAATAGAACCAAAAAAAGTTGGGAAAACGAAAGCAATAATAAGAGCAGCAACACATAAAGTGCCTGCTATAAAAGCAAATGGGACCTGATCGCGTCGTCTACTTTTTTGGAGGAAGTTCGTCATCGTTTTCTATAAGAACATCACGATAAGCATCTATATCTTCGAGGATAATTCCTGTACCACGAGCAATTGCAGTTAAAGGATCTTCGGCAACATATACCGGCAATTTAAGTGTATCAGCAAGAAGCTTTGCAAGACCTTTAATGAGTGCCCCACCACCAACAAGGTGAATTCCGCGGTGCATAACATCGGCTAAGATTTCTGGTGGAGTTGTTTCAAGAACTTCTTTTGTAGCATCAACCAACCGTTCAATTGAACCAGCCATAGCTTCGCGAATATCAGCATCGGTAATTACAACTTCACGTGGTAGACCGGTAATTAAATCGCGACCACGAATTGAGGTTTCAGCTGGCTCTCCTGGCAAGACGTTACCAATAGTATGCTTTACATATTCTGCAGTTTTTTCACCAATGAGTATTTTAAACTCATTGCGAATGTACGACATGATGTCCGCACTCAATTTATCACCAGCAATGCGCAAATTTTTTGATCGCACGATTCCGCCCAAAGAAATAAGTGCAATGTCGGTAGTACCGCCACCAATATCAACGATCATGTTTCCAACTGGATCATGCACAGGCAAACGTATACCTATTGCTCCAGCCATAGGTTGCTCAACAATATATACTTCACGAGCTCCAGCATTACGTGTTGCATCACGCACAGCTCTAACCTCGACATTAGTTACACCAACAGGAACACCCACCACAACCCGAGGACCAAAAGTCTTTTTTGAATGTTCTTCGGCACGACGAATTAAATAAGCGAGCATTTCTTCGGTAACTTCGAAGTCTGAAATCACCCCTTCAACGAGCGGGCGCACAGCGGTAATGTGTGCGGGGGTTCGGCCAAGCATATCTTTTGCTGTTTGCCCTACAGCAACAACTCGACCTGTTTTTTGATTTACTGCAACTACCGATGGTTCATTAACAACAATTCCCTTTCCACGAACATAAACAAGAGTATTAGCGGTACCAAGATCGATACCGATATCATTCGAAGTGAGTCTATAGAATTTTCTGAGTAAGTCCTTCATCAGTTTCGTGGGTAATTTTTCCGGTTATTCTTTCAAGGCATTCATAGCCTCCTTGCGCTAATGTTTTTTCACTCACAACAACTCTCCATGGGATTCCAATAAGATCGGCATCGGCAAATTTTTCTCCGGCTCGAGCGTCGCGATCATCGCAGAGTACATCAATTCCTAATTGAGTGAGCTTATCATAAAGTTTTTGTGTAGCTTCGGCAACCTTACCAGCTTGGTCAAAAATTGGTATAAGGTGAACCTTAAATGGAGCAACTGCTGCTGGCCACACAACTCCTTTATCAGTACTCATGAGTTCTGCAATAACACCCATAATGCGGCCTGGGCCAATACCGTATGAACCCATAATGACAGGCTTTCTATCGCCTTTTTCATCGGTATAGGTTAATTCAATAGGCTCAGAAAACTTAGTACCGAGGCTAAAGATATTACCCACTTCGGCAGCTTTCTTTTCTACCATTTCTGATTTTGAAAGGCCAAGATCAGCCAAAACCTCATCGTTATATACTTCGCTATTTACTGCAATCTTTTTACCCTCATGAACGTAGATTATGTCTTCGCCTGCTTCGGTAACTGTTTGGAATTCATGCGAATATTTTGCAAAAGTTCCACCGCTTGCAAATGTTACATATGTTTTTTCGCCAAGGCCGACTCTTTCAAAAACTTTTATATATGCTTGCTTGAGTTTTTCATAGAGCTCAGCATGCTCTTCTTGAGTTCGAGCAAATGTATACAAATCCTTCATGATAAATTCACGAGAGCGCATGATTCCTGACTTTGCTCGAGTTTCATTTCGGAACTTTGTTTGGAATTGATAGACAGATTTTGGCAAATCTCGATATGAAGAAATATAATTTTTCATCATAACTGACATTGGTTCTTCATGAGTAAAGCCTAAACCAAGCTCGGTTCCATTTTTAAGGGCTGTTTTAAACCACACATCAACAACGGCATCATCCCAGCGGCCAGAGTTTTTCCAAACTGCAGGATCTTGAAGAGTTGATAGAGTTACTTCTTGACCATTTACTGCATTCATTTCTTCGCGAATGATTGCAATAATCTTATTGAGCACACGCAAGCCAAGTGGTAAGTATGAGTATACACCTGCTAATTCCTTGTGAACAAAGCCGCCGCGAATTAAGAGTTGCGCATTCTTTGCAACCTCATCCTTTGGAGCTTCTTTGCGAGTTTTTGTAAATAAGAGTGACTGTTTCATGATGCTATTGTACCTACTACTTGGTAAACCACAAGCGAACAATGTCGCCATACGTAACGACGAGCATAAGAATCAATAAAAGTGCAAAGCCAACAGTATTAAGAGTATTCGCTACAATTGGCTTAATTTTTTTGCGAATAATACCTTCGATAAGCACAAAGAGTAATCGGCCGCCGTCGAGCGCTGGGAAAGGCATAAGGTTAATTACACCAAGGTTTACCGATATCATAGCGGTAAACATCAGTAAATAAGTGATACCGAGTCGTGAAGCATCACCAACGAGTCCTGCAATACCGATAGGGCCAGAAACCTGAGAAAGTTCTGCTGTACCCTTAAATATGGTACCGAAGAAAGTGATTAAGCCTGTTGCTGTATTCCAAATCATGTTTCCAGCAAAGCGCGTACCCTCGAGCAATGCATAGTGAACTGGGAGCGACATAGTTGCTGTTCTATCCATAGAAATACCAATTACGTATGTATTAGGGACAAGAGTATTGGTTGGTGTAATTTCTACTTCGGAACACTTACTTTTTGCTTCATCACAGTTATAGACAATTTTTACAGCTCTACCCTCACTACCCTTTACGACACTTTGTACAACTTCGGGTGTAAGATCACGGCCATGAATTACTTGTGGTACCGCTGCATTCTTTTGGCCTGCAATTTGTACAACTTCTATTGAATCAATAATTGAGCCCGCTTTAATTCCTGCTACATATGCTGGTGAATTATGTGCCACCGAAGTAACCATGAGCTGCGGCTCTGACATATAGGCAGTATATGCTGGATAATCGCTATATGAAGCTGCAACACCGAAACTAAAAGCAATTACAATAAGAAGCCAAGCAAAGATGAAGTTAAAGGCAACTCCTGCTACAAGAACAATTGCTTGTGCCCAACCTGGTTTATTTACAAAACTACGCGAAGCATCTGCCCCATTCATTGATTCTTCATTAGGATTTTCGCCAAAAATGCGAACAAAGCCACCGAATGGAATTGCATTGAGTGTGTACACGGTCTCGCCATAGCGCTTACCAAAAATTCGAGGAGGAAAACCAAGAGCAAATTCATCAACACGAATACCCATTTTCTTTGCAGCAATAAAGTGTCCAAGTTCGTGAACAAAAATAAGGACCGCTAATACTACAAGAAAAAGGATAATCGTCATGTTAATTCATAATTTCTTTTTGTTTCTTTTCGAATGATTGCTCGAGCTTAGTATTTGTTTCATCAACAAATTTTTGTGCTTCGTTTTTATGACGGAAAGCATCATCTTTACCAAGGCTACCATCTTTTTCTGCTGCTTGAAGGCTTTTCATAATATCGTCGCGGTGTGAGCGAACCTGCTTTTTAGCTTCTTCAAGTTTGTCCTTTGCCATTTTTACAATTTGTTCGCGGCGCTCTCCCGTAAGTTCTGGAAAGTTAATGCGAATACCTTTATCGTCAACGGCAATAGAAACTCCAAGCGAAGCTATTATAAGAGCCTTTTCAACATCTTTCACTGTACCCATATCCCAAGGTGCAACACGAATTGATCGTGGCCCTTCATTCATGATTGTTGCAACCTGACTCAAAGGAACCAAAGCACCATATGAATCAACGCGAACACCATCTAAAATTGCTGGTGAAGCTTGGTTTGAACGAATACCTTGATATTCGCGCTTAAGCCATTCATCAGTACCTGTGAGTTGTTTTTTGAAATTCGAAAAATCGTATGCCATATAGCTTTATTCTATATCCATACCCCCTCCAGAGCAACTATTACACAATACTTTTACTGAAGTGCTAAATACTCCAAAAGAATCTTTGGCGATGAACCCCTATCCTCGAGTGTAGTAAGTACAGTAGACAATGCTTTTTTAAAAGGAAGCGTCATTGTATGCACCGCAAGCAATGAAGCACACCATGAACGAATATCGCCTTTATTAATTTTTTCTGCTTCGTACTTTTTAAGAATCTGTGCAACATATGCAAGTCGCTCCGAAGCTGTGCTCTGTACAAAAGCCTGCGGCTTTGGAAAACCAAGCTCGAGCAATTCTGAATCTTTATCAGCACTTTTACCATGCTCAAGAATAACGACACGCGATACAAGTGTTGGTAATAATGTGCCAATATTATTCATAATAATAATAAAAGTATTATGTGGTTTTGGCTCTTCGAGAATTTTAAGGAGAGCATTTTGCGATTCGTGTGGAATCGATGAAGTCGAAATTACCCAAACTCTATGCATATGATTACCCGTCATGAATGGCCGATCAGCATGCTGAGTATGAATTGTTCGCACCATATCGATAGAAAGTGTGGGCACATCGAGCTCAATATGATTTGGATTCCCGACCCCTTGTATACCAAGCTCGGTTTCGATCCAGCCTGATAATGCTTGTCGAGCAGCTATAACTGGCCCGCGAGCGTGAATAACATATGCATGATGATATGATGAATCGTTACGACGTGGAATCATACTATTTTTTAGAAATAATAGTCTTTTTATAGGTATCAAGGTGTTCAAGAGCAATACCGGTTCCCTTTACCACACAGTATAGAGGATCATCTGCAAGCACTGCTTTTACTCCTGTTCGGCGATACACAAGCTCGGGCAAATTGCGCAACTGCGAAGAACCTCCAGTCATAATAATTCCGCGATCAATAATATCAGCAGCAAGCTCGGGAGGAGTTTCTTGCAATACATCTTTAATTGCTTTAATCATGTCGCGCAATTCTTTGCTAATTGCTTTAACAATTTCATTTGTTTTAAGTTCGGTTGAGCGTGGTAAGCCTGAAATAAAATCGCGACCCTTTACCATCATTGAAAGTTCTTCATCGAGTGGGATTGCAGAACCTATGCGAATTTTAATATCTTCGGCAGTCTTGTCACCAATGGCAAGGTTAAGATTCTTTTTAATATAATCAGCAATTGCTGCATCAATTCTATTGCCTGCACATTTAACCGATGTCGAAGCAACGATACCTCCTAAAGAAATTACTGCCACGTCGGTAGTGCCTCCACCAATATCAACAACCATATGCCCTGCCGCTTCGTGAATAGGAATACCTGCACCAATAGCAGCAAGAATTGGCTCTTTAACAACATAAGCATTGCGCGCCCCTGCTTTAAGGGTAGCTTCAATAACAGCACGACGCTCAGTAGAAGTAATTCCCGCAGGCACAGATACCAGAACATCGGGCTTAAAAATACTCCATGAACCAAGAGCCTTATCAATAAAATAGCGGAGCATGGCTTCGGTAACTCTGTAGTCAGCAATTACACCATCGCGCATTGGTCGGTACGCAATAATACTATCAGGTGTACGACCAATCATGTGTCGTGCTTCATTACCTACTGCAAGTACACGATTATCTAATTCAGACACAGCAACGACCGAAGGTTCATTGAGTACGATACCTTTATCAGGAACAAAAACGAGCGTGTTTGCCGTTCCCAAATCGATGCCAAGTTTTTTAGAGAAGAAAGACATACCAGTACTGTATCAGATATATAGTCTCGACAACAAGTTATGTGTGTTGCAGAGACATAAAAATCTGTCTGGCGCAGTTATACGTACGCTATACTTAGAGCATGACCATCATCGAAGTAATTCCTATTGCAAAAGGAGTGGGAGTAGAATCTCTCTCGTATTTTACGAGTCTTTCGGTGGCTCCTGGCGCTCTTGTTAAGGTACCTTTGCGCTCTAAAATGGTACCTGCCCTTGTTATTGCAGTTCATCGTGCCGAGGATATGCGCACCGAGCTTCGTAATGCAGATTTTAGCCTTAAAAAAATTGAAGGTACGGTAACTGATTCATTTTTAACTCCAGATTGGTTTAAAGTTGCTTCTTCTTTAGCATATTATTATGCAACAACGACAGGAGCGGTACTTCATGCATTAACGCCACAATCACTCTTAGTAACTGCTTCAAAAAATCCCGAGGCTTTACGCAAGCCTTTTGGAGTTAATAAAGCTTTGCATACTGAACATGCTGATATGCAAATGTCATCGACACCTCAAGGTCGGCCGACTCTTCCTACTCCACCTCAGCCAAGTTTTAAAGGTGAAGCAATGCAAGGTAGTGATGCGGATCGCTATAGTGCATACCGTAGTCACATTCGCCAAGAATTTGCTCGAAAGAATTCTGTATTTATCATGACACCAACTCATGAAGATGCTCGACGTACCTACGATGAAATTGTTAAAGGCCTCGAGGGTTATATTTTTATTCTCACCGGCTCAACTACACCTAAAGAACTCGTGCGTATTTGGACAACAGCAGTTGATTTGCTTCACCCTATTGTAATTATTGGTACCGCACAGTTTTTATGTATTCCCCGTGAAGATATTCAGACACTCATTATTGAGCGTGAAAATTCTCGCCACTATACACTTCAGCACCGCCCTTTTATTGATATGCGCGTCTATGCTGAATCATATGCACGTCACAAAAAAATCACCCTCATTATTGGTGATACAGTTTTGCGCACCGAAACTCTATACCGCACACAGAGCGGAGAATTTTCACAAGCAAATCCTTTTGCACTACGGGCCCACTCTACTGCCGAAGATATTGTTATCGATATGCGTGATGAACACGCGAGCGGAGGATCTTCGAAAAAGTCATTTAAGGTACTTTCGCAAGAAGCTATCAGGCTTTTGGCTGAAACCAAAGAAAAGAGCGAGCGCATGGTAATTCTTGCTACACGACGAGGACTTGCTCCGTCAATTGTTTGCGGTGATTGTCATAATATTGTTATGTGTTCAATGTGTAGTATTCCTGTTGTTTTGCATTCATCTTCAAAAGGCTCTTTCTTTATGTGCCACCGTTGTGGGGAGCGCCGCTCAGCCGATGAAGCTTGCGGAATCTGTGGGGGCTGGAAACTTGGAACCGTCGGCATTGGTATTGATCTTGTACAGCAGAAAGTTGCCGACGAAGTACCCGACATCAAAATATTCAAAATTGATTCAGATACGGTAAAAACAGAAACTGCTCTTAAAAATACTCTTGCTAAATTTTACGATACCCCTGGAAGCGTTCTTATTGGCACCGAAATGATGCTGCCGTATTTGCGCCAACCTTTTGAGCACAGCCTTATTGCCTCTGTCGATTCTTTACTTTCAATTCCCGATTTTAGAATTTACGAAAAAATTCTTGTAACCCTTACCCGTATCCGCTCATATACGACGCGTACTTTTATTATTCAAACGCGCACACCAAAAGATTCTATTTTTGATTATGCTCGCAAGGGTAATTTAATTGACTTTTACCGCCGCCACATCGAAGAGCGTAAACAATTTAACTATCCACCTTTTGCAACACTCATTAAAATAACTATAGAAGGCGAACGCAAAAAAATATCCGATGAAATGCACGGCATACAAAATCTATTAGCCCCACATACAGTTGATGTTTTCCCTGCTTTTACCCATACCGTAAAAGGTAAATATGTACTCCATGGCCTTATTGCTCTTCCAAAAAATGAATGGCCCCACGAAGAACTCATAACTCGCTTAAGAAACCTACCTCAGCACATTACTGTAAAAGTTGATCCTGAAAGCTTGTTGTAGTAGTGCAACAGCCCTTTGATCTTAGTCCGAGTGTTGACGTTAAGCAAGATAAGTTGTAGTGTAAATATAGAGAAAGGAATTGCTTGAAACTTAAATTACAAAACTACAACATCATCAGGGATAGCGGGTATGTGTCCCTTGATGACATTGATACTGCCTATGAGTTTGAGGGCAGATTTGTCAAAAGCGAAAAGCTCGTACTTGTTACGGTTTTCGTATTTGGCCTCATTGCCTTTGTAGCCCTCTTGGTCTTACTCACAGCCAATGAAACAACGCCACAAAGCACACTGGCGCTCAGCGGTACTGCGGTATTTGCTGGTAGTGTGCTGTCATGGATTACCTATCGGTACTACCTATATATTCAAGAGGTTCAAAGTATCCGAAACAGATTCATCGAAATCGACAACTTCTTGACCGAAGTGATCGATGGAAAAGCCTCCCGCCGTGAACGCCTTGAAATGTCTACAAACATTGCTGCACTACACAATGCAATGTTCCAAGTAATGCACGAATATCTCAGTGAACACAACTTGGAATCAGGCGGCAACACAGATTGTATACTGCTGGCAAAATGTTTTGCGCTCTTTAACATGAGCATGGACGAAAAACAGCAGCTTACCGCCCTGCTCAAGCCGGACTAGCGAGCGCCCCGCATTTGCGGGGTGCTTTATTTTTATGTTTGATGTAGAGTATTTATATGGAAAAAGAAAGGCTCGATCTTGCCCTTGTTAATCGCGGTTTAGCAACAACACGCTCACGCGCTCAAGAACTTATTGCCCGCAACTTTGTCATGGTTAATGACAGAGTTTGTACAAAAGCAAGCACTGCTGTGCTCCCTGATACAAAAATTAGTATCATTCAAAATCTTAAATATGTAAGTCGCGGTGGCGACAAACTCGAAGGTGCGCTTAAACACTTTTCAATTAATGTGACTGGTATACGCGCACTCGATATAGGTTCGTCGACGGGAGGTTTTACTGATTGCCTACTCCAACATGGAGCACAGCATATCATTGCTCTTGATGTTGGTTCACAACAATTTTCACCAAACCTGGCGCACGATTCTCGGGTGACACTTTTAGAAAATACAGATATTCGCAATATTGAACCCGAACAACTTGCTTACATACCTGACATTATTGTTATTGATGTCTCTTTTATTTCTCTTGAGCATATTATTCCCCTATTGCCCAAGTTTTCTCATTCTAAAACCAGTATCCTTGCCCTTATTAAACCCCAATTTGAGGTAGGAAAAGCTGAGCTTAATAAGAATGGTATTGTAGTTAACGAAGAGGCTCGAAAGCGTGTTTTAGCCTTAATACAAGCCATTTTTGAGCTACATGGCTATATCGTAAGTGGGATTATACCCTCAGCAATCACCGGCGGTGATGGTAACCAAGAATATATCATATACGTGACAAAGTCTTAATTATGTGATACTATTTAATTAGTATGGACAATCTCAATGATGACGAGCGGAAGCTTGCTGCCGCTCGCTTAACGCTCGAACGAGCCGAAGCCGTAAGGCTAGGTCGTAAGATTCGAGAGCAACAACAAAGACGGGCCCTGTTGCCTGTCTTCGCAATAACCAAGGCCTTCGGGGCACTTTACCCCGGAGACAAGAAGCGGTACCAGGTCGCTCGCGAGGCTACGGTCTTGCTAGCGCTCTTGGACAACAAACTCTTTGTTAGCCTGTGGGTAGCCATGGTTACATGGCTTTCAACAACACTGTGGATCGGAAGGTTCTCGTGGGCTGTCCCAGTGCTTTTAGTGATTGCAACTGCCATTGTCGTCACAATGATTGGCATCAGTCACTCCGCCTTTGATAAGCTCGGGGACGACCTCACCAAGGACCTGGCTGCGCTGCAGCCGGTCCTCGGTGAAGACCCACTCAAGTGGGTCGGGGACATTGTTGACAAAGACGATCTCGCGGGCTTCATCGACGAGAAGTTGTCGACGGAGTTGCGAGAGGAGAAAAGGAATGTGAGGGACCGAAAGTCTCTCACAACTATGTGGACGGCCACGCTTACGGAGCGTTTCGGGATGAAATTTCCCAAAACAGAAACGGCTCTTCGTGAAGTAGGCCGTTAGCACCTTCCCGCGCGGGAGGCACACAGGGACCCCTTTGCGAAAGCTCAGGGGTCCTTTTTTTATGTTCATAAATATGGTTTAATGTTGATATGGTAGAAATACTCCAATATGGAACACCTAAAACCGATGCAGTACTCCGCGTACCAGCAAAGGCTGTTCCTGACAAAGACATAACATCGCCACGGATTCGCACCATCATTGCTGACATGCATGCAGCACTCAGCACACAACACGATGGTGTTGCCATAGCCGCACCTCAAATTGGCGTGCCTGAAAGAATTTTTATTATCTCCGGTAAAGTTCTTAAAGATTCAGATGCAAAAAAATATGCTGCCCTGCCGGATATGATTGTATGCATCAATCCCAAAATAATTAAACGTTCAAAAGAAACTCAGGTTATGGAAGAAGGTTGTCTTTCGGTTCGCTGGGTATATGGAAAAGTTCGCCGAGCAAAACGCGTAACTCTTGAAGCGTATGATGAAAACGGTGTTCAATTTGAGCGCGGCGCGTCAGGTCTTTTGGCCCAAATTATTCAGCATGAATATGATCACCTCGACGGCATACTCTTTATTGATAAAGCATTTGACCTCGAAGAAATTCCGCCAACAGACGATGCTCACCACGGCGACGATCACCCTAATTCTATTTAGTAATGTCACAAGTACCTCCACTAACAGGTGTTAATTTTATTTTCTTTGGCTCTTCGGATTTTTCTGTACACATTCTTAATGAGCTTGAGCAACTTGGTTATGTGCCCCGTGTAGTTGTATCTACACCCGACAAACCCCGCGGCAGAAAAATGATAGTTACACCAACTGTAGTTTCGGCTTGGGCTTTAGAGCGAGGAATTCCTGTACATCGACCAGAAACACTTAAAACTCCCGAAAGCGTTGCAGCTATTCGCGAACTTACACAAACTCACCATGTCGATGTCTTCGTTGTTGCTTCATATGGAAAAATAATTCCACAGACAATTTTAGATATTCCGCAAGCGCATGTTCTTAATGTGCACCCTTCTCTCTTGCCTAAGTATCGAGGCGCTTCACCTATTCAGAGTGCCATGCTCGCTGACGACATTAACACAGGCGTTTCTATCATTAAACTCGATGCTGAAATGGATCACGGCCCACTTATTGGACCTCAAAAATTGGTAACTTTTAATGAATGGCCAACCTATGCCGAAACTGAAAAAACCCTTGCTATTCATGGAGCACAAGCTCTTGCTCACATACTTGCACCTTGGGTTAAGGGGGATATTACTGAAGAACCCCAGCGCCACGAACAAGCAACCTATACAAAGAAAATTGAGAAAGAGGATGGTTTAATTGCCTATGAAGATATTGCCGCGCTTACGACACTGCCGCAGAATATTCAAAGAAATATCTTTCTTAAGGTACAAGCATTTTCTATTTGGCCTTCGGTGTACTTTTTTACCCCCCAAGGTGAACGCATTAAAATAGCTCGTGCTTCTTGGCAGAATAATAGTTGCGTCATTGAAGCAGTTATTCCCGAAGGAAAGAAGGAGACTCCGTGGAGCGACTATCGAAAGAATATATAAAACCACCCGAGGGTGGTTTTATCTAACTTTTTATTCTATGGGTATTTTATCTATCTTGCACTTTTTGTTCTGCAGCTTCTTGAGTTCTAGCTTGCCCTGCAATTGACCAAGCGTCGGCAATATCGGTAGCGCGATTGGTGAAATAATACAATATTGTCCAGAATGCCATGAGTCCAACAAGGAGTATTGCTAAGGGCGAACTAATTTTTTGATGCCAGAATTCAAGTGTCATAATGTGCAATTATTGTTACAAATGGACAGTTCTTATACTTTTATTCTTCAGAACCAAACATTCCGCGAATCATGTTTTTAATGCGGGCTCCGCCTCGGCGCATGAGTGACATTTTGCGGTCTTTTGAGTGAACAAGTTTTCGCTCTGCTTCATCGCGAACTTTATCAATAGAAGCATAAAGGTCTGAAGTTTCTTCGGCTACGTAAATATCTTGTCCTCGCAAACCTGAGATGTGAACTTCGGCGCGGAAAACGTCTCCATGCTTATGATGATCTGTTGTCTTACCTACTTCTACACGTACCAATACTGAATCAGCTTTATCACCAAAAAATTTTTCGAGGGTCGAGATTTTGCGATTTACATAATCGGTAATTGACGGAGTAGTTTCGAAACCGGTAGCTTTGAGTGTAATATTCATATATTTATATTATCGAACCACTAATACTGTAATCGCTTACTCTTATATTATACACCCGCACAACCCACACATTCAACCTGTGAGTATCTTACAGGCCGAAACAGAATACTGTTCTATAATAGAAGCATAAATATAATAAATTATATGGATCATTCAATGATGATGGGGCCAACACTGTGGGGACTCGATGTTAGTTCGCTTTTAATGCTTATTTCAGGAGTTTTTTATGTTATTTGTGCAATTGTCGTATACCGCTCATATCGTACCGAAAAGAGTGAGCTCATTGGGGCATTGCTCGCTTTCCTTGTATATCAATCAGTGAGTATGTTTTTTATGGGAGTAGAAATGCTCACACATAATTTACTCTACGGAAATATTGCAGGTTTTGCGGTAATCCTCGGTTCTGCTTATATGCTTAAATTCCCTTTGAGCAAGTTTTCTGCAGGAGTTCGTCGCAGTGTTTTCTTTATTGTACTCATTGCAGCCTTTGGAGTAATTGCTTGGTTCATGCAAAGTATTGAACTCCAAAAGCAGCTTATGTCATTCGTTCTTTGGTATGACCTTGTGGTTAACGGAGTAATTGCTGGTGGATCAATTGTAGTTTACGGTTTGAAAGTTCGCGAGAACACTCTGAGAGCAAAGGCTTTAACTGGCGGAACAGGTGTTCTATCATGCTGCATGGTTGCAAACGGTTTTATGCTTACAGGCTCAATGATTATTGGATCACTCGTTGGCTTTTTGGCTCCACTCTTTATTCTAGGTTCGCTCAAGCTTGGTAAAAAATCTTAAGTAGTTCTAAGTTGCTTTAAGTTGCCCTAAGTTGCGCGGCGCCGGCAATTGCAAAGATACTCATATGGAAACAACAATAGCAGAACGAATACTCATGTACATACTCGGAAGCACCGTTGGAGCTGCTGTAGGTTTTACTGTTCGCGGGATTGGAGAAAATGTCCTCAGTGATTATACTGCTCAAATTATTGTTGCCCTCTGTATTGTTATTGGCTTAATTGTTTCGGTTGCCCTTACCGAATACCGAGCCGAAAGGGCTCTCAAAAAGAATACTCAGATTCGCAATGAGACAGTTGCTTTAATTACCCATGAAATGCGCACCGGTTTAACATCGACCGGTTGGGCAATTGATTTGGTTCTGAGTAAATATAGCAAAATGCTCGAGCCAGATGATGCTCGCATGCTTTCTAATGTAGTTAAATCGATTCATACCACGGTCATGCATTCAGTTAACTTACTCGATGTTAGCTTGCTTGATATTGGCAAACTTGCTATTGCCCGCGAATGGGTAAAGCTTTCAGAAGTTAAAACCATGGTTCAAGAGCTCATAGAACGAGCTACACTCGGGGCGCATAAATATGCAATTACCCTTTCAAGTTCTGTAGAAGTTAATGCAGAGCGCGAAGCCGAAATCGACATGCTCCGCATTAAGATAATTCTCGAGAATCTTGTTGAAAACGCTATTCAGTATACTCGCGGATCAGTACGAACAATTCATGTTGATGTTCACTCTACAGAAAATGATTTAGTTATGAGCGTTAAAGATAGCGGCATTGGAATTCCTGCCGATGAGCAATCAAAAATATTCTCTGAATTCTATCGTGCACAAAATGCTCGCAAAGAATTAGCTTCGGGAAGCGGTATTGGCCTTTATTTGTGTGCAGAATATGTGCGTGCCCACCATGGTACTATCCGCTTTGAATCACAAGTAAATCATGGAACGACTTTCTTTGTAACTATTCCCCTTAAGACACGAGCCGATGTCGAAGAGTTCTTAAAGAAAGTGTAAAAAGTGTACTATACTAACCTCATGAAAATACTTAGTGTGCTCATAGTTTGCATTATTGTAATATTAGCGATCTACGCAGTAACAAAATCGGTAAGTAAGAATATTCCGCACGACGTACCAGCAATAAACGAAACAAGTTCAGCACAACAGCAGGTACAGCAAAATCAAGCAATCACCCAACAAACCCCTATTAATAGCCAACAAAATAAAATGACTGTAATATCTCCCACACTAACCGCAGCCGAAGCAACTTGGAAAATCGCAACTCAGCAAGTCATTGAGTGGGATACATCAAACCTTTCCGAAGGTAACTATACGGTTGTTGTGCAGCTTGTTTCCCTTTCAACCAATCAAGTTATTGGTGATATTGGTTCTATAAAAGCTGTCGACGGCAAACAAAGTATTTCATATAAAGTAGGAACCGTACTCGTAGGTGGCGATGCTCAACAGCAATTACCTGAAGGTCAATATAAAATTAAATTGAGTCTGTATAAAACCCCTGTCGGTGGCGGAGCGCTTGGATATGGTGAGTATATTGAAAGTGTCTATGGGAATAGTGTGAGAGTGCTCAAGTAAATATAAAAACAACACCACGCTAGCGCGGGGTGTTTTTTGTGTGTCGCTCAAGACAACAAGGTATAGCACGACCAGTTATACTGTGCCTGTTGGTACAGTAATTGGCCGCTCTTCATTATCCTTGCGAATTGCTTCGGCAAGAATAAGCAAAGCCTTCCGAGTATTGAGGCTGACTCCCCCTCCACCACTCGTTCTAAACCGCAACATGACCAAACCATTGGTACCCGTAGCAATGACATGGGCATCGCCCATTCTGTCGAAGATAATACGAAGGGTTCCTTGATACGTACCATCATGATCGTCATGCAGTCGTGAATACCCTGTATCAGGCGCTAGTGAATGCAACCAGAACTCAGAAGCAAGCAACTGAGCAACTGTTTCTGGAATACGATCATCTGGAATTGGCAATGCTGGACGTTTTTTCTTTGGCATAGTGTTCCTTTGTCTAACTTTGTATCTTGAGGTAGTGTACTTATCTTACTCAATTTTGTAAATAGAAAACAACTTCGTGGTTTACAAGAAAAAACCCGCCGTGAGGCGGGGTTCGTTGTCGAGCAAGAGCTATTCTGACTTCAAAATAAGCTCAGGGACATCCACTATCGTGTCGATTCCCGTAATTGCATCGGGTGCTTTTTGTAGCGTATACATATAGCACGTAGTGCCGAGCAGCCACATTGACCGCACCGAGAATGGACCCTCCCCGTGCTTCGACGTAAGCTCAACGAGTCGCTCGGGTGTGATTACCGGTTTGTCTACCTGAGTATTCCACACCACATTGTCACCAGTCCTGAACTTAGGTTTTGGAACAATTGCAGCCTTCACGGCTTTGAAAATGCCACCGACTTCATCTGCATTCAAGTACTCAACATGAGTTACAGGAATACAGACAGGACAACAAGAGGGTTCATCGAGCGGAATACAATAAATGACATCCTTGAACGTAGAGCTCACCCCGCTGCTGACGACAATGTAGACTCTTTCTCCAACAGGAGACTCGATAATGTGAGAATCACACTCGAGTAGGAATCTTGATTTACAAAAACGGATCTTCACTAGTAGATTCATCTAGCGCCATATTACATTCTGTAGCTATGCTGTCAAACTCATTATTGCACCACCACATCATGCTACTATGTATACATACAAATTAACTTTTAGCCTACTCTATGCACAACAACCATCCCTCACCTCAAGAAGATATGTACAGAAATAAATTGACTGAGGAACAATACAGAGTTTTGCGTCAAAAAGGTACCGAGGCTCCTTTTTCGGGCAAGACAATTCACCCTAATAAAGATGGAGTGTACTCTTGTGCAGCTTGTGGTAACCCCCTTTTTAAAGCCGAAGCAAAATTTGATTCTGGTACAGGTTGGCCAAGCTTTGACCAAGCAATACAAGGATCTGTTGAGCATATTTCTGACGACTCACATGGAATGCACAGAACTGAGGTAATCTGTGCTCAGTGCAAATCTCACTTAGGACATGTTTTTGAAGATGGTCCAACAACTACCGGAAAAAGATACTGTATGAATTCTGTCTGCTTTCAAGACTTTAATGAAGACTCTCATGGAAATTAATACTACTGCAAAAATTGTTCTTGCTGGTGGTTGTTTTTGGGGACTTGAAGAACTCTTTCGTAAGCAACCTGGAGTTATAGCCACCACAGCTGGCTATACTGGCGGTAATAATACAAACCCAACTTACGAGCATCACCCAGGGCATGCAGAAGCTTTAGAAATTGAATACGATACGGAGAAAACGTCATATAAACAGCTCCTTGATTTTTTCTTTCAGATCCACAATCCAACAACCCTCAATCAGCAAGGAAATGATCGTGGAACATCGTATCGTTCAGCAATTTTCTATGCCAATGCCGAAGAAAAGAAAATAGCCGAAGAATTTATTACTCTCGTTAACGAATCACACCGCTGGAAAGATCCTGTAGTTACAACTCTTGAACCACTTACTTTTTTCTACCCCGCCGAAGAATATCATCAAGATTATTTACAGAAAAACCCTGGTGGCTATACCTGTCATGCAATTTACTTTGATAGTTATTTGAAATAGTTTCTAGTAATTTCGTACAAAGAAAAACACCCGCAGCTAACTGGGGGTGCTCGCTATAGAGTCGGATCTTCCGTCTCAAGACTCATTCTTGAGCGGTCTTGTGCTTCTTGTGCAATTAGAAGCATGTCGCTATCACGCGTAATGTGTGGAAAATATGGCAAAGGAACTATTGTGCAAATTCCCTCCAAAAAACGCTCTTCCCACCCATTTGCTACATACCCAGCAGGGCATCTCTCATCTCGGTGGATTTCATACCACTTCATGAGGGCAAGTAGACACAGCATTGATATGTCGTAGTTACTCACTACCGACAAGTCGCATGGATTACCAAAAATGCAATGTCTGTACAGTATGGGTTGCCGTCGCTGTGCTTCATCAGAAAGCCCTTTCAAATCTACTGGAATGTCGGGTAAATCACGACATTCGTGTAGACCCAAATACCCTTCAAGCAAAAGAGAAGCGAGTGACCTACCCACACTGTGACCACCTGAATCATATCCTTGCCACAACTTGCGCATGAACAATCGAACAAGTATATGGTCAGGAATGGAAGTTATATGTACAGTGCTCATACTTTTAACCTTACAAATCCTTTCTTGTGCTATTTAAACAGATTAGATTTTAAATAACAATGAGTAACACACCGTGCAAATAAAAAATGCCCTCACCTTTTGGCTTTGGACATTTATGCGCACACACTACTTAAAGCAGGTGGCGACGGTGGTTCGGAGGTTCTACCCACCAAGCAAGGCGACTCATTTCCCCTCGAGTGCTGTAAAACAGCTACCCTGCTCATGCATATTTAATATCACAAATATCTAAATAACGCAAGTACATTAAATTAATGATATAGTTACATCATGAAACGACAAATTGTAATCATCCACGGAGGCAATGCTTTTGAAAAATACGAAGAGTACATAGCCTACCTTACAGCAAAAGAACTACGCATTGAAAAGCTCCTCTCACAAGGCTGGAAGCTCAATCTTGGACAAAAGCTTGGCAATACGTATCAGGTTTTAAATCCTCAAATGCCGAATTCTCTGAATGCTCGATATGCCGAATGGAAAATCTGGTTCGAAAAGATAATCCCCCTTCTCGATGACACCGTTGCATTTATCGGGCACTCTCTTGGCGGTATTTTCTTAGCAAAATATCTTTCTGAAAATACTTATCCAAAGAAAATTCGAGCCACATTTCTTATTGCAGCTCCGTATAATACAAAAGACCAACACCCTCTAGTAGATTTTATTATTACAGAAGATCTTTCACTTTTTGCTCAGCAAGCGGGTGAAATCTTTTTATACCAAAGTACCGATGATATGGTAGTTCCATTTGAAAATGTTACGAGCTATCAAAAAGCCTTGCCGAATGCACAAATCAGAATTTTCAAAGACAAACAGCATTTCAATCAAGAAGAATTTCCTGAGCTCATTGCAGATATTATCACTCTCAACTAAACTATATACTATGGAAAAAATACATTTTACAATTACAATCAAAGCTCCGCGCGAAAAAGTTTGGGACACGATGCTCAATACTGAAACCTATCCTCAGTGGACAAAAGCCTTTCACCCTGGCTCATACTATAAAGGCACATTAGCTCAAGGAGAAAAAGTACTTTTTCTTGGCCCTAGTGAAGAAGGAGAAATGGGAATGGTGAGCCGCATTGCCGAAATTCGCCCCTATGAATTTATATCTTTTGAACATCTCGGAATCATACGAAACGGTACCGAAGATACCGAAAGCGAAGAAGCAAAAAAATGGTCACCCGCTTTTGAAAACTATACCTTTACAACAGTCGCTGACGGAACCCAAGTGACTATCGATCAAGATATTCAGTCTGAATACAAAACTCAGTTCGAAGAAATGTGGAAAGAAGCCCTTGCCCTTTTGCAAAAGCTTGCGGAATAATGAAAAAAGACTTACTTAATAATTGCAGAAAACTCATTGCGGCTTTTAAATCAGGCAAGCTCGGACAAACCGTTATGCCCGAGGATTCGAGTCCAGATTTCTCTGAGGCAGACAAAGAATTCCGAATTGCATATTTTACTTTACCTATGGCTTTGAACTATCAACGAGATAGTTATAAATTATGGGAATCAGCCCTTAAAACTTTTAACGATACCGAGACAAGATTTGTGTTTGACGTAAAGGCTGTCTCTAAAGCATCAGAGGATGAGGTTCGCAAAGCTTTGATGAAATATAAAGTTGCTCTTCAGTCAAATAAGCACATCAATACCTGGCGAGCGATTACAAAGACAATTCATAATGAATGGGGTTCATTCACAAAGTTCTTTGAAGCAGTTAATGGTGATTTTGTTTACTTAAAACAACTCATCCAAGTTGATCATAAGAAAGGGTTCCCTTATTTATCTGGGCCAAAGATATTTAATTATTGGTCATTTATTATAAGTACTTACGGTAAAATTAGTCTAAATAATCGTGATCAAATTGAGATAGCCCCCGATACTCACATTACCCAATGTTCAGTAAAGCTCGGTGTGATTTCTCAAGAAGAAGCAGCCAATTTAACAAAAGAAGAAATTTCAGAACGCTGGAGAGATTTACTTAAAAACAGTGGCATTGATCCTATCGACATGCATCCACCCCTTTGGTTTTGGAGTAGAAATGGTTTTATTTATAATTTAGACAA
>CAZGUZ010000009.1:0-32725 GCA_964529025.1 uncultured Candidatus Saccharibacteria bacterium
AATTCGAGTGATTTAGAGTTGCTTGTTTCCATATTTTTACCTAAACCTTAAACTCAATCACATCCCCATCTTTAACAATATAGTCGCGGCCTTCAATGCGGAGTAAGCCTTTTTCGCGAGCTTGAGCGTATGAGCCAGATTGTAGGAGGTCATTGCAATGAATAACTTCGGCACGAATGAATTTATCTTTAAAGTCTCCATGAATTGCTGCCCCTGCTTCGGGAGCGGTTGATCCAATTTTAACAGTCCAAGCGCGAGTTTCGGTGTCGCCCGTTGTAAAGTAAGTCATGAGACCAAGAAGCTCATACCCTTTTCGAATAAGTGTATTGATTCCACTATCACCAGCGCCAAGACCTTGTCGCATTTCATTCTTTTCAGACTCAGTTAAGTCCTTAAGGTCATGTTCGATCGCTGCGTCAACGATGGTATAGAGTGAATTGGTATCGTTGAAGAACTTCATGAGCTCAGCAAAGCGAGGGTCATTAGTTTCGTCGAGGTTTTTCCCACCCGACTTTTTATTGAGCACATACAAAATTGGTTTACTTGTTAGTAAGTGCAAAGAGCGAACAAAAGGCTTTTCGAGTTCGGTGGCTTGAACCGTTGAAGCCAATTTGCCATTTTCAAGTGCTGCTTTGAGGCGCTTTACAACTTCGATTTCGATAAGGGCTTCTTTCTTGCCAGACTTTACATCTCGGCCAAGGTTTTGCTCACGCTTTGATACTGTCTGAAGGTCAGCAAGAATAAGTTCAAGGTTAATAACCTCAATATCCTTGAGTGGGTTAATTTTTCCATCAACGTGGATAATATTGTCGTCTTCGAAAATTCGAATAACTTCTGCAATTGCATCAGTTTCGCGAATGTTTGAAAGGAATTGATTACCAAGACCTTCGCCTGCCGAAGCTCCTTTAACAAGACCTGCAATATCAACGAATTCAATTGCTGCGGGTACAGTTTTTACACTTGAAGAAAATACTGCGAGTTTTTCGAGTCTTTCATCGGGTACAGCAACTACACCAACAGATGGGTCAATGGTAGCGAATGGGTAATTAGCGATAAGGACGCTCTTGCGCGTAAGAGCGGTAAAGAGGGTTGATTTCCCTACGTTCGGTAAGCCGACAATTCCAATTGAAAGTGACATAAAGATAGATTAGCACACTGCAGTAAAAGTGCCACTTTGTGTTGATATTGTTATTATTGTGATCTATGGTATACTATTTCTATCACCACAAAAAAGCTCCTTTCAGGCTAGTCCTGGAAGGGCCTTTTTTTATTGATTATGACCTATCTTAGCCTGTGCTTGATTTAAGAAATACAAAAACTTTCGCTCGTGAGTATTAACTTTTTTAAGTAGTGCAGAGTATCTATTTTGATCAGGAATAAGTATAGATTTAAGTTTATTGTTCTTGCGTAAATACTCAGCCAAACAAAAGAAATCCCCGTCACCAGATACTATTACCGCTTTATCAAAAGCTGGATACTCTATCATTGTGTGCAAAACGAGTTCAGCATCGCAATTTCCTTTTGTTGTCCCGTCCTTGTATATGAGAGTCGGCTTAAATACTAATGTATACCCGTCATTCTGCAGTTTTTCATACATTCGGTGGTTTTCCTTTATGTAGCCCATAAATAAATAGGCTTTTGTAACTTTAAACTTATCCTTAAGGTATACCCTAAACTTCTTAAAATCTATCTTCCAGCCTTGAGATTTAATACTTAGATATAAGTTTTGCGAATCAATAAAAGCAAAGTTATTTTCTAAGTTATGCATGTATTAATAATAAGAAAAATGCTCGGTTTACGCAAATAATTCCATTTATGCATTTTTCTGTTGCTTTTCCCAGAATTCTTTAAAGCGAGAGCTGCGTGCCATGAGTTCATTGAAGCTTCCTGACTCTATGACCTTACCGTGTTCGAGAACGATAATTCTATCCATTTCCTTTATCGTCGAAAGTCGGTGTGCAATAACAATTGCAGTTACTTCATTAAAGAAGTGGGCCAAAGAATCCTGAATCTTTTGCTCAGACTCAATATCAAGGTGTGAAGTTGCTTCGTCGAGGAATAGAATATGAGGTTGCTTAAATACTGCTCGAGCAATACCTAAACGCTGCCGTTCACCTCCTGAAAGTTTTACGCCCTTCTCACCAATGAGAGTTTGATCACCTTGAGGAAGCTTTGCGATAAAGTCATTTATATGCGCAGTTTTTAATGTGTGGTTATACAAATCAACATTATTTTCTTGAGAAGGATTCGTCATAATAATGTTTTCTTTGAGACTCATATTAAATACTTCAGTCTCTTGCAAAACCGGTGCTACATATGAAATGTAGCTATTGCGAGCAATATCTTTGAGTTCTGTGTCATCAAACTTAATTGAGCCTGAATACCCTTCGTATTCTTTGAGGAGAAGCTTAAATAGGGTTGACTTTCCTGCCCCTGAAAGCCCTACGATACCGATTTTTTCGCCACGTTTAATAGTAATATCTATATCTTTAAGGACATGCGAGTCTCCATAGCCGAATGAGAGGTCGCTAATTGCCAGAGTTTGCCAATCCTGAGGAAATTCTTGCTTACCGGTAGTGTCATCAATTGCTACTTTTTCATCGAGCATTTCAATGAGACGGCCAGCATTAACTTTTGCTGCGCTAAAATCCTGAATGACTTGAGCAAGTTGTCCAACGGTTGATGAAATAAGCGAGAAATATCCAAAAAACAGCACAAGGAATCCTACGTCGTACGTGCCCTGAACAATGCCGATTGATATGTATCCAACAAAAGCTACACGCGCAAACATGTCATAAGCAGCTGGAATTCGACCACTAGCTTGAAACCAAAGTATCCTTCGTCGTATTGCCGCAACGAGGACTTCCGCTTTGCTCCGAATGTTGGCCAAGACATAGTCGGTAAGGCCGAGAACTTTAACAGTGCGTATGTTTCCAATCACCTCATAATACAAACCACTGATTTTCTCGTCATGGTCATTAGCTTCGCTCATAGCCTTAATTCCCGGCTTTCGTAAGGTATGTGAAATTGAAAAATACGAAACTTGATATAGTAGCAAGAATATACCGAGCATTACATCAATTTTTACGATAATAAGGATTGCGCCACCGATATTGACGATAATGTCGATTCCTGTACTGATCCATAGTCGTAAAAGGTTAACTATAGAGTACGAGCCTCGCTGAATTTTCTTTATTTTATTACCAGAATTCTCTTTTTCATGCCAATGAATGTCGAGCTTTGCAATGTGGCGAATTGCTCTCTCTTCTGTTTCAAGATTCGCCATTTCAGCCCTAGAGACTGTAATATAGGTGGCGAAATAACCCGCAACACTACGTATAAGTGCCGCTGCTGTCCAAATAATGAGTACAGTATACAAAGACTCTAAAGATGCACCTTTGGTATACGTTGTAAGAAAAGTAACTATCAATGAAAAAGCATAAACATTGTAGAGCCATACTATATGAGAAATAACAGAAAGGAATGAGGCAAAACCAAGAGCGCCCCAATACGGTCGCGTTGAAGAAAACAAAAATGACAGAACTTTACCCGTTGAATAGTTTGGTGTTTCCATATTTAAAATTAGTTTTTAATTTGCAAAAAACAAAAACTAGAACCAAAACATACGTTCTGCCGGAGTAGCTGCTATTTTTGTACTGTACCGAAAATGTTTCTTAATTCAGCCTCGTGCTCACGAAGAGTTTTCATTGAAGCCTCCATTTGACCCATACCACCCTTAACACGCTCTTGTACTTTCTCTGCAATTTTTGTAAATAGATCAGGATTCTTTTCTACTGCTTCAAGAATGAGCTCTTGCTGAGCCTCGGGAACACCTTTCAACTGTCGCTTAACCATCTGTTTAATAAGAAGATTTTTGAAAAATGCCATAGTAAATAAGATTGTACCACACTATTAATTTTGTGCGAGCCCTAAGAATACCCATTATTCAACGCCCTCTGCCCCTTTTGGATAGAAAGTTAAAGGAATTGTATGCCAACCATCAATGATAGGAGTAATAAACTTCCATGCATGGAGTACTTCTTCGGTGCTTGCAAAAAGTGTCTGATCGCCAAGAATAGCATCATACATAAGGCGTTCATATGCATCAGGAATATCGGCACTCACCATTGATTCGCTATATTTAAATTTAAGTGTCTTTGCTTCAAGCTTCATGCCAAGTCCTGGTGACTTTACCCAAAAACGCAACTTAATTCCTTCATCAGGCTGAATTCTGAATGTGAGTACATTCTGTCGCTCATCGCCCGCGGGATTTTTAAAGTATATGTCAATTTCGGACTTGGTTTCTTTGAGGGCTTTACCACTCTCAAGGTAAAAAGGAGTATTTTTCCAGCGAGAATTTGAAATATATGACTCAATTCTAAAATAAGTTTCAGTTGTCGACATGGGGTCAATCCCCTTTTCTTTCATATAGCCTTCATACTGGCCACGAACAACCTGTGTAGAAAGAGTTTTACCTTCTATGGTCTCGAGCGACTTAAGTACACGAGCTCGCTCTTTTCGAATTGAGTCTGCACTAAAGTCTTCGGGCTCTTCCATAGCAATAAGGGCGAGCATTTGTAGTACATGGTTTTGACCGACATCTTTAAGGGCTCCCGTCGTATCGTAAAACGAACCGCGACCTTCAATGTCGATTTTTTCGAGCAATTTAATGTGTACCTTATCAATGTGCTCTGCACTCCAGAGTGGCTCAAAGATAGAGTTTGCAAAGCGAAAAGCAATAATATTCTGTAGAGCTTCTTTTGCTAAATAGTGATCGATTCTAAAGATTTGCTCTTCGGTAAATAAGTTGCCGAGCTTTTTGTCGAGCTCTTTTGCTGTATGGATATCATCGCCAAAAGGCTTTTCTACAAGAATACGAGTCCAACCACCCTGTGGCCCAGCACAAGGGATAGCCAAACCAGAAGCCGAAACATGATCAAGGATTGAATCGTAATAGCTTGGTGGAACAGAAAGATGAAAGAGCTTATTTGCGCATACTCCCCATGAATCATCGATTTCTTTAAGAGTTGTGGCTAGTCTTTCATACCCGTCGCGAGCATCAAACATTCCTTGTACATATTTAATATGATCAAGAAAGTGTTTGATTTCTTCTTCTTTATACTGCCCCACTTTTACATTCATGGAACTACGAACAAAGTCGCGAAACTCTTCGCGAGTAAAACTACGGCGCGAAAAACCGACAATAGCAAAGTGAGTTGGAAGTTTTCGGCGAACATACAAACTTAAAAGCGCTGGCAAAAGTTTTCGTCGAGAAAGGTCGCCAGTTATGCCAAAGAGAACGAATATGGTGGGTGTACTCGGTCTTTCTAAAGTGGTGTTAATCATATACTTTTAATGAAGTACGTGCGAAGCCCCAAGATCACTCTTCTCAGAGACTTTTTGGTCAAGAACTACTTTTCCATCTGAAAGTTCAACAATTCTGTCAGTAAGGGCTGCATAATCTTTTTCATGCGTTACCATAACAATGGTTTGCCCTTCTTTGTGAAGATCAAGAAATACCCTAAGAACGACATCAGAGGTTTCACTATCGAGGTTCGCTGTCGGTTCATCGGCAAAGATAATTTTTGGCTCATGAGCAATAGCACGTGCAATAGCAACACGTTGTTGCTGGCCACCTGATAATTGCGACGGATAATTGCTGATTTTATTTCCAAGTCCTACTTTAGCAAGTGCTTCAATTGCTTTTTGTTCGGCTACTTTTCGCTCAAAGCCAAGCATGAGGAGCGGTAGCATAACATTTTCAACAGCATTGAGTGCAGGCAAAATTGCATAGTCCTGAAACACATAGCCAAGCTCAGAAAGTCTAAAGTGTGTTCTATCAGCCTCGGACATTTCAAGAACATCAGTTCCATCAATGATAATACTGCCTGATGTCGGCCGGTCGAGTAAGCCTAATTGGTACAAGAGTGTCGATTTTCCAGAACCTGAACGACCGGTAATAGCAAGGAATTCACCCTTCTTAAGCTCAAGAGATACTTTATTGAGTGCGAGCAAATCGACTCCACCCGAAGTATACTTTTTTATGAGATTTTTTGTGGTAATAATCATAAATTATCGGCCAAGAATGGCATCAAGAGTATTTTGCTTTACGACCAAACGAGCAGGAATGTACCCGGCAATCATCGTTGCTCCAAGAAGGACTATGCCACGAATTAATGTGCCTATTGGTGTAGCAACAAGTGTACCATCGCTGAATGGAAAGTTAATTGGGTTCGCATCAAGATATGGCTTGAGTACAAGGAATACTAAGAGTGTTCCAAGTACAACGCCAGCTACAGCATAAAAGATTGACTGGAAGATATACGACATTTCAATTGCAGATGATTGAATGCCGATTCCTTTGAGGATACCGATAAAACGGCGGCGAGTAATTGCATTTACGAAAATGATGATGAAAATTGTAATACAAGCCACAGCAAGACCAATTGAGCCAATGAGGTTTCCGAGCAAAGCAAATGTTGCCGTAATATCCTTAAGGAACTTTGGCAAAGCTTCGTCCGAAGATTGTATTTTAGCAACTTGATCAAAACCTAGGTTTACGAGTGCTGCTTTTACTGAATCAGCCGTGGCGCCAGGTTTAAGCTTAACCGCTATTTCGTCAACATTGTAGTCGGTTCGGCCAATCATGGTGCGCACTTCTCTGTCTACCATAGTAAAGCGCTGATCAACATCGCCTACTTTAGCTTTAATAACCCCAACTACAGTTACTTCTCGTGAAATATTACCAATGTTCAAACGCACTCGCGAACCTGCTTCAACATTTTTAAGTGTTTGGAAACCTGGTGATTCAATTGGTGTATATTTAGCAAGAAGATCAGCACCGATAACTACGGCATCGGTATCAGATGGGAGTAGAAAACGCCCTTCTTTCATAAATTTAGAGATTCCGGTAAGAGCATCTTCTTTTGCAGGGTCGATTCCTGATACAAGTGCCCCTGCCATATCAACTTTGTCGTTAAAGTCGACACGAGACTTGTAGTTAGCCTCTATAGTTGCACTTTGTAGGTAACGAGCAGAAATTTTGTCGACAGCTGGGTGTGATTCAAGAACGCTGATAATTTCGCTACTGCGTTCAATGTAGTCTTTTTTAAGAGGTGTAGAAATTATTATGTCGCTTGTATAGTGTTTTTTGTTTGCATCAACTGATGATTGAATGAGACCAACAAGAATACCACTTACTACAATAAGGTTAAGGAAAGTAAGTACCATAACTGTAACGATAAGGAGTGTTGTCCAAATATTAGCTCGCTTTACATCGCGAATTGCAAGAAAAAAGCCGATAGAAATGGCTTGTTTAACTTTACTGAGCCAAGAGGAATTTCGTGCACTGAGAAATCTACTCATGTGCATAGTATAGCACGCTTAATCCACCACACCAATTAGAACTTTTCACCCCACTTTTCCCATTTTGGGTATAGGTTTCCTGCCACGAAGACACAAGGGAGTATGAGTGCTCCTGATACTGCCCAAAGGCCAAAATGGAGGATTTTGCCGAGGAGCTCAAAAAGTGCCCCTAAAAGAGCCATCCAGGCTTCGAATATGATTTTGCCTGTTTCGGCAAGCATTGTGCTTATTGCTTCTAACATACGGTGAATTTAGCGCAAAAATTTAAAAGAGTCCACTGTTAAAACTTTGCTTGAGCTAGGTATTCTTGTATTTCAGTAAGCTTGAGTGAGCGATTGATGAAATAGACTTCGTCGATATTACCTACAAAGAAATATGTGTCACCGACTACTGAGCGCCAATAACCGATGTTTACATCATGTGTTCCAGGTAAATCGCTTGCTGGCATTGCATGAGGACCGCTTGAGGCGACAATCTTTCCATCAACAAAGATTTGCATGTAACCATCTGTAGTTACTGCAGTGGCAACATGATACCACTTACCGGGTGCAATTGTTCCAGCAGGAGAATCAAGCACTATCTGAGTACTTGCACCAGACGTACTACTCCTAATTGCACCGTTACTCAAAAGGCCGAAATACGGGAGATTGCGTCCAACAATCATTCTTAGTCCACTTGAAGGGAGTGAGTCAGCTCTAATCCATGCCATTATGGTATATCCCTGATTAAGACCTAAGAAGTCTGGATCCGTAGCAGAACCTGTGACATTAACTCGAGCGCCGTTTGCTCCACCTGCGAAATAGAGTGAGTTACCGAAGCCAGACATGGGAACATCACTCGACCATGTTGGGGCTGGACTGCCAACAAAAACTGCATTGTTCGATAGACCACTTGAATCATTAACTGTTGTGCCAGTGCCTTCATTAAACTTATATACACCCGTTGCTTCTGCTCCAAGTGCGCGATATTGATTACCTGCAAATTGTAGGGCGGCTGCAATGCGGGCTTTTTCGCGAGCGGTATTGAGACTTGCGAGTACGACTGAAGAAAGTAAACCGATAATTGAGATTACGACAAGAAGTTCTATGAGAGTGAAGCCTCTTTTGAGTGGGTGCATGTAAATAGTATACAATACTTCTGCTCATTTCTGGAAGCTTGTATCTACAATATCTTGTGGTCACAAATATTTCCTCGTCGATACTCAGAAATTTTTCGACCCCAGCTTGAGGAGATTCGCCCTCGCCTCTCGCTCACGCCGTCGCGTGAGCTCGGGCTGGGCACCGCCTCGCAGTCTCGCCTACTGGCTCGACATTGCTCCGGCGTTCGAATCTCCACGGCACATTAGTTACAAGATAAAACCACCCAGGGGTGGTTTTATCTTGTAATGTGGACCCGAGGAGATTCGAACTCCTGACCTTCCGCTTGCAAAGCGGTTGCTCTACCAACTGAGCTACGGGCCCATATGCTTTTATGCTATTTGTGCAACAGAACACATTCTACCTTAAAGTAAAAATTATTCAAGAGGCTTATTACCATGCTTTACAATCCCCGCTTTTTTGCTAAAGCGAGTTCTACTACATGATCAACAAAGTGTGACAAATTACTGCCCATAGCACGCAACGCTTTTGGTAGTAATGATTCCTCGGTAAGGCCTGGTTGGCTATTTACTTCGAGGATATATATGCCTCGGCGTGGGTGTACGATAAAATCTGATCGAGAATAATGCTCGAGTCCAAGTACTTTATGTGCTTCTCGCGCGAGGTGCTCAATCATTTCTTTTTCTTTGTATGAAAAATTGCCTGGAACAATTTCGTCTGACTTTCCATGGTATTTTGCTGAATAGTCAAAAAAACTTTGACCTGCATGAGGGCGAATTTCAATAGGTGGCAAAGCGTAAAGCTCGGTATCGCGATACCCTTCGATAACGGCGCAGGTTGCTTCTACACCTTGAATAAATTCTTCGACAAGAATAGAGTCCCCTACAGAAAAAGCTCGCTCAAGTCCTTCTACAAGACTTTCATAGTTGCGAGCTATGGTTACGCCGACCGATGACCCTGCTGACAAAGGCTTAATAACTGCAGGCATAGGAAAAGTCCTAAAAATTGTGAGTGCTGTTCCCTCTATATCGACTTCGCTGTCCTCGGGCTTTTCGAAAATTTGATAATAAGGAGTTTTAATTCCGTTTGTAGTAAAAATATCCTTAGCCATTCCTTTATTCATTCCCAAAGCAGAAGCTACCGAAGAAGATCCGGTAAATGGTACGCCGTGCTGTTCGAGGACTTGCTGAACTCTGCCGTCTTCACCATATTCTCCGTGGAGGGCATTAAAGACTACATCAATGCGCTGGAGTACTTCGTGTGGCTGAGAAGGTGTTCCATGAATATGCCAAACACCTGCACGGTCAATAAAAATATCATGCGCATGATATTTATCAGGCGATAGTGACTTAAGTACAGTTGCGCCCGTATTAAGTGATACCTCATATTCGCTTGAAGGGCCGCCGCGCAATATTCCTACACGAATTTTCGACATACTCTAAGTATATCAAAGATTTACTCCTGTCGAGCTTTTTTCTTCACAGCCTTAATTCTGCGAACTGCTTGAGCACCAAGTGTTGCATTTCTTCGAAGGTATTTATGGTAATGCAAAGCATAGCGGTGAACTTCGGCATTAACCTCGAAAATGTGTTGAGTATAATCTTCTGGATAGCTCGAACCTTGTGCTACTAGAATTTCTTTTCCTTTATGTGCATCATCTTTGAGTACTGAGACAAGATTTGCTGATATATTCATACGCGAGCAAACATCTTGAAGTGCTGCTAATTGTGCTTTGCCACCATCAATAACAATGAGCTGCGGTAAAGGCCATTCTGTATGGCGAAATCTCCGTACGAGTAATTCAGTAAGGTTTGCAATGTCATTATTGGTATTCTTAGTCATTTTAAACTTGCGGTACTCATTTTTCGCAAGCTCTCCATTTTCAGAAACGACCATACCACCAACAACTTCGGTGCCGCTTGTGTGAGCAATATCATATGATTCAATTCGGTATATAGAGCCATCAGCTTTGTGCTGCTCTGCTGTTCTATTGAGCTCGGCTTTAATAAGGGCAATGTCTTCGATATGAGCTAGGGCAAAAAGCTGTTTGCGAATCCGTGCAGCTTCTTCGAACTTTTCTTGCTCTGCTGCTTGCTTCATATTTTCTTCAAGCTCTGTCCGGAGCGCTCGAGACTTTCCTTCAAAGAACAATTTAATGTGCCTGAGTGTGGCAAAATATGCTTCTCGAGATGCTTCATCAGTTATTTTGGGCGACAGACCGAGTGTTTGGTAAAAAGTATCGTGTGACTTTTGCAAAGCTTTTTCATCGCGAAATGGAAAGATTTTTCGAATGATAGCAAGTGCTTCGCGCATGAGTGAGCCATACGGAAAAGGCCCGAAGACGTATTTAATTGGATAGTTAACATCAAGGTTATTGTCTTTGAGTAAACTAAGGTTTCGCCCGCGAATTGTAATAAGGCGAGGCAAATCCTCATCTGTAATAACAACGAATGAATAGCTTTTATTATCCTTCTCTTTAGTATTGTAATAAGGTTGGTGTTGCTTAATTAAATTACTTTCAAGAATAATTGCTTCAAGTACTGAGCCGGTCTCTTCGAAAGTTATGGTCGCCGCCTGAGTAACCATATCTACAAGCAAAGGGCCGCGAGTAGCAATTAAATCATCAGAAAAATAACTGCGAACACGGTCGCGGAGCGATGTTGCTCGCCCAATGTACAAAATTTCATTGTGTGAGTTTCTGAAAAAATAAACTCCGGGTGCGTCGGGCAAATCAAGGTTTTTGAGCTGCTCTTGTGTCATATGTTGTATTAACGCTTTCCTAGAATCTTTTTGAGGTATTTGCCGGTGTATGAGTCAGGATTACGCGCAACGTCTTCAGGAGTTCCTTTTGCCACAACTTTACCACCCTTGCTACCGCCTTCGGGGCCAATATCAACTATGTAGTCAGCACACTTAACAAGGTCAAGATTGTGCTCAATTACAACTACAGTATTACCTTTTTCAACGAGTCTTTGAAGAATTTCTATGAGCTTCTTTACGTCTTCATAGTGCAAACCAACTGTTGGTTCATCGAGCAAATAAATAGTACGCTGTAGGTGTGATCTATAAAGCTCTGCTGATATTTTTACACGTTGAGCCTCTCCACCTGAAAGTGTTGTTGCTGATTGTCCAAGTCTTAAATAACCAAGACCTACTTCGTGTAGAGTTGTAAGTCGATCGTGAATTGCAGGAATATCTTCAAAGAATTCAAGGGCTTCATCAATTGTCATTTCGAGCACGTCAAAGATATTCTTTTTTCTATACTTAATTTCGAGTGTTTCTTTGGTGAATCTTTTGCCTCCGCAGACTTCGCAAGGAACATACACTGTTGGCAAGAAGTGCATTTCAACAGCAATTTCTCCGTTTCCTTGGCATGCTTCGCAGCGGCCGCCTTTAACATTAAAAGAGAATCTACCACCTCCCCATCCGCGAGCCTTAGCTTCGGGTGTAGCAGCGAAAAGGTCACGAACATGAGTCCAAGCTCCTGTATATGTTGCTGGGTTAGAACGCGGTGTTCGGCCAATTGGTGACTGATCAATGAGAATTACACGACTCAAACTTTCTGTACCTGTAAAACTCTTACAGTTATATATTTCTGCTGAGCGCTTGCGGTGCTCAAGTCGAGCTTCAAGGTTCTTGTGCAAAATTTCATACACAAAAGATGACTTTCCTGAGCCAGATACACCCGTAACAACGTTGAGAGTACCAAGAGGCAGCTCAACATTCATATCTTTAATGTTAAAGATATTTCCGCCTTTAATGATAATTTTTCCTTGTGGGTGTCGGCGATCGTTGGGAGTTTCTATTTTTTCTTCGCCACGCAAATATGCAAGAGTAAGTGAGCCAGAAGTATTCTTTTTTGCTGTAAGCAAATCATCTAAATAGCCTGATACAACAACATTACCACCGTGTACCCCTGCTTTAGGGCCAATATCGACAATGTAGTCTGAAGCGTACATAGTATCTTCATCGTGCTCAACTACAAGAATAGTATTACCAAGATCACGTAAATGGAGCAAAGTTTTTATGAGTCTATCATTGTCGCGCTGATGTAAACCGATGGTAGGTTCATCAAGAACATAGAGTGCTCCAACAAGGCCAGAGCCGAGCTGCGAAGCAAGTCGAATACGCTGAGCCTCGCCTCCTGAAAGTGTATGCGCACGTCGATCAAGTGAGAGGTATTCAATGCCGACATTAAGCATGAATTGTAATCGTGATTCAATTTCTTTAAGAACTACCTGCGCAATTTCTTTCTGAGTTTCAGTAAGTTTAATTGTCTTAAAGAATTCTTGTGCTTTTTCGATAGATAGTGCTGTAACACCTACAATATTGGTTGAGCCAATCTTTACGTGAAGAGCTTCGTCGCGCAAACGATTACCTTTACATGCAGTACATGGTTCATCACTAAAAAAGTCTTGCGTACCTAAACCGTTACATGTAGGACACGCTCCATATGGAGAGTTAAATGAAAAAAGTCGAGGCTCAATTTCGGGATATGAAAAGCCATCATATGGACACATAAACTTTGTCGACATGAGCTTTTCTTCGTTTGGATATTCAATACGAATAAGGCCATTTGCCTCTTCGACAGATTTTTCAAGAGCTTCGGACAAACGCTCAGTAGCATTTGCTGCGAGCTTTTCATCCTTAAACTCACTCATATAAATTTCATCAATAAGAATGTCGATAGAGTGTTTCTTATTCTTATCAAGAATAATTTGATCGCGGAGATTCTTAAGGTCACCATCGATGCGTGCTCGAGTATAACCTTTGCCGAGTAAATCATATAAAAGCTGATAGTATTCGCCTTTACGACCAACAACAACCGGAGCATAAATGCGCATACGAGCATCAGTTATTGGTACACCCATAACAGTTTTGCCACCGGTGCTCTTAAGGTGTGCATTAACTTGCTTTAGTACTCCTTCAAGAATTTCTTCTTTGGTAATGCGGTGGATTTCGCGGCCACACTCTAAACAATGAGGTACACCAACTCGTGCAAATAGAATACGCAAATAGTCGTAGATTTCAGTAATGGTTGCTACGGTTGAACGAGGGTTATTTGATCGAGACTTTTGATCAATTGCAATTGCTGGTGATAGACCGATAATTTCATCGACATCAGGTTTTTGAAATTGGCGCAAAAATTGGCGGGCATATGATGAGAGCGATTCAATATAGCGGCGCTGCCCTTCGGCAAATACAGTATCAAATGCAAAAGAAGACTTTCCTGAGCCAGAAAGCCCTGTAACTGCAATCATTGTATTGCGAGGCATTTCAACCGTAATATTCTTAAGGTTATGCGTTCGAGCACCTTTAACAATGATTTTACCAGCTTCAGTAGAGTTAATACGCTTTGCTTGCTGGTCTTTCATACGAGTACTATATATAACTAACTCTGGCTTGGCAACCTCTTTTCGAGTGTTGTATGAATATGTCGAATGATTTCATCGAGAGTTAAAGCCGCTTTAACAAGAAACTTTTCTGCGCCGAGCATCTTACTTTTTTCGACATCACCCGGTTGACCAAGGTTAGAAAGCATAATTACCGGCACTTTCGCAAGACGAGCATCCATACGAATTTGTTGCAGTATATCAAAGCCATTCATTCCAGGGAGCATTACATCGAGCGTGATAATGTCAGGAATGTTTGTCTTGAGGTGCTCAAGTGCTTGTGGGCCATCTACAGCATGAAAAAGCTCTGCACCTTGCTGAATCATCTTTCGTGACAAAATATCACCAAGAAACTTATCATCTTCTACCCAAAGAACCTTAACACCGTCAATATTCTTTGCACCGTGGGGTACTACTACTTGTGCATCACGTTCTGCTGGGCTTCCTTGTGGGGCTGGAGTGCCATCTTCACCACCAAGTACTTTTTTAACCATTGTTATTACCTCTTGCACATCGAGAGTTGCCTTTACAAGGTAGTCTTTAACACCAAGTGCTTCGATACGCTTAATTTCTACAGGCTGACCTGAATTAGAAATAACTATTGTAGGTATTTTTGCAATGTCAGGATTTTTTGATTTGCCTTCAAGAATTTCATAACCATTCATGCCAGGGAGCATAATATCAAGAAGAAGAATGTCGGGCTGAAACTTAGAGAGCAGCTCGAAGCCTTCACTACCATTGCGGGAAAGCTGCGCTTTAAAACCTTCTTTAGCCATTTTTTGAAGAAGAACATCACCAAGAAAAACATCGTCTTCTATGATGAGCACCTTTTTTCCTACGAGTTGAGTCATGTGTATATATTAAACTGTTGGTAAACTAATGTAAAATGTACTACCCACACCCTCTTTACTTTCGAACCATGTTGAACCTCCGTGCTTTTCAACAATTCCCTTAACAATAAACAAACCAAGTCCTGAACCATCGGCTACGGCACTCAGTGCATTTGGTGCTCTAAAGAAACGGTTATATACATTCTTCTTTTCATGCTCAGGAATACCAATTCCTGTGTCAGTTACCGACAAAACAAGCGCCCCGTCCTTTTTCTGAAGAGAAATGGTAACGGTACCATCCTTAGGAGTGTATTTAATTGCATTATCAATAAGATTCTGGAAAGCATCGGCAAGTCTGTCTTTATCACCATATACGGTTGCTTTAGAATCAGTGGCTGGATTATAGACCACTGTTATACCCTTCTCTTTAGCTCTTGAACGTTCGTTATACAGCACACTATCAAGAACATCGACAAGAATTACGTTTCCAAATACAAAGCGAGCCTTTCCTGAGCCAATGCGATCGGCATTAAGCATGTCTTCGACAAGAGCAATCATGCGCTGGTTATTGTCATAACTTTTCTGGAGGAAACTTTTTTGCTCAGTAGTAAGCTCACCCAAATCGCCACCCATGAGCATGTCGAGTGTCCACTTAATACCTGAAAGCGGGGTTCGGAGTTGATGAGCAACAATTGCCAAAAATTCAGTTTTGCGAATGTCGAGCTCGCGAAGCATTTCATTGGCGCGGACAAGTTCCATATCACGCTTAATGAGCATACGAGTTGCTTTTTCTTGTTGTTCAACAACCTCTTTGAGGCGAGCAACTGTTTGGCGCAACTCTCGTGTGCGCTCCTCAACACTTTTTTCAAGAGTATCATTAAGCTCACGAAGTTTTTTGGTTTTCTCGGTAATTCTGCGCTCAAGCTCTTCTTTACTAAAGAGAGCTGCCCATTCTGAAAGTTCGAGTACTTGCTCAGGTAGCACAGCCAAAAAGCGCTCGGTAAGCGTTACACCGTAGCGAGCCTGATACTTTTTAAACAGCCTGTTAAAGACCTTTCCTGTTGAACCTTCGCCAAGCTTTTTTGACATTTCGCCGTAAATCGCAGCGAAAAGTAGCTTATATGAACCTTCCCAGCCAGGGCTTTCGCCTTCGCCAGTAAGTTTTGCAGCACTCATAATACGTTCTCGCAGACCCGACGTGTGGAGGCGACCTTCCCGAGCATCTACTGAACCATCAGCATTTCGAGAAATGAGTTCTTGGCTCACAGCAGCATCAAAGGCTACTTGTCCAAAATAACTTACATAGTAAGCCGCCAAGTCATCAAGAAAAACATCATACAAAAAGAGTGTCTTTTCGAGATCGTTCCGTGCAGACATAATGCGCGCATCTCGCGAAGCAACTTCTGGGCCAAGCGCTATTTCTTTGATTCTTTCAAAAAAAGTAGACATATTATGTGCTCAAAAGGCGGAATCGACGAAGTGTGAGAACGATGAATCCAAAACCAAGAGCTATGCACACACTCTGAAATTGCGAGAGAGTTTGATTATGAATGCCAATGTACACCGCAACTGTGAATAGTGCTAAAGCAATACTTGCTATACGAGCTACACTGCGAAGTAATGAACCTTGCATAAGCATTCCCATTCCAAATGCTATTCCTGTAGTACAAATTCCTACCGTGAGTGTTGCTAACTGAATAAAGAGTTCAAGAGTTTGATTCATATGATTAGTATACTATGCAAGTACAGCAACGACGACAGTTTCGTTGTGGAATTCTGAAGCACAAGCGCCAATTGCATGCGTTGATCCTTGTATTGGCGCAATCTCTCCATACGTATAAAAGCCTGCAAGTGGAACTTGAATTCCAATTGCTTGGTGGATTGCGGATATTTCTTGGCCAACATCCTCGCCGAACAATTTATTACGCGCAATACAGTTAAAAATTAGTATTGCTCCAGGCTGTGCCCCATTTAAATCCTTAACAGCTTGAAGTGCTGCTTGTTTTGCCGCTTCAATAGCTTCTTCTTTGCTACCTACCATAAGTTGAATTTCGGAACCTTGGGGAACTTCGGCTGCGCAAACAATAGACCCATCTTTATTAACCTTAAGTGGATCACGAATAAGCATTTCTTGTTGTGATGGCACTCTAATGCCAATTGGATAGGTAATGGCAAGTTTTGCCAAAGTTGTTGTTCTTAGTTCAAGAGAATCCTCACCGAAATAGTCTTCATAGAGCGACATTGCAGGCTTATGATCAAATTCATATATGCGTGCCCCTTCAGACTTTGTAACGGTGCGTGGTGAGCCTACAGGCATCCAACCATGGCGTACACCTACACCAATCTTGGCTTCTTTTGTTAGGCCGAGCATGACAACTGCGCCAGAATATACATACTGATTGTGTATTACAAAAGTTTTCTCAAATTTAAAATTGTCACCCGCCGCACCTCCAATGATTGGAAATTCTAAACCAAGAGCATCGAGCACACCACGAACGGTGTCTGCCCCATTTCCTACTAGAACGTCTGAAAGCATGATGGCTAAACCAAGTTCATGGCCTTCTGCTTTAAGTTTGAGCTCTTCGGCTGCAATTTTACCTGCTGCACGCGCATTCTGTTCTATTCCTTCACCAACCGAAGTGAAGAATTTAACTGTATTTGAACCCAGAAGTTGTACTGTAACTGAGTTTACTTTCACTGGGCCGTTTGAAGCAATTTCACCAGCAGTTGTGCAACCGACGATTTCGACATTTGGGCCAATTACTGAAATAATACCTGCAACTACCGAACGAGCATCGTAGTGTGATGATGTAAAGACTATACAAACGTTTGGCTTCACATCACGAGAAAAGTGATCGAGAGCATCTTGAGCAGCATTTGTTCCTGCTGCATGAGCATCATCCGCGCTCCCCACCCCTACCGATGAAAAGATTGACATGTAACAAGTATAGCAAATAAAAAATGCTGTTAAGTCAACATATCCACCGAACCATTTCACTCAAGTTGTCGTTAAATAAAAAAAGCGATCTACAGCAAGAGAAACATTGTAATTGTATGGAGCGAGCTTCCTCCAAGTATAAAGATATGGAATATTTCATGCATCCAAAAATGCTTTCTTTTAGGAACTATATCGTCGAGAGCAAAGAAAATTGTGCCTATAGTGTAAACAACTCCTCCAGCAACAAGTGTTGCAAAACCTGCAAAGCTCATACTCTGATACAGAGGAACAATTGCAATGACAATAAGCCAGCCCATAACAACGTATAAAATTGTCGAAGTATATGCCGACATTTTCCCCGGGTGAGCAAATAGTGATTTTATAGCTACTCCAACCAACGCAAGTCCCCAGATAATGCCAAATATTGTCCACTTCCATGCGCCGGTGAGTGTCAAGAAAGCAATTGGAGTATATGTTGCAGCAATGAGTACGTAAATCATTGCATGATCAAAGCGCCGAGCCAGCTCTTTCATTCGTATAAAATGAGGTGGCAATAAATGATAGAAGGTACTTGCTAAATATAGTAAAACGAGTCCTGAGCCGTAAATTGAGTAGCTAATGATTGGGTATGGTTCATCTGCTAAAACAACGAGTACTACAAGTACAGCTATTGCACATCCGGCACCAATAAGGTGAATGATGCCGCTTACAATATCATTCGAGCGCAAATGTATTTGATCCATAAGGTTATGATAGCATTCCGCGCAGGGTCTAAAACTTGCTTTATTGCTTAATTTATGGTATAAGTTTGACAGATGCAAACTACAAAACAGACGAGGTTTGGGCAAGTAGTTGCTCGGATCCTTCTTTTAATTGTGGCAGCCCTGTTTACGGGGTGTGCCACCGTCATCAACGGGACGAAAGGCCCGTTTGAAATTACCACCGAGCCGCCCATGGCGACTGTGACGGTGTTTTACGGAAAACACCTCGAGGACCAGGAGTCCGCTTGGACTCCTCATACCTTCGTGCTTCCCAAGAAGCACGATGTGACGGTTCAGATCACCCGTGAGGGCTATGAACCGGTGCTCGTCCGAGCCAACTCGTTCAAGGGAGATTTCTCCCTTGGGCAAGCAGCCGGAATCGCTACAGCAGCAATTTCGCCGATTGTCGGCTTGCCGCTTCTCGGAGTGGACAAGATTTCGGGTGCTCATCGCACCCGGAATGGAATCCATGTAAAGTTGCAACCCTTGAAACAAGGGGCTGTGGCTAGCCAGGCACCCGCGGCGAATGGTAGTACTCCGGTCGCAGCAATGCAGCCAGAGCACCACTACCCACAGCAACAGGTGTACGGTGGCGGTGTCACTGTCGGAGTGCCTGTGCAGGTCGTGCAGCAACCCGTCTACGTCCAACCTCGGGGTCGGCCCGAGGTATGGAGCCCCTTCCCGTCATGGCACGGATCGGATGGGGTTGTGAGAGACTTCTCGGAATTCCAGTTTGGTCGGGTTCGCCAGAGCCCTACCCCTGGGAGTCCAGAAGCTGCTCAGGCCTCTGGTCAGCGGTACACACGACCTGCAGGTGGCCTGGTAACGCAGAAAGCTGGTGGACTCGTCCAACCAGCCAGCGGCTCTAGGGGTAACCCTTGAGCTTAGCGGCCAAGCCGCACGAACAGCACCCCTCACCGGGTGCTATTTTTTTGGATCAAAAATTGTTGCTTCAAGTTTGTCGCCCCGTAAAATCTGACTAATCCTTAAGCCTCCATAAATAGAAGGTAGAATACCTATTCCGTTACAACCAAGGTTATACAATAAGACAGGGTTCTTTGGTTCAGCTCCAATAAGTCGAACACCGTTTGGTGTATAGCCCATAAGGCCGTGCCACGTAAATTGATACTCAACCTGAGAATCTTTCTTTGCTGGATCTAAATATGTTGAGTGCACAAAATCATCAATTTGTTTTTGAGCTTCTTCAGGGTATTCATAGTCGCCAATGTACTTTTCTCTGTCGTCCAAATTGTGTTCTGGGCCACCGATACAAACCAAACTCTTTCGCGAATTATCGTCAGTCTTGTATTCACGACGTGTTAAATAAATATAAGGGTCAATTTCGGTTGCATCGGGATCAGTAAAATAACTAATTGCAGTAGGAGGCTTTGTGTAGTCTTCTAAGTAACCCGACATATAGCCAACAACACCTGTCACTAAATGGTGGAATTTACTATCAATATCAAGACCCTTTTCATTAATGATTGAAAAATGCTCAAAACCATTGGTGCACAAAACTACTTTCTTTGTAGTTACGGTTGCAACATCAACATCGAGCAAAGCAAAATCTTTTTTAAGAACAACTTTTTTAACTGGAGAGTTTTCATACAAAGAAAAGCGCCCTTTATACTTATTAAGAAGATAGTCGACAACTTCTTGGCAAAAAAGTGCCGAATTAGTTGTTCCCTTTTGATACGAAGCACACGCTACGAATGTAGAATTTTTTGTTTCAAGTCGCGATAAAATTTCTTCGCGTGGAGCGACTTTAAAAATCTCGTTATACTTTTCAGGAACCTTATCAAGAAATGGTGCATCTGCCGCTATTAAAACTTCTTCGACATGGAGTCGAGCACTTTTTCTTTCATATGCATCTTCCAGAAATTCAAGAACCTGCTTTTCGCTTGAAAAGCCTGCGTGACCTGTAAATCGTTCGAGTGGAATTGTTAAACCGGCTTCGGTATACATAGTCATGAGCAAAACCCAAGCAGATTCTACAGCTGCCCAAGCATGTGCAGCTCTTTTAACACCAAACTCTTTGACCATATCTTTAAAGGGTCGCTCAAAATAACTTACAATTTGGCCAGCATTGTGACCGGTTGCGCCATGTGCAAGTCTTCCGGCTTCTATGAGTACAACATTAAAATTTGTATTCTTGAGCAAGAAAAATACTGTTGATATACCAGCTATACCAGCACCAACTACGGTTACGTCAGTCGTAATGTCATGCGACAATTTAACAATTGGCCGCTCTTTATTAAGCTGACTTACCCATGGAGAAGTAGAGACTTTCATGTACACATTATAGCACCGCAACAATGAGCGCTCGCTACAATTTATCCACGGAGCTGTTGTCTTTTTGCACGAATTCCTTTGGTTTTTTCTTTTTCAGCTTTCTTTGCTGCTTTGTCGCTCTTTTCGAGGCGAGTTCTAAAAGCATTAAGTTCGTCACGAATAATTGCAGCACTTTCAAAGTCGAGGATTTTAACTGCTTCTGCCATTGCTTGCTCTTTCTCACGAATAAATACAAGAGGATTTTTCTCAAATTGCTGAGTATCGATACTCATCATTGATGACACAGCCTTTGCATGTTCAGATCGAATTTGATCAGTAATATCGTGAATCTTCTTTTTAATTGTTTGAGGAGTAATGCCATGCTTTTCATTGTAAGCAAGCTGAATTTTGCGGCGGCGTTCAGTTTCGGCAATTGCTCGTGTTAATGAACCAGTCATTCCGTCTGCATAGAGGATTACGCGACCATTAACGTTTCGAGCAGCACGGCCAATAGTTTGAATGAGTGATGTTTCTGAACGCAAAAAACCTTCTTTATCAGCATCAAGAATTCCAATAAGCGATACTTCGGGCAAATCAAGACCTTCACGCAAAAGGTTTACTCCTACAAGACAATCAAAAACTCCTTTGCGGAAATTGGTGAGGATAGTAATACGTTCAATAGTTTTAATATCGCTGTGCAAGTATTCGGCTTTAATGCCCCGCTCTTTAAGATATTCCGACAAGTCTTCGGCCATTTTCTTGGTGAGAGTTGTAGCAAGAACGCGGTCGCCCTTTTTTATTGTTTGTTCGGCTTCGTCGATAAAATCAAAAACTTGGCCTGCATATCCTGTAGTTTTATTTTCAATAACAGGCTTAATTGCAATAACTGGATCAATAAGACCCGTTGGTCGAATCACCTGCTCAACAACTTTTTTGCCTGACTTTTCAATTTCATATTTACCAGGAGTTGCAGATACATAGAGAGTTTGATTTACTCGAGACTCAAATTCATCAAACTTGAGCGGGCGATTATCTTTTGCAGAAGGTAGTCTAAAACCATACTCAACTAGAGTATTTTTACGTGACTGATCACCTGCGAACATTCCACCGATTTGCGGCACAGTAACATGTGATTCATCAATTACGGTTAAAAAGTCTGGCGTACCGTCTGGCAAATGCGGAAAGTATGAAAGCAAAGTATCAGGTGCTTCACCTGCTTGTTTTTGTGAAAAATGTCGGGAATAGTTTTCGATTCCTGTACAGTATCCAACTTCACGAATGAGTGCCAAGTCATACTTAACACGGCGCTTGAGTCGCTCTGCTTCGAGGTTTTTACCTGCTTTTATGAGCTCTGCAAGGCGTTCTTCGAGTTCTGCCTGTATGGTTTTAAAAGCCTTATCAGCCTGCTCTTTGTCGCTAATAAAGTGCTTGGCCGGATATATAAAGACATCTTTAAGTTGTGTATCGGTAATGGTTCGAGTTATGGGGTCAATAGAAACAATTGAATCAATAGTTGAGCCTGCATATTCAAAACGATAAATAATTCGTTCGTTAACTGGCATTACTTCGAGAGAGTTTCCAACGGCACGAAACATACCAGGTTCAAGGTCGGCATTTGTTCGCTCAAAATGGATTCCGATGAGCTTACGAATTAAATCATTACGACCAAGAACATCTCCGCGAGCAATTTTAAGGTTTACCTTTTGATACTCTTCAGGGCTACCGAGGCCGTATATACAAGAAACCGAAGCAACAATGATTACGTCTTTGCGTGTAAGCAAAGCTTGAGTAGAAGCGTGGCGTAAGCGATCAATTTCTTCATTGATCATTGCTTCCTTCTCGATATAGGTATCGGTTACGGGCATGTACGCTTCGGGCTGATAAAAGTCGTAGTACGAAACAAAGTAATGAACTGCATTATGCGGAAAAAACTCGCGAAACTCTTGAGCAAGCTGAGCAGCAAGCGTTTTATTGTGAGCAATGACAAGAGTTGGTTTACCAAAATTTTGAACAACATGTGCCACCGAGAAAGTCTTTCCTGAACCCGTAACACCCAAAAGCGTTTGGTGTTTTTCGCCCTTCTTTAAGCCTTCAGTGAGCGCAGCAATAGCAGCCGGCTGGTCGCCAGCTGGTTCAAAATCTGAAACAAGCTTAAAGGGTGAGTTCTGCATATAATATACAAAGAATACCGATACTCTACACTAAACAAACAAAAGAGACTACTGTTTGCGCAAAATTGCTTTTGTTGCGGCTTTAACGATAGAAGCCACATCCATACCATATTCATGAACGAGTTCATCCGGAGTTCCTGTTTGACCAAATTCATCATGAACTCCAATAAATTCTATTGGCACAGGAATGTGTTGAGCACAACATTCAGCAACAGCACTACCAAGGCCGCCTGCAATTTGATGCTCTTCTGCAGTAACAATTGCTCCAGCTTCTGTAGCAAGTTTCCATATTGCATCAGTATCGAGTGGCTTTATGGTGTGCATATTGAGCACCTTAACTGTATGACCCATTTCTTCGAGCTCTCGAGCGGCATGAAGAGCATTTGCAACCAATGCCCCCGTTGCAATAATACCGATGTCATAACTTTTTTTACCACTTTCACTTGCATACATACAGTTAGCCTTTCCTAAAGTAAAAGGAGTTTCTTCGGTGGTCATGATGGGGGTCTTTTCTCGAGCCAAACGAATATATGTTGGGTCTTGAGTACGAGCACAAGCAAGCGTAGCTTTGCGTGCTTCTATCATATCGCACGGCGAAATAACTACCATGCGTGGAATTACACGCATAATTGCTATGTCTTCAATAGCTTGATGCGTTCCGCCGTCTGGCCCAACCGAAATACCTGCATGTGAACCAGCAATTTTAACAGGCACATTGTTATAAGCAATTGTTGTACGAATTTGTTCCCAATTTCGGCCCGGACTAAACATTGCATACGAAGTAATAAACGGAATCTTCCCCATAGCTGCCATACCCGATGCTACTGAAGCCAGGTTTTGCTCTGCAACGCCGATCTCGATAAAGCGCTGTGGAAAAGCTTCTTTAAACAAATGCATCTGTGTCGACTCGGTGAGATCGGCACATAAACCAACAATGTTTGAGTTAAGTTTACCAGCAGCCAAAAAACCTTCACCAAATCCTTTGCGAATTGGTGCTTGCTCGCACTCTTCTGTATAGAATTTTGGATTAAGTTTAATTGGCTGACTCATTTTTATGGTTTAGATTCATAGGTCACAGCGACCACCTATTACTACTGATACTGAGCAATGAGTGGGAATGCAATGAATGAAAAGAGTACGTAGAGTGCACATCGAACCAAAACCCATGTCTTTTGATTTGTAGTAAGAACTCCATTATTAAGAATTGCAACGAGCACATTCTTAAACAAAAGAACTGGCAAAATCATAAGTGATGATGTAACCCAAACGGCTACCACAGTTTGCAAAACATCTTGTGGGTACTTTCTGAAGAAAACAACTGCGAATGAAACAATAAGGTAAACGGTTTCGAGTATTCGTAATACTGACAATAGTACACTCATCTTTTTTGAATCCATATATTTAAAATAATTTTTTAATCTGCTTTTACTCTGCCACCCATACTCCGCAATGCACTGAGAGCTGTCTTTTTTTCTTCGGGAGTAGTTGGGGGTTTTCCATGCCATTCAAACTTTCTTTCGAACTCGGGAATTCCTTTTGAAGGAATTGTTTGAGCGAGTATGACTGTTGGCCTATCAAAAACGCTCCGGGCTTGGCCAAATGCTTCATCGAGCGCGCGCATATTGTGCCCATCAACTTCGACTACGTGCCAATTAAAGGCTTTCCATTTATCTGCGAGCGGATTCAAGGGCATAATATCTTCGGTGAAACCGTCGATTTGAATATTATTTCGATCCACCACTACCGTAAGGTTCTGAATCTTTTCTTTACCCGCCAACATTGCTGCTTCCCAAATCTGACCGCAATTGAGCTCACCATCACCCGTTAAGCACACAATTTGTTTTGATGATTGCCGACCGTTTTCCATTCTATCTGCTAATGCCATTCCTACTGCTTGCGATAGTCCTGAACCAAGTGGTCCTGAGCTTGTCTCTATTCCAGGGAGCCATTCACGGTGTGGGTGACCTTGTAGTCGACTCTTAAATTTACGCAGCGTTAAAAGTTCACTTACAGGAAAATAACCCGCATGGGCCATGGTTGCATAGAGTACAGGGCAAATATGACCGTTAGAAAGTACCAAGCGGTCACGCTCTTTCATATTTGGCCTCTTGGGGTCGTGATTAAGAAACTTAAAATATAAATAGGTAAACACATCCGCCATACCAAGTGGCCCGGCAGTATGGCCAGAACCAGCTTCAATGAGCATTTGCACAATAGAATAGCGAATTTGCGCAGCGTGGGACTCTAGTTTCTTAGTTTCAAGGTCGCTCAACATACCCACAGTATATCACTAGAGGCGCTTAAACTTTTGTAGAGTATCCACAATGTTATGTGAACCAAAAATAGCCGAGCCCGCAACTAAAGTATCAGCGCCAGCTTCAAAAAGTCGAGCTGCATTATTTAAATTTACACCGATATCAACCGATATTCGAATATATTCAGGCAAAACCTTGCGGAACTTGGTGATAGTTACATAGACATCTTCAGAAAGCTCAGTTCCCTGTTTACCAACGAATCGTGACCCCATACACTGTACGCTTTGTATTGAATCAAAATAAGGCGCCAATACTTGTGGATCAGTACCAGGGATAACAGCAATACCAAGCTCGGCTCTGCCTTGTGTTAATTCAATTACTTTATCGTAGTCAGGCTTTGCATTGTGGTGAACAATGATTCTTTCGGCTCCGGCAAGAATCCAGTCCTCAATCACTTCTTCGGGCTTATCGAGCATGAGATCAAATTCAAAACTCACATCTTGCCAGTGTGGCATTCCTCGCTCTTCGCGAGTTATTTCTTCAAAATTGTCATCGTGCTTTCGATATGGCCATGTAGCAGTTTCGGTAAAGCGCCCATCACAAATATCTATCTGTACTGCTTTAACTAGACCAGCAACACTGTCTATCTTATCTTCGAGCTCACCAAAGTCGAAAGGAAGAATTGCAGGTATGATTTTATGATTGAGTGCCATATTCTTTAGTATTATTACTCCTATTCTATTGAATCAAGCGCATTATTGCGGCGTTCATGTCGCTCTTCTTTACTAAATTCTGTTGCAAGCCATGTATCGAGTACAGTATGAGCAAATTGCGCAGAAATAAAACGCGCACCAAATGAAATTACATTTGAATTATTGTGCTCTCGAGAAACCTGCGTAATTTGTAGAGACGTTGGGTGTTCAATATTAACTACAACTGCTCGAACTCCAGGGAAACGATTTGCACAAATTGCTTCACCAGTACCTGAACCACCAATAACTACTGCTCTATCAGCTTTTGCGTATGCTACTTGAGTTGCGGCCGGCACAACAAAATCTGTGTAATCATCATCGGTATTAAGTGTTGTCGCTCCAAAGTCTACTACTGTATGACCCAAGCCAGCTAAATATGCACCGATATCTTTTTTAAGTTCAAAACCAGCATGGTCAGAGGCAAGAGCAATTTTCATAGTTAATTAGATTAAATATGTATTAGTATACTATACAAACGAGTACTGTGGCCAATTGAAAATGCACCTTACGTTTGCAAACTGTTGACAACAGTATATCTATACTACATAATGCGAATAGCATGAAATCGGAGCAACGACGATGATCTCCGTCGTTGCTGGAAGTTTTTTACTCAACAAATGTAGCTCTGAAGGATAAAGGTGTGTCATGAGCAATGAAGACGGCGGTTCTTTCCCAGTTCTACAGTACATTGGAACCGCACTTATAGCGACAGTGTGCGTTACTGTCGTGATTGTGGTTTTGGTAAGCCTTGCGAGCATATTTGCACTTGGCTTTATTGTGAACTGTTTCAAGTCGTCACGACACGAGTAGTAGTACAATATCAAGCTACTCGATTCTTCCCCGCCACCCGTAGCAATACTGGTGGCGGATTCTTTTTTAAAACAACTCAGAGGCACGTTCGGCACATAACAGCGTATGTATATACCTTAGTTCGTTGTCGTACCAACTTGCTTTTGTTTTCTAACTTTGCCGTAAATCCATCCGAAGATTACACCGATCAGGAAGTGAATGCCTGCATTAAGTAGAACTGTAATTATCAAACTGATCAATCCCCCACCAAATACAGAAATATAGAATCCATAATAAACGACAGCAAAAAAAGGGATGCACATGAGGGTTTCAACTGGTAATCCAACGCTATTCAATACTAAATCAAATCCGTTACCTATGAATACCAGTGCAAAGAAAATAATTGTTGATACCGCCGCTATTATTCCTAATGTAAGACCACCATTTAACCAATATCGTTTTTTGTTCATGTCTATTTTATTGATGCCCCAGACTTAATCACATGATCCACGAGCGTGTATGTATACCCCATTTCATTGTCGTACCAAGCCATAACCTTAACAAGGTTGCCTCCAACTACTCGAGTGAATGAAAGGTCTGCAATAGAAGCGTGAGGGTTACCAATAATATCGTGTGATACTACTTGCTCTGTTGTGACATCAAAAATCGGTTCCCATCGAGCTTCGCGAGCTGCTTTTGTGAGAATTGCATTAACTTCTTCGGCAGTAGTGTTCTTCTTTGAAATAAACGTAACATCAACAATAGAGCCAGTTACGACTGGCACGCGAATAGAGATTCCATCAAAAAGACCCTTCAAATGAGTCATGATTTTAGTAACAGCAACAGCGGCACCGGTTGATGATGGCACAAGGTTCTGTGCAGCTGCTCTACCCTCTCTAAAATCTTTTTTATTAGGACCATCGACAATAGACTGACTTGCTGTATATGCGTGAACAGTGTTAAGCAAAGCCTTTTCTACGCCAATTGCTTCATCGAGAATGGCCAATACGGGGTTAGCTGCATTAGTTGTACATGAAGCATTTGATGTAATAGCAACCTGAGAAATCTTTTCTTCATTCATTCCCATAAGAATGGTTTCGCCTTTGATTTTTCCTTCTGGATCATCTTTTGCAGGAGCAGAAATAACAACACGCTTTGCACCAGCAGTAATATGGGCTTGTGCTTTTCCGTATTCAGTAAAGAGGCCGGTAGATTCAACAACCACATCGACTTCATACTTTGCCCAAGGGAGCTTAGTTACATCTTTCTCGCTTACATATGCAACAGTATTTGAATTAACAATAAATGAAGCTTTGTCATCCGAAACCTTAACATCAAAATCACTCACTCCGTACGAAGTGTCATACTTAAGAAGATATGCAAGATTTGAAATATCGCCCAAGTCGTTTACGGCAACGATTTGAATTTCGGGTCGAGTAAGTGCCACCTTAAAAAATTGTCGTCCAATGCGTCCAAAGCCATTAATTGCTACTCGAATAGGTCGTGTGTTTGCCATATGTTTGTTTTATATACGTATAGTATAACAGAAAACCACACACAACTCAGCTTTCGCTTTGTTATGTGTGGTTGGCCAGCCTATTTCGACTAGCCCTGACACCCTAACCGACAGTCATCGGTGCTACACCTCGGCGCGAGGTCGAGGGCTTTTGCCCACTCGATTTCCTTGCGGGCAACTGGGGTCGCGAAACGGCGGAACGAGGCAGAGTTCTCACGGAGACGCCACTGCCCGAGCGGGATTCCCTGTAAGCAGTTTCTGCTCTACGGACCTCATCCGCGGTAAACACACGACTGATCCTACTTTCAAGGATCGCGCGCGTACTTGGCGCAGGCTCGCGAGTAAAGGCCCTCAGCAGTGCGAGCTCACTAACACTCACCTCGAACTTGTAGCCGGGGGTTTCTTTCGTCGACTCAATACAAATAATTGGCATTGTACAATTCCTTTCCTGCCAATACCATACCCCAGTTTACATATTTTGGCAAGTATATGCATTAATGCCCACACGCGAACTTACCCGCTCTATCTATTTACCTTCAAATATCGACACTAATTATCTACTTTTCACACAAACCATTAAAACCTTGCTCAATAATAGTGAGCATTTCTTTGTCGAGCTTGTAAGCCACAATCACGAGCTCTGTATTTGCATGGCCATTAGCCACGGAGTTATTCACGAGCTCGTATACAACACTATCTCTAACACAGTTCACCATGTACACACCATCATTGGTATAGATAAAACCTTTGATTCGCAATAGGTTTTGTTCGAGCGCATGCGATATAGATGTAAGCCAAGCATGAGTTCGGGCATTACGTAGTGGTTTCTCTGAACGCAAAATATGCGTAGAAATTTCTGTGTCGTGTTTTCTTTCAATGTTCGACACCCCTATTGTCTGAGCAAAAGAAACGCGGCTGAGTGCTTGTGAACTTGACTCAAATAATTGCGTGATCTCGAGACCGCCATTTGAAAGAATCTTTAATGCGTATGGATTCTTGTGGGCAATGTATTCTTCAACTTCACTCTGTGCTTTCGGCAAGACCCCATCGAGTTTACTTATATATACAATATCCGCCAAAGCAATCTGACGAGAATTTGTCTGACTAATCTCTTGAGTATGTGAGCAATTAACCGCATCAATAACAGTTACAACATTACATAACTCAAATTGTAAGCGGACAGAGGGGTCGGTTACAATTGTCTGCATGATTGGCAGTGGGTCGGCAATTCCTGTTGTTTCAAGAATGATATGAACAATTTCTATACCTGACTGAATAAGCTCACGGAGCGCCGGAGCCAAATCACCTCGTACAGTACAGCACACGCAACCTTGTGCCACTTGAATAATGCTTTCACCTTCAATGGTACCGAGTGGTGCCCCAGCAGTAATAAGGTTTTTATCAATACCAATTGAGCCAAGCTCATTTTCGATAATAGCAATTTTAAGCCCTTCTTTTTGAGCTTGTGCCAGAATTTTATTGATGAGCGTGGTCTTACCACTACCCAAAAAGCCTGTAAGCACTGTTATCGGTATCCTTTTCATTACTCTTGTGTACCAGAAGAACCGCTATCTGTCGAGCCAGATGAAGATTCAGATGAAGATTCAGATGAGCTTGATGATGATTCAGAAGAACTCGACGAAGATGAGTCAGATGATCCTTCACTTGAGTCGCCTGTATCTGATGAAGATGCAGCGGGCGCTGAATCAGATGACTGATCACTGCTACTTTCTGGGCTTTCAGTGCTTTCTGCATCTTCCGCACTCTCATTATTCTGTGAGCTTTCGTTTGTTGCCGTTGTTGGTTCGCTTGAGCTGCCTTCAGTGCCCTCATCAGTATTTTCTTCGGCACTTTCCGTTGCACCCTCTTCGCTCTGCTCATTTGTCTCATCAGTGTCAGATTCTGATTCAGAATCTTCAGTAGTCACATCATCTGCAGTTGAAGTGTCACCACTTTCTTCATCATCACCGGCATCAGCTTCAGAATCGTCACTATCGCTTAAATCACTATCTGCTGAATCATCCGAATCTGAAGAGTTTTCATTATTTGAAGAATCAACTGGTACAGTACCGCACTTTCCTGGAATATTTTTCATTGTGCCATTCTCGACAACGATACAATAGTATTCGCCTGTCTTTGAATCCTTAATTGTAATTCCTTGCTCAACTTCTACTGTCTTTGCTTTAAATATATCTGTATAGCCTGTGGCCACATTTGCCAAAGTGGCTTCTATCTTTTCAATACGAGCAATAAGACTCTGAATTCCTTGGAGAGCGAATGTTGCCATCTTGTATACATCGATTCCACGACCGCCTGGAGCCAATATATCTTCTGGTGACTCTTCGGCAATAAGACCGAGGTGGAGTGGCTCAGAATCATTTTCAGTTATGTAGCGGTATGTAGCAAATTTAAGTGCCTTTATTTTATCGAGAGTTTGCTGTGTTTGTTCAAACGGAATATAACTAATATCTTTCTTAACTGAACGAGAAGACATGTTAATAAATGATGTAGCACCGACATTACCAGCTACTTCCAACATGTATGTTGGTGAAGTTGTTCCGATACCAACACTACCGTTTTCTTGTATAACCATAAGCGATGTTCCTGCGCCAGTGTCAGAACTAGAGTATCTATCTTGATTTGTCTGAAATATAAACTTTCTGGTAGTGTCATTGATATTAGAGTCAATACTGAAAAGCATACTACCTTGCGAGGTTAGAGACGTTCCGCTTGTAGCATCAAAAGACAAAGATTGTTGGTTAGAAGTACCTATCCATCTTGTCGGAGTTGAGTTTGCAGGCGAGCTTGGTACAGACAAGATTGTTGTTGAAGCTTGACCGTTAACTTCTAATGCGAAGTTCGGAGTTAGAGTACCGACACCAACCTTTCCTGAAGCCAACATTGTCATAATTTCACCGGTGTTAAAAGTACCAACAAAGAATTTACTGAGCGTGTTTGCAGTTCCATTTGCACCAAATCCACCAAGAGCCGTGTTTGAGCTTCCTGTGAAAGTATAACCAGTAACCCAACCACCCGTATCACCCTTGATGTTCACACCATAACCAACACCGCCAATATTACTTGGACTAATTGATACAGGACGTGTACCACTTACAGTAAAAGCATCTGAAGGTGATGCGGTACCTATACCAACATTACCTGCTGCAGAAATATACATTCTGTCACTTGGCCCACTTGAAGAGTTACCTGAACCTGTACGGAATATAAGACCCCAATCTGTTGCAGAACCTTCACGAACCGAACCTATAGAGGCAGAGTTTTCTGCAGTTACATCATAGAAGTTTAAATATGTTCTTGAGTTAGCTGAATTTGCTGTGTTTGAAATTCCGAGGCCAGATAAAGCTGTTCCATTTGTGCCTTCAACGATCAATTTTGCCAATCCTGGGGTCGAGGTTCCGATTCCAACGTTACCCGCAGATGTAATACGTATATACTCATTAGTATTTGCACCAAGAGCCAAATAGTTATTTGTGTGTCCATATTGAATATATCCGATATTCTCATCGCCGGTGTCTCCAAAGTTGAGTGTAGAAAATCCAGCAGCTCCAGCAATAATCGATAGTGCCGCACTACTTCCCGATGACGTGGTGTTGCTTACAATAGAACCTGTATCTACAGCTATTGCAGGGATCAAACCAGTACTCATAGCAACATGCAATTTTGCATCTGGCGTTGTTGTTCCTATGCCGATACTTCCACCCTGCACCACAGTGAGTCTTTCACTAGAAGCATCCCATAACCCGATACTATGTGTTAGACCATTTTTAAATATACCGCCTTTGAATGTGGTTGTATCGAATAATTCGATACCTGCAGAATGACCAGATGATGAATCCGCTGTCTCAGTAATTCTCAAGCGTGCAGCATCAGCATTTGCTGACTCGACGTGAAGCTTGCGAGCAGGAGAGGTTGTACCAATACCAACATTTCCAGTTTCACTTATATAGAACCTACTTGTACCAGAAGTTGTTGGATTTCCGCCATGAACATTACTTGTTCTAATATTAAAATCACCGTACACCACAGAATTAGCACCGATAAACCAATTACGAGCATCTATAGATGAAGCGTTGTTACTGTCAATTACAAGACCATTCCATGTAGGACCCGCGCTTGTATTTGAAATCCGGAATGCAGGTGTACCGTTTGTAAGCGTTGTATTTACATTGAGAGCTGCATTAGGTGTAGTGGTACCGATACCAACGTTACCCGATGAGTTAATACGCATCGCTTCTGCCGCGTTCCCCGCCAAGATCTGCACCTGTCCACCTGCCATACCAGTACCAATAGTCATCAGCAGATTATTGTAGTTCCAAGAAAGCTGGGACCCGATCTGGCGTGAAGGTGAACCAAAGAAGATATTTCCTGTGGATGCGTCCGGTGTAACTATACTCATTCCTCCACTTCCACTATTCTCAAGCACAAGTTCGTCTGCAGCTGCGTTTACAGAATATATCCCTGCCGCACCTGAGTAGATGCTGAGCTTGGCGTTAGGTGATGTAGTACCTATTCCAACATCACCTGTAGATGTAATTCGCATTCTTTCATTTGCCGCTGCAGTACCGG
>CAZGUZ010000010.1:0-16751 GCA_964529025.1 uncultured Candidatus Saccharibacteria bacterium
GTATTATTCTCGAAAAAACAAATACTAAGACACCTTCGTGTTCTCAGAAAGCTCACACGCAGTTTTCTTTTTATATATAAAGTTTAAGCCCCCGACCGAGCTGTGCTCAGTCGGGGGCTGTGATTACCTCCAGATGCCCTCATCGGGCTCATTCTTCTCGCCATGGATGACGATGAGGTGGAGCTGGGTGTTCGTCTTGCGGCGCTTCCGCCGCGCATCACGAGTCTTGGTGTGCTTCATAGTCCAGACCTGATAATACTCCTTAAGCATATATTCTGTCAATATTTCTGTGGATTACTCAATGTATGTATTTTGTATTTTACTCATATGATACACTCATTGTCTATCTGCGTGTGAACTATCCAAAACCTTTACTTTTAGTCTAAAATGCGCTATAGTATGTGGGCTTTAACAAAAGCATATTCTTTAGATAAGTTGGAAGCGAACTCGCTCTGCAGAGCAACGAGGGGCTAACCAGCATTATTTTTATTATCAATATATGGCAAAAACATCAGTAAAAGCGCGAGCCGCAAAGGCTCCTAAATTCAAATCTCGTGTTGTACGCCGATGCTTCCGATGCGGTCGTAAGCAGGGCTATATGCGAGACTTTGGAATTTGTCGAATTTGCTTCCGCGAATTGGCAAATGAAGGTGTGATTCCAGGAATTAAAAAGGCGTCATGGTAATAGATCCAATTGCAGACCTCATTGTTCAAATCAAGAATGCGTCTCTTGCACGAAAGGATTCTGTGTCAGTGCCGTATTCTGGACTCAAAGAGGCAATAGCACATGTCCTCATGAAAGAGGGCTATGTTTCATCAGTAGAAAAGAAAGGTAAGAAGGTAGCAAAGACACTTGAAATCGGTCTTGTCTATTTCGATGGACAGCCTCGAGTAAGTGGTATTGAACGTGTATCAAAGTCTTCTCGACGAATTTATCAGAAGGCTCGCGATATTCGCGTATTTAAGAGTGGTTATGGAAATGTGATTTACTCAACTCCAAAGGGTATTTTGGCAGACCATGAAGCTCGCACACAAAAGGTCGGTGGAGAAGTTCTCTTTAAAATCTGGTAACTATACTCATATGTCACGAATTGGAAAACGAATATTGTCTATTCCTGAAAAGGTGAGTGTGGTGAATGCCGGAGACACACTAACTGTTAAAGGTCCGCTTGGCGAAATCTCAAAAAAGATCCCAAGTGATGTTAAGGTTATGGTAGAGGGAACAAATATTACACTCACACTCGCTCGAGAAACTCTCGAAACACGAGCTATGTGGGGAACTGTTGGTTCACACATTAAGAATATGCTTGATGGTGTGCAGAAGCCTTTTGAAAAGAAGCTCATTGTTGAAGGTATCGGTTTCAAAGCCGATGTTAAGGGCAAAGAACTTCATATGGCACTTGGTTTTTCACATCCAGTTATTGTAACTATCCCTGAAGGTCTCAAGGTTACTTCTGAAAAGAACATTGTGACAATTTCAGGTATTGATTGCGATAAGGTCGGTGCATTCGCTGGTTCTGTCCGCGAATTTAAAAAGCCTGAACCATATAAGGGTAAGGGTATCCGCTATTCAGACGAAGTTATTCGCCGAAAGCAGGGTAAGAAGTCAGTCTAATCTCACGAATATGAGCACTATTAAACAGCAAAAAATCGAACGACGACACGCACGCATTCGTGCAGTTATTTCGGGAACAGCCGAAGTTCCACGATTGTCAGTGTTTCGTTCAAACAAGTATATCTCTGTTCAGCTCGTCGATGATGAGAAGGGACATACTCTTGCCGCTTTCTCTTCTCGTGAAGCTAAAGCAAAGACGCAGAAGGAAAAGGCTATTGAGGTCGGAAAAGAAATTGCTAAGAAAGCACTCGCAGCTAAAATTGAGCGCGTTGTCTTTGATCGAGGCGGCTATCTTTATGCCGGCAAGATTAAGGATGTAGCCAATGCAGCACGCGAAGGCGGTCTTAAGTTCTAAAACTATGGATACTACAACAAATAACCAAATGACAGCCCCTGTTTCTGCTCCAGCTACATCAGCTCCAGCAGCAGCACCTGCTCATGGAGGCGCACCTCGTGGTGATCGCCGAAGTGGTCCTCGCGGTGATAACCGTGGCGGAGCTTCTCGTGGTCCACGAAAGGGTCCTCAGCGCGAACAAAAAGAACGCGTTAAGCCAGAATTTGATTCTAAGATCATTACAATTCGACGTGTGACTCGAGTTGCTTCAGGAGGCCGACGATTTAGCTTCTCAGTAGCGGTTGTTGCCGGTGATCGAAAGGGTCGCGTAGGTGTTGGTCTTGGAAAGGCGGTTGATACATCACTCGCTATCGACAAGGCTACTCGTGACGCAAAAAAGAATATGATTAAGGTGCACCTTTCACCTCAGATGACACTGCCTCATGCAGTTGAATCAAAGTTTTGCTCAGCACGCGTTATGATGATGCCAGCACGTGGACGAGGAGTGGTAGCCGGAAGTGCTACTCGAACCGTTATCGAGCTTGCAGGTATTAAAGACGTTGCAGCAAAGATTTTCTCGGGAAGTAAGAACAAGATCAACATTGCGCGAGCAACAATTGATGCTCTTTCTCGAATTACTAAAGTTCCTCGTGCTACATGGCGAGGCAAAAAGGTCGTAGCTAAAGCATAATACTACAATGCAAATTCATAACTTAGTGCCACGCACAAAGAATAAGAAGACAATGCTTGTGGGTCGAGGAGGTAAAAAGGGTAAGACATCTGGCCGAGGAGCAAAGGGTCAGAATGCTCGAGCAGGACGCAAGAAGCGACCAGAACTCCGAGATTTCATTAAGCGACTTCCTAAGCTTCGTGGACGCGGTGTAAATCAAAATAAGGTGTTTGCAGTTAAGCCTGTTGTGGTGAACCTTGGTTCACTCGAGGTATTTGCAGCAGGTGCTACAGTAAGTCCAGCTACTCTTGTTGAAAAGAATGTGATTGAAACATATAAAGGTAAAATTCCAGCGGTAAAGATTCTTGCAGCAGGAGAAATTACTAAAAAACTTTCATTCGAGAAAGTTCTAGTTTCAGCAGAGGCTAAAGCAAAGATCGAAAAGGCTGGTGGCTCTGTAGTAGCATAACCACATGTCGTCATTTTTTTCAAAACTCGGTTTGGTTTTGAAAGACAGCGTAATGCGCAAGCGAATTATCTTTACGGTAGTCGCGCTTGTGCTTTTTCGCTTCCTTGCAACCATTCCAGTTCCTGGTGTAGATGTCTTTCAGCTCGAGCGATTGCTTTCAGGTAGTCAGCTCTTCGGCTTCCTTAACATTTTCTCTGGAGGTGGACTTTCAAACTTGTCTATCGTAATGCTTGGTGTTGGTCCGTACATTACGGCATCAATTATCATGCAGCTCGGTACCATGATGATTCCACGCCTTAAGGAAATTTACCGAGAAGAAGGCGAGGCTGGCCGTGCTCGATTCTCACAGTATTCACGATTGGCTTCGGTGCCCCTTGCTTTGATTCAGTCATACGGTTTCTTGGCTCTTTTGCAGAGTCAGAACGTTTTGGCTCCAATGGCAGGGCTCGATTTGCTTGTTAACGTGGTAATTGTAGCTACAGGTTCTGTGCTTCTTATGTGGATTGGTGAGCTTATTACAGAGTTTGGTATTGGAAACGGAACATCACTCATTATCTTTGCAGGTATTGTGTCGGTTATTCCTTCTCGCTTTATCGAACTTGTAGCAGGCTTTACTCCAGCCCTTATTACTGTGTACGCAGGGCTTATCATTGCCTCAGTACTCGTAATTATCGGTGTGGTAGCCGCAACCGAAGCAGAGCGTGCTATTCCTGTTACCTATGCAAAGCAGAGTCGTGGTGGCAATGTATATGGCGGTGCAGATACATATATTCCATTCCGCTTGAATCAAGCGGGTGTGATTCCAATTATCTTTGCACTTTCTATTCTTGTTTTCCCACAAATGCTCGTTAACATTTTGAGTAAGACAAGTGCTCCATTCTTGGCAGACCTTGCTTTTACACTTCAGAATGCTCTTACAAATCCTTACATTTACGGTTCAATTTACTTTGTACTTGTTGTATTGCTTACGTTCTTCTATACATCAGTTACATTTGAACCTGTACAAATTGCCGAGGATTTGCAAAAGCGCGGAGCATTTATTCCTGGAGTTCGCCCAGGTGAACACACTGTTCACTATCTATCAACTATCGTGACTCGCATCACTCTTATTGGGGCATTGTTCCTCGGTATTGTTGCGGTATTACCGGTAGTGATTCAGGCTATTACAGGAAACTCTACGTTTGCAATTGGTGGTACAGCTCTTCTTATCGTGGTCTCTGTAGTACTCGACCTTATTAAAAAGGTTGATGCTCAAGCAGCAATGCGAGAATACTAGGATTAGTTGCACTGTCAAGACTGTATAACTGTTCAATTGTTCATATCAAAAAACCGCATTGCGCGGTTTTTTGTTTGTGCGCTATACTTACATCATGAAAACGTTAGTAAAATTGCCGCATACCATAGTAGACAATGGAATTAAGTGGGGTAAAGAAATTATGAGCGCTCTTGTAATGTATATAATTGGATAATATGAATAGAAAGGCTGTAATTTTTATCGGACGATCAGGTTGCGGAAAGGGTACACAAAGTAAAGTTCTTACAGATTATTTTAAGAAGGACGATGCAGCTACAGGTGTTTTGTATATTCAAACAGGTCTTGAATTGCGTAAATTTATGGAGGGCACCCTTCATACGCAAAAGTTAGCAAAAGAAATTAATGTGCGCGGCGGCCTTCAGCCGGAATTTCTAACGGTATACATGTGGTCACATGTTTTTGCCGAGCAGTATAATGGCGATCAACATGTCATTATTGATGGAACACCACGAAAGTATCACGAGGCTGGAGTGCTCAACTCAGTGTTTGAATTCTATGGTATTCAAAAGCCCTATGTTATTTATTTAGATATTCCTAAGAATGTTTCTGTTGACCGTCTTTTGGCTCGAAAGCGTGCCGACGATACTCGCGAAGACATAGAAGCTCGCCTTGCTTGGTTTGAAACCGATGTAATACCCGCTATTGAGTATTATCGACATAATCCTGAGTATCATTTTGCTCAAATAGATGGCACTCGATCTGTCGAAGACATATCAAAAGATATTGTTGCGTTTATTGAGGGGAGAGCGTAGGATAGGGGTATGATACGCATTAAAACCAAAGAAGATATTGCCCATTTGCGTGAGGGTGGTAAACGACATGCTTACATTCTTAAGCAGGTCGCTTCTTTGGTTCGCCCTGGTGTTTCTTTGAAAGAACTTAATGATGCTACACATAAGCTTATTATTGAAGGTGGCGATATTCCACCATTTTTAAATTATCAGCCGTATGGAGCTCCACGACCTTTTCCTGCTTCGGTATGCATATCGCTCAATCATGAAATTGTTCACGGTATTCCAACGGAAGGTAATAAAGTTATTGCCGAAGGTGATGTGGTAAAAATCGACCTTGGCTTATCACACCAAGGAATGATTACTGACTCAGCAGTTACTGTAGTTGCAGGTACAGCAAAGCCAGAAGTGCTCAAAATTATTGAACATACTCGCGAAGCTCTTAAGGCTGGAATTAAAGCGGCTAAAGGTGGTAATAGGGTGGGTGATATTGGTGCGGCTATTGAGCGCATTGCTATTGCTCATGGTTATGGCCTTGTTGAAGAGCTTTCGGGGCATGGTGTTGGTTATGATGTCCATGAGGATCCATATGTCCCCAACTTTGGTGAACCAGGAAAGGGTGACCGCTTGGTCCCAGGTATGGTTATTGCTATTGAACCAATCTTTACACTCGGTGATCGGCATATAGTACTTAATCGCGATGGTTGGACATATGAAACTCGCGACGGTTCAATTGCTACTCACTGTGAACATACAGTGCTGATTACTAAGGGTGATGCCGAAGTTCTCACGATTGAATAGAAATGATACTATGTGTGTATGAGTAATACACACCATGAACGAACGCTCGTAATTATTAAACCCGACGGTATTCAAAGGTCTTTAATTGGTGAAATCGTAAGCCGGTTCGAACGCAGTGGTCTTAAACTGACTGCAATGAAAATGATGGTGCCAACCCATGAGCATGTCGAAAAACATTACACAATTGACCCTGAGTGGGTTCGCTTAGCGGGTGAAAAATCTATTGCCAGTGCTCACAAGCGCGGCCATGATCCTGTTTCCACTGACCCTATTGTAGTTGGGCAGTTTGTTCTTACTTCACTTAAAAAATATTTAACTTCTGGCCCGGTAGTGGCTATGGTGTGGCAGGGTCCACATGCTGTTGAAATTGTGCGTAAGCTTGTGGGTAGTACTGAACCGCTCTCTTCGGATGTCGGTACAATTCGTGGTGATTATGTTGTTGATTCGTACCAGTTTGCAAATGCTCATACTCGAGCAGTACGAAACCTTGTACATGCTTCAGGAGCCCTTAATGAAGCAGAAAAAGAAATTCCACATTGGTTTAGTCAGCATGAAATTGTTGAGTACACTCATATCAATGAAAAAATTTTGAGCGATGTCAACGTCGACGGAATTGTAGAATAGTGTCGAACTAGTATTTATCCTTGAACTTTCATATTTAAGAGATGTATACTATGAATAGGGTTGTTGTAGTAGTAACCCTATACATATATTTTGGGAGCCTTAAGAACTTTTAAAGAATTCACATTCAATTGCGCTTAGGCGTTAATTGTGCGGGCACCCACCTAGTTTTTTTAACTAGGTCTACTACTCCAGCAATCCTAACAAAAAACCCACGTATGTGGGTTTTTTGTTATATGTATATATCTTGGGGTGCGGCAAAGTCGTACATGGTATACTAATTTTATGAATACTGGAAAACTACTAGGACTACTTATCGGGAGTGCAGTTATTTTGGGGCTTCACTGGAACGGCATGTATCACGGGGGCTATTTATATTTTTGGTATGATAGCATGATGCATTTTTTGGGCGGTGTCTGGATTGCGGCAGCCCTTCATGAGCTTTTGTATGGCATGTATCGTTTTGGTAATCTTTCACGAGCCTTTGCACCATATATGCTGGCTGTTGTTGGCGGTACTTTTATCGTCGGTATTGGCTGGGAAGTATTTGAATATGTGTATGGCATTGCCACACTCCACCCTGAAATGTATTGGCCTGATACAGTTAAGGATTTAGCACTCGATACTTTGGGAGCCATTGTAGTAGTACTCGCTTATTTAAAGAATAAAGCTTAAATATGTCATTATCACTTATTTGTGAATCGGGTGTAGGATCGGTTACAGGTGCAAACTTTAGATTTGTTCGCAAAGAAAAAGGTATTGAGCAGAATATTTTAATTGATTGTGGCCTTATTCAAGGCTCAGATCAAATTGAACTCGAAAACCGTAAGCAGTTTGCTTTTGATATTTCAACGATAGATGTACTTATCATTACCCATGCTCACCTTGACCATGTTGGGCGAATTCCCAAGCTTATTAAAGAAGGGTATAGAGGGCCAATATATTCAACTCCAGAGACTCGTGATTTGGCTCGACTCATTCTTGATGATGCGGTTACGCTATTAGCACGCAGTGCTGACAGACAAAAGCTTGAGCCTATGTATTCTCGCGATGATGTTGGGGCAAGTTTTGCAAATTGGCATACAATTCCATATCACCAAGAAAAAGAGATTGTTCCAGGGATAAGTATTTATTTTAAGGATGCTGGGCATATTTTAGGTTCTGCTATGGTGCGGGTTACTGCTGATGGTGTTACAACAATGTTTAGTGGTGACTTGGGCAATACTCCAGCTCCGCTATTGCGCGATACTGAATCGGTAGAAGGCTCAGACTTTTTAATTATGGAAAGCGTGTATGGTGACCGAAATCACGAACCTCAAGATTTGCGCGATAAACATTTTGCTCGAATCGTACGAGAGACAGTAGAAAGGGGTGGTACAGCAGTTATTCCAGCATTTTCAATGGAGCGCACTCAAGTTCTTTTGTATTCGCTCAATAACCTTGTTGAACAAGGTTTAATACCTTCGGTGCCCGTATATATTGATTCACCATTGGCTACGCGAGTAACCGAAGTATATCGCAGGGGAACCGAGCTCTTTAATGAGCGTGTCCGAGAACAAATTCGCAAAGGCGATGATATCTTTAGTTTTCCTCGTCTAACCTTTGTTGCTTCGCATGGCGAGTCACAGAGTCTTGATACTAAACCTGGAGCTAAAATTATTATTGCTGGCTCAGGAATGTCGACAGGTGGTCGAGTAATACAGCACGAAGCTGCATATGCCCCTGACCCTAACAGTACAATTGTGCTCGTGGGGTATCAGACTTTAGGTACGCTCGGTCGTGCTTTGGCAGAAGGCGCAAAAAAGATTAGTGTCGGTGGCGAAAAAATACCTGTACGCGCCCGTATCGAGACTTTATATGGATTCTCGGCTCATAAGGACTCTGATAACCTTGTACAGTACGCTGCTACAGCTGCTACAACGCTCAAACAAGTCTTTGTTGCCATGGGTGAGCCCAAAGCATCACTTTTCTTAGCACAGCGCTTACGCGATGAAGTAGGGCTTAATGCTCTGTATCCAGAGAAGGGCAAAGAGTATATTCTTAAAGCTTAATGCAACAAAAAATCCGCGAGCGCGGATTTTTTGTAATATGGGATTTTACAAACAATTAACCAAGTTTCTTTACGAGTGATTCGAAAGTTGTTGGGTGGAACTCTGCAAGTGTTGCGAGAGATTTTCGATCAAGAGCAATGCCTTTCTTTTTAAGAGCATCAATAAATCGACTGTATGAATAGCCATGTGGTCGAACTGCTGCACCGATCTTAACATTCCAAAGTCGTCGGAAATCACCCTTTTTATCACGTCGGTGTGCAAAAGCACTTGAGCCAGCGTGGAAAACGGCATCATTTGCCATTCGCTCCTTTGAGCTTCGTCCAAAACGATAACCCTTTACCTTTTTGAGGAGGCTTCGTCGGAACTTAAGTGCATGAACTGCTTTTTTTATGCGTACCATAGTTGTGTATTAAATCTGAATTCGGTTAATTATGCATTGACCAAGAATCGGCTCTTTTCCTTTGCTGTCATATGGAAGGGAACCTTATTGTTTTTCTTTGCAAGCTGACTGCGTCGACTTTCCTTTGCATTAAAGTGGTTTTGACCAGCGGCTCGGCCGAGGATTTTACCGCTCTTTGTTACCTTAAGTCGCTTAAGGAATGATTTGTTTGTTTTCATCGCCATATATTTGTTTTTATGCTTTTTCGATTATTATCGTTACTCCCTTCGGACCCTTTTTTGGCTCCTCTGCAATTTTGTAAGCTACCGTAATAAGTTTGAGGATTCGCTCAAGTCGCTCTTTAAGAAACTTGAATTCCATATACTTAGATCGCCCAATGAGGAAGAGGTCAATCTTACCGCGGTTGCCTTCGCTGAGCCATTCAGAGGCTTTTTTAGCCTTAAGCTCAAGGTCGTGCTCGCCGGTGCCGATTTTAACCTGCACATTCTTGATTTCAGTGGTCTGAGTGCGAGCTTTAGCAACCTTTTGCTTCTTCTTCTCGTCGTACTGAAATTTACCATAATCCATGATTTTTGCAACCGGTGGAACGGCATTTGGTGAAATTTCAATGAGATCAAGATTTGCTGCGCGAGCCTTCTCAAGAGCGTCTTTAAGGGTGATGACACCAAGGTTTTGGCCATTATCATCAATAACCCGGAGTTCAGGGGCTTTGATGAAGTGATTTATTCGTACTTTTGCTGTGCTCAACGTTTAATAATTAGTGGTTAAATAGGCTTTATTTATAGCATTTTTTTACCGAAAAGGCAATACTTGGCCTGGTAACAAGGCCCTCAGGTCGGCAATATGCTTAATTAAAGGATTTTGCGCAAAGGAATTGTTGCTATTTCGAGCATTTTATCGCGCAGTGTACGCTTATTCCAATCGCTATTTGTTATGAGGGTTGATCGGGTAAGGTCGGCATGAAATTGCTTTTTGAGCTCAGAAATACAGTCGGTCTGTGTAATAACCACGTTTCCTTCAAAGTTATAGTGAAGGCTTACATGGTCAAGGTTCATAGTTCCAAGCGTTGCCCATTCATCATCGATAATGCAGATTTTGGCATGAATAAGGTGGGGCAAATAGTGATATATCGAAACGCCATACTTAAGAAGTTTGTGAAAATACGCTTGCCCAGCCCTATCTACAATTGCATGATCTGACTTTTGTGGAAGTATAATGCGCACATCAACTCCTCGTTTTGCTGCCAGACGAATTACGCGCATGAGTCGGTGATCAGGAACAAAATAGGGAACAGTGATGTATATGTAAGAGCGTGCACCGCGAATTGCTTCAATGAGTCTATTGTAGATAAATCGTTTACTACGAAGTGGTGATTGGTACACATAGTTAATTCCTTCGGTTGCAGTCGGTTTATCATAGCCCCAGTCACTCTTAATTGTATTTGCTCGATTCCACATAATTGAGAAAGCTCGGGCAATTTCATTTACGGGCTCACCAGTAACTAAAATACTCGTATCGCGCCAAGAACGAGTTTTTTCCCAAATGCAGTGACTACCTGTAATTGCTCCAGAATACTCAGTGCCAGCATCTACAATGAGTGATCTGCGATGGTTTCTAAAAAACCACCAATTAGGGCTATGAAGTGCTTTAGGTAATAGTCGATTAAAAAAGCCAACTTGAATATTATTGTTAGATAGTTCGGCAACAAACGTTGAACCAAAAAGGGTAAAGCTACCAGCAGCATCTAAGAGTACACGAACGCGTAAGCCGGCTTTGGCTTTTTCTGTAAGAGCTTTAATAAACTCGCTACCGATTTCATCATCGACAAAAATAAATTGTTCAATATCTATGGTGTGCCGAGCATTTCGGATAAGCGAAAGCATTGCTTGCCAGGTTTCGGGATTATTTGTGTAGAGTTTCCAAGGAGGAGTATCGATATACGAAGGTCGAGTATCAAAAGGGTTTGGCATGGTTATAGTATAGCAAATATTAAGGGTCATAAAAAAGGCGCGCCCGTACGGGCGCGCTGTTGAGTACTACGCATTATGCCGGCTGGACTGCGCGTGGCACGAGGTGTGAATTTGCTCGAGGGATCTCAATCACCTTGCACAGGTGGAGTATCCACAGGATCCAGTAGGTCCAATCAAAGCACAGCTCAAAAGCCGTCTCGCCCTGATTCGCTTTCACTTGTTTGTAGTGGTGGTTATTATGCCACCCCTCGCCAAGCGTAATGAGAGCAAGGAGAAAAGAGTTTTTGCTCTGATCACCCGAATCATAACGTACGCTCCCAAAAGAGTGTGCGAGCGAGTTGATCGCTGACGTTCCATTGAAAAGCACAAAGGTTGAGAGGAAGAATCCCACAATAACCATTTGCGCTCCACTGGTGTTCCATGCAGGTCCAAGGTAGTCACCTAGGACATAGCACATAATACCGAGGATGGTTGGCGGGATTACGTACACCAAAGGGTTTTCGAACTTAAGAAGTAGCGGGTTTTGCCTCACTAAATCTGTCGGCTCTTCGCCTTTGGGTATGCCGTGGTATTTGGACACCAAGATCCACTCATAGTGAGCCCACTTAAAACCTGCCCACCACGAACCCTTGTGCAGGGTTGAGTGTACGTCTTCTGGGGTGTCAGATGTACTATGATGATGTCGATGGGTATAAGCCCACCATAAGGCTCCTTTTTGCACGGCAGTACACGCTAGTGTAGCCATGACGTTCTGGAACCACACAGGTGCTTTGAACGTTCTGTGCGAAAAGTACCTGTGAAAGAAACCGGTAACAAAAAACATCCGCACATAGTAAAGGGCACCAGCAACTGCAACACTTGTCCAACTCAACCCTGTAAAGAACGGCCCAATGATGGCAATGCCCCACAGAATAAAGATAGGAATCGACTTAACCCAGTCGATACGGGTATCATCGCTAACCACATTTTGGTTAGACATACAGTTATTCTCTCCTTTTTGAGGGTTAAGGTTAAGCCAAAGAACGGCTGGTGTGAGTATATCATGTGCACTGTGCATGCTAGAATATGCACATGAAAAATCTTGTACTTGGCTTGGGAGAAGTGGGATCGTCAGTAAAAGAGGTCCTTGGCTGTGAGGGAATTGATAAAGATGCACAAAAAATTCCTCAAGCGGATACGATTCATATTTGTTTTCCATACTCAGAAAAGTTTATTGATATTGTTAATAATTACGCTCTACAAACCAAAGCAAAGCTCATTGTTGTACACTCAACAGTTCCGGTAGGAACATGTAAAAGTATTGGTGAACATGTTGTGCATTCGCCCATTCGTGGCAAACATCCACGCCTTGCCGAAAGTATTCGAACATTCGTAAAGTTTTTTGGCGGTCCTCGAGCACAAGAAGCTGCTCAAATTTTTATTGATAAAGGTGTTCGCACTACAATTACCGATCGAGCAGAAAATACTGAAGCAATGAAATTATGGGATACTGAAATTTATCGCGAAGCAATTTTGCTCAATAAAAAGATTCATCAATACTGTGTCGATAACGGTTTAGATTTCGATATTGTGTATACGCAAGCGAATGCTACGTATAATGAAGGCTATGCAAAACTTGGTTTTCCTGAATATGCAAAATATGTTCTTAAGTATGTAGAAGGTCCTATTGGCGGTCATTGTGTTGATCCTAACCATATCCTGCTCAATAAAAAAGGTGTGAATGAAAAATAATTTCTTTGCAAAAAGCGAGGTATAATTTATGTATGAAAAATCATACATGGAATTTGGGTTCAATAGCAGCACTCATTGTCTGTGCTGCAGCGGGTATTCTCATTGCTTCAGGTTTTATTCCGTTACCACAGTTTCAATCTGAGTCACGACAGAAGGATTCAGTCTCTCGTGAGCGTGAGGCGGTGCAACAGTCACAGCACACAACATACGAAGATCTCAGCGCACAGAATGTGAATAGCTATGGAAAAGCAGCTTTCTTTAAGCTTGGCTCAAGTGTGTATTTTGTAAATTACAATTCTTTCGAATCTGAATATAGTCGAATGGGTATATATCACTTTGACTTTGCTGACAATACCGTTAAGGAAATTAATGCGGATACAATTTCTTTAGAGAATGGCAAAATTATGATAAGTAAAAATTTTGCTTTTGAACATGAAGAACTTTATGGCAAAAAGGGAAATGTTGTTGGATATGTTCCAAAGAGTACAGACCTCATAGGCTTTTCTCAAGAAATCGGAATTCCTGCTGACAAAATAATCTTTCAAGCAATTGGTGGAAAGCCAACCATGGTCGCTACTATCGAGGGCGAATATAATCCTCAGACAAAGACTATTCAGTTTTTGGGTAAACAAACAAGTGTTCCTGTGATGAATTTTTCAGCAAATCAGTTTGAGTACAAGGGAAGAATGTATCCAGGAACAGAGTTTACACACCTTGGATATACATCAGAAGGAATTGATGGAGTATACAATGGCGTTTACATTAAGTTTGATCCAATGAGTAAGGTTCTTTCGGTAAGTCTTAATAATAAATAACATACTATGTCACTCTTTCTGCCACTCTTTAATTCATTTGGAACAGCGGCAATCTTTGTTGGTGTATATATGACCCTCTGGTTTGTATACGCTCTTATCCGTTCACGTAATGATGTGGCAGATATTGCTTGGGGTATTGGCTTTGTAGGAATTGCTTGGACACTCTTTAACGAACATTCATTGCAGGCAGTGTTAATACTTGTCTTTGTAACTTTGTGGGGCTTTCGTTTAGCAGGGCATATTGCGCTTCGAAATTCGGCAAAGGGTGAAGACTTTAGGTATGCAGAATGGCGCAGAACATGGGGAAAGATATTCTATGTACGAAGCTTCGTGCAAATATTTATGCTCCAAGGAATACTCATGCTTTTGATTTCGGTGCCAGTAATTGCAGTGCTCGGTGTGGGTGGGCAAAGTATTATTCCTCAGGGTGTATGGCTTGGTACTACAATTATTGGTGCTCTGGTTTGGATCAATGGATTTATCTTTGAAGCTGGCGGTGACTATCAATTAAAAAAGTTTATTGCAAACCCCGAGAATAAAGGCAAGATTATGACTCAAGGTTTGTGGAGGTATACGCGCCACCCAAATTATTTTGGCGAAGTTTCGCAGTGGTGGGGAATATTTCTTATCGCTTTACCAAATCCATTGTGGTGGGTATTGCTTATTGGTCCGCTCACTATTTCATTTTTGATTTTGAAAGTTTCAGGTATTCCTATGCTCGAAAAGAAGTATGAGGGCAACGCAGAATTTGAAGCATATAAACGTAAAACTAATGCTTTCTTTCCATGGAAACCACGAAATTAATTTTCTTGGTGCTCTTTGTGGGGTGGGGAATTCCTTTGACTTGGTATCGGAGTAAGTTTAGAAAAATTGTGTATCAGGACTCGCATTGGACTATTAATATTAAGCCGTATTTTATTCGTGAGCTGCGAGGGCTTTTTGGTAATTTGTATCCTGCTGATGTCGAGTATATAAAGATGCGCAATTTTTACCGTAAGTATTTGCTTGTGTATACGGTGCTGTTTATTTTGTGTTTAGTGGTGGGGTAGGGTTTGGGTGTGGGTAAGGTGCGGAGGGAATACAGGTCATTTACAAAGTCTATATTCTGTGGTATTTTCTTTGAAGATGAAGAACGCAATTTACTTTGTTTCGTTGCTGTGTGGTGTGATCGGTTTCTTTGTGGTCACCGCTTTAGCAATAGAGTTTTACGCTGGCCCGTGGTATGCCAGCAATGCGGGGTATGATGTATGGGGTATTTCACACATTGTACCTTTTCTTGGTTTTCTGTGGTTTTTGTGGGCCGCTTTGGGTAAATACGTAATGAGTATGTACCCTGAGCGCAAGCCACCATTCTATCGCAATTGGAGGTGTGTGTTTGTGGTTGTATGCACTCTTTCTCCTATTGTACTCAACAAGTTGTCCATGCTGGCTGGGCAGTTTGGTGCAGTAGGGGTGTCAGATTTTCTTTACAGCACGCGGTACGCTATGTTCTTGGCTGGGTTTATTGCGTACTTTGGAAACGAGCTTATCAACAGGTATTTCCGCGTCGATGAGCCTTAACAGGCAGTAGCTTTCACAACCCCCGCGGACTTGTTCCGCGGGGCGTTCTTTTTATATGAGGGGGATTAGATTTTTAGTTAAAATATTTTTTGACATACTTTTGTTATCGTGATTGTATTGAATGAGTAGTCGGGTTGGCCATTGTGGCGAACCTTTTCATCAACAAGTTACAAGGTCTTTATGTGTGATTCAAAAGAAAAATCAGATGGCGAGAAGGATCAGGCAGACACCAGGCAGCATCTGTGCCCCAAGATTCTGCTCCCTATCAAGATCACATTCAACAGTCTTCCAGGCCAGAGTTTTCTTGAGGCTGCTGGTGTGAGGTTTTTGGGGCCGGTAGAGGGGGATGAGCTCTTTCAGTACGCCGAAGTGCCCCTGGGCTGGACTGAGCAAGAAACTGCTAACCCCAGGGTCACTAAGCTGGTAGATGATAAGGGGCGTGAGCGAGGCAGTACCTTTTACAAGCCTGACTTTTATGATAGGTATGCGCATATGAGTCTGGTCTGTCGTTTTGATACTCGCCGTGATTTTGATATCGAAGAAGAGGGGAGTATCGTCTGGCATGTTACTGACTGTGGGAGGGTGGTTTATTCTACTCCCCCAGTCAAACATTCAACCGATGTGAGTGCGCAGAGTGCTCAGGCAGATCAAGCTCGGGATGTTGCAATCCAGTGGCTCGATACACACTATCCCGATTGGCGCGATTGCAATGCGTATTGGGATTAGCGAGGGCTCGACAGTACACAATACTGGCGGGCCTTTTTTAAATGGAACGTAATAGCTCAATAGCTTGGAAACACTTTAGTATATAAAATCCAAGCATATGCCATATACAACTAACCCACATATTACCAAAGTACGAAGAGAGGCAGTCAATCTTGTGATAATATATGGCAATGAATAACAACAAAAATAAGTCAAATGCTCAATGGTATAAAGAGTGGGCAATTTCTTTTGTTATTTTTGTAGTGCTCACGATAATCACTTTTATAGTATCAACCCGGACAAGTGAAGTAATTTATATTTTTCCTCTAACTGTACTGTCAATTTTTACATTTATTACCTTCGTGGTTTTTTTGGTTAGGACTTTTGGCATAATCTTGCTGATCTTTTTTCCAGGAAAAAAAGGCATGCAAATTAATTTTACAAATGAATCGGTGTCTATTTTAAAAGCTGATGGAAATACGGATACATTCCCTTGGAATACAATTATTCGTATTATTCTGTCAGAGAATTTTGACGGGATATTTATTGATTCAAATAGTAAAAAAGAAACATACGCTCTAACTTTGAGATATAAGGATTTAGAAAATATGATTGACAATATACTGCGATCTAATCCAAATATTCAACTTAAAAAGGATGAGCAGTGGGTTCATAGTAATCAAGAAGGTTTAGATCAAAATAAAAACCCAGAAGGAGTCAAAAGGACTTATTGGTTAAGTGGGATGTCACACATTGCAATGTCAAAAAACAGTGTCAGTGTAATAAGCTATACACGATTAGGTGAGGAGGGTGTTCTTGATAAATATAAGAATACAATATATTCACCAGAAATAGACTTGCAAAAAGAATTCGGAGTAAATAATTGATTTGTATATCTTGTGTGGTGGAGATCGTTGGAATTGAGTCACGGATAATTTCTTCGCCGTCGCTCAGAAATTTCCG
>CAZGUZ010000011.1:0-10230 GCA_964529025.1 uncultured Candidatus Saccharibacteria bacterium
GGGTTTGGCTGTTCGCCAATTAAAAAGTTACGCGAGCTGGGTTCAGACCGTTCAGAAGTGAACGGTCTCGCGAGAATTTGTGAGTATTTGTAATATAAAGGGTATCAAAAGTGAGATCATTGACTGTTGAACAGTCTGAATCACTTCGAGAACTTTTCGTCTAAAAAATTACATATTCCATCAAGATATGTAATATAAAATATAGGAAGTTTGATCAATCAACCACGGCGGTCATATATAGCAATATATATAGATCAAGTCGATTAGTATCGGTGGATTCCGCGTGATAAAACGGAGTATACCGAGGGAAGGTTGTATGTTGTTTACAACATATTTCCACCCGTAGAGACTAAACATCGACGTTCCCTTAAAAAGGAATATGCTATAGTCCATTGCAACGAGTAATCGTTGATAACAAGCGTGAGACAGGTTGGTCTCCTATCTACTGCAGGCGTTGATTCTTGAGGAGATTTGACTCTAGTACGAGAGGACCGAGTTGAACTGACCTCTGGTCTGGGAGCTGTTTTGCCAAAAGCATCGCTCCGTAGCTATGTCGGGAATGGATAACCTCTGAAAGCATCTAAGAGGGAAGCCAACTCCAAGATTAGGAATCGTTTAGACCCGTAAGAGATGATTACGTTGATAGGCTTTAGGTGTAAGCACAGTAATGTGTTCAGCCGAGAAGTACTAATTCGTCGATCCTATTAGGAAATCTGAAAATCACATACAATTATTTTTTGCTTACCCATGCATTATTCAGCAACTTTTGTTGCAATGAATACTATACTGGTATAATACCTGTACAAACATACATATTTTACATATGACATGTTTTTTCGAGTTTTCTGTTCTGGTGGTTTAGCGCTATGGAACCACCCGTTCCCATTCCGAACACGGAAGTGAAACGTAGTTGCGCCGATGATAGTTTATGAAGCAAAAGTAGGTAGCCGCCAGAACAGAGTGTTTGAAAAATATGTTATACTTATGTCAAACAAATTGACATGAATACAAATAATAAACTCCCATCGTTCACACTATTATTTGAACAAGCGGTATCTCTTTATACTAAGAATATGCGCATGAGTATTGTAGTTGCTTTATTGCCTGCAATATTTTTAGCTACAATTGATATTATACGACCAAGCTTTGCTGCAACCCCATTTTCTATGGGTTTTTTATTTGCACTTGAGGTTATTTGTTTCGTTATCTATTTTGTTGTGGTCGTTACCGTACCTTACATGCTAGTTCGAATTGCTGATATGAGTATGAGTGGAAAGACTCCAGCAACCATTGATGATTTATTTACAGAAGCATATCCGCAAACGATACCACTCTTTGTTGTAAGTATTTTATTGCTCGTTATGACGATTGGAGCAGGTACTTTATATATTATTCCAGTTCTAATACTCTTCTGTTATTTAGTTTTTACTGCTTCTGTTTTTGTAATTGAGAAAAAGCGCGGCTTTGATGTATTCGTTCAAAGTGCTTGGTATGTATCAGGTAATTTTTGGGCTATTGCCGGGCGTTCAAGTTTATTATTCTTGGTCTTTGTTGGTTTTGCTGTTGCTCTTACAGGTACAATAGCCATTCCGTTTTCTACTGTGCTCGCAGTTGGTCCAATTACTAATTATGTTACTCAGCTTGTAATATCACTCTTTTGGTTGCCGGTAAGTACCAATTTTTATGTTCTCATGTATAAGGCATTAAATGCACAAAAGTCTTCGACTCCAGATCAGGCTTTTAGTTCACGAACAAAAAAGATATTTGTAACACTCGCTGCAACAACAGTTATTGTTTATGTGATCTTGGTGGCAAAAGTAGGGTATACGTTTTCTATTGATCCAGTTCAAGACTTTATTAAACAGTCACTAATTTCACTTTACTAATTATGGCAGTTTCGTGGTCTACAGCTCATAAGTTTACCTACGGTGCAATAGTTTTCTTGATCTTTGCAGGAATTGTAACGTATTTTTTCTTTACAAAAATTTATACACCACCGTCATGTAGTGATGGAATCTTAAATCAGAATGAGCTTGGTGTAGATTGCGGTGGACCTTGTTCAAAATTGTGTGCAAGCTCTTTCGTTCCGCTGCAGGTGCTATGGGCCCGTGGTGACATGGTTGCACCTGGATACTACAATTTGGGCGCATATATCGTTAATAAAAATACTCAAGGCGCAGCGTATGTTGGGTATACAATGACCGTGTACGATGATAAGGGTGTAACGCTTGGAAATAGAAAAGGGAATATCCTCGTTGTTCCTCGTCGAAATGCACTCATTTTTCAACCAGCATTTAATATTGGTCAAAAGAAGCTTGGAAGAATCTCGGTGACAATTGACTCTGTAACTTGGAAAAGAGCACTTGATACTGGTATTGATTTAGAAATAGTAAATACTACATTCTCGCAAGATTCTATTCAGGGCTCACGAGTTGATACATTAATTACAAACCCCACGGTTACACCTGTTCCTGGTTTAACGGTATACGCAATTGTGTATGATGTAGAAGGTACAACTTTAGGCTTTTCCGAAACTCGCCTTGATAGAGTACAAGCACGATCCTCAGAAAGAGTTTCATTTACATGGCCATATACTCCAAAATCAGCGGTAGCGACAATAGAAATTATTCCAATTGCACCACCTCGTATACTAGAGTAGGATGAGTATATGAATTTTTGGTCAAAGTTTTTACCTTCATATTCTCTACAGTCAGAAAACTCACGAATGGATTGGGTTTTGTTTATCGCTACTTTGCCAATAGTCTCTGCTGGCCTTGTGACAATGAACTCTTTTACCGAAGGCCCAGGCTACTTTGAAAGACAAATTATCTGGGTCTGTGTAGCAATAGTTTTATTCTTTAGTGTATCCCAGGTTGATTTTCGCTTTATGCGTAAAACGTGGGTTTCGGTAACACTATTTATTGGCTCATGCATTGTGCTTGGATTGTTGTTTGGCTTGGGCACTGTTGCAAAAGGAGCGCGCAGCTGGTTTGACCTTGGCTTCTTTTCATTTCAACCATCTGATCTTGTTAAGCTTGCTCTAATTATTCTTTTGGCAAAGTATTTTTCGCGCCGTCATATTGAAATTGCAAATATACGGCATATCCTAGTGTCCGGTGTGTATGCGGGTATTATATCGCTCTTCGTATTGATTCAGCCTGACTTCGGTTCTTCGATTATTTTGTTCCTTATTTGGTTTGGTATGGTACTTGTATCGGGCTTGTCAAAAAAGCATGTTGCATTAGTTTTTTTGGCGGGAATGATAGCATTTGCTGGCTTATGGAATTTTGGTTTTCAAGAATATCAAAAGAATCGTATTCGCAACTTTATTAACCCTTTGGCTGATATTCATGGTTCTGGTTATAACGCTTTCCAAGCCATGGTTGCTGTTGGTTCGGGGCAAGTTACAGGTAAGGGAATTGGCTTTGGAACCCAGTCGCGCTTAAAGTTCCTACCCGAATACCAAACAGACTTTATTTTTGCCGCATATGCAGAAGAATGGGGTTTTATAGGTGTGCTCATAGTTTTTGTGTCGTACATAACCCTTATTTGGCGTATTTTACTTAATGCTTTGCGTGGCGCTACTAACTTTGAAATACTTTTTGGCTGCGGTATCGCAATACTTTTTTTAAGTCACTTTATAATTAATGTTGGAATGAATATTGGTTTACTACCCGTTACCGGTATTGTATTGCCCCTCATGAGTTATGGAGGTACTCATATGCTCATGGAATACACAGCACTCGGCATGCTTGTTGCTATGCGTAGGTATTCACGAGTGGCGCACAAAGATGTAACTAAGAATGAGTTTCTTGGTCCGCAATAGTCGCTTTCTTTTCAATAGTTTTTGCTTCGGCAATAAGTTTTAAGTAAAGGTTCTCTGTTTTTTGAACCATTGCTTTATAACCAAAGAAGCGTGTTATGCGATGTTTAAGTTCAGTGCCGTACTTTTCGCGCAAAGGTTTGTTTTCGATGAGTAATTCAAGGCCGTAGGCAATTTCGTCAGGCTTTTTTGGTTGTACAAGAATGCCCGAATGCATATCGGTAATTATTTCGGGAATGCCGCCAACTGCAGAGGCAATAACAGGGAGTTCAGCAAGGCCAGCTTCGAGTACAACATATGCCAAAGCTTCAGAGAGTGATGGTACTAAGAATATGTCGAATGCTTTAAGTTCGAAAGCGATATTAGGGATATGTCCAGCAAGGGTAACGTATTCCTCGAGGCCGAGTTCTTTAATTCTTTTTTCGAGCTGATAGCGGTATTCGCCTTCGCCGATAATCGTATAGTGAACGGGATATTTCTTTACGATTTTCTTTAGGGCTTCGAGTGCATAGATATGGCCTTTAATTGGATGGAGCTCGCCAACAGAGCCAATATGAATATAAGATCTTTTGGTAGATGGAGTAGGCTTCTTTGCTTTTGATTTTGCTAATTTAGTTTTTGTTGAAGTATCAATGGCAGGACTTTCAACAGTTTGAGCCAGAGAGTTTTTCTGAATAAGATTTTCAATCTTAGAAAGGGCAGCCTTGTGCGGTGCAAGGGTCTTATTGTCGATTCCGAGCCAAATAATTTCAGTTTTGCCATAGAGATTTGGCCACCATTCAATTTGATGTGCCAAAGCGTGCGATACTAAAATTGTTTTAGTGCAGAGCTGCATGGTTACCCAGTAGATACCACCAATAATGAGCTTTTGGTAGAAAGGGCGATTTTCGTTAAAGGCCCAGCCATGGCAGGTAAAGATTGTTACTTTGACACGAGCTAATTTTGCTGCAATTGCACCTAATCCACCAATCTTTGAACTATTGAGATGCACTATGTCAGGCTGATGTTCTTTAAAGATTCTATAGAGCTCAACACATACAGAAATGTCTTTTGCTGGATCGGTGTCACGTGCAAGAAAAGGCAAAGATATAGTTTTAACACCAATTGCTTCGAGCTTATCTTTGAGAGGGCCCTCGCCACCTAATACAACCAATACGTCGTAACTGGCCGACATTGTTGCGGCCATGTCATATACATAGCGCTGCGCACCGCCGCCATTAGATTTTGTTATGACGTATATAATTTTTTGACGGGTTGTTTTTTTCATGATCACTCTATATACTACGGCATATAGATATTGTATGGCAGGAACCTATACTGTACGGAATAAAGGCATAGCCCCACTCATAATTATCGATGGAATCGTGCTATTTTGTGCTCTCTTTGCTTCGCTTATTCTGCGAGAGGGTGGTGAGTTAAGCCTTACATTTGTAAGCTTACACCTTATTCCATTTAGTGTCATCTTTGCTATTTCTGTAGTTGTGTTTTTTATTGAGGGTCTCTATGACCGAGGTTTGGTGGCAAGCTTTAAAGAGCTTGTTCCACGAATTGTAAGAGCGCAGATTGTTAATGCAATGCTCGCTATTATTTTATTCTACGTTGTGCCGGACTATAGCATTGCACCAAAGGTAACACTCCTTGTATATGTAATTGTTTCAATTCTAGGACTTGTTGGAATTAGAATTGTATATTTGCGACATGTTTCGGGCCGTGGAGCAATACCAGCACTCTTAATTGCCGAGAGTAAAGAGGCTGGTGAGCTTATTGCTGCAACACTCCATACGCAACGATCGGGTATGTATTTTGCCGAGCACATTCTACCTTCAGGCGAAGGGCTTAATGAGCGCATTAAACAAGCTGTGGCACGATACAAGCCTCGCGTAATTGTTATTGATGAATTCCATCCAGCAGTTATCCAAGCAATGCCTCATTTCTATGAGTATGTATTCAGTGATACTCGTTTTGTGGATATACGAATTGTGTATGAAGCTGTTTTCAATCGAATTCCTTTAGCTCTTGTGCACCACGGTTGGTTTATCGAAAATATTGCTTTCTCATCACACTATGCTTATGACACACTTAAGCGCTTAATCGACATTGTTCTTTCAATTATTCTACTTATTCCGTCTATTTGCATATTTCCATTTATTTGGTGCGCAATGAAAATTGAAGGGAAAGGTCCATTCTTTATCGCTCAAAAACGCATTGGCCAGCATGGTAAAAGAATAACGCTGTATAAGATTCGTAGTATGCATACAAGTGATGCTGGCAAATGGGTGGTTCCTGGGGATTCGCGAATTACGCGCATTGGTAAATTTATCCGCAAGACTCGAATTGATGAATTACCACAATTATTCTCGGTTATTAAGGGCGATATTTCGCTCATTGGTCCACGACCAGACCTTGAACTTCTTGGTGAGACAATTGAAAAAGAATTACCGTTCTATTCTGTGCGCTACCTAATTAAACCAGGCCTTTCAGGATGGGCACAGGTAAAACAAGATACACCTCCGCAGTCGCTCGAAGAAACACGACTTCGCCTTGCGTATGACTTGTATTATGTTAAAAACCGCTCACTTATTCTTGATGTGGCTATAGTTCTTAAGACAATTCATACGCTTATTTCACGAAAGGGTATGTAGAGCAGTGTGGAGGCTATTTTACAAGATGTATTCCGTGGTCGTTTGAGGTATACTAAAGGTATGAATACTTCGAATACTTCAGAAATTCTTTTTATTACGGGTGCTGCAGGTTATGTTGGTGCAATGTTGTGCGATCAGTTTCATGATAGGCCAAATGTTGCAAAAATTATCGCTCTCGATAAAAACCCTATGCCAGACTTACTTAAGGGTAAGTCAAAGATTGTTTGGATTACTGCAAACACAAGTGATACAACATGGCAAGAACTTGTAACATCACATGCGCCTACAGTTGTTATTCATACAGCATGGCAGATTCGCGAAATGTACGGAAAAAAAGAAATGCAGTGGAAATGGAATGTGACAGGTAGTCGCACTGTTTTTGATTTTGCTTTTAATACTCCTTCTGTGCGAAAGCTGATACATTTTTCTACTGCTTCTGGTTATGGAGCGTTTCCTACAAATACACTCGAGCACTTCTTTAAAGAAGATGAGCAATTGCGAGAAGACACATATCTTTACGGCATAGAAAAGATTCAGGCAGAGCGCGAACTTGAAAATGCATATGCCGAAGCTCGAGCAAAAGAGGGGGCTCATATTCCTCAGGTCTTTGTTGTTCGCCCCGCAGCTTTAACTGGCCCACGCGGTCGCTATATGTTTAAGCGCTTCGGTCTTCAGTCAGTTTTACGCAAAGGATTGCCAATTATTCCAATTGCTAATAATATTTGGTGTCGACAGTTTATTCATGAAGATGACGTTTGTGACATTATTGATTTGCTTACCTTTAATCAGCTTGAAGGAAAATATGAGGTCTTTAACATTACTCCAAACTCTATTGTGCTAGCGCATGATATGGCCGAGGTAATGAAAAAGAAAACATTTAGAATTACACCAACAATCGTACGAATGACTTTCTTTGTTCTCTGGCATCTTTCACGGGGTAAAATCCCAGTATCGAAGGGAGGATGGAGATTCTATTCATACCCAATTGTTATGGATGGAACCAAACTCACTCAAAAGTATGGCTATAAGTATAAGTTTGAATCACGAGCTGCGCTCGAGAAAAAAGAGGGAAGATATGCAAAATATATTCCTCAGGAAGAATTATCACAGTAAAAGACCGACGATTGCGTATACGCTGTAACAGGCGTATACTTTCGCTGTACAATTATACGACCATGATACGAACACGAATTATTGCTGCATTCTTAGTAATCGCTAGCTTTTTATTAGGTTATTTTGTTTTCAGTTCTCAGTTAGGGGGAGGGGTAACGCGTTTTCCTTTTAGACTCGGACTTGATTTGTCAGGAGGAATCCATCTTGTGTATAAAGCAGATGTAAGTGGCATTGCTCCACAAGAAGTGGATGCTTCTATGGATGCTTTGCGCAATACTATTGAACGCCGAATTAACATTCTTGGTGTAAGTGAGCCTTTAGTTCAGGTAGAAAAAGGAGGACTCCTTTCTGGTGAGGCTACACATAAGCTTATAGTTGAACTCCCTGGCGAGACTGATGTTGAACGTGCTGTTAAAGCAATTGGAGCAACACCCTCTCTTGAGTTCATGCTTCTCAAAAAGGCAGATATAGAAAAGATTCAAGCTATGAGTGGCGACGATGCTACTAAGCAGGTGGAAGTTCTTAAAGCATTTAAGCAAACAGGACTTACTGGCCGACTCCTTGATCGAGCTCAGCTTGTATTTACACAAACTACTCGGGAGCCTTCAGTGCACCTTATGTTTAACTCAGAGGGTCGAGAATTGTTTGCAAAGGTTACTCGAGAAAACATTGGCGACACGCTCGCAATTTTCCTCGACGGTCAACCTATATCAATGCCAGTTATTCGCCAAGAGATTCGCGATGGCTCAGCAGAGATTAGTGGAAGCTTTACTGTAGAAACTGCTCGCGACCTTGTTCGTGATCTTAACTACGGCGCTCTACCTGTTCCTGTTGAACTCATGTCGACACAGACAATTGGAGCTTCGCTCGGTAGTACAGCGCTTGAGGGAAGTGTAATGGCCGGTATCTGGGCTTACATTATTGTGTCACTCTTCCTTATTGCTTGGTATCGAGTTCCTGGTGTAATTTCTGCACTTGCTTTAGCGGTGTATGCATTAATTAACCTTGCTGCATTTAAACTCATTCCTGTAACGCTTACTGCTGCAGGTATTGCCGGTTTCGTGCTTTCTATGGGAATGGCAGTAGATGCAAATGTTCTTATCTTTGAAAGACTCAAAGAAGAATTGGCTCGTGGTCGCGGAATCCGTGATGCTATGCAGCTTGGATTTTCCCGAGCATGGCTTTCTATTCGAGACTCAAACACATCAAGTATTATTACAGGCCTTATACTCTTCATGTTCAGTAGTTCGTCGCTCGTAAGTGGTTTCGCCCTTGTGTTTATTATCGGTGTTCTTGCAAGTATGTTTACCGCTTTAACATTGTCACGAATCTTGCTTCGAGCAATTACTCCAGAATCAAATGGAAAGTTTGCGCAATTCTTGTTTAGTAATGGCTTTGGTCACAAGATTAATTCATAATCCTATGTTTATCGTAAACCACAGAAAATTCTTCTATATTCTTTCGGGGCTTATTGTTACTGCTTCTCTTGGGGCAATGCTTGTTTTTGGTCTCAAGCTCGGCATTGATTTTAAAGGAGGCTCAATTATTGAAGTTGAATACACAGGTAATCGCCCGGCATTAGAGCAAATTGATGCAGTTCTTAAACCGCTCGAGGTTAGCCCAAGTATTCGCCCAACAGGGGAAAAGGGTTATATCGTGCGTATGCGCTCAATTACCGAAGTAGAACGATCAAAAGTTACTGAACTTCTTCGTGGTGGTACCGCTACAGAAATGTCAGTAAAGCGCTTCGATTCTATTGGTCCTGTTTTGGGTGCTGAGGCTGCTCGAAAATCAATCGTATCAATTATCCTTGTTATTGTGGCAATTGTGATCTTCGTCGCTTTTGCTTTCAGAAAGGTTTCTGAACCAGTTTCTTCTTGGAAGTATGGTGGTATTGCTATTCTTGCTCTTGTACACGATGTTATTGTTCCTGCAGGAGTATTTGCTGTCCTTGGTCACTATTTAGGCTATGAAGTGGATACACTATTCGTAACGGCACTCCTCGTTATTCTTGGCTTCTCGGTGCACGATACTATTGTGGTGTTCGATCGTGTTCGTGAAAGACTTAGTGAAAATACAAAAGAAGACTTTGCGAAAATTGTTGGCGAAAGTATTGCCTCAACATTTGCACGTTCTATTAACACATCACTTACAACTTTCTTGGCACTTGTCGCACTATTTTTTGTAGGTAGTGACGCTACTCGACAATTCGCACTCGTTCTTATGGTAGGTATTGTTGCGGGAACATATTCTTCGATATTCTTAGCATCACCTCTTTTGGTGACTGTGGAGCAGTGGGAAAAGCGTAAAAAGGCCAAGAAAGCATAATAAGGCCCCAATAGGTATTTAAAGGGTAATATAGGGTGTGGAGCGTAAAAATGGCTTAAATATAGCCATTTTTGCTTTAGAATGGTCGAATGTTATTAAAAGGGCTATAAAGTACTTGACTTTATTTTTGAAGTGAGTAGAATACCTAACACGCCTTAAGTAATAGGCAGTTGTTTGAAAATTACATAGTTGTGTATCACACAACAATGGTAAGTATATAGAAGTCAAAACCACACAAATGTGCAAATGTGCAATTATAAAATGTTGTATGCATTAGCGTACTATATTTTGTTCCGTTCATTTTAGTTAAGAGTTTGATCCTAG
>CAZGUZ010000012.1:0-9701 GCA_964529025.1 uncultured Candidatus Saccharibacteria bacterium
CAAGACCGATTTCAAGTGTCTTTGCTACCTTCTTACCTTTCTTGTCTACTGATGAAACATAGCCCTCTTTCATAAGAACATGTGCTATTGCCTCTTTGAGTCCAGAATACGGCACTGACACAGAGTCCTTTCGTGCAAGAGACGCATTCTTGATTTGAACAATGAGGTCTGCAATTGGGTCTGTTACCATGACGCTTTTTTAATTCCTGGAATGACACCTTCATTTGCGAATTCGCGGAAGCAAATTCGGCAAATTCCAAAGTCACGCATGTAGCCCTGCTTTCGACCGCATCGGAAGCATCGGCGAACAACACGCGATTTGAATTTCGGAGCTTTTGCAGCTCGCGCTTTTACTGATGTTTTTGCCATATATGAATAATAAAAATAATGTTGGTCAGCCTCTTTGCGCATAGCGCCAGTTCGCTTCCAACTTATCTAAAGAATATGCTTTTGTTAAAGCCCTGATACTATAACCTATTTTGGGTAGTTTTGCAACTTGTTCGGAGACCGTGCTCGCTCCGTGCTCGGAGCGGTACTATATCTCGGGTGTCTACGCACCCTCCGATAATTCTCCTTCACAAATTACAAAACACCCAAAATACTTACAGTATTCAAAGATCACTTATACCCATACAAAAGTGTTGACATTTTTTGTATGAGGAGTGGTATACTTTTCAGCATGAGTTCAAAGACCAAGTTGAGAGTCAAGGCCACGCGCGCTCAGCGCCGTGGTGTCCGCAACACCCTCCACCTCGTCACCAACAAATGGATTGACCCTGAAGACGTTCAGCTGAACTAACGACCGGATCTTATCCGGCTCACTCCCGCGCCACACGGCGCGGGAGTTTTGTTTTATATACATAAAGAAAACCGCCGGACGACTAAGTCGTTAGCGGTTTTTTGTTGTCTTATAATTTCCTTTTCCAATAGATAAGACTTGTTCCTAAGACAAGTACAAGTCCCATGAGTATCCAGGTAATTTGTATACCTAAATACTTGGCAATAAGTCCACTTGCTAGGAGCCCGAAGGCTCCAGCAATATGGTGTGCGATCGATTCGAATGACACGATAGTAGCTCGATCCCTGCTATTGATCTGGTCGTGGAGGTATGCCTGTTTAACAGGTTTCCAAAACCCTCTGAACACCTGATGTGCCAAGAACGGTACGAGCCCCCATAGCTGAGTGCAGAGCACCGTTGCCACAAAAGCAAGCCCCATCATTATTTGGATCACGACAATTATCTTTTCTTCTGCATACTTGCCATCAAGCACACTGTTAACGAGTCGCGAACCCACCATCATGAACACGATATTTAGAGCCATGATGTATCCCAAGCCAACCTCACTCTTAACATGCTCTCCGAACCACAGCGACCATTGCATGTTGGGGGTCATAAGAACAAATGTCTGCAAGGCTAGCACAAGAAGGATATAGCGTATGACTGAGTTTTTGAATCCATAGTCAATGCTTGTTGTAACAGTGGTTTTCATTTCTTGCCAACCACTCTGCCATCCAAGACTTTTCGGAGTGAACGAAGGCTCTTTCATGTAGCGGAGTGCAAGCATACCGCCAATAAAACATCCCAGTCCCCCAATAAGCCGCGGAATACGCATGTTGTGCGTTGCAATGTAGGCGCCCAAGATTGAACCTGTCACTACGGCGCCTTGCGTCCAATACTCAGCTCGAGCAAATACATGCCGGAGCGGAGTCGTGTTTTTTTCATGTTTTAGATTGTCGACAAGCCAAGCTTCGAAAGCTCCCGTTGCAAAAGTTGCGCCGATGGCACCAATCACTTCTGCAACTACAAAACTTTCAAAACTCGACCCCAGTCCGTAAATAATGTTACTTGCAGACCAGATGAAACATGACGCAACGAAGGATAGTTTCCTCCCGAATACGTCGGCAAAAGCCCCGGTCGGAATCTCAAAGATAAACATAGTAACGTAGAATGCGACGTTCACCAAATTCATCTCAAAAAGATCCAAGCCCGCCTGCCTCAGATACACTGAGTACATTGAAGAAATGAGTCCATAGCGAAAGAATTGCAACATGGAACCGAGCACTAGATACAGCCTAATTGAACTATTTACCATACTAAGTTGTTGTAAGGAACTCACTGGAGAAATCGTCTGCCATATAGCAAAAACCCCGACTTCATCCAGTCGGGATTTCAGAATATAACCTTAAACCAAGGAGATTCTACAATGCCGACTGAATACGAGTAATGGTCTCAAATCCCGAGACTGCAAGAATACACCCTCGATCAGAAACGAGAGTGCTTTCATGCTTCGTATTAAGCTGTGGCATCCAAAAATTCATAAAATATATAATAACACACTATGCACAATAAGTAAATAATGGTTGTACGGAGTATGTAACAAAAAATCCCCACACAAGATCCACCGAAGTGAACCCCATGTGGGGACGTGAGTTACCTACCAAAACTCGAGTTAAATACTTACTCGAGCCGCGTTTCAAGCGACCGGACCTCAACAATCTCGATCAGCTCTGGATCAGGCATGTTACCGGCATCCCGATTGAGAGCCAGTGCAATGCCGTGATTTCCGGCAGCCTTGGCGACCTCGATTGCACGATCCCTGACCTGGTCGAGCTGACCGAACCCGAGAGTTGCAGCGAACTCGGTAAGAAACCACCTAACCGATTTTGCTTTTCCCGAAGCCAACTGCTGCACGAGCTTGTCGAGAATCCAGGACTCATCGACGGCACCAAACTCGCCAAGCTGGAAGAGCTGACGATAGGTTTCCGCCATCGCTTCTCGATCTTTCCGACACGAGATAATATTGAGGAGGTTGTCGAACCCCAAACTGACCCAGCGTCGAACCGCAATAGCCCGAGCCTCATCGTTAGCGACGAAAGCTTTCGCTTTGGCAACTGCAAGCAGCCACTGGGGCCACGTAGTCGTCTTGAGCCAGATCCACTCAACCAGTTCCTTGCGGATTCTGGTGTGGGACCAACCGAGCTCGAGAAGCTGGTCAACGATCCAGTTCACGAGAACCTCTTCATCATGAGGCTTGGTAATCCCAACACCTGCGAATGGGTACCCCGGAATATCGCCGAGGTAATTGCAGATGTGACCGAAGTCCGCTTCGCGCAAATGGTAAACCAAGTGCAACGCAGCAATCTCTCGAGCGATGGGATTGTTCGCAGGCAACAACCGACGTACAGCACGTCCAGTACCTTCAGCTTGTTTGAACGACCACTGGTTAAGCGGTCGAACCCAGGCTTGAGCCAAGATGAAGTTGACGAGTTGCCGACTCTCTTCTTCGGTCCAGCCGAGAACTTGACGCTCCCAACCAAGTTCGAAGATGATGTGCTGATCGCCCTCCTTCCGCTGGGCCGGATGGTAGTCGAACTTGTTGTTCGTCGTAATGATCACGTAAACAGAGGAACTATCATCCGTTACGCATGGCAACGGACGGCAGAATACTGCGTCGTGCCAATCATAGTGGAACATTGCGGTATGCATGCGAGCCAGACCCCGAATCAGCTGGCTGGCCTCAGCCGTAAAGCCGTGGTCAACGAGCAATTTGAGTCGCGTCTGGATGTCAGTCTCGCTGTTAATGATCTGCAGTTTGTCTGTAGTTTTCACTGTTCTGTCCTGTATTTGATGATTGGCATGGTAAAGACCACACCAAGGATACAAAGGACACAAAGCAACACGCTTTATGTTAAAGAACGAGTTCTTCCGCTTGTGTAAGCGCCCACACAAACATATAATAAATATTACACAATGTCAATGGGTCTCGACTGAACAAAAACATACAAACCTCCTGTAATATCTATAATGTAGTAGTGATCTCCTCTCTAAGTAACCAATAATAAAACTCCGTGAGGGCTTTCGGAGGGTGCGTAGGCACCCGAGAACGAGCACCGCCCCCAGAAGGGGGCGAGTGCGTACCTCAAGGAGTTTTATTATTGGTTACTTCTTGAAAGGAAGACCTATAACTTCTAGGAATCTCTCTGTCTGCTTCTTGTCACTTGATGTAGTAACAATTGTAATTGCCATTCCAAAGATATCCTTAAGTTCTTCATCGGTAGTTTCTGCAAAGATACTATGTTCTTTGATACCGAGTGTGTAGTTTCCCATTTCATCGATAGATGTTCGAGAAATACCACGGAAGTCCTTTGTTCGAGGAAGAGCAACGTGAATTAGACGTTCAAGAAAATCATACATTCGTGCTCCGCGGAGTGTAATTTGGTATCCAATTGCATCACCTTCGCGAACCTTGAATGAAGAAATTGACTTCTTTGCTTTTCGAACAGCAGCCTTCTGGCCTGTGATTCGAGCAATACGATCAGCAATGAGCTCAATTTTCTTTTTATCTTTAATAGAACCGAAGCCTGTAGAAACCACAACCTTAACAAGTCGAGGTGACTGCATTACGTTCTTAAAACCAAACTCGTCCTTAAGAACAGCATATGCACCTTTTGAAATTTCTTTAATGTTTTTCATAGGTTTACTTTGCTGCCTCTGACTTTAAGTTTGCTAATTGAATTGGCATAGGCTTTTCTACAACCTGACCCTTTGAACCATTCTTTTGTGGCTTCTGGTGTCGCTTAACTGTATTGATGCCTTCAACAAGGGCTTTGCCCTCTCGAGGGAAAACCTTGAGCACCTTTCCCTTCTTTCCTTTATCATCTCCTACGCGGACGATGACTGTATCATTCTTTTTAATCATATATTTGAGTTTACGTTAGGTGACGATTCTCAATTAAACTATTTCGGGAGCTCGAGAAGCAATAGTCTGGAAGCCCTTCTCTCCAATTTCGCGTGGAATTGGACCGAAGATACGTCCTGCTACTGGTTCTTTTCGAGACTTGTCCAAAATAACAACTGCATTTTCATCAAAACGGATGTATGAACCATCTGGTCGGCGGAATGGCTTTGTCTGTCGAACCACCACAGCAGTTAATACATCTTTCTTTTTAATAGACTTTCGAGGTTCTGCTTTCTGTACTGAGAGAACTACAAGTTCTCCGATTTCTGCCCAGCGCTTCTTTGAGCTGCCGAGAACCTTAAAGATTCGGCCAACCTTAGCGCCGCAGTTATCTGTAATTCGAACGATTGATCGTGGTTGAATCATGGCATTAAGCGATTACCTTAAACGACTTGTGTCGTGAAATAGGTCGGCACGACTCAATTACGACCTTATCTCCTACTTTCTTTGTATTTCCAGCATCGTGTACCTTGTAGCGCTTTCGAAGCGTAAGGAATTTGTGGTACTTTGAATCTTTAACAAAGCGTTCCACGAGGACAACGATAGTGTCCTTCATTTTGTCAGATACAACAACACCGTTAAGTGTTTTGTGTTTTGCTTCTGGTTGTGTTTCTAATGTTTTCTTCATGGTTTTACTTTGATGATTCTGTTGCTACCACTTTCGACTTTGCTGTAATAACTGTTTCGATTCGAGCTACCTCTTTTTTGAGATTTGAAATCTCGCGAACATTCTTTGACGCAGTTCCTGCATTACCGAAACGAATCTTTCGAATCGCTTCTCGCTTTTCAGCTACGAGAGCCTTAAGGTCTGCGACAGTTTTATTGATATATTCTTTCATAGTATTTTATCACAAATTATTAGAAGTATCAATACCTATCGGGTAACGATGCGCGTAGTAATCGAAAGCTTTGTACCTGCCTTTCGAAGCGCTTCTGCTGCGACCTTTTCGTCTACACCGTCGATTTCAAAGATGATGCGACCTGGGCGAACTTCGGCTACGAAGCCAACTGGATCTCCCTTACCCTTTCCAAGCTTCACTTCTGGAGGCTTTTGAGTGTATGGTCGATCTGGGAAGATTCGAATCCAAACTTTACCTGACTTTGTTGCGTATCGAGCCATAACCTTTCGAGCAGCTTCGATTTCGTTTGATGTAATGCGTCCGTATTCAAGAGCCTTAAGGCCGAATGAACCGAAAGCTAAGCGAATACCTCGAGTTTCCATCTGCACACTTTCTTTCTTTGGATTTTTTCGCTTTGTGTGCCACTTGCGAAATTTAACTTTTTTAGGGAAAAGCATAGTAGTGTCGTTATGTGCAATTACTGGTTTTGCGCAGACTTCTTTGTATCCTTAGCAAAGATCTGACCGCGGTAAATCCATATCTTGATACCAATTCGACCGTATGTCATGTGAGCTTGCTCACGTGCAAAATCGATATCTGCTCGTAATGTCTGAAGCGGAATCTGACCCTTCTTAAGGTCTTCAACTCGTGCCATTTCTGCACCACCAAGACGTCCTGAGAGCTTAATCTTAACTCCCTTAACATCTCGACTCGCCATAACCTTCTCAATTGTCTGCTTCATAACTCGGCGGAAAGGAAGGCGCTTTTCAAGACCTTCTGCAACAAGCATTGCTACAACTGCTGCTGAAGATTCTGGATTACGAACTTCTTCTACATCAAGCTTAAGCTCTTTCTTAAGAGGAAAGCCTTTCTTCTGAAGCATCTTTGTAATTTTGCCTCGAAGAGCCATGATACCCTCGCCGTTTCGGCCGATGAGCATTCCTGGTCGAGCTGTCTTTACAATAATGCGTAGGAACTTTTCATTTCGTTCGATTTCGATACCAGAAACATGGTATGAACGGAGCTCTTTCTTAAGGAATTCTCGAATAGAAATATCAGCAAGGAGAGAGTCCTTATATGTTTTATTAACACCAAACCATCGGCTCTTCCAATCGCGAATTACGCCGATTCGGTGTGAATATGGGTGTACTGAGTGTGACATATTACTTGGTTATTGCTGTTACTTCTGCTGGGACCGACTTAACCCGGCGTGCCTTTGTCTTCATTTCTGCTACTGGAGCAAGAGTAATGATAACGTGGCTAGTTCGCTTGTTAATTGGATATGCCATACCGCGAGCACGAGGCATGCGGCGCTTGAGAGTTACCCCTCCATCAACGCGGATTTCTTTTACAAAAAGTCCATCGTGATCAATGTTGAAATTGTTTTTTGCATTAGCAATTGCTGATGCAAGTAGACCCATAAGCGGTGTCTTTGCTTTTTTATTCAAGAACGTAAGAATTGTAAGAGCGTCGCCTGCTTTCTTACCACGAATTGTATTTGCTACAACTCGAACCTTACGAGGTGACTGGCGATAATTGCGAAGTATTGCAGAAATCATATATGTATATTAGTGCATTACTTAGCGGCAGGAGCAGCTGTTGCTGCTTTAGCTGCAGCGATTTCGGCTTCTTTCTTCTTGAGCTCGATTTCTTTCTGCATCTTACCTCCGTGGCGAATAAATTTCTTTGTAGGAGAGAATTCTCCGAGTCGGTGTCCAACCATATCTTCAGTAACAAGTACTGGAATATGTTCTTTACCGTTGTATACACCAAAAGTAAATCCAACCATTTCTGGGGCGATTTGGCTTCGGCGATACCATGTCTTAATCATTCCTGTATCGAGTGGCTTTTTGCCAGCAATCTTCTTAAGAAGACGCTCTTCGACATAAGGACCTTTTGTAAGCGATCGTGTCATGAATGCGTATAAAACAAATAATAATAAATAATACTCTACCAATTTTCACATGTTCTCACCGCATAAAACCCTTTAAGATAACTTCTCTGTCTTTTTGAGAACGATATACGTTTGCAAGGCACGCAACATCGCGGGCCTGTGTGTATCTCTAGGGTATTCCCTAGCGTAGTCATAAAGACTTAGAAGTTACCTGAAAATAGTTCGATACGACGAACAATTTCAACAAAAAGCTTTTAAAAGCTCGTAGGTGCATACTACCAGAAACACCTCAAAAGTCAATACTTATACTTTCGGGACCGTACTCGTTCTGTGCTCAGAACGGTACTGTACCTCGGGCGCCTCCGCGCCCTCCGGTAACTCCCTCAAGTATAAGCATGACTTTCTCGGGAGGTACGGTAATATACAAATAATGTATATTAAATAGAAACCCCAGCTCGCGCTGGGGTCACTCTTTTTACCAATCCACTTTATACACCTCCTCTCGTTTGAAAGTTTTGAATGTAGTAATTGGCTCTGCTATTACTAGCTGTTATCTTCCATCTTACCTCCTATTTTGGGGTTCAAGGTTGAATTTCAATTTAAATGTCTCCCATACAACCTCCTTTCTACAGAGATAATATAATAAAGTCTTAATAGGTGCAAATAAAAAAGACCTCGCTTTGCCCGTAAGAGCTCAGCGAGGTTTGAACGATATTTCTTTTACCAGGTAGCAAATCACACTGGTGCCGGATACAGGATTCGATCGTTTGGCCATAGGTGAGTTGATGACGCAAATGGATCGTGAAAACACATTCTCCACCTTTTTGCTTCTACGCTAAAAGTAGCCAAGAGCAATCTACCAGCCTTATCCCACACCAAAAAGTGGTTGTTAGCCCGATCACGTGAGTCAAAGATTTCAACATCACCACTCATTTGCGCAGAAAAAGCAGTGAGGACCTGCGCAAAAGAGCATGACATCATTCGGCAAGACTGGTCGTCTTGCAAACAGCACCCCTCCGGACAACACAGTGCCGGAAGCCGGTTTTATGACCCAGTGTTTCAAACCGGTCACCGCTACCGATGATTCTGGTGAGGTCACTGAGCCGAGGGATGTAAAACCAGAAACGACCCTCGGTATTACCCGGTTCTTCCACGGCGTGCATGAGGTCTGATCCATGCCCACCCGAATCAATTACCTCCCAAGTCTTGTTCTGGACTGGCACTCTTATCACACGTTGTCGGTGTCTGACTGATTCTTTAAACAAGCTCATTCTAACTCCTTTCTCTTTAAACTGCCTGCGAACAGTATACATGCCAACATTTTGAATGCAACACAAGTGACCAAACTAAGATTGAGAAATAATAAAAAAACTCGCTCTACCCTTTCGGATACAGCGAGGTTCGAAATCGAGTCCGGCTAAGTCACAGCCACGACTACCGCAACACTTGGTAAAAGATGCGGTCGCCAGGGACCAAGCACCTAACTTCAAGATCTCTGGTGATGTGCATGGACCACGATTGGCCGGTCCATTTTATTGTCACCAAAATCAGGTCCCTGCCGACGGTCACGAAGAACCGATTAGCAGTAGCTCCTTCAATGGTGAGTATTCTGACCTCGCCCCGAATCTGAGCAGCGAGCGCAGTGAGTACCTGCTCGAGCGCCACACCGACAACTTGCTCCCCGCCCATCTCATTCAATACATCAGAACACGAGGGGTACTCTGTTTCTTTCACCGTATTGAAGCTAAATGTTACCGGCCCCATGACTTCAAAAGACTCGCCACTCCTGACAAGACCCTTAAACTCACTGGGTTGTGAAATATAGCACAGCAAACCTTGGGATTCATTCTCTTTACCCCGCACACGCAGTGAATCAAAATCACCTTCCCCACCATCATATCGGCAGACAACCCACGTCACCCCTTGCACGGGAATTTTTACCTGACGTGCACTGCGTGTCGTCCATCTTAATTCTTTTTGAACACTCATTCGAATCCTTCTGTTGAAGTTATAACTTTGTCTGCAAACAGTATACCCACCACTAATCATATTGCAAACCGCTCGACTCAAGATATTGAATAATATTTATTTCGTGGAGGCTTTCGGAGGACACGAAGGTGTCCTGACTGTGCAAAGAGGTATCGAATAATAAATAAATATAAAATTGCAGTGGATTCTCGGAGGACACGAAGGTGTCCGAGAGTAAGGTATCGGTCGAGTACGACCGAA
>CAZGUZ010000013.1:0-3174 GCA_964529025.1 uncultured Candidatus Saccharibacteria bacterium
CTATTTCTTCTTTGTGTTCCCCATGACATATTTTATATTCTAACATTAAATGCAAAAGAAAAAACCCACAATTATTTTGTGAGTTCTTTCTTTTCTTAAATGCTTGGTTCTGGCGACTAGCTACTTTCCCTTTTACAGTATCATCGCCACTACAGTGCTTAACTGCCGTATTCGGAATGAGAACGGGTGTGACCACTGCGTCGAGTCACCAGAACCAAACATTCAATTTGGCAAGCCAAAGGTTTTAAAACTATATTTTTCTGAACAAGTAATGCTGTCTAATATCACTTATGTGATGTTCAGATTTCCTAATAGGAATCGGGTAATTAGTACACCTCAGCTAAACGTATTGCTACGCTTACACTTAGTGCCTATCAACGTGATCATCTCTCACGGCCCTCAAACGATTATTAATCTCGAAGTTGGTTTCCCGCTTATATGCTTTCAGCGGTTATCCATTCCCGACATAGCTACTCGACAATGCCCTTGGTAGGACAGCCGATAGACCAGAGGTCAGTTCATCTCGGTCCTCTCGTACTAGAGACAAATCTTCTCAATAATCAACGCCTGCAGTAGATAGGAGACCAACCTGTCTCACGCATCTTTTACCCCTATTCCTAGGGGGATTGGACTATATCTTGTTCTTTTGGCTAAAGCCAATTCAGAACATCAACGTGTAGTCTCTAAGGGCAACGAATAAATTCATATTCCCTCGGAATCGCCCCTCGATATGTCTGAAATTAATCAGAGCATTATCGAGTCGGGTTTTACCGATACTAGTTGATTCAACTTTTTATGCTTTCACATAAAAGCCGCCGTGTGTTTTCTCTCTATCTTGTTTGACGAAAAGACGTACATAATTTTTCTTCTATTTCTTCTTTGTGTTGGTCCTTATATTGATAACACTTCCTCGAATATGATTCAGATTGATTCACACTCCAAGTGTTTCTTCGATTGTTCACGATCGATACCCTCTAAGAAAAATTTCTTAGAGAGTGAACGGTCTGAACCCAGCTCGCGTATCTTTTTAATTGGCGAACAGCCAAACCCTTGGGACCTGCTCCAGCCCCAGGATAAGATGAGCCGACATCGAGGTGCCGAACACTGCCGTCGATATGGACTCTTAGGCAGTACCAGCCTGTTATCCCCAGAGTAACTTTTATCCGTTAATCTCGAGCCGCATCTAATGCGAACTCTCGGTTCACTATGTTCTGCTTTCGCACCTGCTCGACAAGTACGTCTTACAGTCAAGCTAGCTTGTGCCATTACACTATCGGTACGGTTTCCATTCGCACCTAGCTAACCTTTAAACTCCTCCGTTACTTTTTAGGAGGATAGCGCCCCACCAAAACTACCCACCAGATAATGTCCCTTTTCATTTTTTCTGAAGAGGTTAGATCGTACATTCCGAAAGAATGGTATTTCACTGACGGATCCACGTTCCCCGAAAGGAACGCTTCAAATCCTCCCATCTATGCTACGCATTCAAAACGTACAAACAATATCAAGTTATAGTAAAGCTTCTGGGGTCTTTTCGTCTAACTGCAGGTAGGCGGCATCTTCACCGCCACTGTATTTTCACCGAGCAAGTCCCCGAGACAGTTTACCAGTCGTTACACTATTCGTGCGCGTCTGAACTTACCAGACAAGGAATTTCGCTACCTTAGGACCGTTATAGTTACGGCCGACATTCACCAGGGCTTATATCGATCAGCACCAAACACTTTGAATTCAAATTTCTTTAAATGCAAAGTGTTTGGCACCGCCAATATTTGACCTTCTGGCATTGGTCAAGTGTCACCCCCTATACATCCTCTTACGAGTTCGCAGGGAGCTGTGTTTTTGATAAACAGTCGCTGGTAAAACTTTAGCTGCGGCCTGTATTGCTACAGGCAGACCTTATTGCTAACTTACGGTCGCTTTTTTGCCGAGTTCCTTGGGGACCTCTAACTCGTTCATCTTGGTCTACTCGACCTGACTACCTGTGTCGGTTTACGGTACGGATTGTATATAATTAAGCTTAGAAGTTTTTCTTGGAAGTCTTTTTTGCAAAATCTCCTTTGACGAATCGCAGGATTTCCTCTCCAAATCGGTGTTAATGTCTCCCGGATTTACCTAAAAGACCACCTCTTGGCAAGAACTCAAAACCAATAATGAGCTTTGCATAATAATCTTCGTCCCTCCATCGCATCTTATACAAGTCATGGAATATTAACCATGTGTCCATCGGGTGCGGCTTTCGCCATCCCCTTAGGCCCGACTAACCCTTCTCTGATCTACATTGAAAAGGAAACCTTAGTCTTTCGATGTGCGAGATTCTCACTCGCATTGCGGTTACTTGTGCCAACATTCTTACTTCCTGTCGCTCCACCATGGGTCACCCCTTTGGCTTCGACGCAGACAGAAACACTCTCCTACCGCTCATGATTTCCGAAGAAATCACAAGCCCTCAGTTTCGGTATTATACTTAACCCCGATAATCTACGGCGCAAAATCTCTGAATGAGTGAGCTGTTACGCTATCTTTAAAGGGTGGCTGCTTCTAAGCCAACCTCCTCATTGTCACAGAAACTTCACAACCTTAAGTGTACTTAGTATAAATTTAGGGACCTTAAATTGAGATCTGGGCTGTTTCCCTTTTGACGTATGGAGCTTAGCCCCCATCGTCTAACTGCTATGTTTTTAGTCCTGGGTATTCGGAGGTTGATAGGTCTTGTGGTATTTCTACCTATCAAGACCTTCCAGTGCTCTACCCCCCAGGGGAACACATAACGCTAACCCAAAAGCTATTTCGGAGAGAACCAGCTATTACCAGGTTCGATTAGCTTTTCACTCCAACCCACAAGTCATCCGAAGAAATTGCACGATCAAACGGTTCGGGCCTCCTTCTGTCTTTCGACAGAATTCACCCTGCTCATGGGTAGCTCACCTGGCTTCGGGTCTAATCCTATATCTATATTTCGCCCTTATCAGACTCGCTTTCGCTAGGCCTCCGGGGTGCTGCCCCTTAGACAAAGATATAAGATTAACTCGTTGGCTCATTCTTCAATAGGCACGCCGTCGAGGATGCAAGCACCCTCTCCGACTCCTTGTAAACATATGGTTTCAGGTCTATTTCACCGCCCTCACCGGGCTGCTTTTCACCTTTCCCTCACGGTACTAGTTCACTATCGGT
>CAZGUZ010000014.1:0-1927 GCA_964529025.1 uncultured Candidatus Saccharibacteria bacterium
AGTGAGGTTATTCCCGCAGGAACAAAGAAAACTCGCATTATTGCTGTGGGTAATCTTCTGCATGAAGATTCTGTATTGAAACGTCTGCAAAAGCGTATTGAAGGCGATGAAATGAAGCGTATCAAATCAGTCTATCGAGAATACCCAATCGTAGATGGAAAAGGTAATCCTTTGTGGCCCGGCAAGTATCCGACCATCGAAGACGTTGAGGCTGAAAGAGAAAAGACCATGAATGAGGTCGCATGGTTTCGTGAATATATGCTCCAGATTATTACTACAGACGAGCAAATCGTATCTCCTGAATGGATCACATTTTATGACAAGATGCCTGCGGATGGATTCAGAAGTATCTGTATCGGTATTGATTTGGCGGTAAGTGAAAAAGATTCTGCTGATTGTACTGCCATTGTTGTTGCGTATGTATACGGCACAGGAAAAAACATGAAAATCTATATTCAAAAACATCCCTACAACAAGAGAAGTTCATTTCCTGTGCATGCAGAATTTATTAAAGCACTGGTAGCAACTGAAAAGATGAAACATAACCGAGTAAAGTTGTATGTTGAAGATGTTGGATATCAAAAGGCATTGATTCAATTTTTTGAAAGCCAAAAGTATGATATCGAAGGAGTACCTACTGGTAGAAATGACAAAGGTGCACGATTACGACTAACAACTCCGTTATTAAAAGATGGAAGAATTCTATTTCCAGAAAGTGGATGTGAGGAATTAATTGATCAACTCCTTGGATTTGGAAAAGAAAAACACGATGATCTAGCTGACGCTTTTTCCATCGTAGTTCTTAAAATCATTGAGAATAATCCAGTTGCGGGTGGAATATTGTTGGGATAATTTTATTACTCATTTATCTTATAAGAAACAATCGCAAGTGGTAATTCAAAGTCGTCCATTGAAATAATAAATGGACCCTCTTTACCTTTTTTGTATAGGTATAAAAATCCATCTCTCACATCTAAAGAAGATATCTTGTCGTAAGAAATACAGAAATGTTTATTAAGACCGATGTAACCAAGATTTTCGGTGGTTAAATAAAATGTACCTGCGTCGTCAGTCATCATTACATTCACTTTCTGTGGAGCAACTTTTATACTTCCAACTCGATACCGTATTCCTTTTGCGATTTTAATGGAGCCAGAAAACCCACTGTAGTTGTAACCCTTGGTCACTGATTTATTCTTAACAATAAATGCCTTATTTATATAGTGCAGTTTTTCACCTGTCTTTAAATTAACATTCAGATTAGGTACATCAATGGTTGGTAGCTTGCCCTCGTCAATAAGATGTAGAGTATAGTATTTATTAAAGTCACTTTGATTATAAGCAAGGTTCTCTGTTGATAAGTTCAAGTCGGAATAAATTTTAACCAGTTCTTTTCTTTCCGTTTCTGTGATCCTTGAGTCATCAGTGATCTTATCGAAAAACATCTTGAATCCTATAAGGTTATATTTTTCAACATCCTTGTCGGTTAAATTATGATCCTTTTTAATTTGCTCTAAAATTGTTTTGTCGTCTCCTGAGAGGTTGCCATCAACTAGTAGCTCTTTGATTTTCTGAGAATATAAATCTAAACCTTTTCTTTTCGGTGATCTAAATATCTTTGTAAAGAGAAGGTAAATTACCCCTACAACAACACCTACATAGATAAGGTTTTTAAAAATATTAAAATTAACTATAACAATAGTAAGAACAACGAGAACAATAATTATCTGCTTAAAAAGAGATAATTGTTTAAACTTTTCTAAAAGATTTTTCATAAACTTTGGACGGTTTTGTTATGAAGGATCGTGTAGGTAGCAAAAAGCTCCTAGCCAGATCCGATATACCCCGTGAGGTATACCCATACCCCTTTCGAGATATGACCGTCCAAAGTAGACTCTGACTAGGAGTTCTTTACTTTGGACGGATT
>CAZGUZ010000015.1:0-1220 GCA_964529025.1 uncultured Candidatus Saccharibacteria bacterium
AAGCATTTTATTCTTTTCATCTCCACGCCAGTATGCACCAGCGACACGGTCGAGTTTGAATGACAGAGGATCAATCGTACTCATATTTTCAATATGTCCACCACGGCAAAGGTCTGTAAATAATCCTGAAGTATAGAGTGTAATATCTTCGCCTTTTTCTACGATGCCGTCAATCAGTTCGTGTTTGTATTCGTTTCCTTGAAAAGTATTTTTTGCTTCGGAGGGGGAGACTGTTTGTTTCTCAAATGTTGACCATTCCTTTAGGAGTTCACGCATTTTTGTTTCGATGTGTGGAATATCAGCATCGGTGATTTTTCCTGCAACATCAATATCATAATAAAAACCGTTATCGATAGCGGGTCCAAGTGTTAATTTTGAGCCAGGGTAAAGTGCCATAACTGAAGCCCCTAAAAGATGGGCGAGAGAGTGACGCATATGAGCCTGATGTTCTGTCGTATTCATGAGTCTAGTATAGCACAAAAGGCTTATATGATAAGGGGGTAAGGAAGTATATTGACTTATTCTATTATATATGATATAATGCTCTTAAATTAAAAAAATTATACGTTATGACAGTTTCAGCCCAAAAAACCTTGAGCACTCCGGATGAATTATCCGAGGCGCTTGAGATCTTTAAGTCTATGGGGTTCACTAGAATCCAATTACCAGGTGGTACATCAAAAGATAAATCATTTTGTTCGAGTGCTATTATTCCCGTATGGAATGATGAGAAAAAAATTTTTTATTTTGTATGTATGCCGTACAACCCTCTTTTCCATATGGCAGGAGATGAGAATGGTTACACTAAAAAACTCGGTGAGACACCAGAGCAAACAGTGCTACGTGAAATCCAGGAAGAAACAGGGTTGTTCGTAGCAGAGTCAGACTTGGTGTATTTACCGAAAAGTAAAATCGTAGTACCTGACAGGTATGACAAAGAAAAAGTTCATCAAAAGCATTACTTTTTGGTGAAAAATTTCTCAGGTACACTTTTTAACTTTGATGGTCCAAGTCGTATTGATGCCGAAACTGCAGCCCCTGTGCTTATCGCAGCGCATTTGTTGAAAGACTGTTTATTTAATGGTCACAAGGGTGCTGTTCGTGAAGTTGCTGAAATTTTAGGTGCTGAAAAGAAAGAAGCCCAGTGGCTATTTGCAGACTTAGGTTTTTAATGAATCGTTCCTCAAATCGAAAGCCCCGTATATCATACGGGGCTTTTT